>NZ_JBQFOO010000002.1:0-784749 GCF_056533565.1 Ruegeria sp. G12
TAAACACCCGTAACACCACCCGTCCCAATCGTGATAAACTCCTCTGCATACGCAGCAGGCGCGAGAAAAGCAGCCGTGGCGAAGGCGGTGAGGCCGACTTTAACGTTGTTCTTCATTTCTGTTCTCCCTGTCGTCTTTTTTCGGCAGACTTGACGAAAACCGAAGGCAGGCACTTGTGCCGCCCTGGAAACATAAAGCATGTCAGTATTTGATTTTTTCCAAAGTCTCCCAACGAATACGAGGTTTCATTCAGAGACAGCACTTGTCAAGTGTAGCCCCGGCATGCGCCCCCAAAAGCCTCAGTTTTGAAGGTATCCGGTGGATTTTCCCCGTCAGCCAAAGGGGAAGATAACCTTTAGGCGCGCAGTGATCCATGCGAATGTTGAGCCGAGAAATCGAAATAACGCTGGATGTGGTGCCCAAGGAGAGACTCGAACTCTCACGCCCGTGAAGGCGGGGGATTTTGAATCCCCTGCGTCTACCATTCCGCCACTTGGGCCACGCACATTGGATTAGCGCCCAAAAAAGAGAAGGTCCAGAGGCAAAAATAAAGCAGTGAACTGTTTGTTTCTGTGACGGTGGTTGACGGGTCTGCAGGCGCATGGTTTGGCTTGCACGGTTAGAGAACGGGATTTGAGTATCATATGTTACGAGCGCTTTACGATTGGACTATTCGACTAGCCGAACATCCGCATGCCCTTTGGGCGCTGGCGATTGTGGCCTTTATCGAAAGCTCGTTCTTTCCAATTCCCCCCGATGTTCTGATGATCCCAATGATTATCGCGCGGCCTTCGCGCGCCTGGCTGATCGCTGGGGTTGCGCTGGTAGCCTCGGTTCTGGGGGGCTTGCTGGGATACGCCATCGGCGCGTTCGCTTACGAGAGCATCGGTCAACCCATCCTCGAATCCATGGGCAAGGCGCATGCGATGGAGGAGTTCAACACTCGCTTCAATGATTTCGGCTTCTGGGCCGTTCTGGCCGCTGGGGTCACGCCCTTCCCCTACAAGGTCATCACCATCATGTCCGGCTGGACCGGGATGCCGCTTGGTACATTCATCGCAACCTCGATTCTGGCGCGGGCGATGCGGTTCTTTCTGGTGGCTGGTTTGCTGTGGAAATTTGGCGAACCCATCAGGGAATTCATCGAAAAACGTTTGGGCCTGATGTTTACGCTGTTCATCATCTTGCTCTTCGGCGGGTTTTTGGTAGTGCGTTACCTATGACAAAACGAACAAGCTATGTGCTGTTGGCCGCCGGGGGATCGGCGGCAATGCTGCTGGGTGCCTTGGCCTTTCAGTATCTGGGCGGGCTGGCGCCCTGCAAGATGTGCATCTGGCAACGTTATCCGCATGGGGCCGCGGTGTTGATCGGGGCTTTGGCCCTGTCTGCGCCACACGTTCGGCTGCTGCCCGCGCTGGGGGCGATGGCCGCGTTGATCACCGCTGGCATCGGCGTGTTTCATGCGGGGGTCGAGCGTAAATGGTGGGAAGGCCCCTCTAGCTGTACGTCGGGCGATATCGGCGGGTTGTCCACGCAAGAGTTGATGGACCAAATCATGTCCGCCCCGCTGGTGCGCTGCGATGACATCCCGTGGGAGATGCTGGGCCTGTCGATGGCGGGATGGAACGCAGTGATTTCCGCAGGGCTGGCCCTGATTTGGATCGCGGCCTGGCGCGCGCGTTAAGCGTCCAGTTCGGCGTCCCAGTACAGGAAGTCGATCCAGCTGTCGTGCAAGTGGTTCGGCGGGAACTTCCGCCCGATATTGCGCAAGGCCTCGGCATCCGGCTGGCGCGGTGGCTTGCGCAGGGTCATCCCGGCCTGTCGCAGCGATTTCGACCCTTTGCGCAGGTTGCAAGGGCTGCACGCCGCGACCACGTTCTGCCAGCTTGTGACACCGCCGGCGGCGCGCGGCACGACATGGTCAAATGTCAGATCACCCCGGCTGCCGCAGTACTGGCAGCAGAACTCATCCCGCAGAAATAAATTAAAGCGCGTGAAGGCCACGCGCTTTCTGGGTTTTACATAGTCTTTCAAAACAACGACCGAGGGTATTCGGATCTCGGTACTCGGGCTTCGGACGACCTCGTCGTACTCAGCCACGATGTCGACCCTGTCCAGCCAGGCGGCCTTGATCGCCTCTTGCCAGGGCCACAGTGACAGCGGGTAATAGGACAAGGGGCGGTAATCGGCATTCAAAACCAACGCCGGGTGATGCTTGAGCGCACCTGGCTCCCTGACAAATTCGGTCCTGAAGTCTCCGTCCATCGCAGAATCGCTCCTCGCTCTCAGCTGCCCGTTTGTGACACCAGAGCGGGGAGCACCCGCCCCGGCCTTATGATGACTATATATCGTGGTAAAACTCTGACAAGCCCTGATTTTCCACTATATGTCGCAGACTGGGTACGCCTGTTCCGTAACAGACACGTGACAGTTATCCACAGGTTGCGCCTGCTGTGCCCTTCGGGCTATGGGCGGGTCATGTCCTGGTTCATTCGCTTCAACAAACCCTTTGACGTGCTGCCGCAGTTCACCGACCGCGCGAATGCGGAGTCGCCGCGCCGAACCCTGTCGGATTTCATCGACCTGCCCGGCGTCTACCCCGCCGGGCGGCTGGACCGCGACAGCGAGGGGTTGATGCTGCTGACCGATGTCGGGCGGCTGCAGGCGCAGATTTCGGACCCCAAGCACAAGATGGCCAAGACCTATTGGGTGCAGGTCGAGGGCGAGCCCGATGCCGCCGCGCTGAAGGCCCTGCGTGACGGGGTAGAGTTAAAGGACGGCCTGACCCGACCCGCCAAAGTCCGCCAGATCGACGAACCCGAGGGGCTGTGGCCGCGCACCCCGCCGATCCGTGAGCGCAAGACCGTGCCCGACAGTTGGATCGAGTTGACGATACGCGAAGGCAAGAACCGTCAGGTGCGCCGGATGACAGCGGCCGTTGGCCTGCCGACGCTGCGCCTGATCCGCTATCGGACCGGGGATTGGACGCTAGACGATCTGGAGCCGGGTCATTGGGACAGTCTGCCGATGCCTGCGCTAAGCACGGCTCCGCAGCGCAAACGCGACCGTCGGGCTCGGCGGTGACACATTAGGCCCTGATCTGATAGACTGTGGCTATGAAAGTCGCGCCCCAAACTCCTGTTCCGTTGGCCATTCTGGAAGCAGCGTTATATGTTGATGATCTGGACGCCGCCGAACGGTTCTATGGCGAAACGCTTGGGTTGGAGCGCGTTCAGCGCGTCGCGGAACGCCATGTGTTCTACCGGGTCGGCGGTTCCGTTCTGTTGCTGTTCAACGCGGATGAAACGGAGCAACCACCCCAGAACCCGGACCTGCCTGTGCCGCCACACGGCGCACGGGGCGCGGGGCATGTCTGCCTTGTGCTGACACGGGATGAGATCGACCTAATGCGCAAGCACCTGCTGAACTGGAACATTCCCATCGACGCTGAATTCGACTGGCCCAGCGGAGCGCGATCCCTGTACGTGCGCGATCCGGCAGGCAACTCGGTTGAGTTTGCCGAAGCGCACCTATGGGGCTAGGGCAACTCGTAACGCTTTGAGATGCGGTTAACCGGCGTGCCATCACGCAGCGGAACGCCGTAAGCGACGGAATAATCCCGAAACCCCATCTTGTCGTAGTAACTCAGGCCCAGAACGTTGTCCGCCCGGATGGTCGCGTTGATCGCCGTTAGCCCCAGTGCACCGGCTGTTTTCACCGTCTCATCGAACAACGCTCGCCCCGCCCCGCGTAGGACGGGGTGGCGGCGGGTGAAGGTTGCGATATCGGCGCAGGTGTCGGGCAAATCTTCGTGGGTTCCCAGCCATTGGAAACCGGCCACGTCGCCCTGATCATCCAGCGCAACGTGGCAGCAAATCTTGTCGGCCCCGTCCAGATAACTCTGCGCAAACAGGATGTCCGAGAACGGGATTTCATGCGCTGTGGTGCCTCCAGCGGCGATGATGTCATTCAGGATGCGGCAGGCCTCGGCCACATCTTCTCGCATCATCGGGCGGACAGCGATCATGGTCACAGGCTCAGCTTGTCGCGCATGAAGGCCAGCGCCACGCTCAGGCCATCGGGGGCGATGCCGTGGCCGGTGCCTTTCATGACATGGGCGTAGACCTCTTTGAACCCTGCGCCCTGCAGAGCCTCGGCGGCTTCGGGCAGCGATTGCGGCGGCACCACGTCGTCCACATCGCCATGCACCAGCAATACGGGCATCCGGCTGACCACTTCGTCGGGCAGTAGATCGGGTTCCAGCAAACGGCCCGAGAAGGCAACGATCCCCGCCACCGGGTCTTCACGGCGCGGGGCCACGTGCAGGCTCATCATCGTACCCTGAGAGAAACCGAACAGCACGACCTGCTCGGGCAGTACGTCTTCGTCGACCATCAGCGCGTCCAGAAAGGCGTTGAAATCCTCGACCGCCATCTCCATGCCCCGGCGCGCCTCTTCCTCGGACGAGCCGTCGATCCATGGGATCGGGAACCACTGAAATCCGTTGGGCATACCGGGGATCTGCTCGGGCGCATCGGGGGCGACGAACAGCGTGTCGGGCAAATGTTCGCCCAGCGGATCGGCCAAACCCAGAAGGTCGGCGCCGTTCGCGCCATAGCCATGCACGAACACCACGACCGAGCGTGTATCGCCCGAAACCGGCTCTTTTCGGAGCGCATTCAAAACTCGAGTCATCTGATCCCTTCTCGTTCCTTGGCCACCCGGTAATAGGCCCACAGCACCCGCGCCGCAACCGATCGCCAGGGCGACCACGCCTCGGCCATTTGCCGCAACTCTTTGTCCGTGGGCCGCTTGGGCAGACCGTAGAGAATCCGCGCGGCCTCTTGCAGGGCCAGATCGCCAGGCGCGATCACATCGGCCCGACCAAGCGAGAACATGGCGTAGATTTCTGCAGTCCACACGCCGATGCCGGGGACTTCGGTCAAAACCGCCACCAATTCTGCATCAGGAACGTCACGCAAAGCCTTGTAATCAATACGCGCTTCGGCCAGTGCGCGGGCATAGCGGATTTTCTGACGGCTCAACCCCACGGCCCGCAGGTCGTCATCCTTGGCCCACATGATCTTGCGCGGCCCGGTCAATTTCGCGTCTTTCAATCGCTTCCAAATCGCATTGGCCGAGGCCACACTGACCTGCTGGCTGACGATCGCGCTCAGCAACTGGGCAAACCCATCAGGCTTACGGCGCAAGGGCAGCGGGCCGGTCTGATCCATCGCATAAGCCATTCGCGGGCATGCCCCGGCCAGCCATTCGGCCCCTTCGGCAACGCAATCCGGCGTTTCGATGATACGTCCAACGGTCATGCGCTCTCCGCTTTGTGAATTTATCCGCACGTTAGGCGGCTGTGCCACATATGCAAGCCGCTTGTACGCGGGACTTTTCGCGGCTACCCATGGCGCATGACATTGACCACCGCGACCCCGGACAATTCTCAGGCCAAACGCAACGTTGCGGTTCTGGTTGCGGCGCAGTCCATTCTGGGCGCGCAGATGCCGATGATTTTCATCGTCGGAGGGCTGGCCGGTCAATCCCTTGCCAGCAACCCCTGCCTTGCCACCCTGCCGATTTCGCTGATCGTTCTGGGCTCGATGCTGGCGGCCACACCGATCTCGGCCATCATGCAGCGCTGGGGCCGCCGGGCGGGCTTTCTGGTGGGCGCAACCGCAGGGGCCTGTGGTGGACTGGTCGGGGCCTATGGCCTTTTTCTGGGGTCCTTCCCGATCTTCCTGCTGGGCAGCCTGCTGACCGGCATCTACATGAGCGCGCACGGCTTCTACCGGTTCGCCGCCGCCGACACGGCATCCGATGACTTCCGCCCCAAGGCGATCTCTTACGTCATGGCCGGAGGGCTGGCCGCCGCGATCATCGGGCCTCAGATCGTCAAGCTAACTTCACAGGCCTATGTGATCCCGTTTCTAGGCACCTACCTTGCGGTGATCGCGCTGAACGTCTTCGGCTCGGCCCTGTTCTTTTTCCTCGACATTCCAACGCCGCCCAAACCGACCGAAGACACCCCCACAGGCCGCACGCGGCTGGAGTTGCTGAAAACGCCGCGCATTGCCGTGGCCATCATCTGCGCCATGGTGTCTTACGCGTTGATGAACCTGGTGATGACCTCAACGCCCTTGGCTGTCGTGGGTTGCGGGTTTTCGGCCAATGACGCGGCGGATGTTGTCACAAGCCACGTTTTGGCGATGTATATCCCCAGCTTCTTCACCGGACACCTGATCGCGCGGTTCGGGGTGGAAAAGATCGTGGCCCTCGGTCTGGCCATTCTCGCCGGGGCCGGAGTTGTTGCCCTGCAAGGAGTCGAGTTGGGCAATTTCTTCGCCGCTCTGATCCTGCTGGGCATCGGCTGGAACTTTGGTTTTATCGGAGCCACCACCATGCTGGCGGCCTCGCACGAACTTCACGAACGCGGGCGGATGCAGGGCCTGAACGACCTATTGGTGTTTGGCGGAGTAACGGTCGCGTCACTGGCGTCGGGCGGGTTGATGAACTGTTCCGGCGGCTCGCCGGTCGAAGGGTGGACGGCGGTGAATCTAGCCATGATCCCGTTGCTGACATTGGCGGGCGGCGCGTTGCTGTGGCTGGTCCTCAAACCAGCAGACACCAGAACCGCCTGATCACCACCGCCCCGTGGCCGCCATCCACATCAGCGACAATCGTCGGCGCACCTCGCTTTGGATCAGTGCGCCCGAGGCGACCCGATCCGGTCGCGCGATGGCCTGTCGCAAAATCCACTCGGCCTGCCATCCAACATACATCGCCGGACGTGCTTTTCCGGATACGGCACTTCGCTGCGTACGCGTCTTGATCAAACGTTCAAGTGCCGATTGCGCCAAACTCCGTACACCCTCAGGCGTGCCATCCAGTAAGGGAATGCGTCCACGCGCCTCAAGTTCGGGAATAGCCCGCAACCAGTTGGCAACGCCAACGCCGTAGCCGAAATCGCGTACAACCTCTTCATCCGCCGTCCCCAAAGCCTGTGTTGCCGCGACCAACAAAGACCCAGAACTGTGGTTGATATACGCGTCGAAATGTGCCTGATCCTCAAACGGATCACGATAGATATCCCAACGTCTTACGGCCACATATTCATCCAGCATAGCCGCCAAATGCGGCGACAACACACGGGACAGAGGCGTCACGACCTCATGCCGCCGCGCCCTCGGGCCTTCGGCAATCTCCTGCAGCGCATCGCGCCACCATTGCAGGCGCATCTCGGCGATCATGGTCTCTTGCGTTACCCAGGGGGCCCGCGCGACCTCGACATTCAACGCGTAGATCGGGAACAGGATCGGGCGCGCGGAGATCGGTGCTGCCATGACGGCGAGAAACCGGTCAGGGTCGGCCTTGTGCACCAACGCGGCGCAGGCTTTGACGTCTTCGTCAAAGGAAACACTCACTCGGCTGCTGCCTTTTGCGGCCCGCAGTCCCGGACAAGCTTCCACTGTATCGCATCCAGCAGCGCCTCGAACGAGGCGTCCACTATGTTCGCACTAACCCCCACCGTGGACCACCGACGCCCCTGTCCGTCTTCGCTGTCGATGATCACGCGGGTGACGGCCTCGGTGCCGCCCTGCGTTATGCGCACTTTGAAATCGACCAGATGCATGTCGTCCAGTATCCGCGAATATTGCCCCAAATCCTTGGCCAACGCCTTGGCCAGAGCGTTCACCGGGCCCCGGTCGCTGCCCTGTTCGTCATGAGATTCACTGACCGATAGCTTCTTCTCGCCATCCACCTTCACGACAACAACTGCCTCCGACAGGCTGACCATCTTGTTATACTTGTTCTTGCGGCGTTCGACCGTCACTTTATATCGCTTGACCTCGAAGAACTCGGGCAATTGTCCCAACTCATCCCGCGCCAGCAATTCGAAACTGGCCTGCGCGGTGTCGTAGGAATAGCCCTCGGCCTCGCGCTGTTTTATCCGCTCCAGAATACGCCCAAGCGCCGGATCACCGGCTTCGACCGTCAGCCCCGCTTCGGTCAGGCGCTTGCGCAGGTTCGACTGCCCCGCCTGGTTCGACATCGGAATGATCCGCGCATTGCCGACCGTTGCAGGATCGACATGCTCATAGGTCGAAGGGTCCTTGAGAATCGCGCTGGCGTGCAACCCTGCCTTATGCGCAAAGGCTGAAGCCCCGACATAGGCCGACTGCTTGCTGGGCACCCGGTTCAGGATATCGTCCAACATCCGGCTGATCCGTGTCAGCCCGGCCAGCGCATCGGGGCTCACCCCGATCTCAAAGCCCGAGGCATAGGGTTCCTTTAACAACAGCGTCGGGATCAATGCGGTCAGATTGGCATTGCCGCAGCGCTCGCCCAACCCATTCAACGTGCCCTGAATCTGCCGCGCTCCGGCATCCACCGCAGCCAGCGAACAGGCCACCGCGTTTTCCGTATCGTTGTGGGTGTGAATCCCAAGCCGATCACCCGGCAATCCCGCCGCGATCAGGTCCGAGACGATACGCCCAACCTCGGCAGGCAAGGCCCCGCCATTGGTGTCACAAAGAACGACCCACCGCGCGCCCGCGTCCAGCGCAGCGCGACAAACCTGCGTAGCGTAATCGGGATTGTCCCTGTAGCCGTCGAAGAAATGCTCGGCGTCGAACAACGCCTCGCGCCCCTGCGCCACGATATGCGCGACCGAGGCGCGCACGTTTTCGACGTTCTCCTCCAGCGAAATACCCAGCGCATGGGTCACGTGATAGTCATGCGACTTGCCCACCAGACATACCGCCTGCGTCCCTGCATTCATCACCGCAGCCAGCACATCGTCATTCTCAGCCGACCGGCCGGATCGCTTGGTCATCCCAAACGCCGTCAAACGGGCAGAGGTCTTGGGGGCGGTATCGAAAAACGCGCTGTCGGTGGGGTTCGCCCCCGGCCATCCGCCTTCGATGTAATCGACCCCCAGCGAGTCCAAAGCCTGCGCGATCTGCACCTTCTCAGCGGTCGAGAACTGCACGCCCTGCGTTTGCTGCCCGTCCCGCAGCGTGGTGTCGTAGAGGTAAAGGCGCTCTTTGCTCATCAGACTTCTTCCAGCTTGGCCGCGTCGAACCCGGTTCCGGGCACCAGCTCGACACCCTCCTTGCTCATCCGCACTTCCAGCCCGGCGGCAATATACGCGGATTTCAGACGATCAACTTCCGAGAAATCCTTGTTCTGCATCGCCTTTGCCCGCGCATTGGCCAACCGCTCGGCGTGCGAGGTCAAATCGACCGTACCGGTTTCCGCCCAGGCTCCCATCTCCTCCGATAGCAACCCAAGCACCTGCGCGCTGGCCAGCAACACCGCCGCATCCCCCTCCGCCGCGATCCGATGGAGCTCTGCAAGGGCACCCGCCGTGTTCAGGTCATCGCCGAGCGCTGCAATCACCGAGGGTGCCGCGCTGGCGGCGGGCTCGATGCCCGCTGTCAGTGCCCGCCACTTGCGCAGCGTTGCCTCGGCCTCACGCGCCTTATTCTCGGTCCAGTCCATCGGCTTGCGATAATGCGTCTGCAGGAAGACAAACCGGATCACCTCGCCCGGCACGCCTTTCTCCAACAGATCGTGCACGGTGAAGAAATTGCCCAGCGATTTGGACATTTTCTTCCCCTCGACCTGCAGCATTTCGTTATGCATCCAGACCTTTGCGAACTCTCCATTCGGATGAGCGCACCGGCTTTGGGCGATCTCATTCTCATGATGCGGGAACATCAGATCGTTGCCACCGCCGTGAATATCGAAACTCTCGCCCAGCAACTCATAGCTCATGGCCGAGCATTCGATATGCCAACCCGGACGCCCACGACCCCACGGGCTGTCCCACCCCGGAAGCTCGTGCGTCGAGGGCTTCCACAGCACAAAATCCATCGGGTTCTTCTTGTAGGGCGCAACCTCGACCCGAGCACCTGCGATCATGTCATCGACAGACCGGCCCGACAGCTTGCCGTAGTCCTCTTTCCAACTATCGACCGCAAACAGCACATGACCTTCCGCCGCATAGGCATGACCCTTGGCGATCAGATCCTCAATCATCGCGACCATCTGGTCGATATACTGCGTTGCGCGCGGCATCTCGTTCGGCTCCAGCGCGCCCAAAGCGCCCATATCGTGCAGATACCAGCCAATGGTCTCGTCCGAACGTTCCTGAACAAGCTGCTCCAACGACCCCTCGGCCCCGGACTGTTTGCGCGCCAGCGCCGTGGCGTTGATCTTGTCATCCACATCGGTGAAATTGCGCACATAGGTCACGTGATCGGTGCCATAGACGTGCCGCAGCAAGCGGTAGAGAACATCGAACACCACCACAGGCCGCGCGTTGCCCAGATGGGCGCGGTCATAAACGGTGGGTCCGCAGACATACATCCGCACGTTTTCGGGATCAATCGGAACGAAATCTTCCTTCGTCCGCGTCCTCGTATTGTGCAGCTTGATGTGTGTCATCGGTCTTGCTCCTAAAGCTTGCGCGTTGGCGCGGGCTTAGCAACTTGTCTCAGAGATGAAAACGAAAGAAACCGGCCCGCTTGATAAATCAGCAGGTAATGCAGCAGGTAATGATGCAGCTCATGCGGTTCATGCCCCTCGCTTAGCACGAGACGCGCCCAACGCCAAGGCTTGAGTTCGCGCGCGCCGACCGGCACTCTGTCGCTATGAGCCGTGATGCCGTTAACGCAATCTGCCGCGAGTTGCCCGGGGCCGAGTGGTCGGACCCTTGGGGTGGCGGGCATGATGCATGGAAAATCGGGAGCAAGATGTTTGCCTGTATCGGCACGGCAAATGACGGGGTTTCCGTCAAAACGCCCGATGTCGAAACGGCGCAGATGCTGATTGACGCAGGGATCGCGGTCAAAGCGCCTTATTTTCATCGAAGCTGGGTCCGCCTGCCCTTTGACGCCGACTTGGATGAGTTGCGCCACCGTTTAACCGCCTCCTACGATCTGGTGCGCGGGTCTCTGACCAAGAAACTGCAGGCAACACTGCCGCCGCGAAGCTGATTGACAAATCCGATCTGCGGTGCCCCATTCGGCGGTGACTTTACAAGGGGCTAAGGCATGAAATTGTCTCAGCGTATCACTCAGCTTAACGACGGCGGCAGCGACGGGTGGGATGTGTTTTACCGCGCGCGGCGCATGGTCAGCGAAGGTCGTGCGGTGACCGAGCTTACCATCGGCGAGCATGATGTGCTGACCGATCCGTCGATCCTCGAGGCGATGGATATGTCGGCCCGCGCCGGGCATACCGGTTACGCGATGGTGCCGGGAACCGATCTTTTGCGCGACACCGTGGCCGCGCGGGTTCAGATGCGAACCGGCGTGCCGACGACCCGCAACAACGTCATGATCACCCCCGGCGGCCAGTCCGCGCTGTTCGCGTCACATGTGGCGCTGTGTGACCCGGGCGATGTGGGCCTGTTCCTCGACCCGTTTTACGCCACCTATCCCGGCACGATCCGCGGTGCCGGAGCGGTTGCGCGCGCAGTTCAGACCTCTGCCGCGGACGCGTTTCAGCCGCGCGCTGCGCAGATTGACGCGGCCGCAGACGGGGCCGTCTCACTGTTGATCAACACGCCCAACAATCCGACCGGAGCCGTCTATTCACGCCAAACGCTTGAAGACATTTCCGAAATCTGCCGCAAACGCGATCTGTGGCTGATCTCGGATGAGGTCTACGACACTCAGGTCTGGGAGGGCGAGCACATCTCGCCCCGCACCCTGCCCGGCATGGCTGAGCGGACACTGGTGATCGGCTCCATGTCGAAATCCCACGCCATGACTGGCTCGCGTTGCGGTTGGATCGTCGGCCCCGAGGAGGTCATCGACCATTTGATCAACCTCGCCACGCATACCACCTATGGCGTTCCGGGCTTCATTCAGGATGCGGCCAGTTTTGCGCTCAGCTCAGGTACGGCACTCGAGGATAACATCGCCGCCCCCTTCCGCCGCCGCCGGTCCCTGGCCGTAAAACTGCTTGAGGCGCAAAACACCGTCGGGCTGGTCCCAGCGCAGGGCGCGATGTATCTGATGCTGGATGTCCGCGCGACTGGTTTAGACGGCGAAGGTTTCGCCAACGCACTGCTCGACGCGCATTCCATCGCCGTGATGCCGGGTGAAAGCTTCGGCAAGGCCGCCGCCGGACATGTTCGCGTTGCGATGACAGTGGATGATGATCGGTTTGCATCTGCCCTGCAAACCCTGTGCGATTTCGCCACCAAACTGGCCAGCCGTCACGCGGCAGAGTGAGGCGGATCAGAACCGGAACGTGGTGCGCAGGTTAAAGACGTTCGAATCCAGGCTGCCGTTCGAGCGCGTCACATCGTCGAAGTTCTGCCGCAGTGCTTCGCCGCTGATGACGAAGTTATCGGTGATCGGATAAGCAACGCCGATCCCGTAAACAGCCGCAGTATCATTATCGACTGACGTATCGGCCCGCGCCGCGCCCACGACCACATATCCCAGCGCACCGCCGAAATCATACCCGCCGCGCAACTTGACGCTGGTCATGCTGTCCAGACTTCCCTGATTCTGGCTAAGGTTGAGAGATAGGCGGTTGTACTCCAGTTCTCCGCCCAGAACGAAATTACCGAAATCCCGATCATACCCAAGATGCGCGCCAAAGGCCGTGTCATCGCCGCTGGACCCGGCAGGACCACTGGCGTCAGCATATCCAAAGCTGAACCCGGCATAGGCCCCTGTCCAATCCTCGGCCAAAGCCGGTGCGGCGCTTGTCACAGCCATCGCCACAATCAGGGCCGAACAGAGTTTCATACACGTCTCCAAGACACATTGCCCGGGTTTTGGCTGCTTTCGGACATCAGGGAACCACTGCCTTGAACGTGGCCTCTAATTCCCAAAATTCAATTAACATCACAGGTTATTCCAAACTAAGTGATCCAACTATAACAGATTTCTCCCATATCGGGAAAAAAACTCAGACTTTTTCTCAGGTTGCCCGCCGCAACACCGCGTCCCAACAGGTTTTTCGCCTGCAAGTCGCAAACAGAACAGATTACGACGGTCTGTGCCCGGATACTGAAGGCCAGAAGTTGAGGGCATGTATGCACAACGAAGTCTGGAAAATCCGACTGATCAGCCGCACAATCGGGGCAGATCGGGGCCGTGCTGCGCGTGGGCGTCCGTGCGGGGCATAGCATCTGCCACCCCTAGGACTGCTCAACTATCGGATTTCAGACTATGAACGATCAACCCCGGAACACTTCGCGCAGCGGTGGACGCGCCGCGCGCCGCGCTGCCCGCGCCTCTGCCCTGCCCGACCATCTGCGTCCGGTGCGGCCTGGGCTGGAGGGCGGGACATATAAACCGCTGACCCAACCTCAGGTAGAGCGAATCCATCAGGCTGCGCTGCAGGCGCTTGAAACGATCGGGTTGGCCGACGCCCCCCAAAGCGGCATCGACTATTTGGTCGGCGCGGGCTGTACGTTGGGCGATGATGGCCGCATCCGCTTCCCCCGAGCTCTGGTTGAGGACACGATTGCCAAAGCAAACCGCTCGGTCACACTGTTCAGCCGCGATGGCCAAACCGATCTGGACCTATCGGGGTCCAAGGTACATTACGGAACAGCCGGGGCCGCCGTCAGCATCGTCGATGTTCATGGCCGCGAATACCGGGATTCGACCGTGCAGGACCTGCACGATGCGTCGCGGATCAGCGATCAGTTGGACAATATCCACTTCGTTCAACGGCCCATGGTTTGCAGGGATATCCTCAACAATATGGAGATGGACCTGAACACGGTTTACGCTTGCTGTTCAGGGACTTACAAGCATATAGGAACGTCGTTCACCGACCCGAGCTACGTTGCCCCGGCGGTGGAAATGCTGCACATGATCGCGGGTGGCGAGGATAAATGGCGCGCGCGTCCTTTCGTCTCGAACTCGAACTGTTTCGTTGTCCCGCCGATGAAATTCGCGACCGAAAGCTGTCAGGTCATGGAGGAATGCATCAAAGCCGGTATGCCGGTCCTGCTACTGTCCGCCGGAATGGCCGGGGCCACCGCGCCTTCGACAATCGCGGGCGCGATCACCCAGGCGACGGCGGAATGTTTGGCCGGGTTGGTTTATGTAAACGCCGTAAGTCCCGGAGCACCTGCGGTTTTTGGCACATGGCCCTTCGGTCTGGACCTGCGTACGGGGGCCATGTCGGTCGGATCGGGCGAACAGGCGCTACTGAGCGCGGGCTGCGCCCAGATGCACAAGTTTTACAACCTGCCGGGCGGTGCCGCCGCCGGAGCATCGGATTCGAAACTGCCTGACATGCAGGCCGGGTGGGAGCAGATGTGTTCAAACGTCATGACCGGGCTGGCCGGGTTGAACATGGTCTACGAGGCGGCTGGTATGCATGCCTCGCTTCTGGGTTTCTGCCTTGAAAGCCTGATCTTAGGCGACGATCTGATAGGACAGGCGCAGCGCTGTGTCCGGGGGATCGAGGTCAGCGATGAAACGCTAGCGCTGGACCAGATGGCCGAGGTGTGCCTTGGCGGCCCCGGTCACTACCTGGGAACCGACGCGACGCTCAGCCGGATGCAAGCAGACTACGTCTATCCAACGCTCGGCGACCGTACCTCGCCCAAAGAATGGGCCGAGTTGGACAAGCCGGATCTGATTGCAAAAGCCACTGCGCGGAAAGAAGAGATTCTGGCGCGCCCGTCAGCGGCCAAATTCGACCCGCTTCTGGATGCGGAGATTCGCGGCAGGTTCAACATTCACCTGCCCGCGTAACTTATTGAAAAAAGGCGGCCCGAACGAATCCGGGCCGCCGTTTGCGTTAGCCGTTGCTGGGCGGCAACAAGCCTGCCTCTTGCGCAACGGCAATTTCGTCCGCGTCCAAGGCACCGTCGCCATTCGCGTCCATCGCCGAGAAGCCCTCAGCATCCACGTCGGGCAGCACGGCCTGCACTTCTTCAATGGTCAGAACCCCGTCTCCATTTGCGTCGGCTGGGGATTGGGCCGTTGCCAGAGTCGGAAGTGCTGCAACAGCGACGAAAATAGCGGCCAGATTTTGCGGTTTCATTTGTTTGCCTCCTGAATGGATTTTTGATGTTTGCGTCCGGACAGGGATCACAAACACCCAAGCGCCTTGGGGCGTCACCCGTTTTGCGGGATTTCAGAGAATTCGCGCCAATCTTTGCGTGTTTGGCCGAGTCGCATTCGCAACCATCCGCCGCGTGAAATCGGCCTTCGCCCTGTCGGCGGGTCTTACCCGATCCGGCGCAGGTGATCCGGCAAGGCTCTGCCCACGCGTCGCAAAAAGAAAGGGGGCCGAAGCCCCCTGTCAGTTTCGCCATCCAGGCTCATATCGTTGACCGCCCGGTGTTTTTTTGCCTGCGGCCTGGACGTCGTCTGGGACGAGCGCACCCGTCCCCTGAAAGAGTGGGAGGGAGCAAATATTCCGCCCCACCCTGTTCCCGGCCAACACGGGCATGTCGGCCGAGTGGATCAAGGCGAACTTGGTAAGTCTCGGCGCCTTGATCCGTATTCGTCGGGGTCGGTGCCTGTGGCAGCTTTCCGACCCCTGCACCCCGGGTTGCCGGGGCGCTAAACTCAGCTACACCCGCTTGTCGCGCCGCAGGTGTTGCATTTCATGCAGGTACCGTTGCGCACCAGCGTGTAGTTGCCGAGTTTTTTCAAGCAATCTGCACTCAAAGCACAACCCTTTCGAAATTTGGTCGCGGTCGACGCAATTCGCGCTGAAAGACATCAAGCTGAACATATCTCTGTGCCTTTTTAACGTAGTTAACATCAGAGAATGCTCGATGAGCTAGTTGAAGCGCTTCTGTTTCAGTATCCTCCAAGGACACGCCACACTGGAAGAACACAGCTGCCAAATTGGCTTCCAGCTCCTCCGCCGTTGGAGGCAAATTGGACATGCCGTTTGGACCAGAATAAAGCTGAAAGTTCTTTATCTTTCCGCTCTTAGCGTGATGGTCCAAAGCCAAATGACCAATTTCGTGCGCTAAGATAAAGTTTGATAACTTACACCCTTTTCTTGCATTTTCTATAAGTCGTTCGTCCGCACTCAACGTGACATGATCATCAAAAACTATGATTCCAGCTTTCCGCTTGAAGTCTTCGATACCTTCGGTGCGATAAGTTTTAGTCTTCCAGTTGTCGTTTCCTTCACATATGGCATCCCAGGCCTCAGGTACTTTGAAGAAAACACCGTCTTCGTACAGATCGCGCCTCAGCGACAGCATTTCACTGTAGATCTCAACTGCACGATACGTTGTTAGAGTCGGCTTTCTCCGTTTCATCTTTAGCAACCCTCAGCTACACCCGCTTGTTGCGCCGCAGGTGTTGCATTTCATGCAGGTGCCATTGCGCACCAGCGTGTAGTTTCCGCATTCGCCGCACGGATCGCCTTCGTACCCTTGCATCTTCGCTTTGGTGCGGGCGTCCATTCCGGTCGCAACCGCCGTCTCGGCAGGTGCCTCGAACGTGGCGGCGGTTTCTGCCATGCCAGTCAGATCGTTCTGTCCGCCATTGAACACCATCAAGTCTTGCGGCAGACGCTTGCGCAGATAGCCGGTCGAACTGATTTGTTTCAGCACTTCCAAGGACTTGGTCGCCGCACTTTCACTGATTTCCGAGACGTTCGACAAACCGTCCTCTTCGCCCCGACCCAGATCGTCAAAGGTCGCGCCCTCGGGTTTCACATGCGCCAGATCGGTGCGGTCCAGATAGGACACGGCCAGTTCGCGGAAGATGTAATCCAGGATCGATGTCGCGTTCTTGATCGAGTCGTTGCCCTGCACCATCCCAGCCGGTTCGAACTTGGTGAAGGTGAAGGCGTCGACAAACTCTTCCAGCGGCACGCCGTATTGCAGACCGACCGACACGGCGATGGCAAAGTTGTTCATCATCGCCCGGAAGCCAGCGCCTTCCTTGTGCATGTCGATGAATATCTCGCCCAGCTTGCCGTCTTCGAACTCGCCTGTCCGCAGATAGACCTTGTGGCCGCCCACGATCGCCTTCTGGGTATAGCCCTTGCGACGATGGGGCAGTTTCTCGCGATGGCTGCGGATCATTTCTTTGACCACAACCTTCTCGATCACCTTCTCGGCCAGAACGACAGCTTTCTCCTGCGTCGAGCCGCTTTCCAAAACTTCCGCCGCCTCATCGTCATCCTCGACCAGCGCTGCGGCCAGAGGCTGCGACAGTTTCGAGCCGTCACGATAGAGCGCATTGGCTTTCACGCCCAGCGACCAGCTGAGTTCATAAGCCTTCTGGCAATCCTCGATGGTCGCATCATTCGGCATGTTGATCGTTTTCGAGATCGCACCCGAGATGAAGCTCTGCGCGGCGGCCATCATGGTGATGTGGCTATCAACCCCAAGGAAACGCTTGCCTTTCTTGCCGCACGGGTTGGCGCAGTCGAAGATCGAATAGTGCTCTTCCTTCAGATGCGGTGCACCTTCCAGCGTCATGGTTCCGCAGACGTGGTCGTTGGCCGCGTCGATATCCGCCTTGGTAAAGCCCAGATGGCGCAGCAGATCGAAGGTCGGGTCATTCAGCTTGGTCGCCGGGATGCCCAGAACGCCGGTGCAGAAATCCTCACCCAGCGTCCACTGGTTGAAGACGAACCGGATGTCGAAGGCGCTTTCCAGCGCGGCATCCACTTTCGCCAACTCGTTGGGGCCAAAGCCATGACCCGTCAGCGAAGTATGGTTGATCCCCGGCGCGTTGCCGATGGTGCCGTGACCGACGGCATATCCCACGATCTCTTCGATCTGCGCCGACGAATAGCCCAGCTTTTCCAGCGCCGACGGCACCGAGCGGTTGATGATCTTGAAGTAACCGCCACCGGCCAGTTTCTTGAATTTGACCAGCGCAAAGTCCGGCTCGATCCCCGTGGTGTCGCAATCCATCACCAGACCGATGGTGCCGGTCGGCGCGATCACAGTAGCCTGCGCGTTGCGGTAGCCGTTTTTCTCGCCGAGGCTCAGTGCCTCATCCCAAGCGGACATGGCCAGATCGACCAAGCGCTTGTCCGGGCAGTTGCCGTGGTCCAAAGGCACCGGCTTGACGGCCAGTTTCTCATAACCCGTCGCGACGCCCTGCGACGCGCGGCGGTGGTTGCGGATGACGCGCAGCATGTGGTCTGCGTTGCGCTCATAGCCTTTGAACGCGCCCAGCTCACCGGCGATCTCAGCCGAGGTCGCATAGGCCACACCCGTCATAATCGCGGTCAGCGCGCCACAGATGGCCCGACCCTCATCCGAGTCATAGCTGTAGCCCATGTTCATCAGCAGCCCGCCGATGTTGGCATAGCCCAGACCCAACGTGCGGAAGTCGTAAGACAACTGCGCGATTTCCTTCGACGGGAATTGCGCCATGGTCACCGAGATTTCCAGCGTCAGGGTCCACAGGCGCGAAGCGTGCATGTAGTCCGCCGCCTGGAACTCACCATCCTTGAGGAAGGTCAGCAGGTTCATCGAGGCAAGGTTACAGGCCGTGTCGTCCAGGAACATATACTCCGAGCACGGGTTCGAGCCGCGAATCTCGCCATCTTCGGGGCATGTGTGCCATTCATTGACAGTGTCGTGGAACTGGATGCCCGGATCAGCGCAGGCCCACGCGGCGTGGCCGACCTTTTCCCACAGATCGCGCGCCTTGACGGTTTTGGCAACCTTGCCATCGGTCCGGTTGATCAGCTCCCAATCGGCATCTTTCTCGACAGCAGTCAGGAACGCATTGGTTACACGGATCGAGTTGTTCGAGTTCTGGCCCGAAACCGAGCTATAGGCTTCCGAATCCCAGTCCGTGTCGTAGGTCGGGAATTCGATGCTGTCATGACCCTGCTTGGCGTAATCTAGTACGCGCTTGATGTAAGTCTCGGGGATTGCGACCTTTTTGGCCTCGCGAACCGCCTTCTTCAGCGCGTCGTTCTTGTTCGGGTTATAGGCGTCATCGGCGGAGCCGTCCCACGAGCGAATGGCCTCGAAAATGCCGTTCAGCATCTTCTCGTGCATCTTCGATCCGGCAACGATCGAGGCCACTTTCTGTTCTTCGAGCACCTTCCATTCGATGAACTGCTCGATATCGGGGTGATCTGCGTCGACGATCACCATCTTTGCTGCTCGACGGGTTGTCCCGCCTGATTTGATCGCGCCAGCGGCGCGGTCGCCGATCTTGAGGAAGCCCATCAGGCCCGAGGACTTGCCGCCACCTGACAGCGCCTCGCCCTCGGCCCGCAGATGGCTGAAGTTGGTGCCGGTGCCCGAGCCGTATTTGAACAGGCGCGCCTCGCGCACCCACAGGTCCATGATGCCGCCTTCGTTCACCAGATCATCATCGACGGACTGGATGAAGCAGGCGTGCGGCTGCGGATGCTCGTATGCGGATTTCGACTTGGTCAGCTTGCCGGTCTTGTAGTCGACATAATGGTGCCCCTGCGCCGGGCCATCGATACCGTAAGCCCAATGCAGGCCGGTATTGAACCACTGCGGCGAGTTCGGTGCGGCGCGCTGGGTCGCCAGCATATAGCGCATCTCGTCGAAGTAAGCGCGCGCGTCTTCCTCGGTCGAGAAATAGCCGCCCTTCCAGCCCCAGTAAGCCCATGCACCCGCCAGGCGATCAAACACCTGCTTGGACGAGGTTTCGCCCTCGAATTCAGCGCCTTCTGCGGGAACCGAGCGCCACAGAAATTCGGGAACGTCCTTCTCTTTGACCTTTTTCAGCTTGGACGGAACCCCTGCCTTGCGGAAGTACTTTTGCGCGATGACGTCGCTGGCGACCTGGCTCCAGCCTGAGGGGACCTCAATCTCGTCGAGCCGGAACACAATCGTGCCGTCCGGGTTGCGGATTTCGGACGTGGCCGACACGAAATCAAGCTCTGCGTATGCATCCTGCCCTGTCTTAGTAAATTTCCTGTCAATCTTCATGTCCGCCGCCCTATATTCAAAAGCCTTTTGTCCAAGCTTCGAGCCCGAAAATACCGAGCTATCCACCATGCCAAAAATGACGGACGCAGAGGACAGGGCGCTGCCGATAACAGCGCAGAACCGGCTAAGCGGCTGCACGATAGTCTGGTGTGCTTTCCGTCCCTTGCCCTGTACCCATCCCCGGCTTTTCTACCAGATGTAGTGGGGTCACTTTCGGCTCATACAATCTGGCGTATGAACCCATACGAGGTCAACGGCCTTTTTCAGTCATTTTTGAAATCTTTTCGGTTGACCCGACTATCAGAGTGGAACCGGTTTCTTGCGGACACGATTCCTCCACAACTTCATCCACGGCAAAATTCCGCCTATTTTCGAGGGTTCCAGATGAAATTGCCGTTTTTACCAGCATAGTTATCAGCGTTTGATCAACCAGTGGCCGACTGGGTAGGCTTGGACAGAATCACTCCAAACCCGGTGCATTGGCGACCCAAAAACCCTGTGCGATGTGCAAAGAATTGAGGGCAAACAAACAGATGCTGGTATTTCGCTTCATTCCCCTACTGGCTGTTTTAGTGTCCTGTGCACAACAAGATGTGCCGCCTGCGTCACGTAGCGCTGAGTTCGACCAACACCCCAAGCGGTTGTTCGACACTTTCGAAACCGGTTGTTCCGGACCCGGTGAGTCCTTTCGAAAACTCGGCAACCGAACCTATGAGTGCCGTGAATTGTTGCCGCCGGACGCGACTGCCTATCTGATTCTGAACTATGACGGCGACCCGCAAGACCTGCCCCAAAGCGTGATGCGCCTGACATCAACAAAGACTGATGGCGGTTATCGGGTGGATGCGCGGCTTTTCTTCGATGTGCCGCAGAGAAACGGTGCGACGGTAGAGGTGCCCGTAGAAAGCGAGGCCGTGGATCAGGCCTTGGGCGCGCTTTATCAGCACATGGGTGGTTCACCGACGTTGTAGGAAAAGTGGTCGGGGCGGCAGGATTCGAACCTACGACCCCCTGTACCCAAAACAGGTGCGCTACCAGACTGCGCCACGCCCCGGACCGTGCGCCTTCCTAAACGGGCCAATCTGATTTGAAAAGCCCTAACAGGGCCAAATTGCAGGGCCTTGTGAAAAAATCTCATGCCGCATCTGGGTTCCCGGTGTGATCAGGTACCGGGCCGCCAGACCTGCGTTGATTTCCAGTACCGCAAAGACCGACTCGCCCCCTTCGATCATGCTCAGATCGCCGGGAATCGCATTGGCATGCACGCGCGTCACCGTCCCGGTGCGGTCCAGAAAAATCATGTCCAGAGCAATCAGAGTGTTCTTCATCCAGAACGCAACCGGTTGCGGTGGGTCGAACACAAACAACATTCCCGAGCGGCTGGGCAGCGATTCCCGAAACATCAGACCACGCGAGCGTTCCTGCGGCGTAATCGCAAGCTCAACATCAAACCGAATCTGAGACTTGTCGTTGCGCAGATCAACCCGCCCAGCACTGCAGGCGGCCATAGCACCTCCGGCCCAAAGTACTGAAAGCAGAGCCAGAAGTGTCAGACGCAGCCTCATGTTGATCAGTCGTCCAGAGCCGCTTCCCAGGCCAGCACCTGCGCCGCCATGCGCCCGCGTTTGCCGTCGATCACACGCATCGCCAGCGCCTCGCCCGGTTGCAGATCGGCAAGGCCGGACCGGCGCAGAACCTCGATATGCAGGAAAACGTCCTCACCCCGGCCAAACACATTCGCAAAACCGAATCCCTTGCCCTTGTCGAACCATTTGACCCGCGCGGCTTCCAGCGGGGCCGCTGCAATCTCGGCCGGATCCAGTTCGGCAAAGTCCGCCAGCAGCATGGTATCGGCCCGCGCCGGAGGATCGACCGCGATCACCTCAACCGCCTGAACGCCCCGGTCGGTGCGATGGGTCATTATCTCGATCCCGGCCCCGTCAGCGACCGAGCTCTGGCCGAAATTCCGTAACACATTCACATGTAATAGAATATCCGGCCCGCCAGTGTCAGAGACAACAAACCCGTACCCCTTGGCGGGATCGAACCATTTAACGTGTCCACGTACGCGGTACATGCTGTTCATATCGTCAGGCACGGTTGTCCCATCGCGAATTTTATCGTTTCGTTAAGGGTTTGTTGTTTATGGGAATGGCAGGTAAATTCAAGCTGAAAAAATCTTTTGTTTTCCGACCATTGCATTTCGCGACACGTGAACGTCATGGATTCAACCTCTGTACCTGCCACTTGGAACCTGGCGCATCCCTTTGCCACCTGAACCGGTCGTGCAAACGAAACGCACCATCGGCCCAGAATTCGATTTCAGTCGGCGTCAACCTGTACCCGCCCCAGAATGGGGGACGCGGTGGATTGGCACCCAGTTTCGCCGTCACCTTGGCAACCTCGGCCATAAGGGCTGTCCGGCTGCTTAGGGGTTGTGACTGGCGTGAAGCCCACGCCCCCAAACGACTTTTGAGCGACCGCGATGCATAATACTCATCAGCCTTTGGTCCACTTTCGCGGGTGATTGTACCACGAACACGTAGCTGGCGTCTCAAAGATTTCCAATGCATTACAAATGCAGCTTTACCAGCGCTGTCCAACTCGGCCGCCTTGGCACTCTCGTAATTGGTGTAGAACACAAACGCGCCCGGCTCGATTTCCTTCAGCAAAACCATCCGCGCATTTGGCATACCGTCGGAATCAACGGTCGCCAGCGCAATCGCATTCGGGTCATTCGGTTCCGTCTTTTCGGCCTCTTCCAGCCACCGTGCCGCTATTTCAAACGGATCGGTGCCGGCAAAGATGCCATCGCGTTCGCCCATTTCCATCCCCTGGAACGTCCTGAACCGGAGCCTAAGGCGATAACCCGCTGCGGGCAAGAGCGCACGGCCTTGATGCAGCGCATCCAATGGCATAAACCAACGCAACACATCGCGAAGGACAGGCGGAGAACCAAACATGTCAAATCAGTTGATGGCCGGGAAACGCGGCCTCATCATGGGACTGGCCAATGACAAATCAATCGCATGGGGCATTGCCCGCGCCCTGTCCGACGCGGGGGCCGAGCTGGCCTTCTCGTATCAGGGCGATGCGCTGAAAAAGCGGGTTGATCCGCTGGCGGCGCAACTGGGCAGCGAAATCGTACTGCCCTGCGATGTAAGCGACGAAGCGTCGATTGATGCGCTGTTCACATCGCTCGAGGAAAAATGGGGCAAGCTGGATTTTGTCGTCCACGCCATCGGTTTCTCGGACAAGAACGAGCTGCGCGGTCGCTACGTCGACACCAGCCGGGCGAATTTCAAGCTGACGATGGATATCTCGGTTTATTCCTTTACCGCCGTCATGCAGCGCGCCGAGAAAATGATGTCCGAGGGCGGCAGCGCCGTCACGCTGACCTACTACGGCGCGGAACAGGTCATGCCCCATTACAATGTCATGGGCGTCGCCAAGGCCGCGCTTGAAGCTTCGGTCAAGTATCTGGCCGAGGATCTGGGCAAGGACGGCATCCGCGTCAACTCGATCTCGGCCGGTCCGATCAAAACGCTGGCCGCCAGCGGCATCGGTGATTTCCGCTACATTATGAAGTGGAACGAATATAACTCGCCCCTGCGCCGCAACGTGACCATCGATGACGTGGGCAAATCGGCTTTGTACCTGCTGTCCGACCTCAGCAGCGGCGTCACCGGGGAAAACCTGCACGTAGATTCGGGCTATCACATCGTCGGCATGAAAGCCGTCGACGCGCCTGACGTCGAAAAGGGCTAAGATCATGAGCGCCAAGGACCGACTGCCCCACGAAAAAGGCTTCCACATCAGCTGGGACCAAATTCATCGCGACTCGCGCGCCCTCGCCTGGCGCCTGGACGGCCAAGGCCCGGATGATGGCGCATGGAAAGCCGTCGTCGCGATCACCCGCGGCGGCATGGCCCCGGCAATGATCGTCAGCCGTGAACTAGACATTCGCACCGTCGATACGGTCAGCGTGAAATCCTACCACCATCAGGAACAGGGTGAGGCCGAGGTGCTCAAAGCGCCCAACGCCGATCTGATGGGCGACGGCGAAGGTGTCCTGATCATCGACGATCTGGTCGATAGCGGCAAAACGCTGGAACTGGTGCGCGACATGTATCCCAAAGCCCATTTCGCCACCGTCTACGCCAAGCCCAAAGGCCGCCCGATGGTCGACACCTATATCACCGAGGTCAGCCAGGACACCTGGATCTTCTTCCCGTGGGACATGGCATTGCAATATGTCGAGCCCTACCGGGGCACGGACTGACCCCAGTACTTCTTCTGTTCAAAAATACCTCGGAGCGCGAGGCAGAGCCTCGCAAAAGCCCCCTCATGACTCAGACTCGCACCAGCGCCACCTTTCCCCCTCCGGTGATGGAGGCACGGCGCTGGCTCGAAGGCGTCACCTTCCCTGCCGACCGCCCACTGATCAATGTCAGCCAGGCAGCCCCGGTTGATCCGCCGCCGCTGGCGCTGCGGCAGGCCATGGCCGACTTCGCGGTGAACGAAGACAGCGCGCATCTCTATGGTCCTGTTTTGGGCAACGCCGACCTGCGCGCAGCGCTGGCACAGCAGATCGGCGCGCATTACACCGCGCAGATTGCGCCAGAACAGATCGGCATCACCTCGGGGTGCAATCAGGCATTTGCCTCGGTCATCTCTGCCCTCACCGACGAAGGGGATGAGGTCATTCTGCCGACGCCTTGGTATTTCAACCACAAAATGTGGCTGGATATGGCCGGTGTTCACACGGTGGACCTGCCGACCGGCGATGACCTTCTGCCCGACCCCGAAGCCGCGCGGCGCTTGATCACTGACAAAACCCGCGCCATTGCGTTGGTCACGCCGAACAATCCGGGCGGGGTCGAGTACCCCTCGGACCTCGTCAAAGCCTTCTACGATCTGGCTCGCGAAACCGGCATCCGGTTGCTGGTGGACGAAACCTATCGCGATTTCGACAGCCGCAGCGGCCCGCCGCACAACCTGTTCCAGCAACCCGGCTGGGACGAGACGCTCGTTCACCTCTATTCCTTCTCCAAGGCCTATCGCCTGACCGGGCACCGCGTCGGGGCCATCGCCACAAGCGCCGCGCTTTTGGCTGAGGTCGAGAAATTCCTCGATACCGTCGCCATCTGCCCCGGCCAGATCGGACAGTTCGCAGCGCATTGGGGGATGGAAAACCTGTCGCAATGGGTGGCTGGTGAACGTGACGAAATCCTCGATCGGCGCGCGGCGATTGCTGACGGCATGCCAAAGCTGACCGCCAAGGGCTGGCGGTTGCTGGGGCTTGGCGCCTACTTCGCCTATCTGGAACATCCCTACGACATTCCCTCGGACGAACTGGCCCGCCGCTTGGTGGCCGAGGCCGGTATTCTGCTGCTGCCCGGCACCATGTTCATGCCGGACCACGACCCCGCAGGGCAGCGTCAGGTTCGGGTCGCGTTTGCCAACCTTGATCGCGCGGGCATCGACCAATTGTTCGACCGTTTGCAGGCGCTGTCCTTCTAAGCTTGCCCCCCGGCGGCGCGCATCGTATTCAGGGCCGCAACCGACAGGGCAGCAACCTGCCAATAAACAAGAGGGCACCATGGCCGCAGGCGTTAAAAGTCTTTCGAAAACCTTTGTCTGGATTCTGATGGGCCTTCTGTTTCTGGGCCTTGCCGGATTTGGTGCGACCAGCCTGACCGGCACTATCCGCACGGTTGCGCAAGTTGGGGACGAAAGTGTGTCCGTCGATGCCTATGTCCGCGAATTGCAGCGCGAAATCCGCGCGGTTGAGGCACAGACCGGCCAGACCATGCAGATGTCACAGGCGCGCGAACTGGGCCTTGAACAACTCGCCCTGTCGCGGCTGACAGCGGTGGCAGCTCTGGATAATGAGGTCGCACAGCTTGGAATCTCGATTGGCGACGAAAACCTGCAAGAGGAAATCGTCTCAATCCCTGCTTTTCAGGGCGTCAACGGCACGTTCGACCGCGAGACCTATCGCTTCCAACTTGAACAGGCCGGGATGACCGATTCCCAGTTCGAGGATGATCTGCGCAAGGAATCGGCCCGTACCATCGTTCAGGGTGCACTGATGGGCGGGGTGACGATGCCTGCCACGCTGACAGACACTCTGACCGATTACATCGGCGCACGGCGCAGCTTTACCGTTGCAACAGTCGGTGCCGATGCACTGACCACGCCCGTCGCCGACCCCACCGACGCCGAAGTTCAGGCCTTTTACGAAGAAAACACGGATCGCTTCACCCTGCCCCGCACCAAACGCCTGACCTATACCCTTCTCTCGCCCGAGATGTTGGTGGACACGGTCGAGGTCGACGAGGACTCGCTGCGTCGTCTATATGACCAGCGCATCGCCGAGTTCCAGCAGCCCGAACGTCGTCTGGTCGAGCGCCTGAACTTCCCCGATGAAGCGGCTGCAAACGACGCCAAGGCCCAGCTAGAGGTCGGCGGGACGACCTTTGAACAGCTAGTGCGCGACCGGGAACTAGAACTCAGCGATATTGATCTGGGCGATGTGACGCGGGAAGACCTCGGCGATGCTGCGGACGCGGTGTTTGCCGCCGATATTGATGCCGTCGTCGGCCCGCTCCCCTCGGTGTTTGGCCCCGCCCTGTTCCGCATCAACGGATCGCTGGCCGCAAACAACGTGCCGTTTGAGGAAGCCGAGCCTGCCCTGCGCGAAGAACTGGCATCCGACCGCGCCCGCCGCCTTATCGAGGCGCAGTCCGAGGACATCAACGACATGCTGGCCGGTGGCGCGACGCTGGAAGAACTGGCCGCCGAGACCGAAATGGAACTGGGCCAAATCGACTGGACCCGCAACAGCTCGGACAGTGTTGCCGCCTATGACGGCTTCCGCACCGCTGCCGAAGCCGTGCGTGACGGCGATTTCCCCGAGATTGGCTTCCTCGAAGACGGCTCAATCTTCGCGCTGCGTCTGAACGAAACCCTGCCCCGCCGTCCCGAACCGCTGGACAGCGCCCGCGACCGGGTTGCCGCCGCCTGGGTGCAGGAGGAAACCGGCAAGGCCTTGCAGGAACAAGCGAATTCCGTTCTAACACAACTGGCCACAGATGGGGACTTCGCAGAGACCGGTCTGCCCTTCCGTGTTGAAAACGCCCTGACACGGACCGCGTTCCTTGACGATGTTCCGCCAAACTTCATGACCGAAGTCTTTCAGATGGAACCCGGTGAGTTGCGCGTAATTGGCGGAAACGGCGCGGCCATGATCGTACGTCTGGACGAAGTTCTGCCCCCCGCCGAAACCGACGAGCTGCGCCAGATGCAACAGGCGCTTTCCGCCCAGTTGGATCAGGCCTTGGCGCAAAACATCTTCGACGCCTATGTCCGCGATGCCCAGACCCGCGCGCGCCCGGTCATCGACCAGCAGGCCCTGAACGCCGTGCAGGCGAGCTATTAACACGAGGCCCACATGGCGCTGACCCCCGATTTCGACACGTTTGCGCGCGCCTATGAGGCGGGCGAAAATCAGGTCGTTTACACTCGTCTGGCGGCCGATCTGGACACGCCGGTCTCGCTGATGCTCAAGCTGACCGGCGCGCAGAAAGACGCGTTCATGCTGGAATCCGTCACAGGCGGCGAGGTCCGCGGGCGGTATTCGATCATCGGGATGAAGCCCGACCTGATCTGGCGGTGCCGGGGTGAGGCGTCGGAACTGAACCGTTCGGCTCGGTTCGACGCTGACGCCTTTGCGCCGCAGGACGGCTACCCGATGGACAACCTGCGCGCTTTGTTGGCCGAAAGCCGGATTGAGTTGCCTGACGATCTGCCTCAGGCGGCGGCGGGGCTGTTTGGGTATTTGGGCTATGACATGGTGCGGCTGGTCGAGCATTTGCCCGACGTCAACCCCGACCCGCTGGGCCTGCCCGATGCGATCATGCTGCGCCCGTCGGTTGTGGCGGTGCTGGATGGGGTTAAGGGCGAGGTGACCGTTGTGTCCCCCGCATGGGTCAGCGACGGGCAGTCGGCCAAGGCGGCGTATGCGCAGGCCGCTGAACGGGTGATGGACGCGGTCCGCGATCTGGAACGTGCGATGCCCGCCGAAACCCGCGATCTGGGTGATGCCTCTGAGGTCGCGCCGCCGGTGTCGAACTTCACCAAACCGGGCTATATGGAGGCGGTTGAAAAGGCCAAGGAATACATCCGCGCGGGCGACATCTTTCAGGTCGTGCCCGCGCAGCGCTGGACGCAAGATTTCCCGCTGCCGCCCTTTGCGCTCTACCGCTCACTACGGCGCACCAACCCGTCTCCGTTCATGTTCTATTTCAATCACGGCGGTTTTCAGGTCGTGGGCGCAAGCCCCGAGATTCTGGTGCGCGTGTTCGGCAACGAAGTCACCATCCGCCCCATCGCAGGCACCCGCCCCCGCGGCGCAACGCCGGAAGAGGACAAGGCGAACGAGGTCGATCTGCTGGCCGACAAAAAAGAACTGGCCGAGCACCTGATGCTGCTGGACCTTGGCCGCAATGACACGGGCCGCGTGGCCAAGATCGGAACCGTGCGCCCGACCGAGGAATTCATCATCGAACGTTACAGCCACGTCATGCACATCGTGTCCAACGTGGTGGGCGAGTTGGCTGAGGGTAAAGACGCGCTGGATGCCTTCTTTGCCGGGATGCCTGCGGGCACCGTCTCAGGCGCGCCGAAGGTCCGCGCGATGGAGATTATCGACGAGCTAGAGCCCGAAAAGCGTGGTGTCTATGGCGGCGGTGTCGGCTATTTCAGCGCAGGCGGCGACATGGATATGTGCATCGCCCTGCGCACGGCCATCGTGAAAGATCACAAGCTCTATATTCAGGCCGGAGGCGGCGTTGTTTATGACAGCGACCCCGAGGCCGAATACATGGAAACCGTGCACAAATCCAACGCCATCCGCCGCGCTGCTGCGGATGCGGCGCGGTTTACCGGCTCGGGCAACAGCTAAGAAAAGGGCGGTCGGTCCGTTGACCGCCGCCCCTCAAACTGTTTTTCGCAGTCGGTACTACTGAATTTCCCGCATCATGACTGCCGAAATCGGAGCCATCGCCACCCGGCTGCCGCGATCTTCCAGACCCCACAACAACAGGGCCGAAATGGTCTCGGGGCGCACGCGGCCCAGCATCACGACCGTCCCCTCCTGGCCGGCGCGGAAGGCGGCCTGATCCAAGAAGCGGCGCATGATCTTCGGATCCTGCCTCGCGCCATCAATGTCGCGGAACACCACGCCCGAGGGCACACCGTTGCGGGCCGCCAGCTTCTGCACCGTGTTCAGACCATTGTCTTGCGTGATCAGGCCGCGCCCGGTTCCACCGGCAATCGCGGCAACCTGATCGGCCAGTTTACGGTTGCCCTGAATACCGGTGCTGGTCCCTTCCAGAATTCCGACCGTCTCGGGCAGAGTGTCCAGCCAGACGGCCATCGACACCTCGGCATCCTGCGCGCTTGCGGCCTCGGGCAGGTCGGCCATCGCCAGAACTTCGAACCCGGCGGCGCGGTGGCGGGCCATCTTTTCGGCGGCGGCGGGGTCAGATGGACTGACAGCAAAGCTGATCGGATATGGGAAATCCTGCAGCGCCTCGGCCCCGAACGCGCCTTCGTCATCAATCAGAATGATCGACATGAGCGGTTTGGCTTCAGGGTTCTGGAAAGACGCGGCGAACGCTTCAATCGGTTTGCCAACCGGCACTTCGGCAGGTGCTTCGGTTGTGATCGGTTCTTCGTCCCGTTCCGTCAGAGGTACCACCCTGGTTCCAACGGTGGAGTTGCCCTCGGCAGCCTGCTCTCCGCCGATCTGCGGCAAAGCGGCGATCCGGGGCAGCTTGCGCGGCAGCGCGTCTTCGTCGCCTTCAACCGCAATCGGGCTGTTTTCGAACGGGTTCTCTTCCTCAGGCTCCTGCGCGGGTTCCGAGACCTCGGGCAAAGCAACAGGCTCCGGCTGAGGCTCGGGTTCAGGCTGCGGCTCGGGCTCAAGCAAAGCGACCTCGGTCGTTTCCGGCGCGGGCGGCTCAGGTGCCTGATCGATGACAACCGGCTCCACCTCTTTTTCAAGAGAAGCCGGAACCGCAACCGGGGCCGGAGGTGCTACGGGCGCGTCGGTGGCAACGGCAACCTCGGTCGTCTCGGCCAAGTCAGGCTGGTCAAGCGCCTGAACCTCATTCTCCAGCGCGGGTTGGCTGTCGGGGGCCTTTTCGACCCCGGCCAGATCGGCCAGATCATCCGTTTCCTCTTCGGCGACTTTTGGCCCACGGGGCGGCAATTCGACCAGATCGGCGTCTGATCCAGCCGCTGCGACCTCATCCGGCACCTCTGCCGGTTCGACCGGCGCAGGTTCAGGCGCTTTCGTTGCGATCTGGGGTTTGCTGTTCAGCGGAGTGTTCAGTGACAAAACCGCGCCCGCAATCAAAACAACGACCGCGCCAGCGATCATTCCTCCGATAAATCCGCCCATTACTTTTGCCTTTCGCCTCATCTACTGCTCTGCTCATCCCTGCGCCGTCTCCCGCGACGCTCGACCTGATGGTGCGTCGAAGGGGGATGTCCTCTTGACGCTGCCGCACAAGCCTGAGCATGTATGTCCCGACATTATACCGTGGCCCGGGGCTGTACCGCCAGCCCGAAATGCCCAAGCCGAGATAAGTGCCCAAATGCTGCTGCTGATCGACAACTACGACTCGTTTACCTACAATCTGGTACATTATTTGGGCGAACTTGGCGCCGAAATGGTCATTCGCCGGAACGATGCGCTGGATGTGCAGGAAGCGATGGCGATGAACCCCGCTGGCATCCTGCTGAGCCCCGGCCCCTGTGACCCGGATCAGGCCGGGATTTGCCTGGCCCTGACCGAAGCCGCAGCCGAGACCAAAACGCCGCTGATGGGCGTCTGCCTTGGCCATCAAACCATCGGTCAGGTCTTTGGCGGCAAGGTGATCCGCTGCCATGAGATCGTGCATGGCAAGATGGGCACGATGCATCACACCGGCAAAGGCGTGTTCGCCGGGCTGCCCTCGCCATTCGAGGCGACGCGCTATCATTCTCTGATCGTCGAACGCGAAACCCTGCCCGACTGCCTGGAGATCACGGCAGAGCTGGAAGACGGCACGATCATGGGCCTGCAGCACAAAGAGCTTCCGATCCACGGCGTCCAGTTCCATCCAGAATCCATCGCCTCGGAACACGGCCACGCCCTGCTCAAGAATTTCCTACAAGAACTGAAAGTCCCCGCATGAGCGACATTCTAAAACCGCTGATCGGAGCCGCCGCCGACCGGCCCCTGACCCGTGCCGAGGCTGAACAGGCCTTTGGCATTCTGTTCGACGGCCAGGCCACCCCCAGCCAGATCGGCGGTCTGCTGATGGCCATGCGCACGCGCGGTGAAACGGTGGATGAATACGCCGCAGCCGCCGCTGTGATGCGTGCCAAGTGCAACGCGGTTTCGGCCCCGGCCGGTGCGATGGACATTGTGGGCACGGGGGGCGACGGCAAGGGTACGCTGAACATCTCAACCGCGACTGCCTTTGTGGTGGCGGGTGCGGGTGTCACCGTTGCCAAGCACGGCAACCGGAACCTCAGCTCCAAATCCGGGGCGGCGGATGCGTTGGGGCAGATGGGCATCAACGTGATGGTCGGCCCTGAGACCGTGGAAAAGGCGCTGAGCGACGCGGGGATCTGCTTCATGATGGCCCCGATGCATCACCCGGCGATTGCCCATGTGATGCCCTCGCGGCAGGAACTTGGCACACGCACGATCTTCAATATTCTCGGGCCACTGACCAACCCGGCGGGTGTGAAACGCCAACTAACCGGGGCCTTTAGCCGCGAGTTGATACGCCCGATGGCGGAAACGCTGGGCTTGCTGGGCTCGGACCGCGCGTGGCTGGTGCATGGCTCGGACGGTACGGACGAGTTGACGATCACCGGCGTCAGTTGGGTCGCCGCGCTAGAAGACGGTAGGGTCAAAGAGGTGGAACTGCACCCGGAAGACGCGGGATTGCCGGTTCATCCCTTCGACGACATCGTCGGCGGTACTCCCGAGGAAAACGCCAAGGCCTTCCGCGCATTGTTGGACGGCGCACCCTCGGCTTATCGGGACGCTGTATTGCTGAACGCGGCGGCGGCCCTGGTCGTTGCAGAAGCGGCAAACGATTTGCGCGAAGGTGTTGCAAAAGCTGCACAAAGCATAGACAGCGGTAAGGCCAAAGAGAAGATCACCGCCCTGGCCCGCATCACACAGGAAGCCGCATGACCGAGACTGTTCTGGACAAAATCAAAGCCTATAAGCTGGAAGAAGTTGCAGCGGACAAGGCGCAGAAATCGCTGGACGAGGTCGAAGGCGAAGCCCGCAGCGCATCCGAGGTGCGCGGGTTTGCCAAGGCGCTGCAGGCTGCTTCCCGTCGGGGGTACGGCCTGATTGCCGAGGTCAAGAAAGCCAGCCCGTCCAAAGGTCTGATCCGCCCCGATTTTGATCCGCCCGTACTGGCAAAAGCCTACGAAGAAGGCGGCGCGGCCTGCCTGTCCGTTCTGACCGATACGCCCAGTTTCCAGGGGGCCAAGGACTTTCTGACCGAAGCCCGCGCGGCAACGTCGCTCCCCGCGCTGCGCAAGGACTTCATGTACGACCCCTATCAGGTGGTCGAAGCCCGGGCGTTGGGGGCAGACTGTATTCTGATCATCATGGCCTCGGTCGAGGATGAACAGGCCGCCGAACTGGAACAAACCGCCTTTGACTGGGGCATGGATGTTCTGATCGAGGTTCATGACGAGGCCGAACTGGAACGCGCGACACAGCTGAAAAGCCCCTTGATCGGGATAAACAATCGTAATCTCAAGACGTTCGAGACCACTCTTGATACCACGCGGCGGCTATCGAAACTGGTCCCGGGCGACCGGACCATCGTCTGCGAAAGCGGCCTGAGCACGCCCGAGGATCTTTCGGATATCGCTCGCTACGGTGCCCGTTGCTTCTTGATCGGTGAAAGCCTGATGCGGCAGGACGATGTCACCTCGGCGACCCGGCACCTGCTGACTAACCCCCTGATACCCGGAGTGATGTGATGCCGCTGACCCATTTCGACGCGCAAGGACAGGCGCATATGGTGGATGTTTCGGATAAGGCCGTTACGGATCGTGTGGCCGTTGCCGCAGGGCACATCAAAATGGCACAGGAAACTTTTGACCTCATCTCGGAAGGCCGCGCCAAAAAGGGCGATGTCCTGGGCGTTGCACGCCTGGCGGGCATCATGGGGGCAAAAAAGACGCCGGATCTGATCCCGCTCTGCCATCCGCTGCCGGTGACCAAGGTTGCGGTGGAGCTGACCCTCGATCCCGACCTTCCCGGCGTGCAGATCGAGGCGACAGTCAAAACCTCGGGCCAAACCGGGGTTGAGATGGAGGCGCTGACAGCAGCCTCGACCGCCGCGCTGACGGTTTACGATATGACCAAGGCGGTGGACAAAGCGATGGAGATCGGCGGTATCCGCGTTCTTTTGAAAGACGGCGGCAAATCGGGACGTTACGAGGCAACATGATTAGCGTAGAAGAAGCCCGCGCGCTGCTGTTCGATCTGGCGTCACCCCTGCCGGTTGAACATGTTCCGCTGGAGAAATCTACCGGTCGCGTTCTGGCGCAAGACGTGATCGCGACGCTGGATCAACCTCCGTTCGCGGCGTCTTCAATGGACGGATATGCCGTCAAAGCGGCCGAGGTCGAACTGCACGCCATGTTCAAAGTCATAGGCGAGGCGACGGCGGGCCACAGGTTCGACGGGGCCGTTGGTGCAGGACAAGCTGTTCGCATCTTCACCGGGGCCCCCGTCCCGGAAGGTGCGGACTTCATCGTCATTCAAGAAAACGTGGACCAAAACGGCGATCTGATCACAATCAGCGAAACGCCCAGTGCCAAATCCAATATCCGGCATGCTGGTGTGGATTTTACCAAGGGCACACGCGTCCGGGCCCCACGTCTGATCCGGGCTGAAGATGTTGCGTTGATGGCGGCGATGAACATCCCGCAGGTCCCCGTGACGCGAAAACCGGTTGTCGCTTTGATCTCGACCGGGAATGAGCTGGTGATGCCCGGGGAAACGCCGGGCCCCGACCAGATCATCGCATCAAACACCTTTGGCCTTCAGGCCTTGCTAGAAGGTTTGGGGGCCCATGTCAGGGTCTTGCCGATTGCGCGGGACACGATCAGTTCGCTGGAAACGGCCTTTGGTCTGGCCAAAGGGGCCGATCTGGTAGTGACAATTGGCGGAGCCTCAGTTGGTGATTACGATCTGGTCTCGGAGGTATCGCAGAGTTTGGGAATGGAGAGGTCCTTCTACAAAGTCCGCATGCGCCCCGGTAAACCTCTAATGGCGGGTCGGATGGGCGATACGGCGATGGTTGGACTGCCCGGAAATCCTGTCAGTGCAATGATTTGCGGGTATTTGTTCCTTGCACCGATGGTGCGTCGCATCCTGGGGCTGACTCAGGTGCTGCCGCCGCTTCAGCAGGCTGTGCTGTCGGAACCGTTGGATGCAAATGGCCCTCGTGAACATTATATGCGCGCCAACCTGGACGAAAACGGCATCCGCGCCTGTGCGGATCAGGACAGCTCGCTGCTAAGCGTGCTGGCTCAGGCCGATGCGCTGCTGGTGCGTCCCCCGAATGATCCGCCGCTAAAGGTCGGGGATCAGGTTTCATACCTACCAATTTGACATCGCGCCAAATCCGTTGACACAAAACGTGAACATGCGTAGAACAAAAGAAAACGCATGAGCGACGAGGTATGAGCGATGTTGACCAAGAAGCAGTTGGATCTACTGGAATTCATCCACAAACGCGTGCAGGCGGACGGTGTTCCGCCCAGTTTTGATGAAATGAAGGCGGCGCTGGACCTGCGGTCGAAATCCGGCATTCACCGGCTGATCACCGCGCTGGAGGAGCGCGGCTTTATCCGCCGCCTCGCCCACCGCGCCCGCGCCATCGAGATTGTGAAGCTGCCCGAAAGTCTGGGTGGCGAACCCACAGCCGGGTTCAGCCCGCGTGTGATTGAAGGGGACAAGCCCTCTGGCCCGCGCCCCGCCAATTTTGAGCCGGTTTCGGTGGATGCGATGGAATTGCCCGTGATGGGCCGGATCGCCGCCGGTGTTCCGATTGAGGCGATCAGCCATGTCTCGCACCGCGTTGCCGTGCCGGGAACGATGGTGTCGGGCAAAGGGGAGCACTACGCGCTTGAGGTGCGGGGCGACTCGATGATCGACGCCGGTATCAATGATGGCGACGTGGTTGTCATCCGCGAAACTGGCGTTGCCGACAACGGTGACATCGTCGTTGCGCTGGTCGAGGATCAGGAAGCCACGCTGAAACGCTTCTTCCGCCGCGGCAACGCCATCGCGCTGGAAGCCGCGAACCCGGCCTATGAAACGCGGGTCCTGCCCGAGGATAAGGTCAAGGTTCAGGGGCGACTGGTGGGCCTGATCCGCACCTACTGATCCTGTTTCCCGCGTCGGACCGCCGGGGATTTTGGAGACCACAGACGGTGCCCGGTCATCTGGGCGCTTGTCGTCAGCTTTCCACCTGAAAACGCCAGACTGCCGGTTTCAAGCAGGCGCTCGGGGTCGAACAACCCGCATTTGCCCTGCAGGTTCAATGATACTGAGGACACGATGATCTGATCCTCGCGGCATTCATCGAACCCGCGCGCCGCCCGCTTTCCGGTGATGTGAACCAGTTCTTTACCCTTAAGCGCAAAGCGCTGAACCAGCCCATCCTCTCTCGGCCATCGTTGCGAGGCCTGCGCTTGGTCCACACCGTCACCGTCGTTCTCAAGCCACACGGTGGCGACAAAGCCGCTGCCTTTTTCCTTGCTCAGCGCCCGTCCCTGCTGGGTCATGACCCCGACCAACCCACCGGATTCTGCCACCAGAACAACAGGCCGGCTGGTTGGCTGCCACAGCAGCAGCGCGCCAATCACCGGCATAACCCCGACCCACCGCGCCCGGCCCTGCCACAGCGCCAGCCACAAGCCCCCCATCACGAGGACCGGCAAGACAAACCACGGCGGGCTGACGACAAAGCCCTGCGCGCCGTCCAGGCCAGAAACCCACTCGGACACAAAGAGAATCCAGCGCAATCCGACGCTCATTAGGGTCAGGGCCACCGCCTCCAGCCCGAACGGTGCCAAGAGCGCGGCGAGAACAGCAGAGGGGACCACAATGCTGCCCATCACCGGCACGGACAGGATGTTTGCCAGCAAGCCGAAATGCGACATGGTGTTGAAATGCGCAGCTCCAATTGGGGCCGTCGCCAGCCCTGCGATGGCCGAGGACATCAGAACGCCAATGACGGGTTTTAACCATTTCGGGCCGGGCGCGGGGCCCCAGTCGCGCAATGCTCCGAACACGGCGACCAGCGCGGTTGTGGCGGCAAAAGACATCTGGAACCCCGGGCTGAGCAGGGATTCGGGCCTTAGAAATAGGACGATCAGTGCGGCCACGGCGACCGCCCGCAGCGATATCGCGCGGCGGTCGATCAGGACCGCTGCGAACATGACGCTGACCATGATGAACGCGCGCTCTGTCGCGACATTGCCGCCGGACAGCATCAGATAAATGACCGCAGCGGACAAAGCGCAAACGGCCGCGATCTTGCGCACTGGCACGCGCAGGGCCAATGCAGGAATCGCCGACAGGCCAATCCGGCATGCGACAAAGACGAACCCGGTCAGCAGGCCCATATGCAGGCCCGAAATAGCCAGCAAATGGGCAAGGTTTGAAACCCGAAGTGCGTTCAGCGTCTCCTGCCCCATGCCGCTGCGGTCTCCGGTGGTGACCGCGGCCGCAAAGCCCCCGACCTCGCCCGGAAGCACCTCGCGCACCCGGTGCGAGATGGCCATGCGCCATGCTGTGATCCGGACGCCCTCGATCCCATTCTCGGGCGGCGCGACGGTCAGGATCGGTACCCGCGAATATCCCACTGCGCCCAGTCTCTGAAACCAGGCGTGACGGCGGAAATCGAACCCGCCAGGTTCGACCGGCCCCTGCGGTGGCGACAGGTGCGCGGTTGTCATGATCCTTTGGCCCGGGCTGATCGGCCCCGAGCCGCCGTGAACCGACAGGCGGACACGCTGCGGCCTGCGGTCCGGCGGGACATCCCCAATGCGCACCCGGTCCAGCGTCAGCCGCAGCGCGTCCGAGGCGGAACGGTCGATGGCAACGACCCGCCCCTCGACCGGGCCGTAGTATCGCCATGACAAAACCGGTTCTGCCATCTGATGCGCCCGTGCGCCTGCCAGAGCGAACCCGGCGATGACCAGAGCGCCCGCGATCATCGGCGAGCCCCACCCTGACGGTAGAACAAAGCGCAGGCCGATGAGCACCACCGCAAGTGCAACCAGACCGGCGTAGACCAGCCAATCAGGCTCGAACCGCAGGCCGAAATACAGGCCGATGCCAATGGCCAGACAGACCGGAGACCATGGAAACAGATACCCGGCCTGGTACAAAAGCGCGGTCTCGACCCGTGCCAGAACACGCATGGTTGCCCCCGTCTTTCGGGCTGGTTAGATAGTCGCCAAACTATGCCCAACGCGGTTACCAAAAGGTTAATCAACACAATGTCCGATCAGGTCGTCACTCGTTTTGCCCCCTCGCCCACCGGTTTTCTGCATATCGGTGGCGCGCGCACCGCGCTGTTCAACTGGCTGTTTGCGCGCGGGCGCGGCGGTAAGTTCCTGCTGCGGATCGAAGACACCGACCGGGAACGCTCGACTCCTGAGGCCACTGCCGCGATCCTTCAGGGCATGGCGTGGCTGGGGCTGGATCACGATGGCGACGTTATTTCTCAGTTCGAAGGTGCCGCGCGTCACGCCGAGGTCGCGCATCAGTTGCTGGCCGAGGGCAAGGCGTACAAGTGCTTTGCATCGCAAGAAGAAATCACGGCGTTCCGCGAAAACGCCCGGGCCGAGGGCAAATCAACTCTGTTTCGCAGCCCTTGGCGCGACGCTGACCCTTCGACCCATCCGGATGCCCCGTTTGCGATCCGCATAAAAGCCCCGCAAGACGGAGCGACCGTCATCCGCGATCAAGTGCAGGGCGATGTGACCATCCGCAACGATCAACTCGACGACATGATCCTGCTGCGCTCGGACGGAACGCCGGTCTATATGCTGGCCGTTGTAGTGGACGACCACGACATGGGGGTGACACATGTGATCCGCGGCGACGATCACCTGAACAACGCCGCGCGTCAGATGATGATCTATGAAGCGATGGGCTGGGATGTCCCCGTCTGGGCGCACATCCCGCTGATTCACGGGCCTGACGGCAAGAAGCTGTCCAAACGTCACGGAGCACTGGGCGCACAAGAATATCAGGCCATGGGCTATCCCGCCGCTGGTATGCGCAACTATCTGGCGCGATTGGGCTGGAGCCACGGTGACGAGGAATTCTTCACCGACGAGCAAGCCAAAGAATGGTTCGACCTGGGGGGAATCGGCAAAAGCCCCGCGCGTTTCGATCTGAAAAAGCTGGAAAACCTGTGCGGCCAGCATATCGCGATCTCGGATGATGCTGCATTGCGGCAGGAAATCGAAGGATATCTGGCTGCAGCGAACCTGCCGCCTCTCACACAGACACAATCCGGTGATCTGGAACGTGCGATGTATTGCCTCAAGGATCGCGCGCGCACTTTCCCGGAACTGCTTGAAAAGGCTCATTTTGCACTGACAGAACGCCCAATCGCCCCGGATGAGAAGGCGGCTAAGGCCCTTGGCTCAGTATCCGACGGTATACTGGAAGAATTGACGCCGCAGTTGCAAAATGTTAGCTGGTCTCGGAACGAACTGGAGGAGGCCTTGAATTCCTTTGCCGAGGCAAAGGGGCTAAAGTTCGGTAAGCTGGCGGGGCCACTTCGGGCTGTGCTGGCGGGACGCGCGGTTACTCCTTCGGTGTTTGACATGATGCTAGTACTGGGTCGGGATGAAACCTTGGCCCGTCTTTCTGACGCAGCGAATTAAACCCAATCTTCATAATCGGGTAACGCTGCTCCAATAACACCCGGACTGCGCGTCAAACGCGCAGCCGTTGCCCGCTAGGTCGGACAGCGTGCCGAACTGCGCATGAATGAAGAAGGGACAACCATGACTGAAAGCAACAAAACAGCCACTCTGACCGTTCATGGCAAAGAGTATGAGTTGCCGGTCCACTCACCGACCGCTGGCCCTGATGTTGTTGATATCCGCAAGCTGTACAGCGACGCGGGCGTGTTTACCTACGATCCCGGCTTTACCTCGACTGCAAGCTGCGACAGCACCATCACCTATATCGATGGCGAAAAAGGAGAGTTGCTGCACCGGGGCTATCCGATCGACCAACTGGCCGAGAAGTCTCATTTCCTCGAAGTCTGCTATCTGTTGCTGTACGGAGAGCTTCCGGTCGCCAAGGACCTGGAAACATTCGAAACCACCATCACGCGCCACACCATGCTGCACGAGCAGATGCAGTATTTCTATCGCGGGTTCCGCCGCGACGCGCATCCGATGGCGATCATGGTTGGGGTCGTCGGCGCAATGTCGGCCTTCTATCACGACTCGACCGATATCGCCGACCCGCGCCAGCGCGAAATCGCCTCGCACCGGCTGATCGCGAAAATGCCGACCATTGCGGCTTGGGCCTATAAGTATCACACCGGTCAACCCTTCGTGTATCCGCGCAACGATCTGGATTATGCGTCGAACTTCCTGCGCATGTGTTTCAGCGTCCCGGCAGAGGAATACGAGGTTAATCCGATCCTCAGCCGCGCGATGGACCGCATCTTTACCCTGCATGCGGACCACGAGCAGAATGCCTCGACCTCGACCGTGCGTCTGGCGTCGTCCTCGGGTGCGAACCCGTTTGCCTGTATCGCGGCCGGTATCGCCTGTCTCTGGGGTCCGGCTCACGGCGGTGCCAACCAAGCCTGTCTGGAAATGCTGGAAGAGATCGGAAGCGTCGATCGCATCCCTGAATACATTGCGCGCGCCAAGGACAAGAGCGATCCGTTCCGCCTGATGGGTTTTGGCCACCGGGTTTACAAGAACTTCGACCCGCGCGCCAAGGTGATGAAGCAATCGGCGGACGAAGTGCTCGATCTGCTGGGCATCGAGGACAATCCCAAGCTGCAGGTCGCCAAGGAACTGGAACGCGAAGCGCTGGAAGATCCGTATTTCGCCGAGAAGAAGCTGTTCCCGAATGTCGATTTCTACTCGGGTATCATCCTCGAGGCGATGGGCTTCCCGACCTCGATGTTCACGCCGATCTTCGCCCTATCGCGTACGGTTGGCTGGGTCAGCCAGTGGAAAGAGATGATTGCCGATCCGCAGAACAAGATCGGCCGTCCGCGCCAGTTGTATCTGGGCGAAACACTGCGCGACTACGTCGATATCGAAAACCGCTGACACAGTCAGGTACAACGCAAAACCCCGCCATTCGGCGGGGTTTATTTGTTTCTCGGTAGGTGGAAATTCCTGCAACGGCCCGTGAGCGGCGGGCGCGTTCCGGCAGGAAAAATGTCTACTTGGGCATAACCTTGGACAGCGCCTTGATCGCTTCATCCATCTTTTTCTTATTGTCTATGACCTTCTTGTGCAAAGTTCCGAGTTTGGTCGCGATCTTTGACAATTCAATTGTCGCAGGGGCCATCTGCGAGATATTCCCACCCTTTATGATGGAATCGTATTTCACCAAATCCCGGTTGGCCTTCTCCAGTTCCTGCTGCGATTTGTGGTAGGCCGCCGTTGCCGCCTGCATCTTCTTCGCTGCTGCTTCGATTTCCCTAGGGGTCCCCATCTTTTTCTCCTTCAAGTTACCTCTGCTTCGGGGTGTAAACCAGCGTGCCCGCGATAACTGTGATTGAGTTCACGAACGGATTAAAAATTAATCAGGTTTTAGAAAAACATGAAAAAGCAAAGGCTTTGACCAGGGGGCGGCCTTGATCTTCTTACTTCAGAACAGGCTGAGTTGATCTCCGGATTGCGGCGGTTTCGCGAACAGATCACACCGCAGAGGGTCAGACTTTGTGGCCAGTCCAAACCGTTTCACCGCCAGTTTGAAACGCTTGGCGACCATCCCGGCATACTCGCCCTCGCCCCGCATTCTGTGACCCCAGCGCGGGTCATAATCCCGCCCGCCATGCATGTCGCGCAACCGGGACATGACCTTTTCCGAGCGCGCCGGTTCGTGCGCTGCTAGCCACTCCTGCCAAAGGGCCGAGACCTCGCGCGGCAAGCGCAGCATGATCCAACTGGCGGCATCCGCGCCGGCGTCTTTTCCGGCCTGAAGCAAATCCTCCAGCTCATGATCCGTGAGCCCCGGAACAATGGGTGAGGTCATCACGCGGACCGGCACTCCTGCCCCGGTCAAGCGTCGGATCATGGCCAATCGACGCTGCGGCGACGGCGCGCGCGGCTCCATCTGGCGCGAGAGGCCCGCATCCAGCGTTGTCAGAGAAATCCCAACCCGCGCCAGACCTTTGGCGGCCATATCAGCGAGGATATCCAGATCCCGCTCGATCAGCGCACCTTTGGTCACGATCGCAATGGGATGGTTGAAGGCTTGCAGAACCTCCAGGCATGACCTTGTGATCAAACGCGTTTTCTCGACCGGCTGATACGGGTCCGTATTCGTCCCCAGCGCAATGGGCGCGACGCGGTAGGCCCTGGCGGACAGTTCCCGACGCAGGATATCAGCAGCATTTGGTCGCGCGATCAGGCGGGTTTCAAAATCCAGACCGGGGGACAGCCCAAGATAGGCATGACTTGGACGAGCGAAACAGTAGACACACCCATGCTCGCACCCGCGATAGGGGTTGATCGACCGGTCAAACGGCAGATCCGGTGAGCGGTTATAGGTGATCACGCTGCGCGCGATTTCATCCCGAACCTCGGTGCGCAGCGAGGGCAGATCCTCCTCAAGATCCCACCCGTCATCCGCCGCGACGGTGGCAAACCGTTCGAACCGGCCAGCATTATTGGACGCTGTGCCCCGGCCACGGATATTGGGTTGTTGGGTCATTAATTTGTTCGCTTTTTGTTCTAACTCATCAGTAAGCGAAATCGGCTTATCGCACAAGGGGTTCAACGGGGGTCAGTGGAACACGCGGCGGGTCCGGTGCAAATAGCCACCCTTCCCGGAAAGTTGATGAATCCTGAGCCAAATGCAGGATGATCATGCATATGTTTCCATCGAATGCTCAAATAAAGTAACGTATAGGTCGGTCCCGAAACCGCCGAGGTCGCAATCGTCACAGTCAGGCTGCGACGTTTTGGCCAAAACGGAAAAAATGCCACCACGGGCTATGGCCCGCACAGCTCAGGGAAATGCCCATGTCTGAAGAAGAAGACATCGTCCTGTCCGAACTGAACGACGAAGAACTTGTCGAACAGATGTTCGACGATCTTTATGATGGCCTGAAAGAAGAGATCGAAGAAGGCGTGAACATCCTGCTGGAACGCGGATGGATGCCCTACGATGTTTTGACCAAGGCGCTGGTTGGTGGCATGACGATTGTTGGCCATGACTTCCGCGACGGTATCCTGTTCGTGCCCGAGGTTCTGCTGGCCGCCAACGCGATGAAGGGCGGCATGGCGATCCTGAAGCCTCTGCTGGCCGAAACCGGCGCGCCGCGTGTCGGCAAGATGGTGATCGGCACCGTTAAGGGCGACATTCACGACATCGGCAAGAACCTTGTGTCGATGATGATGGAAGGCGCAGGGTTCGAGGTCGTCGATCTGGGCATCAACAATCCCGTCGAAAACTATCTGGAAGCGCTGGAAGCCGAACAACCCGATATTCTGGGCATGTCCGCCCTGCTGACCACCACCATGCCCTATATGAAAGTCGTGATCGACACGATGGTCGAACAGGGCCTGCGGGATGATTACATCGTTCTGGTAGGCGGCGCGCCCCTGAACGAAGAATTCGGCAAGGCCATCGGTGCCGACGGATACTGCCGTGACGCTGCTGTGGCGGTGGAAATGGCAAAGGATTTCGTTTCGCGCAAGCACAACCAACTGGCGGGCTGACGGTACGCAAAAGTCGTTCAAGGGCCGCTCGTCACCGGGCGGCCTTTCTCGTTTCCGCCTACGCGACCTGAAAGAGGACGTTGATATGCAACAGGACCACTTGCCGGATGACGCCAGCCTGACGACTGATGGTTTTCAGGAACAGGGTAAGAAAGGCCAGATCCTGTTGCTGGCCTGTGGCGCTCTGGCGCGTGAGATTCTGGATATCAAAAAACGTAACGGCTGGGATCACATGGCGTTGACCTGCCTTCCAGCGATCCTGCATATCCACCCAGAAAAGATCACGCAGGCCGTGGAAGAGGCCCTGGAAAAGCACCGCGACCAGTACGATCAGATCTTCGTCGTCTACGCCGATTGCGGCACCGGAGGCCTATTGCAAAGCGCGTGTGAACGTCTGGGGGTCGAGATGATCAAAGGCCCGCACTGCTATTCCTTCTTCGAGGGCAACGAGGCTTTCGCGGACCGTGGGGATGATGAAATCACCGCCTTCTACCTGACGGATTTTCTCGCCCGGCAGTTCGATGCGTTTGTCTGGAAACCGATGGGTTTGGAACGGCACCCCGAGCTGCGGGATATGTATTTCGGCAATTACACCAAAGTGGTCTATCAGGCGCAGCTAGATGACCCCGAATTAACTGCGCGGGCAGAAGAGATTGCGGATCGGATGGGTCTTGCCTTTGAACGTCGGCTGACAGGGTATGGCGATCTTGAGGTCACTCTGGCGGATTGGGCCACACGCGGCGCTCAGGACTGACCCGAGTGCAGGATCAGGCGTTTTCCTGCGCCACCTCACGAATGCGTTCGATCATGGCACGCAACCCGTTGGAGCGCTGCGCGGACAGATGATCATTCAGCCCAAGCCGCGCCAGTTCGCCTCCGGCATCGACCTTTTGCACTTCGGTCACGGGCAGGCCATTGTAAAGCGACCTCAGAACCGCGATCAGCCCCCGCACGATCAGCGCGTCGCTGTCGCCGTCGAACCGGAACTCGCCGCCTTCGATCAGCGGATGCAGCCAGACCTGACTGGCGCAGCCATGCACCTTGGTGGCCGGCACTTTGAACGCATCGTCCAGCGGCTCCATCGCTTTGCCCTGCTCGATGACGTGGCGGTACCGGTCTTCCCAGTCCTCCAGAAACTCGAAATCCTCGACGATGTCTTCAAAGGCGGGCGTTGCCATGATGCGGCGGTCCTTCCGTTTCGTTCACAATTTGTGACCTATGCCTAGGATCACCCCCTGTCCAGCCCCCGGCGTGGCTTTTCAAGGCACGGAATTTGCGCTAACCCATTGCTTGAATGAGTGCCAATAGCCGTGGGTCCATGCAAAAATCAGTTTCTGTTCTCGTTATCGCCACGTTGACCCTATCTGCCTGCAGCGGCTGGCGCGACTCGCGGGTGAACCCGTCAAACTGGTTCGGCTCAAGCACCTCTGCGCCGGTCGAAGTATCGCCCGACGATCCAAACCTGCTTGTGCCCCAGCAAAGCCAGGGCGGCGGCTTGTTTACGCGACCCGACGCGGAAGACACAAGCATTCCGATTGCCAAGATTGACGAGTTGCGCATTGATCCAACGCCCACGGGCGCGATCGTTTATGTCTCGGGCACCGCGCAGCGTCAGGGGGCCTATAACGCACGGCTGGTTCTGGTGCCGTCGGAAGAGAACGAAAAGAACGGCGTTCTGGAATACACATTCCGCGTGAACTACCCCAACTATCAGACCGCACAGGGGTCCGAGCGGACACGCATGGTGTCGGACGCCATCAACATCTCAAGGCAGGAATTGGAAAGCGTTCGGCTTGTGCGCGTTGTCGGGCAGCAAAACGCGCTGGAATCGCGGCGGCGTTAAAGCGCGACGACCTTGACCGCCTGCCCTTTTGCCGCCAGCGCGATCTTGCCCTCGCAAAGTTTCAGCGCGTCTTCGCCAAAAACCTCAAACCGCCAGCCGGACATGGCCGGAACCGCGCGCTCACCCGCCGCGATCTGATCCAGTTCGGCGCTTGTGGCGATCAGCTTGGCGGCAACGCCCGAGCTTTCGGTTTTTGACTTGAGCAGGACCCGCAGCAAATCCGCCAGCGCCGGATTGACCTTCAGCTTGTCACGGCTGTTGTCGACCCGGGGCAGATCATCCGCTGGGCAGTTCACGCCTTTTTTGACCGCAGTCAGAATGCCATCGGCAATCGCGCCCTTGCGCGCCTCGCGCAGCAACAGGCGGGACCCGCCTAAGTCGGATTGCGATTTGGGTTTGGTCGAGGCCAGTTCGATCAGCGCATCATCCTTGAAAACCCGGTTGCGGGGGACGTTGTTTTCCTGCGCATAGGCTTCCCGGAAATGCGCCAACTCGCGCACGACCGCCAGAAACTTGGCCGAGTTGGTCCGGGTTTTGATCCGCTTCCACGCATCGGCGGGCTGGATGTCATAGGTGCCGGACTGGGTCAGAATATGCAGTTCCTCGGCCACCCAATGGCTGCGGCGCGTCTTTTCCAGTTCCGCCGCCAGATGTTCGTAGATTTTTCGCAGATGGGTCACATCCGCCAGCGCATAGGTTTTCTGCGCATCCGTCAGGGGACGCCGCGACCAGTCGGTAAAGCGCGAGGTTTTGTCCACCCCCTGCTTGCAAATCTTGCGCACCAGCGTCTCGTACCCGACCTGCTCGCCAAAGCCGCAGACCATCGCGGCGACCTGCGTGTCGAAAAGCGGTTTGGGGAAAACGTTGGCCTCGACCCAGAAAATCTCAAGATCCTGCCGTGCGGCGTGGAACACTTTGACCACGCTTTCATCCCGGAACAGGTCATAAAGCGGGTCCAGTGACAGCCCATCGGCCAAAGGATCGACCAGAACCGCGTTGTCTTCACCCTCGGACGGGACGGCGAGTTGCACCAGACAAAGCTTCGAGTAATAGGTGCGTTCGCGCAGGAACTCGGTATCTACAGTGACATAGGGATGGTCCGAAGCGGCCTTGCAGAAATCGGCCAGCTCTTGCGTCGTCGTCAGGGTTTTCATGCGCCGTACTAGTCTTGCTTTTGTTCTTGGGGTTTGCCCGATTTTTCCTCGTCCCGAGCGGTAAGCGCGACCATAGGACGAATAGCGGCCAAGTGTAAATCACCCTCGGGCGATCAGGGCAGCAGAACAGGCGACCTGTCTCCGATCGCATAACGGCGCAGGACGGCGGGGTACAGCTTGTGTTCCCACACCAGAACGCGGGCAGCCAAGGCATCGGGCGTGTCGCCGGATTCAATGTTTACACGGGCCTGACCCAGAATTGGGCCGTCATCCAGAGCCGCGGTTACCTCGTGCACGGTGCAGCCATGTTCAGCGTCGCCTGCCTCAATCGCGCGGGTATGGGTGCGCAACCCCTTGTATTTTGGCAACAGCGAGGGGTGAATATTCAGCATTCTCCCCTGAAATTGTCGGACGAAATCGCCGGTGAGAACCCTCATGAAGCCGGCCAGACAGACGATATCCGGTTGCGCCTGAAGCAACGGTTTCAGCAGTTCGGCCTCAAACGCGGCACGGTCGCCCTTGTAGGGGCGGTGATCCACGACTGCCGTCGCGATGCCCCGATCCGCCGCCTTCTTCAGCCCCCCGGCCTGCGCGTCATTCGACAGCACCAGACAGGGCCGCGCCGGGTGGTCGCCTTGCATGCTGTCGACCAGCGACACCATGTTGGACCCGCCACCCGAAAGCAGGATCGCGACGCGCTTGTGGCTCACAACAACTTGCCCGAATAGGCGACGCCGGGCGTATCGATGATCGACCCAATGCGCGAGACGGTCTCGCCCGCCTCGGACAGCAGGTTCGTCAGTTCATCTGCCTGATCCTCGGCACAGACGACGATCATGCCAATGCCACAGTTGAAGGTTTTCAGCATCTCGGCCTCGGCAATCCCGCCGGTCTGCGCCATCCAGCCAAAGACCGGCAGCAGGTTCCAGGCGTTCAGGTCGATTTCCGCGCCCAGCCCTTCGGGCAGAACACGCGGCAGGTTTTCGGTCAGGCCGCCGCCGGTAATATGGGCCAACGCATGCACGCCCCCTGCCCGGATCGCGGCCAGAGCGGGCTTCACATACAGGCGCGTCGGCGTCAGCAACGCCTCACCCAACGACCCCTCGCCAAAGGGCGAGGCATCATCCCAGTTCAGGCCCGATATCTCGACCAGCTTGCGCACCAGCGAGTATCCGTTCGAGTGCACACCGTTCGACGCCAGCCCCAGCAGCACATCACCCGCCTGAACCCCGTCGGGCAGATCACCGCCACGTTCCATCGCCCCGACCGAGAACCCGGCCAGATCGAAATCACCATCGGGATACATGCCCGGCATTTCAGCCGTTTCACCGCCGATCAGGGCGCAGTCAGACTGCGCGCAGCCTTCGGCAATCCCTTCGATGATCCGCGCAGCGGTATCGGTGTCCAGCTTGCCGGTCGCGAAATAGTCGAGGAAGAACAGCGGCTCGGCCCCCTGACAGATCAAGTCATTCACGCACATCGCCACCAGATCAATGCCAACGCCATCCACCACGCCGGTATCAATCGCGATCCGCAGCTTTGTGCCGACCCCGTCGGTCGCCCCCACAAGGATCGGGTCGTCATACCCGGCGGCCTTCAGGTCAAACAGCGCACCGAAACCACCCAGACCGCTCATCACTCCGGGCCGGTTGGTGCGCTTGGCAGCGGGCTTGATCCGGTCGACCAACGCGTTGCCTGCATCGATATCCACGCCCGCATCGGCATAGGTGATTCCGTTCTTGCCCGCTGTCATGGCCAATCCCTTTTGAATGCTTTGCGGGCGGGTTAGTCGATTGTGCAACATGTTGCAACGGTCAGGCTTGACGCGGGCGTTCACCGTGATACCCAAGGCGCTCAGGCGGGCCTGTAGCTCAATTGGTTAGAGCAGAGCGCTCATAACGCTTTGGTTGGGGGTTCGAGTCCCTCCGGGCCTACCAGAAGAACCGCCAGATCGTTGATTTCGCTACGTAATGGAAGCTTCCTGCTGTTGGCAGAACTGAGTTCCAGACCCCATTTCTAAGCGTGGACGTACCCGTTGGTCGCCGCACGGGCAAAATGGCCCGAAATACGCTATTCTGATTGGCAGCCATGTACTCATCGCGTGTGCAGCGCGGTTTTACGTGAGGGGGCCGAAATGACAGCAACTGAAAAGCCTGCCGCAAGAAGCTACTTCTCGCCCAAGGCCGTGGTTTTCATTGCCTGGAGCAAGGAAACCGAGAAAGCCGCGCACATTCTGCGCGACATACTGGATGCCCGGGGCCTGTCGGTCTGGATGAGCGAACAGATCACCGCAGGCCGAAAGTTCCGCGAAGAGATCAGGCGATCCGTTCTGGACGCGCACTTGATGCTTGCCATCTTTCCAGAGAAGCCCTCACCCTGGCAGATCGCCGAATCCGGTCTCGCCTATTTCGAGAACAAGCTGATACCGATCGCGATCGACAGCGACGAGGTTATCGAGCCGTTCAGCGAATTCGAGACACACAACCTTCGTTCCGAGGATCTTGAGGCTGGGAAAGGTCACAGCATTGACGCGTTGGAGGCAACCTTGCGCAGCCGAATAGGTGCGCAGCGCAAGGATGTCATCACTCTCGGATTGGTCACGCTCTTGAACCGGGTTTTCCTGTTGGCGGTTCCGTTTGCCGGCGTCCTGGCGATATTGATAGTTGTGGCTCTTGGGTCCCGAGCTCCGTCGGAATACCTTACCGGGCACGTTTGGAGAGCCGGGCACACTGCCTTTGGAGCGATGGTCTATGGCGGGGCGGCATTTGTTGCGTTGATGTTTGCGTGGGCCGCTACTGCGGCCAGCTATTCCGCCCGAAGGTTCGGTTTTGTGGTCGCAAAATCTCTGCTCCGCATCTGGTTCCTCGTCGCCTTTCTTCAATTCTTGTTGGGATCGCTGCTGTGGTACGAAATCCATGAAGCGATTTCAGATCAACTCTGGCTTTTGCTTTCGGTTGCCTTCTTTTTGATGGCGATCATCTTTGCTCTGACTGCCTTTATCTGCCACAGCACAGCATTCCGTAAGGACCGAAATCAGGGACAGATGAAAACGATCCAGACTTCCGTTTTCTGGGGCAACTTCTGCTTCGCTGTTACCTTGGTGCTCTTGACGCTTGTCATTCTTCTGATGAGCCTCCAAACGGATTTCGGCGCTCTCTTTTTCCCTGAAAACTGATGCCATGTCCGGCAGCGGCTCACAGAGTGAAAAATAGAACCAAATACTTATACAGGTTTCGAGGTTACTTCTTGGTCGAAACCGGAGACTACCGTCCGATCACGATATCCGCACACAAACCGCCCAGCCGCTCGCTTTCAGCCAGTCGCAATGTCCCGCCATGCGCGCGGGCGATGTCGGCTACGATGGCCAGCCCAAGGCCCACGCCGCTGCCCTTGTTCTGATTGCGGGCCGGGTCCAGCCGGGTAAAGGGTTTGACGGCTTCGGTGCGCTGCTCGGGCGGGATGCCGGGGCCGTCATCTTCGACCCGGATGCGCATTGATCTGGCGCTGAGGGTCAGGCTGACCTCTGCCTTGCTGCCATACCGGACCGCGTTCCCGATCAGGTTTTCAACGGCGCGGCGGATAGCTGTAGGGCGAAAAGTTGCGGTGCCGTCGCCCTGAATGCTGACCAACTCGGCCTGATAACCGGCCCGCTGCGCGTCATCGACGATCTGACGCAGAAAGGCCTCGGGCTCGACCTCTTCGGGGGCACCTTCGGCGGCTCCTCGGGAAAATTCCAGAAACGCGTCCAGAAGCGACTGCATCTCTGTGACATCCTGTTGCAAGGGTGCGGCTTCGTCCTCGGGTAACATGGACAAGCCAAGCTTCAGGCGCGTCAGCGGGGTACGCAGATCGTGGCTGACACCGGATAACATCAGCGTGCGCTGCTCAATCTGCCGTTCGATCCGGGCGCGCATATCCAGGAACGCATTTCCGGCGGCTCTCACTTCAATCGCGCCACCGGGTGTGTAGGGCACAACGCGCCCACGACCAAACGCCTGCGCCGCGTTGGCCAAACGGGTGATCGGGCGCAACTGGTTGCGCATGTAAAGGAATGAGATTGAGGTCATGACAATGGCAAAGAACACCATCGTCACCATCAACTGATGTGGGGCCGTCGGCGACAAGCGCCGCCTGTCAAAGGTGAGTTCGAGCAGGCCCAGATGTGTCCGGATATACAACCGGACGTCCGCACCGCTGGGCAACGCCACGGCCTGCAGGTCAGGCAGTTGAGAGTGCAAGTCCATTTCGACCTGCGGAGCGATAAAATCATACCAACGCCGTTTGCCGATATCCGGCATTTCGTTGAGCCCCAGAAAACGCACCTTCATTTCCAAAGCAGCCAGATCGGGGCGCACGGCCGCCAGCGCCTGCTGCTGCGTTTCCACATCGGCCATGGCGTTTGTGATCAGATCGACCTCACGCACGGTCGCGCGGACCATCTGCGCTGTCACATCCTCTAAGTGCCGCTGCAGGAAGGCATTTCCGACCACCAGCAGCAGTACGATCACCGGCAGAACCAGAATCAATGCGGCCCGGGCGTACAGGCTGCGCGGCATATAGGGTTTGAGCCATTGCGACGACATAGGCTAAACCTAACGGGCTGCCCCGGCGAGAGGAAGAGGACAAGAATGCAAGCCCCTGACGATTTCAACCCGCCGCCGGGTCAGGCGATCGCATTGCAGCCTGGGCTGCGTCGTATTCTGGCACCGAACCCATCGCCCATGACCTATCGCGGCACAAATACGTATCTGCTGGGGGACAGGGACATCGCCGTGATCGACCCGGGCCCGCTGAACGACGCGCATCTGCGGGCGATTCTGGACGTGCTGCAGCCCGGGCAGCGGATCAGCCACATCTTCGTCACGCACAGCCATTTGGATCACTCGCCACTGGCTGGCCCTCTGTCGGCTCGGACAGGTGCTCCGGTTCTGGCGTTTGGCGGGCCTGAAGCGGGGCGCAGCGACGTCATGACCCAACTGGCCCACAACGGTCTGGCCGGAGGTGGCGAGGGCATCGACACCGCGTTCCGACCGGATATCGAGGTCGCTGATTCACAGGTGATCGAAGGCGATGACTGGCAGCTAGAGGTCATCCACACCCCCGGCCATCTGGGCAATCACATCGCCCTGGCTTGGGGCGATACCTGCTTCACCGCAGATCACGTGATGGGCTGGGCCAGTTCACTGGTCTCGCCCCCTGACGGGGACCTGACCGATTTCATGGCCGCCTGCCACCGCCTACGGGCGCGAGACTGGTCGGCCTTCCACGCCGGACATGGCGCGCCGATCACCGACCCTGCGGGGCGGCTCGACTGGCTGATTCAGCACCGGTTGGGGCGCGAGGCGCAAATTCTGGCGGCCTTGGAACAGGCCCCCGGCGCCGCCCGTCAACTTGCCGAGCGGATCTACACCGACACCCCAGCCGCCCTTCTGCCCGCAGCCGAGCGCAACGTCTTCGCCCACCTTGTTGATCTGACAGGAAAATCTCAGGTAACGCCAAACGGTCCGTTGTCTGCAACTACCGTATTTCACCGCACTGCATGACCCAAAGAAAATTTTCTCGAATCCCGCCTTTCCCCTCTGGACGCCGAAAATCCGGGTTGTTATACGCCCCTCAGTTCCGGCGTAGCTCAGCGGTAGAGCAGTTGACTGTTAATCAATTGGTCGTAGGTTCGATCCCTACCGCCGGAGCCAAAATTCCCCAAATTTCAGGCAGATCGCCGACGCTGGCATCGGGCGAGTTTTTTCGTCGAAAAAACTCTGCAGCACCTCTGGACGTCACAGAAGCAGATTGCTATACGGCGCGAACCGTTCCGGCGTAGCTCAGCGGTAGAGCAGTTGACTGTTAATCAATTGGTCGTAGGTTCGATCCCTACCGCCGGAGCCATTCCTCCCAGACTGTTACTTATTCCATCAGAATATCGCTGAAATCCGCACGCAGGGTGCGTTTCAACACTTTCCCCGTTGCGTTCAGCGGCAAAGCATCCACGAATACAACCTTGTCCGGGACCTGCCATTTGGCGATTTTGCCATCGAAAAAGCCCAGCAATTCGTCTTCGGTCGGCTCTTCGCCCTCGGCCTTTACCGCAACCAGCAGTGGCCGCTCGTCCCATTTCGGGTGCGGCACGCCCACAACCGCAGCGGTGGCGAGTTGAGGATGCGCGACGGCGATGTTTTCCAACTCGACCGAACTGATCCATTCGCCGCCCGATTTGATGATGTCCTTGGACCGGTCGCGGATGGTCATGTAGCCATCGGGGTCAAGGGTCGCCACGTCGCCGGTGGCGAACCAGCCGTCTTGCAGCAAGCCCTCATCCCGCAAGTGGAAGTAGCTGTCGAGAACCCAGTGACCGCGCACCATCAGATCGCCCTGCGTCTCGCCGTCATGCGGAAGGTCGTTACCGTCGTCGTCGACGATCTTCAACTCGACCCCAAAGGGCGGACGCCCCTGATTTTCGCGCAGTTTGTGCTGGGCCTCAATCGGCATCTCCAGATGCTTGGCCATGGGGTAGTTCGTGGTGCCCAGCGGGCTCATCTCACTCATCCCCCAGGCGTGGACGGTGTCAACACCGTAGGTCTCGCGGAAAGTTTCGATCATCGAGGGCGGGCACGCCGCGCCGCCGATCACCGTGCGGTTGAGGCTTTCAAGCTTGGTGCCGCATGTTCCGGCATGGGCAAGCAGGCCTTGCCAGATAGTGGGCACACCCATCGCCAGCGTCACGCCGTAGGTGTCGATCAGATTAACCAGCGCCTCGCCATGCAGGTCCGGCCCCGGCAGCACCATTCTTGAACCGGACATGGCGCAGGCATAGGGAGAGCCCCAGGCGTTGACGTGGAACATTGGCACCACAGGCATCACCACATCCATGGCGGAATAGCCGATCACATCGCGGGTGTTCGACGCAAAGCTGTGCAGCAACGTAGATCGGTGTGAATAAAGAACACCCTTGGGATGCCCCGTCGTACCCGATGTGTAACACAGGCTCGAGGCCGTGTTTTCATCAAAGCTGGGCCACGCAAAACCTTCATCGCCGGTTTCAATCAGTTCATCAAAGAAGATCAGCCCCGGCACCTGAGACAGCGCGGCCTCGTCCCGGGCCCCCATCAGCACAAAATGCTGCACCTCGGTCAGATGCTCTTTCAGAGCGGCGACCAGAGGCAGGAAGGTTGCATCAAAGAACAGAACCCGGTCCTGCGCATGGTTGATGATATAGGTCAGTTGTTCCGGGAACAGGCGCGGGTTGATCGTGTGACAGACAAAGCCCGCGCCCGAGACCGCATAATAGATCTCCAAATGCCGACGGTTGTTCCAGGCCAGCGTGCCGACGCGATCCTGCGGCTTCAAGCCCAGCTTCAACAGCGCAGAACCCATCCGGCGCGCGTTGCGCGCAATCCCGGCCCAGTTGGTCTGAGCCACAGTGCCGTCTGTTTCAACCGAGATGATCTCGGTCTGGCCGTGATAGCGTTCGGCGTGATCAATCAGCGACGAAATCAGCAAGGGCTGCGTCATCATCTGTCCCAGCATGGACATTCCTCCCATCGTCAGCGCGTGGCTGCGCCGGTCTGCCTTGGTCGCGAGCCTGCCAATGTTTCAATTTTCTGACAATATTAGAATGCGGTCAGCCGCGATGGCGCAAAGCGTAATCCACCAGGGCGGCGGTCGATCCATCCTTATCGCTGGCGCTTTCGTCCCCATCCACAATCGGACCCAATGAAGTCGCGAGTTCCTTGCCCAATTCCACGCCCCATTGATCGAACGAGTTGATACCCAACAGAACGCCTTCGACAAACACGCGGTGTTCATACAGCGCAATGATCTGGCCCAGAACAAACGGGGTGAGTTGGGGGTAGATCAATGTGGTTGACGGTCGATTTCCGGGAAACACGCGGTGACGCGCCTGCCGTTCCAGTTCGTCGCCTTCCAGCCCTTTCTCGGCCATGCGGGCACGCGCCTCGTCCAGCGAGCGTCCACGCATCAGCGCCTCGGATTGCGCCAGACAATTGGCGAGCAACAGGCGGTGATGATGGGCCAGTTCGGGCTCGTGGCCCTCTGCTGCGACCATGAATTCGCAGGGGATCACGTCGGTCCCCTGATGGATCAGCTGGTAAAAGGCGTGCTGCCCGTTTGTGCCGGGTTCGCCCCAAACCACCGGGCCAGATGACACGGTCAGCGCGCTGCCATCCATCGCGACGGACTTGCCGTTCGATTCCATCTCTAACTGCTGAAAATACGCAGGCAGTCGCAGCAAGCGTTGATCGTAAGGTAGAACGGCACGGCTGGCATGGCCCAGAACCTGACGGTGCCAGACCCCGACGAGGGCCAGCATGACGGGGACGTTCTCAGCCCATTCGGCGGAGCGGAAATGCAAGTCCATCGCTTGCCCGCCGCGCAGGAACGCATCAAATGCGTTAGAGCCGACGGCAATCATCACCGGCAGGCCAACCGGGCCCCAGACCGAATATCGCCCTCCGACCCAATCGGCGAAACCGAAAACGCGCCCCTCGGGGATGCCGAAAGCCTGCGTCTTGTCCAGCGCACTGGACACGGCGGCGAATTGCGTGGACGGGTCCCCGCCGCCATCCGTCATCCAAGCCCGCGCGGTGCGCGCGTTGGTCATGGTCTCAATCGTGGTGAAGGTTTTCGAGGCCACGATCACCAGCGTCCGCGTCGGGTCCAACTGCCGCAACGTATCCGCGATATGCGCCCCGTCCACGTTCGATACATAGTGCAGCCGCGGCCCATCGTGATACGGAGCCAAAGCATGGGTCGCCATCACCGGCCCCAGATCGGAGCCGCCTATACCGATATTCACAACATCGGTGAAACTGCCCCCTGCCCCGGTAACCGCCCCGCCGCGCACCTCTTCGGCGAAGACCCGCATCCGCTGCAGAGTGTCCAGAACCTCCGGCATGACGTTTTGTCCATCGACCTGAACCGCGCCGCCATCCAGATTGCGCAGCGCGGTGTGCAGCACGGCGCGCCCTTCGGTTTCATTGATCTTCTGGCCGGTGAACATCGCCTCGCGCCGCCCCGCCAGATCGGCCTCGTCGCACAACCGGATCAGGGCGTCGCGCACCGCATGATCAATCTGCGTTTTCGAATAGTCGAACAGCAAATCACCGGTCGAGGCCGAGAAGCCTTGCGCCCTGTTCGGATTGGCATCGAACAAGTCGAGCAAGCGCCGGTCTTGCTGAGATGCGGCCAGAGATTTCAACGTGTCCAGTTGCATGGTCCTACTCCGCCCAATGTACCGTCATGCTGCTCAGCACCGCCGCGATCGGCGCCTGTTCAGGTGGCAGAGACATAGCGCGTTCCAAGGCCTCGCGTTTTGCAGCACCATAGATGATCAGGTGTTTCGACAAGGCCCCATCCAAAACCGGCGCGGTCAGGGTGATGCGCGGTTCGGGTTGAACATCGGTCCGGGCCACCGCCAGCATCGGCGCATGCGCATCCAACGCAGCCTGTATTCCCTCCATCCCCGGGAACAGCGACGCGGTGTGCATATCCTCACCCATTCCCAGCACCAGAACCGACAGCGGCATGACCGGAGCGATCAGGGATTCGATTTCCGCCAAAGCCGATTCAGGGGCGGAACCCGGCACGTACAAAGGAACATATTCCGCAACCGAGGCCCGGTTGGTCAGCAACCTCTCTCGGATCAGGCGTTCATTCGACCGGTCGCTGTCGGCAGGCACGCAACGTTCGTCTGTTGGCAAAACGCGCACGCGGTCCCAGTCCAGGTCAGCGGCGCACAACACGTCAAACACCGGACCCGGAGTCGTGCCGCCCGGAACGGCCAATGCGACCTTGTCGTGGTGCAGCAACGCGGCCTCCAGCTCTCCGGCAAGCGCATTTGCGACATCAATGGCCAACATGTCCTGGTCGGCGTATTCCTGAATTTTCATGGATTTATTCCCTGCCAGCGGCGACCGTCTCGTTTCATCAGCAGTTCGGCGTCGCCGGGGCCTGTACTGCCGCTGTCATAAGGTTTGGGCACATCACCGCGCGCCTGCCAGCCCGCGATGATCGGATCGGTCCAGGCCCAGGCGGCCTCGACCTCGTCCCCGCGCATGAACAGGGTCTGGTTGCCCCGGATCACGTCCATCACCAGCCGTTCGTAGGCATCGGGCGGGTCCTGATTTTCGGGCCCGAGCGCTTCGGCAAAGCTCATGTCCAAAGGTACGTCAACCAACCGCATCCCGCCCTGACCGGGTTCTTTGATGGTCACCTTCAAGGTGATCCCCTCGTTCGGTTGCAAGCGGATCGACAGCACGTTGGCATGCCGCCCGGCGTCTGCCCCAAAGATCGAATGCGGCGCGTCCTTGAACATCACATTGATGACCGACGACCGCGCCACCAGCCGCTTGCCGGTGCGCAGATAGAACGGGGTGCCCGCCCACCGCCAGTTGCTGACATGCGCCCGCAGCGCCACATAGCTTTCGGTGGTCGAGCGCGGATTGCCCACGGTGTCGCGATAGCCCGGCCCGTCCGAGCCTGCCGCGAACTGACCGCGCACGATGTGATGGGGTTCAACCTGATCCAGCGCCCGGATCACTTTCAGCTTCTCGTCCCGCACTGCGTCGGGGTCAAACTTGGCAGGCGGTTCCATTGCGATCAGGCAGAGCAGCTGCATCAGGTGGTTCTGCATCATGTCCCGCATCGCGCCAGCGCGTTCGTAATAGTCCTCGCGCCCGTCGACACCCACGGTTTCGGCGACGGTGATCTGGATGTGGTCGACATACTGGCTGTTCCACAACGGTTCGAACAGCATGTTTCCGAAGCGAACCGCCATCAGGTTCTGAACAGTTTCCTTACCCAGATAATGGTCGATGCGGTAAATCTGGCTTTCATCGAAATGCGCCGCCAGCGTCGCGTTCAGTGCCCGCGCACTTTCCAGATCATGACCGAACGGTTTTTCCACCACGATCCGCGCCTGGTCCGAGGCCAGATCGTGCAGCCTGATCCGCTCGGCCAAAGGGCCGAACAGGCCGGGGCCGACCGAGAAATAGAACGCGCGAATGCGGTTGTCCCGCAGCTTTTCGGCCAGGTCGCCCCACCCATCCCCGGCCATTGCGTCCAGCGGCACGTAGTCGATCCGCTGCAGGAATCCGTTCAGCGCGTCGCTGTCCTTTGCCCGCCGGGGCGCATGCTGGCCCAGCGAATCGGCGACCATCTTGCGAAAGGCGTCCGGTGTATGATCCCCGCGCGCCGCACCGATAATTTGCGCGTCATCCGGCCACTGACCCGCGCAATACCTGCGAAACAAAGCGGGCAGGATCTTTCGCTGCGCCAGATCACCGGTGCCGCCGAAAATGACCAGATCGAATGGATCAACGGGTATGACGCGAGAAACCATGAGTTGTCCTTACCTTGCCCCCATCGCCATGTCCAATGTTAGCGCAATCATGTCCGTTATTTTCTGCCCATCAAAACTCTGTCAGGACCGGCCTGAGGCCCTTACCAATTCCATCGCAAACGACTAAGTCAGAGGCATGACGTCAAAGAACCGGATGCGGGAATGAAAGACAACGCCCCTCAGCTTGCTAATGTCGGCAAGTTTCAAAACAAAATGGTGACAGCGGATGGCCAAACCCGGGCCTCGGTTGCGCTGACAAATCCCGAAACGCTCTGGTTCAACACCGGCACGCTGTGCAACATCGAATGCGTAAACTGCTATATCGCCAGCAGTCCGACCAACGATGCGCTGGTTTACATCACCGCCGATGAGGTCTCGGATTACCTGGACCAGATCGAACAGCGCAACTGGCCCATCCGCGAGATCGGTTTCACCGGTGGCGAGCCCTTTATGAACCCCGAGTTCATCGAGATGACTCGCGCGGCGTTGGCACGGGGGTACGAGGTTCTGATCCTGACCAACGCGATGCAGCCCATGATGCGCCGGAAAATGCGCGAAGGGCTGCTGGATCTGCAGCGCGACTATAACGACAAGCTGACCCTGCGGATTTCGGTCGATCACTATCGCCCCGACCTGCACGATGAAGAACGCGGTGCTGGCAGCTTCGAAAAGACTCTGACGGGGATGGAGTGGTTGCGCGACAACGGCTTCAGCATGGCCGTCGCCGGGCGCACCGTTTGGGGTGACACGGACGCGGACACCCGTAAAGGCTACGCTGCATTCTTCGCCGAACATGACTTTGACATCGACGCCAACAATCCGGGCCAGACCGTCCTGTTCCCCGAGATGGACGAGACCGTCGAAGTACCCGAAATCACCACCGCCTGCTGGAGTATCCTCGACAAATCCCCAAGCGCCGTGATGTGTTCGAACGCGCGCATGGTCGTCAAACGCAAAGGCGCGGACAGGCCTGCGGTTCTGGCCTGCACCCTGCTGCCCTATTCGCCCGAGTTCGAGATGGGCACGACCCTCGCCGAGGCCGAGGCTGACGTGCACTTGAACCACCCGCACTGTGCCAAGTTCTGCGTGTTGGGCGGCGCAAGCTGTTCCGGCTGACCCTCAGTTCAGTTCCGGCGATTTCCAGTATTTTGTGCCAGAGGCTCCGGCAGAAACGCGCCAGCCTTTTTTACTGAGAACAAAGAACGATCGTCCATCGGTGAACCTGATGGTATCGGCGCTGCTATCGTCCCCATACATCGCCCCGGTTTCCGCTGTGGCGTCGTACCCGTGGGCGATAAATTTCTCCAAATTCGCCTGTGTTTCGAACAAGATGACGAACTTGGTTTCAAAACCACCTATGCCAACCGCCGCGCCGACCCCGCCTGTACCCATGTTCATGTAGGTATGCTGATCGGTTTCCATCGATACCGCCACACCGCGACCATACCCTGCTGAGACGGGAAAAATCGTGACCTTGCGGGAATCGAACACCGCATATCCAGCGCTGATCTGATACAGCGCATCCGCTTCGGGATTTTCGGCCAACAACTGGGCGAGCACCTCATCCGCCATAAGATCCAGCTTGGCGCGGGTTTCCTCTGCCGTCGCTTCGTTTGTGACCAGATCGGCTGTGGAGTCGACAGTATTCCCAACCGCATCGACCCCTTTGCCGACAGTCTGCCCGATCTGTTCAGCGCCTTTTTTCAGGTTTCCAAGAAGCCCCTCAGCCAGCGCCGAACCACAAAGCGCACATGCGGCAACCACCGCGAAGCAAAGCCTGATCATTTGGTGTTCCCCCCAACAAGTGCTCATCTCGCGCGATCATAAACAAGCCAGCTTCAAAAGCTACGATCACGTACTTTCATCCATTGGCAGGGAAAATCGTGACTGTAACCGAAATCACTGAACGCTCGGGCAATATATCGCTATGTTCCGCATAGATTGACGTTTGGAAGGCTGCCAAGATGAGATGGTTTTGGGTTATTTGTTTCACAATGCTTGCCGCGCCGCTTTGGGCGCAAGAGCGGCTGGCGTTGGTCATCGGCAATAACCAGTACGATTCGGTGTCGACCCTGCAAAAAGCCGTAGCTGATGCCGAGGCCGTGTCGCAGCGCCTTCGCGGCCTAGGGTTTGAAACCATCGGAGGGCTGAACCTTGACCGGCGCGGCATGAACCAACGAATTTCCGAGTTCACTTCGCGGCTTGAGGCCGGAGATACAGCCTTCGTCTTCTTCGCCGGTCACGGGGTCGAAATTGACGGTGAGAACTACCTGCTGCCCACCGATATCGAAACGCCATTGTCTGGCGAAACGGATTTCGTCAAATCCGAATCCATCGCGCTGTCGAACCTGCTCGACCGGGTGCGGGCCACCGGGGCGCGGACCTCAATCGCGATCATCGACGCCTGCCGCGACAACCCGTTTGAAACCACCGCCGGGCGCAGCATCGGCGGCACGCGCGGTCTGGGCCGGATCAATGCGCCGCAGGGGATGTTCGTGATTTTCTCAGCCGGCGCGGGCCAGATGGCCCTGGACCGGCTGCACGATGACGAGGCCGAGCCGAACTCGGTCTTCACTCGCGCCCTGCTGCCGCGCCTGAGCGAGCCGGGGCTGGAACTGCGCAGCATGGTGGCCGACCTTCGGCGCGAGGTGCGGGATTTGTCCCGAACCGTGCAACATACTCAGATTCCAGCGTATTATGACGAGTTGCTGGGTGAGTTTTATTTTACACCGGCCGTCGGAACTGCGCCCGATGCCGAGATTGCGTCACAACCAGTCGAAAAAATGCGCGCCGATCTGGAACTGGCCCGGTCTGTCGGCACCGCCTCGGCTCTGGACACTTTTCTCAAGAAATATGCGGACCAGTCCACCGACTACACCTATGAAATCGCCCTGCAACTGCGGGCCGGTCTGAGTGAGCCTGTCGCCGCTCCAAAAGTCGATTTACCGGTTCAACCTGCGCCTACCGCCAAAGTGATCACGGATTCCAAAGAGGTCATGCGCGCCACCCAAACCGCCCTGAACGCGTTGGGATGCAGCGCCGGTGGGGCTGACGGGGTTGCAGGTCCCCGGACCCGACAGGCTTTTGCGAACTACCGCAAGGCCAGCAAATCCAATCTCGGGGCCGACGATCTGGGCACCCAACATGCGTTGGAAGAACTGGAAAGCAAAAGCGGCACCATCTGCACCACACCGGCACCGACCACAGCAGCGTCCAGAACCACAGGCGTATCACTGACCGGAAGCTGGAGTTTCAAGGCAACCTGCGCCCTGGTGGTCAAGGTCACGGGTTCGGTGCGCTACGCCCGCGCGGGTGACAACAAATACACCGGCAGCCTGACGGACTCTCTAGGGCAAAAGGCAAATACGGTGGTGTACCTGAACGAACAGGAATTGAACGGAACGGACTACTTCCCTGCGATCACCGTCAATTGGCGCGGCAGGCTGGCCGAGGATGGCAACAGCTTCACCGGACAGGGCTCAACTGGTTGTTCGGTCTACGCCTGGCGCGTTGGCTGAGGGTTTAACTGACGCGAAACTCACCCACCATGTTACGCCACTCCCCGGGCGCGATCATCTTGCGATGGGTGAAGCGGACCGAATGCAGCGGTCCTTCGATCTCTCGCTGCCAGAAATCGATGAAATCGAACAGCTTTGGATGGTCCGGCGCCAGATCGTAATCCTGCCAGATAAACGTGTTCAATACGTGAATGTAATCGGGCATGTGATAGAAGAATTCCGCCGTCGTCAGCCCGTACCCTTTGAGCATCAATTCTGTTTCGCTTTGCTCCATTCAGACCTCCAATTTCGTTCAAGGTCTCTTCAGACTAGCATGAAACCGGCCTAACTCTTATTAAAACAATGTGTTAACGTTACGTGAACAATGATAATGGTCCCCAATTAGGTTGCTTGCTTGCACCTTATGTGCCGGGTCTGATAAGGTGTATCCACAAGATATAGACCCAAGCCAAAGATCGGGCCGTTTACGTGAGCGATACGCCAGAAACCCCAGAAAACATGGATGAAACCCCGCCCGAGCGCCCCGTTTACGACGGCCCGACGGTGTCTATCGAATCCGAGATGCGTACGTCCTATCTGGACTATGCGATGTCGGTCATCGTCTCACGCGCGATCCCCGATCTACGCGATGGCTTGAAGCCTGTGCATCGGCGGATTTTGTACGCCATGCACGAGACCGGGAACACTCATGACAAGGCATACCGTAAATCGGCCCGCCCGGTCGGTGACGTGATGGGTAAGTACCACCCGCATGGCGACAGCGCGATCTATGACGCGTTGGTGCGGATGGCGCAGGATTTCTCGATGTCGCTGCCTTTGCTGGACGGTCAGGGCAACTTTGGCTCGATGGACGGGGATAACCCGGCGGCCATGCGCTATACCGAAGTGCGGATGGACAAACCCGCCGCCGCCCTGCTGGCCGATATCGAAAAAGAGACGGTCGATTTTCAGGATAACTATGACGGCAAGGATCAGGAACCCACTGTCCTGCCCGCACGTTTCCCGAACATGCTGGTCAATGGCGCCGGCGGTATCGCCGTCGGTATGGCCACGAACATTCCCCCGCACAATCTAGGCGAAGTGGTCGACGCCACGCTGGCCTTAATCGACGATCCGGACCTGACCTCGGAACAACTGATCGAATACGTTCCCGGCCCCGATTTTCCGACCGGAGGCGTCATGCTGGGCCGTTCGGGCGCGCGCAAGGCCTATCTTGAGGGTCGTGGCAGCGTCATCATCCGCGCCAAGACGCGCGTCGAAGAAATCCGCCGCGACCGCTACGCCATTGTCGTGGATGAGATCCCCTATCAGGTGAACAAAGCCTCGATGATCGAAAAGATCGCCGAAGCGGTGCGCGAGAAGCGTATCGAAGGCGTGGCCCATGTGCAGGACGAATCCGACCGCAACGGCGTGCGTGTGGTTGTGGAATTGAAACGCGACGCAACGCCTGAGGTAGTGCTGAACCAACTCTATCGTTTCTCGCCGATGCAAACCTCGTTCGGTTGCAACATGCTGGCCCTGAATGGTGGTCGGCCAGAACAGCTGACCCTGCGCCGGTTCCTGACCTCGTTCATCGACTTCCGCGAAGATGTCGTGGCGCGCCGCACCGCCTATGACCTGCGCAAAGCGCGCGAGCGCAGCCATATCCTATGCGGTCTGGCCGTGGCTGTTTCGAATGTGGACGAAGTGGTTGCCACCATCCGGTCCTCTGCCGACGCCGCCGAGGCGCGCGAAAAGCTGATGACCCGCCGCTGGCCTGCGGCCGAGATCGAAGGCTATCTGCGCCTGATCGACGATCCCTTGTCCAAGATGAACGACGACGGCACCTATAACCTGACCGAGGTTCAGGCCCGCGCCATTCTGGAACTGCGCCTGCAGCGCCTGACCCAACTGGGCGTCAAAGAGGTCACGGACGAGCTGGAGCAACTGGCCGCCAAGATCAAGGAATACCTTGATATCCTGTCCTCGCGTGAACGCATCATGTCAATCATCGGCGATGAGCTGCGCGAAGTGCGCGATCAGTTCGCCGTGCCACGCCGCACCGAGATCGTCGACTGGTCCGGCGACATGGAAGACGAAGACCTGATCGAACGCGAAGACATGGTCGTGACCGTCACCTCGGGTGGCTATATCAAGCGCACGCCGCTGGCCGATTTCCGGGCGCAGAAACGCGGCGGCAAGGGCCTGTCGGGGATGCAGACCAAGGAAGAGGATGTTGTTACCACCCTTTTCGTGGCCAACACCCATACGCAACTGCTGTTCTTCACCACCGATGGCATGGTCTACAAGCTCAAGACCTGGCGCCTGCCGCAGTCGGGGCGCACCGGCAAGGGCAAGGCGATCGTCAACATCCTGCCGATCCCGACCGGCGTTTCCATCGCTGCGATCATGCCCGTCGATGTGCCGGATGAAGAGTGGGAGAACTTGCAGATCGTCTTCGCCACCAGCGCGGGCGACGTGCGGCGTAACCGCTTGTCAGACTTCACCAATGTCCGCCGCAACGGCAAGATCGCCATGAAACTGCCCGAGGACGTGGAACTGGTAAACGCCCGCATCTGCTCGGAAGACGAAGACGTGATGCTGGTGACCAATTCGGGGCGCGCGATCCGCTTCCGTACCACCGATGTTCGGGTCTTCAACTCGCGCGAGTCGACCGGTGTACGCGGCATCAAGCTGACCAATGGTGATCGCGTCGTCTCGATGTCCGTGATCCGTCATTTCGAGGCCGGACCTGACGAACGCGCCGCCTATCTCAAGATGCGCCGTGCCGTGGCCGGGATCGCTGATGATGGCGAGACCGATGAGGACGAAGCAACACCCGGCACCATCACGCAGGAACGCTATGCCGAGATGTCGGCGGCCGAGAACCTGATCCTGACCATCACTTCGGGCGGCGCAGGCAAACTAAGTTCCAGCCACGACTACCCAGTCCGCGGACGCGGCGGCATGGGCGTGGCGGCCATGGACAAGGCGATGCGGGGCGGCGAGCTGGTGGCCTCGTTCCCGGTCGAGATCGACGATCAGATCATGCTGGCCACGTCCAAAGGCCAGTCGATCCGAGTGCCCGTCGATGGAATTTCCTTCCGGTCACGCAGCGCCGGTGGCGTCAAGGTCTTCAACACCGGCAAGGGTGAAGAGGTTGTCAGCGTCGCCTGGATCGCCGATCAGGGCGACGAAGAAGCCGAAGAATAGGTTTTCGTGTGGCTTTGTGGGGCAAACCCATGAAGCCACACGGGTTTTCAGCCTTGCCTGACCCGGCTATGGTTCTCGCATGTACGTGTTCATCGCAATTCTGCTGCTCGTCGCCGGGGTCTTTGGCTACCGCTATTGGTCCAGACAACAGGCGCGGTCGAAATTGCTGGTGTCGCCTCTGACCGACCACCAACGTGCGATCATTGACGCCGAAGTGCCAATGATCAAACGCCTTCCGCCGCGTTTTCGGACAGCGCTGGAGGGCAAGGTGAACCTCTTTCTGGATCAGGTCCGCTACTATGGCTGCGATGGCTTGGACGTGACCGAAGAGATGGAGCTGTCCATCGCGGCGCAGGCCTGTCTGCTCGTCGTGAACAGTGATCTGTGGTACGACAATCTGACCACGATCCTGATCTATCCCAACGCCTTCAAATCCCGCCAGCAACGTCACAGCGGTTATGTCGTCACCGAGAAAGAGATCGTACGCACCGGCGAAAGCTGGGATCGCGGGCCGGTGATCCTGTCCTGGGCGCACAGTAAGATGGGCGCGATGAATGACCGCGACGGCCAGAATGTCGTGCTGCACGAATTCGCGCATCAGATTGACGATTTGTCCGGTGGCACAAATGGTGTTCCGATCCTTGGCGAAGGGCAGAGTTTCGCAGAATGGGAGCGCGTGTTCCTGACCGCCTACGACGCCCATGTGCGCGCTGTCGAGACCGGGCAACCGACGGTTATCGACCCCTACGGCGCGGAAGGCCATGAGGAGTTCTTTGCCGTCTCGGTCGAGGTTTTCTTCGAACGCCCCCGCGCCCTAAAGGCCGAAGCCCTGGATGTTTACGACCAATTGTCCAAACTGTTCCGCCTGGACCCGGTGACGTGGCACTGACAGCCAGCGTTCAAAGACCATAAAGCGCGCCGAACTTCGCTTCCAGATAGTCCAGCAAAGGCTCGGGCCCCGGCTCCATCCCGCTAGCGCGTGCGATCACCTCGCGCGGGGCATACAGGCCACCGAATTGCTGCACGTTCTCGCGCAACCAACCGGTCGCGCCGGATGTGTCTCCCTGCGCCAGTTGCGCGTCCAGATCAGGCAAAGCCTTGCGCAGCGCCTGATGCAGGCATCCGGCATAGACGTTGCCCAGCGAGTAGGTCGGGAAGTACCCGAACAGCCCGACCGACCAGTGCACATCCTGCAGGCACCCGTTCGAAGGCTTATCAACCGCATAACCGAAATCGGCCTTGAACCGGTCATTCCACGCGGCCTCCAGATCGCCGACCTGCAAATCGCCCGCCATCAGCGCGCGTTCCAGATCGAATCGCAGCATGATGTGCAGGTTGTACTGCACCTCATCCGCCTCGGTCCGGATGTAGCCATTGTGGACCCGGTTGACCGTGGCGTAGAACGTATCGGCATCCGCAATGCCGAAATCGCCGAAAACGTCGCGCATCTGGCCAAACAGCCAACCGGTGAAAGCGCGAGACCGGCCCAGTTGGTTTTCATAAATCCGGCTTTGACTTTCATGCACACCCATGGAAACCCCGCTGCCCAGCGGCGTCAGCGCATAGGCCGGGTTGATGCCCTGTTCATAGGCAGCATGGCCGACCTCGTGAATGGTCGAGTAGAAGCAGTTGAACGGATCGGTCTCGCTGGTGCGCGTGGTGATCCGCACATCGGACCCGCTGCCGGAACTGAACGGGTGTACGGCCTTGTCCACGCGCCCCCGGTTCAGGTCGTAGCCGAAGGTGGTCGCCAGTTTCTGAGACAGGCGCATCTGGTCCATCTCATTGAAAGACCTGTCAAGCGCGGGCGGCGCGGGACGGTCTAGCAGAGCCCCCCGCAGCGCGACAAGGCGCGGGCGCATCTGATCGAAGATCGCGGCGATCTGGGTGCCGGTTGTGTAGGGTTCATAGTCCTCGACCAGAGCGTCGTAGATGTCGCCGCCTTGCGCCAGCGCGGCCCCTTCTTCGCGCCTGAGCGCAACCACCTCTTCCAGTACCGGCAGGAAGGCGGCGACATCCTCAGCCGCGCGGGCCTGCGCCCATGTTCCTTGCGCGGCCGACGTGACGCGGGCAATGGCTTTTGCCAGATCGGCCGGGACTTTGACGGTGCGCTCATAAGACCGGCGGATTTCACGCAGTTGTGCCTGCCCGGCTTGATCCTCGGATTCCGCCTTATCCAGCCACTCCGCCACACGCGGGTCGGATCGGCGGGCGTGCAAAACCGCCTCGATCGCCGCCATTTCCTCGGCCCGTTGCGGGGCCGCACCACGCGGCATGACCGTTTCCTGATCCCATCCCAGCCGCCCGGCGATCTGCCCAAGGGCCGAGGTTTCGCGCTGAAACGCCATCAGATCGTCAAAAGCTGTCATCGGGTCAGGCTCCACGAAGCGAGGTTGCAATGGGATACGCGGTCAGGAACCGCGCGCGCAGGATCAAGGTCCAGAAGACCACCGCCAGGAATTGGTGCAGAATGGCGATCTGCCAAGGCGCGCCGTAGACGACCGTCACGATCCCCACCACAACCTGCAGCAACAGCGCAGCAAAAGCGGCGTTGAAGGCAAAGCGGGTCTGCGGATGGGCGCTGGTGCCGCCACGCCGCCAGACGACGACGCCGAAGGCCAGCAGAAGATACCCGACGCAGCGGTGTATGAACTGGACCAAGCCGGGGCTCTCAAAGAAGTTCCGCCACATCGGTTCCAGCATCGTCGCGTCGGGCGGCAGGACTTGCCCGCCGATCAGAGGCCAATCGGTGTAAGACCGCCCGGCGTCGATCCCGGCGACAAGCGCGCCAATGAGAATTTGTAAAAAGGCGAAGTGCATCAGGCCGGTCGACAGCGAGAACAGGTTCGCTTCTTTGGCGCGGCGGGCCTGCATCAGGTCGCGCTCGTCCCTGCCCAGCTCAAAGATGTACCACGCAAGGAAACCGAGGATCACGAAGGCCAGCCCAAGGTGGACCGCCAGCCGATAGCTGGCTACGGCGGTCATCCCCTCGCCCTGCGTCACGCCCGAGGCGACCATCCACCAGCCAACTGCGCCCTGCACGCCGCCAAGGATGCCGGGGATCAACAGTTTGCCGTTCCAACCGGTCGGGATTTTCCGTGCTGCAAGGAAGCCAAAGAACCCAACGGCCCAGACCAGACCGATCACCCGGCCCAGTTGACGATGGCCCCATTCCCACCAGTAGATCGTCTTGAAGTCCTCCAGTTCCATCCACTGGTTCTGGATGCGCCACTGGTCGATCTCTTTGTATTTGTCGAACTCAGCCTGCCAGTCGGCCTGGCTCATCGGCGGGATCGCCCCGGTGATCGGACGCCATTCTGTGATCGAGAGGCCACTGTCGGTCAGGCGCGTCAGCCCGCCCACGGCAATCATCACCACAACCAGCGCGAAAAGGATCATCAGCCACACGCGAATGGCACCGCGCGCGCCGCCCCGGCCCCGGTCGATCATGCCGGGTTGCACCGCTTGTTGCTTCTCGGTTTCCGAGACCTCTTCGAAGATGCTGCGCTTACCGCTCATGCCGTCCTCATGTCTTTGAATTGCCTGCAAGCTAGGGCCATGGCGGGACAACGTCCAGACTCAGCCCTTCTCCTTCCAGCGGACCATCTGACGCATGATCCCGTGCAACATCTGCACATCCGCCCGCGTCATCCGCATCCGTGACCACAGATTGCGCAGGTTGACCTTCATCCCTTCGGCCTTTTCCGGCGGGTAGAAGAACCCGGCCTCGTCCAGCCGATCCTCGTAGTGTTCAACCAGCTTCTCAACCTCGATCCCCGTGGCCCAGTCGCCCTTACCCAGATCGGTCGCCTCATGCACCACATCCCCGGTCTGGCGCATCCACTCATAGGCGGTCAGCAACACGCATTGCCCAAGGTTTAATGAGGCATATTCCGGGTTCACCGGGACCGAGATTATGGCGTTGGCCTTGGCAATATCCTCATTCTCAAGCCCTGCCCGTTCTGGCCCGAACAACACGGCCACCTTCTCGCCCGCCGCGACTTTTTCAGCCGCGATCTGCATCGCACGCTCGGGGCTGAAAACCGGCTTGGTCAGGCCGCGCTGCCGCGCGGTGGTGGCAAAGACATAGGTGCGATCCCCCAAAGCACCCGCCAGATCGTCGAACAATTGCGCCTCATCCAGCAGCCGCCCAGCCCCGCTGGACATCGCCACCGCTTTGGGGTTTGGCCACCCGTCGCGCGGGGCCACGATCCGCATCCGGTCCAGCCCGAAATTCCACATCGCCCGTGCGGCGGCACCGATGTTCTCGCCCATCTGCGGGCGCACAAGCACGAAAGACGGCTGGGATATATCGCTGGGCATGGCTTACTCCGAAAATATCCGCCCGCTCTAATCCGCCTGTCTGGTCAGAGCAACCCGATCCCTCTTCTTCTGTTCCCAAATACCCGCTCGGCAGGCAAAAAGTTTGCTTCCCCCACGCAATCCGCTAAACCGCGCCTAAGAACAAACTCCGAAGGACGCGCCATGGACACCCCCGAGCAGCCGCAGATTTACCTGATCACGCCTCCGACAATCACGCTCAGCAGCTTTCCCGATCAACTGGCCCGCGTTCTGGACGGGGCCGAGATTGCGTGTATCCGTCTGGCGCTGGCGGGCAGTGACGAGGACACCATCGCCCGCGCCGCCGATGCCTGCCGTGAGGTCGCCCACGCCCGCGATGTAGCGCTGGTAATCTCGAACCATGTCCTGCTGGCGCAACGGCTGGGGTTGGATGGCGTGCATCTGGACGATGCAGCGCGCTCGGTTCGGGCAGCGCGGAAAGAGCTGGGCGCGGACGCCATTGTCGGAAGCTTTTGCGGTGCGTCCAGCCATGACGGCATGACCGCTGGTGAGATTGGCGTGGATTATGTCGCCTTTGGTCCGGTCGGGGCCTCGTCTCTGGGCGATGGAACGCTGGCCGAGAAAGACCTGTTCCAATGGTGGTCCGAGATGATCGAGGTGCCCGTCGTTGCCGAAGGCGGCCTGACCCCAGAGCTGATCCGCGACCTTGCCCCCTGCACCGATTTCTTCGGCATCGGGGATGAGATCTGGTCGGGTGACGATCCTCTGGCCGCGTTGAAAACGCTGACTTCTGCGATGTCCTAAGCGAACAGAAGCGGTTTGACGATCCAATAAATGCCGACACCCGCGATGAGCATCGAGGCCAGAACCGAGATTCGGCCCCGCAAACGGTGCGAATTGCCGGAGATCAGCGAAGCAACGGCAAATACACCCACGGCTATTGCTATGGTTGTCCCTGCAACTCCGGCCCAGTATCCCAGAATGGCCGGGGGCAAATGATCGGGCGGCACTCCGACTGCAGCAAGGGATTGCGCCAGACCGAAACCAGCAAAAAAACCAACCGCCAAAACCGCCAGCAGTCGCCAAATCTGCACCCGTCGCCAGATCAGATTCCAGAGGGCAAGAACCACAATGGCTGCGGAAAACGTTTGCGCGTCGATGACGAGCGTCAGCGTCGCGACATCGTAAACCGCTAGTCCCATGCCAACCAAAACACCCAAAGACAGGGTTACCAACTGAGTTAAAACCGGCCTGACACGCAGCGACAGAAATACCAACGTCAGGGCGAGCAGGATCAGTTTTGGCCCATTCGGAAAAACGCGTGTGACCCCTTCTGCGAAGAACACCCGCAAGGTCTGTTCCACACTCAGCGAGGCTCCGCCGTGCAGCGGTATCAAGGGGCTGGTCTCTCCAGCGGCAAGATAGGCGGTGTACGGGGCCGAGACATTCTGTTGTCGCAGCACAGCAGGTCCAAACCCCTCGGGCCAGTGCAGGCGCAGGCTCGCCGCCCCATCCGGCAACGCGCCGGTCAAAAGCAGCTTTGAAACCCGCGAGGTCTGCGGATCACCGACCACCGGAATACGCACCCCCTCGTAGGACAGCGCGACCGGCCCTGCGGCATCAACCTGCAAGGTTTGCATCCACGGCAGGACAAACTCTCTGATCTGAGGTTCCAATTCAGACGACACCAGCCTGCGCAGGTTTCGATATTGCGCGTTGTCTACAGGCGCGGCGGGGTCGATCCCGGCCAAAAGTGCCTCGGCATTCAGGCTGAGTTCCAGAAACAGCGTGTCGGATTTGGTCCAGAAATCAATGACCGTCGGCCCCGAGCCTTGCGCGACGCTTTGCTCCGGAAGCGCTGCAAACGCCACAAAAAGACCAAACAGAAAACCCGTAATGCGATTGAGGATGGTCGAAACGACACCACCCGCCATCAAAAACTCTCCACCAAACAAATCAAAATACCAATCATCTGCAGAGATAGTTTAGCCGAATCCGCAGGATGGCAAGTCAAATCAGGCTTTGTCGGGATTCTGCCCTACCGCACTGGTTCGCCCTTGCGCGGGCACCGGGGCTGCGGCATGACTGCGCCATGACGAAGAACAGCGAAATCCTGTGTATCGGGTCTGTCCTTTGGGACGTGATCGGACGTTCAGCCAGCGCCATGCGGCAGGGATCTGACGTGCCCGGGCGCATTACTCGCCTGCCCGGCGGTGTGGCGATGAACATCGCCATGACACTGGTCCGGTTCGGCATGACCCCGACGCTGCTGACCGCAATAGGCCGCGACCCCGAAGGCGATGAGCTTGTGCACGCCTGTTCCAGGCTTGGCATGGTGACGGACCACATCTACCGCTCACAGGACCTGCCGACCGACCGCTATATGGCAGTTGAAGGGGCCAACGGCCTGATCGCCGCAATCGCCGACGCCCATTCGCTTGAGGCGGCGGGCGCGAAAATCCTGCGCCCTCTGATGCATGGACCGCTTGGTTACGAAAACATGCCGTTCGACGGCCCCATCGCGCTGGACGGCAACCTGACCCTGACCCTGCTGGAAGAGATCGCACAAAGCCCGGCTTTCGCCCGCGCCGATCTGCGGGTCGCCCCGGCCTCGCCCGGTAAGGCCGAGCGGTTGCTGCCCTTCCTGAAACACGCCCGCGCGACGCTGTATGTGAACCTCGAAGAGGCCGGGCTACTCTGCCAGCGCGATTTCGCGGATTCCGAAAGCGCCGCCAAGGGCCTGCTGGATCGCGGCGCACTGCGCGTGCTGGTGACGGATGGCGGCAACTCGGCCACCGTCGGCTCGGGCTCTGGCGTGCTGACCCAGACACCCCCATCCGTGCTTGTTACCCGCGTAACGGGTGCGGGCGACACCTTCATGGCGGCCCATATCGCGTCCGAGGCCAGCGGCGCGGATGACGAAACGGCCCTGACCCGCGCCCTGCGCGCCGCCGCAACCTACGTTTCCGGAGAGACCCCACTGTGATCGACATCCATTACTCAGCCGAGGTCCGCGCGGCCAAAGATGCAGGCCAACCCATCGTTGCGCTGGAAAGCACGATAATCACGCACGGCATGCCCTACCCGCAGAACATCGAGGTTGCGGCGCAGGTCGAACAGGACATCCGCGACGCAGGGGCCGTTCCGGCCACGATGGCTGTGATTGATGGCGTACTGAACGTGGGCCTTGAAGCAGATCAGTTGAAGGCGCTTGGGCAGGCGCAGGGCGTCGCCAAAATCTCGCGCGCAGATATGGCCGCTTGCATTTCGACCGGCGGCACCGGGGCGACCACCGTGGCAGCCACCATGATCGCCGCGGACTACGCGGGGATCGAAGTGTTTGCCACCGGCGGTATCGGCGGCGTGCATCAGGGGGCCGAAACCTCATTCGATATCTCGGCTGACCTGCACGAACTGGGCCAAACCCCGGTCACAGTGGTTGCTGCCGGGGCCAAAGCCATCCTCGACCTCGCCAAAACGCTTGAAGTGCTGGAAACACTGGGCGTCCCGGTCATCGCCTTCGGTCAGGACGAATTCCCGGCCTTCTGGTCCGCCAAATCCCCCTACGGCGCCCCGCTGCGCATGGACAGCCCCGAGGCTATAGCCAAAGCCCATGCAACCCGCCGCGCGCTGGGGCTGCCCGGCGGACAACTGATCGCCAATCCGATCCCTGCAGAAGATCAGATCGCAGCTGAGGAGCTGGCCCCGATCATCGCCTCGGCCCAGGCCGATGCCGAAGAACACCGGATCACCGGCAAAGCCGTGACGCCCTACCTGCTGCAACGGATTTTCGAGCTGACCGAGGGCCGTTCCCTGACCGCCAACATCGCGCTGGTGCGCAACAACGCGCGCCTGGCAGCCGGGATTGCCAAAGCACTTGTGAAAGGTGTGTAAACCTGCCCTATTGTACCAACGCCCCGGATTGCTTACCTAATTCCGCAAACCACTCGGAAGCGCAATGAACACACCCTTCGACGAAGAGCCTCACCGCCGCCCCGGCCTGTTTTCACGGCTGCGCGCGTCCTTTCTGACGGGCATCGTCGTCATTGCGCCAGTGTGGCTGACGATCTGGCTGATCTGGTCGGTCGTCGGCTGGATCGACAGCGCGGTTCTGCCGTTGATCCCACAAAGGTTCCAGCCTCATGAATATGTGGGCATCAACCTTCGTGGTGTTGGCGTTGTCATCTTCCTGATCTTCACGATCCTCGTGGGTTGGGTCGCCAAGGGCATTCTAGGCCGGTCTTTCATTTCCTTTACCGAAAGCCTTGTTGACCGGATGCCCGTCGTCCGCTCGGTCTATTCCGGCATCAAGCAGATATCCGAGACGGTCTTTGCCCAGACAGAACGGTCGTTTGAAAAAGCCTGCCTGATCCAATACCCGCGCCGGGGCATCTGGGCGATCGGCTTTGTCTCGACCACCGCAAGGGGCGAGGTCAGCGAACGCGCGGAAACCGCCGGAGAACTGCTCAGTATCTTCGTCCCTACAACACCCAACCCCACATCGGGCTTCCTGCTGTTCTTCCCCGCCGAGGATGTCATCCTTCTGGACATGACCATTGAAGAAGCCGCCAAGCTAGTGATTTCCGCCGGTCTCGTTTACCCCAACGACAAAGATCCGACGCAACCGCCCGAGTGATCAGCCGAACATCGCCGGCAGATCGACGGTACTGTTCTGCCCCAGATCACCTTTGTGTCTGACCAGAAACCCATCCGCCGCATCCCGCCCAGCCTGCTTGAGCTTATGCAGGATCACCGGATTCGGCACGGTTTTGGTGGCAACCGACAGGCTGTTCATCAACTCGTTATCGGCAATCATATGCACCAGAACCCGGCTCATCTCACCGGCCTTCAGCTTGCCCTCTTCCAACAGGCGCTGAACGAAGTTGATCGCGCGCAGCTCGCGGAACAGGGATGAGTTGAAGCTGATCTCGTTGATCCGGTTCTGTATCTGCTGCGGTGTTACCGGAAGCTCATCCCGCTCCAGCGGATTGATGTTCACGATCACCACATCGTCCGGCAGATCGTCGTTGAACAAAGGGTACAGTGCCGGGTTGCCGGTATAGCCGCCGTCCCAATACGCCTCGGTCCTCTGAGATTCGGGATCGTAGATTTCCACCGCCTTGAACAGCGTCGGCAAACAGGCCGAGGCCAAAATCGCCTGGGTCGAAATCTCCTCACCAGTAAACACCCGGATCTTGCCGCTCCGCACGCAGGTTGCGCAAACAAACAGTTGCGGGCCCTGATCGGCACAGACCTCGTCAAAGTTGAACCGGTCCACCACAGATTCCAACGGGTTCGAATAAAACGGTCCGTAAGCATAGGGCGACACCATCCGTGACCACGCATCGCCTATGGAAAATGGCAGCGAATACTCCATCGCCTGCGCGATATGAGCAGGCTCGACCCCGCGAAACCAATTGGCAATGCGCATGTCGCCAATCGCGCCCATCCGCTTCCAGACCTCGTTCAACCGCTCCCGCGCGCCGTCGCGCCCGTTGTGCACCATCCCGGACTTGAACGCCGCCCCGTTCAGCGCCCCCGCCGAGGTTCCGGTAATCGCCGCAACCTCGATATCCTCTTCATCCAGCAGGCGGTCCAGAACACCCCAGGTAAACGCCCCATGCGCCCCGCCGCCTTGCAAAGCCAGATTGATCTTTTTCACAACGCCCGCCCCTTCTTCTGTTCAAAAATACCTCGGGGGTGTGGGGGCAGAGCCCCCACGAGTCATCACAAAGCCGTCCAGCCCCCATCCACGGAAATCGTCGTCCCGGTAATCTGCGCCGCCGCGTCCGAGCACAGGAACACCGTCGTCCCACCCAGTTGCTCTACCGTCGCGAACTCTTTCGAGGGCTGCCGCTGCAACATGACGTTTTTCACCACGTCCTCGCGGCTCATGTTGTATTCCTTCATTGTGTCTGGGATCTGCGCCTCGACCAGAGGCGTCAGCACATAGCCCGGACAGATCGCGTTGCAGGTGACCGGTTCTTGCGCCGTTTCCAGCGCCACAGTCTTCGTCATCCCGACCACCCCGTGCTTGGCCGCAATGTAGGCCGCCTTATATGGCGACGCCGTCAGACCATGCGCCGAGGCGATGTTGACGATCCGGCCCCAGCCCTTTTCCCGCATCATCGGCAGCGCCGCTGCAGAGGTGTGAAAGGCCGAGTTCATGTTGATCGCAATGATCTCGTCCCATTTGTCGACCGGAAACTGATCAATCGGCGACACATGCTGGATACCCGCGTTGTTGACCAGAATATCGCAGGCCCCGGCCTGCTCGATCAGCGCGCGGCACTCATCCCCTTTTGACATGTCCGCCTTGATGTAGCGCGCATTCGTCCCGGTCTCCTTCGCGATTTCGGCGGCTAGCGCGTGATCTTCGTCACGATCCGTGAACGAGTTCAGAACCACGTCGGCCCCAGCTTTTGCCAATTCCCGGGCAACGCCCAGCCCAATCCCCGAATTCGATCCCGTGATGATTGCCGTTCTTCTAGACAGGCTCATGACCGCTCTCCCTTAACATTCTGTCTGCGCCACAGTGCCATGCTGCACCTGCAAAGAAAACTGGGAAACACGTCGCGCCCGGCTGCAATTGGGGCGAAAAAAAACGCCCGCACGAAGCGGGCGTTAAGTTATTGAGGCAGGTTTCATACAGGCAAGAAACCTATCGAGCAGTGAGACCTTTATAAGCAATTCCGCGCCTTCGTCCAAGCTAAAAGTTTGAAAACAAGAAAAATCATCGGTACGATGAATCCCAACAAAATAAGGCCAGAGCAGGATTGTTTCCAAAATGAGCCCGGATTTTCTTCGCCCCGTTCGCTATTTGATCGGGGGAATCGCCACTGTTTTTGCAACTTCGATGGCCCATGCAGAATCGGCTCATGGCATAGCTATGTATGGCGACCCGGCCCTACCACCGGATTTTGTGTCGCTGCCATATGCCAACCCGGACGCGCCCAAGGGCGGCAAGGTCGTTTTCGGAAATACCGGCGGCTATAACAGTCTGAACCCGTTTGTGCAAAAAGGCACCTCTCCGTGGCAGTTACGATTTTGGACCCACGAAGGCCTGATGGGCCGGTCTTGGGACGAACCTTTCACTCTTTACGGGTTGTTAGCCGAATCAGTTGAGACTGCAGAAGACCGGTCTTGGGTCGAATTCACCCTGCGGGAGGAGGCCCGATTCTCGGATGGCAGCCCGGTTACAGTTGATGACGTGATCTGGTCGTATGAGACGCTGGGGACCGAGGGGCATCTGCGCTATCGCGGGCTTTGGGGCAAGATCGACAGCATCGAACAGACCGGCCCGCGCTCGGTCCGGATCACCTTCAACGAACCCGACCGGGAACTGGCCCTGATCGCCGGACTGCGCCCGATCCTGCAGAAGGCGCAGTGGGAGGGGAAGTCGTTCGCCGACGCCCAGTTGCACGACGTGCCAATCGGCAGCGGCCCCTATGTGATCGAAGACTACGAGGCCGGGCGCTACGTGAACCTGCGCCGGAACCCCGACTATTGGGGCGAGGATATCCCCTTCCGGCGCGGCACGATGAACCTGGACGACATGCGGATCGAGTTTTACGGCGACGCCACGGTCCTGTTCGAGGCGTTCAAGGCCGGAGAACTGTCTGCCGTGCGCGAGTTCAATGCCGACAAATGGGACAACCAATACGGCTTCCCCGCCGTTCAACGCGGAGAAGTTGTCAAAACCGAGATACCGCATGGCAAGCCCTCGGGAATGACGGGATTTGTCATGAACACCCGCAAGGTCCCGTTCGATGACTGGCGCGTGCGCGAGGCGTTGGCGCTGGCCTTCAATTTCGAATTCATCAACGACACGATCACAGGCGGCGCGCAGCCAAGGATCACCTCGTATTTCTCGGGCTCTGATCTGGCCATGCAACCCGGCCCGGCCACCGGGCGCGTCGCCGAGTTGTTGCAGCCCTACGCCGATAACCTTCTGCCCGGCACGATTGAGGGCTACACCCAGCCCCAAGGCGACGGGTCGGCCCGCAACCGCAAGAACCTGCGTCAGGCTGCGGCTTTGTTGGCCGAGGCAGGTTGGACCATCCAAGACGGTGTTCTGCGCAATCAGAACGGTGACGCGTTTCAGATGACGGTTCTGCTGCAGCAGGGCGACAGCGACATGCAGACCGCCGTCGAAATCTACAAGCGCGCGCTGGAACGTCTGGGAATTCAGGTCACAACCGAGCAGGTCGACAACGCCCAATACTCCGGTCGCACCGCCGAGTTGGACTTCGACATGACCCCCTTCCGCCGTGCGCTGTCCCTGTCCCCCGGCAACGAACAACGGCTGTATTGGGGCAGCGAGGGCGCAGACATTCAAGGCACGCGGAACCTCATGGGCGTCGCGTCGCCTGCGGTGGACGGGATGATCGACGCCATGCTGGCCTCGGAAACGCACGAGGATTTTGTCGCGGCCACCCGGGCGCTGGACAGGGTTCTGACCGCCGGGCGCTACGTGATCCCGATCTGGAACTTTGACGTGGGGCGCATTGCCCATTCCAGCGCGCTAAAATTCCCTGAAACGTTGCCGATCTATGGCGATGGCCCCCAGTACATGCCCGAGGTTTGGTGGCACGAAGAATGACCCAACCCACCGCGCTGCGATTCCATGCCTCATCCTCCGCCTGCCGGACGCCGACCGCGGTGCAAATCGCTGGCCCCTCCCGTTGTGAAAACTGACGGCCTGATAATCGGCGGAAATCGGCACACGCGCTAAATCGCACTATTTATTGAGGTGTGATAGCGCAAACTCCGCAATTTTTGGGCTTGTCAGCAATGCTTCGTTGAATTGGGCAGAAAATGTACAATCGGTTCACGATTTGAGGCCCTTGCACGGGGTCCCATGCAGTTGGCGCTAAACATGTAAGTAAAAATCTTCTTTTTGCTCAATAGCTAGGCGCAAATCGGCTTTACCACGGCCTGCCGGGAAATGGCGGTCGACCTTGCGCATCCACCGCGGCCCAGCCGCGTTTGGCCAACCTGTCGGGCCTTGCCTTTGGTCTGCGACATTTTGTCATGTCTTCCCCTGCGCTGACCAATACGTACCCTGTTGTGGGGAGAGCAGTCCTGAAACCGCAAAATGGAAAGCTCGCATATGCTGAAATGGACAGATTTGACGCAGGACTGGGATGCGTCCTACGCACGCGCAAAGCGCCGTTTTCCGAACCTGCGCGACAAGGATATGGCGCGCGTACGAAATGACCGAAAGCGCTTTGAGGCTTACCTGGCCGAGCGCCATCAACTTACGGTCAACGAGGCCCGTGAAGAGGTTGAGGATTTTCTGTTTACAGAAGGCCTGAACCGGGAATTGCACCGCGAAGCTTTAAGCAAGTGACGTAACCCACAGGATCGTCGCATCCTCGGGGCTAACCGAGATCACGTTGTGCCCCATACTGCCATCGTAATAAGCGCTGTCGCCCCGGCGCATTTCGACCGGTTCGTAAAACTCGGTAAATAGCTTCACGACCCCCGTCAGGACGTATAGAAACTCTTCCCCGTCGTGGCGTACCCAGCCGTCAAACTCGTCCATCGACCGGGCGCGGACTCGGGCTCGGTAGGGCAACATCTGCTTTTTCGTCAACGTTTCCGCCAACAGCTCATGCTCGTAGGTCGTCGTGGCATGCGCCGTCCCTTCGCCGGTTCGGGTGACGGCCATACGGCCAATCACCTGATCCCGCTGGGGCGGTGTGAAAAGCTGAGGAACCGAAATCTCCAACCCCGTGGCCAGCTTCTTCAGAGCATCATAGGTCGGCGACATCTGCCCGTTTTCGATCTTGCTGAGCGTTGATCGCGCCAGCCCGGCCTGCGTGGCAGCCTGTTCCAGCGTCCAGTTGCGTGCCTTGCGCAGTTCCCGCACCCGCGCGCCAAGGTCAAGCGGCTCGAGTTCCGTGTGAACGCCTGAATCTCGGGCGATGCGGATAAGTGATCTTGGGTCCTGCGTGCTCATGGTCCTGTCTATAGGGCCAGCCGGTCCCGCTTGCAACGCGCCATGCGCCACGATAGCCAGACACAATGCTTTCGATCTTTGAGCAGGGGCCACCGCCGCCCTGCCCCTCACCGTTCAATCTGGCCGCGCACGTCTTGCGCCACGCCGAGCGTTGCCCTGACAAAGCCGCCCTGTCGGTTTTGCGCGTGGACGGGTCCGACGACTGGGCCTATGGCGCGTTGCAGGCGGCTATTCTGGGTACCGGGGCCGGGCTGTTGCAGGCTGGCCTTAAACCCGGCGACATTGCCCTGATGCGGCTGGGGAATACGGTGGATTTTCCGATCGCCTACCTGGGCGCAATTGCCGTGGGCATCGTGCCGGTCCCGACCTCATCGCAACTGACCGAACCGGAAACCGCCCGGATGATCGAGGATTTATCGCCTGCCGCCGTGCTGCGCGACCCATCGGTCGCCTGCGCGCCACACCCCAACCAGATCAATTTGGCGGATCTGACCGCGATGCGAGACCTGCCGCCTGCCAATTTTCAGATGGGTGATCCTGAGCGGCTGGCCTATGTCGTCTACACCTCGGGCACATCCGGCAAACCGCGCGCGGTTGCTCATGCACACCGGGCGATCTGGGCGCGGCAGATGATGGTCGATGGGTGGTATAGCCTACGCGACAGCGACCGACTGTGCCATGCGGGCGCGTTTAACTGGACGTACACTTTGGGCACCGGTCTTATGGACCCTTGGACCATTGGCGCGACGGCGCTGATCCCCGAACCGGGCACGGATATCTCGGCTTTGCCCGCCCTGCTGCGCCAACATCGCGCAACGATCTTCGCTGCCGCCCCCGGCGTTTACCGCAAGATGCTGCAGGGCGCGAACCGGATCGACCTGCCCGCCCTGCGCCACGGCCTATGTGCCGGAGAGAAGCTGTCGCGCCATCTTCACGAGCATTGGCACAAGGCCACCGGAACCGAGTTGTACGAGGCCTATGGGATGTCCGAATGCTCGACCTTCATCTCGTCCAGCCCGGACCATCCGGCGCGGGGCGATGCGTTGGGGCAACCGCAACCCGGCCGCCGTGTGGCAATCCTCGGCCCGGACGGCCCCGTTCCGCAGGGGCACGAGGGCACGATTGCCGTTCACCGCTCTGACCCCGGCCTGATGTTGACCTACCTCAACGCCCCGGACGAGGCACAGTCGCGCATGCAGGGCGACTGGTTCCTTACCGGCGATCAGGGCGCGATGGCCATCGACGGGCAGATCACCTATCTGGGCCGCGACGACGATATGATGAACGCAGGCGGCTACCGCGTTTCCCCGGTCGAGGTCGAAGCTGTCCTGTCCCGCTATCCCGGCATCACGCAGGTCGGTGCCGCCGCAGTCGGGGTCAAAGAAGACACGTTTATCATCGCGGCTTTCTACACCGGGCCGGAAAAACTGGACGAAACGACCCTGCGCGCCTATGTGGAAGCCAATCTGGCCCGCTATAAGCAACCGCGCGCCTTTGTTCATCTTCCCGCCCTGCCCACTGGCGGCAATGGCAAACTCCTGCGCCGCGCCCTGCCGGCCTATTTCAAGGCGTCGACCGAATGACCCAGACCGTAAAGCTCGATATCATGTCCGACCCGATTTGCCCGTGGTGCTATATCGGCAAGACTCATTTGGACAAGGCGCTGGCGGCTGTGCCTGGTCATCCGTTCGTCATCGAATGGCATCCGTTCCAGCTTAACCCTGACATGCCGGACGATGGTATGGACCGGCGGGAGTATCTCGAACGCAAGTTCGGCGGCAAGGAGGGCGCAGTTCGCGCCTATGCGCCGGTTGTGGAACATGCCGAGAATGCTGGCCTGAAGATCGACTTCGAGGGGATGAAACGCACACCGAACACTCTGAACGCCCACCGCCTGATCCACTGGGCGGGGATCGAAGGCAAACAGGGTGCCGTCGTGGACGCGCTGTTCGATGCCTATTTCGTTCAGACCCGCGATATCGGCGACCCGGAGGTTCTGGCCGACATCGCCGACAGCGTCGGGATGGACGCCGCCGTGGTCCTGAAACTGCTGAAATCCGACGCCGACCGCGAAGATATCCGCCAACGCGACACCCATTCACGCGAGATGGGCGTGAATTCAGTTCCCACCTTCATCGTTGCCAATCAACACGCCGTTCCGGGCGCGCAACCTCCTGAATTATGGGAAAAAGTGATTGGCGAGATCATGTCTCAACTTGAGGCTTCCCCTGCAGAATAGCACATAGGTCTGTGCAAAATTCAGGTCTGGTGCAGCCCCATCCGCCGTGATAGCGCGAACGGGTAAGGAGACCTTTATGGCTGACCGCATGTCCAGGGCGGAATTCATCGCGCTGATCGCGATGATGTTCGCCACCATTGCCTTTTCGATCGACTCCATGCTGCCCGCCCTGCCCGAAATCGGGGCCGAGCTCAGCCCGACCGACCTCAACAAGGCGCAGCTGATCCTGACGTCCTTTGTGCTGGGCATGGGGATCGGCACGTTTTTCACGGGGCCGATTTCGGATGCGGTCGGGCGCAAACCGGTGATCTATGGCGGCGCGGCCTTGTACATTCTTGCCTCAGCCGTGGCATGGGCCAGTTCCTCGCTGGAACTGGTGCTGGCCGCGCGTATCGCTCAGGGTCTGGGCGCTGCGGGGCCGCGCGTGGTTGCGATGGCGATTATCCGCGACCTGTTGTCGGGCCGCGAGATGGCGCGCATCATCTCCATCGCGATGATGATCTTCACGCTGGTCCCGGCGATTGCACCGCTGCTGGGCGCAGGCGTTATCGCACTGGTCGGTTGGCGCGGCATCTTCGTGTCCTTCATCCTGTTCGCCTCGGTCATCGTGATCTGGATGGCTTTCCGCCTGCCCGAATCCCTTGCTGTCGAAAACCGCCGCCCATTCCGCCTGCCCCTGATGATCGCTGCGGTGCAAGAGATGTTTGCCCACCCCACCGTGCGCCTCTCGATCCTTGTGCAGACGCTGTGTATGGGGCTGCTGTTTACCATGCTTACCATGGTGCAGCCGATCTTTGACGTTGTGCATGGCCGGGCCGAAAGCTTCCCCTTCTGGTTCGGTTTCGTGGCTCTGATTTCAGGTTCAGCCAGCCTGCTGAACGCCGCGCTGGTCGTGCGTCTTGGCATGCGGCGGATCGTGACCTGGGCGCTTGGCGCGCAAATCGTGATCACAAGCGGCGTTATTATCCTGAACATGACCCCGCTGTCACCCGACGCCTCGTTTGCCCTGTTCGTCATGTGGCAGACCACGGTGTTCTTCATGGCCGGGGTCACCATGGGCAATCTGAACGCCATCGCAATGGAGCCGATGGGCCATATCGCGGGCATGGCGGCCTCGGTCATCGGCTCAATCGCCACGGTTCTAGCGGCAGCGATTGCCGCCCCGGTCGGACTGCTGTTCGACGGATCGATCACGCCGCTGACGACCGGAGTTCTCACCATGTGCGTGCTGGGCTTTGGCCTGATGCTGCATATGGGCCGGATCGAGAACCGGCTGCTGGTTTGAGCCTGTGCAACCTGTCTGAAAAGCGCTAGCCTGCCCCCAATTTCTGGGGGAGGCTTTGATGAGCGATTATTATGATCTGGGCACCTATTCCTGCGCCGTAACAACTGCGTCCCCTGAGGCGCAGATGTGGTTCGACCGGGGGCTAGTCTGGACCTATGGCTATAACCATGACGAGGCGGTGGTCTGTTTCCAGCGCGCCGCCGAGATTGACCCCAACTGCGCCATGGCCCATTGGGGCGTCGCCTATGCCGCAGGTCCGAACTACAACCTGCCATGGGAGTTTCGCGACGAAAACGGACAGCAGAAATCGCTGGCCACTGCCTATGACGCAACCCAAAAGGCGCTGGCCTTGCTCGAGGGGTGCACCCCCGCCGAACAAGCGCTGATCCGCGCCCTGCCCGCGCGGTATCCGCAACGCGATCCGGCTGAGGACATGCACCGCTGGGATTATGACTTTGCCAACGCCATGCGCGCGGCCTTTGCGGCGCAGCCCGATCAACTGGACCTGCGCACGATCTATGTCGAAGCGCTGATGAACCTCACGCCCTGGCAGATGTGGGAATTGAAAACCGGACGGCCCGCCGAAGGGGCCGCCACGCTTGAGGCACAGGAAGCGCTGGAATGGGCGATGGAGAATGATCCGGCAGCCATGTCTCATCCCGGTCTGCTGCATCTTTACGTTCATTTGATGGAGATGTCGCCGACGCCGGAAAAAGCGCTGAAAGCCGGGGATATCCTGCGGACTCTGGTGCCGGATGCCGGGCATCTGGTGCATATGCCGACCCATATCGACGTCCTGTGCGGCCATTATCAGAATGTCGTTCACTGGAACGAAAAGGCGTCAGAGGCCGACCTGAAATACTACGAGCGCGAGGGCGCCTTCAACATTTACACCGGCTATCGCCAGCACAACTACCACTTCGCCATCTACGGCGCGCTGTTCCTTGGCCAGATGGAGCCGGCGCTTCGGGCCAACCAGGGCATCTGGGACACCACGCCCGAAGACATGCTGCGCATCGAAAGCCCGCCCATGGCGGATTATTTCGAAAGCTACATGTCGATGGGCCCGCATATCCTGATCCGCTTTGGCCGCTGGGAAGAGGCCAAGGCGCTGGACCTGCCCTCGGACCCCGACCTGTACCGCACTCTGACCGCGACAACCCACTACGCCCGTGCCATTGCTCATGCAGCAACCGGGCAAGTGGACGAGGCGGAGGCCGAAGAGCAACTGTTCCTCGCCGCAAAAACCTGCGTGCCGGAAACACGTCGGTTGCATAACAACCGGGTCATCGACCTGTTGGACATTGCGGCGGAAATGCTGCGCGGTGAGATCGAGTATCGCAAAGAAAACTACGAGGTCGCCTTTGCCCACCTGCGCCGCTCGGTCGAGTTGGACGACACATTGCCCTATGACGAGCCATGGGGCTGGATGCAGCCCACCCGCCATGCGCTTGGTGCGCTGCTTTTTGAACAGGGTCATGTGGCCGAGGCCGAAGCCGTCTATCGCGAAGACCTCGGCATGGACGGCATCCTCAGCCGCGCCTCGATCCATCCCGACAATGTCTGGAGCTTGAAGGGACTGCACGACTGCCTGAAAGCGCGCGGGGATAGCGCGGAAACCACATTGATCAAACAAAGGCTCGATCTGGCGCTGGCCCGCGCGGACCGGGCCGTTGGTGCATCGTGTTTCTGCGCTCAGGCGGCGATGAAGGCGGCGGAATGAGGGCAGCCGCGCTGCTGGCCATCATCCTCTGCGGGCCGGCCTGGGCGGATCGGCAGTCGTTCCCGCCCGAGGATCAGTCCAGCCGCGATCCCACTCTGGTCGCTTTTCGCGATGACCTTCTGGCCAAAGTCGCCGCGCGTGATCTTGAGGCCGTCGTCGCGGCGGCCTGCCCGGATATCTATTTCAGCCATGTCGAAGAAAGCGGCCCCGACGCGTTCCGCACCAGCCTGATCGTCCCACCCGAGACGCTGCCCGAAGAAGACCGCGATCAGGCGGATGCCATTCGCAATGCCCGCTGGGCTGCGCTGGAAAACACCCTGTCGCAGCCCGGATACTTCGATGATCAGGGCGAATTCTGGATGCCCCACCAATGGCAGATCACCCTGCCCGCATCGCTCGATCCGGCGGTTGCTTATTTCGTGACCGGCGAGAATGTCTCACTCCGCCAAGCCCCGTCGCGCGATGGGGAGCGGCTGGGCGCAATCAGCCACGAGGTTGTTCTGATCTCCGACTATCAGGACGGCGCCGAGTACCAGCAGGTGCGCCTGACCGATGGCGCGCCGGGGTATATTCATAGCGACTTTCTGTGGTCCATGACAGGATATCGCGCAGCGCTGGTGAAGTCGGACGTGGGCACATGGCAGCTTTGTACCTTCGTCAGCGGTGACTAGGCTTTGGCCTTTTTCTTCTGGGCTACAACTTTTTCCGCCAGATCACGGGCGATGGCAAAGGCCCCCTTGATCTTGTCGCTGTCCTTCTTCCAGTCGCGGCGCACGACGATCTTGTTGTCCTTGACCTTGGCCAACCCGCGCTGGTTCTGGATGAATTCGACCAGCCCTTCGGGTGAAGCGAACTTGTCGTTGTGGAACTGGACCGTCGCGCCTTTTGGCCCGCCGTCCAGCTTGGCAATGCCCGCGCGTTTGCACATCGCCTTGATGCGCACGACCAGCATCAGGGTGTTGACCTCTTTCGGCAGCGTGCCGAAACGGTCGATCAACTCGGCGGCGAAACCCTCCAACTCGACCTTGGTCGACAGCGACGACAGACGACGATAGAGGCCGAGACGCACATCCAGATCGGGCACGTAATCTTCGGGGATCAGCACCGGCACGCCCAGATTGATCTGCGGCGCCCATTGGTCGTCAGCGTCTGAAAGGCCCTCCATCTCACCAGCCTTGATCTTGGCAATCGCCTCTTCCAGCATCGATTGATAGAGCTCATAGCCCACATCGCGCATCTGGCCCGACTGCTCCTCGCCCAGCAGGTTGCCCGCGCCGCGAATGTCGAGGTCTTGGCTGGCCAGCGTGAACCCGGCCCCAAGCGTATCCAGCGAGCCCAGAACCCGCAGGCGTTTCTCGGCCGTCGCGGTCAGACGCGCGCGGGGCTTGGTGGTGAGATAGGCGTAGGCACGTGTCTTGGACCGCCCTACCCGTCCGCGGATTTGATAGAGCTGCGCCAACCCGAACATATCCGCCCGATGCACGACCATCGTGTTCGCGGTCGGGATATCCAGCCCGCTTTCCACAATCGTCGTGGCCAGCAGGACATCATACTTGCCGTCGTAAAAGGCGTTCATTCGGTCGTCGAGCTCACCCGCCGCCATCTGTCCATGCGCCACGACATAAGTCAGTTCCGGCAGTTGCTCTTTCAGAAATTCCTCAATCTCGGGCAGGTCCGAGATGCGTGGGACCACGTAGAAACTCTGCCCACCGCGATAATGCTCGCGCAGCAGCGCCTCGCGGATTGTCACCGCGTCGAATTCGCTAACATAAGTGCGGATCGCCAGGCGGTCGATGGGCGGCGTGCCGATGATCGACAGGTCGCGCACACCCGTCAGCGACAGTTGCAGCGTCCGTGGGATCGGCGTGGCGGTCAGCGTCAGGACATGCACGTCCGAGCGCAACTGTTTCAGCCGCTCTTTGTGGCCGACGCCGAAATGCTGTTCTTCGTCGATGATCAGCAGACCCAGATTTTGGAATCGTATCCCCTTGGCCAGCAGTGCATGGGTGCCGATCACGATGTCCACCGTGCCCCGCGCCAGCCCGTCGCGGGTTTGCTGCGCCTCTTTCGCCGAGACAAACCGCGACAATTGCCGCACCTCCAGCGGGAAACCGCGAAAGCGGTCCTTGAACGAGGCCGCATGTTGGCGCGCCAGTAGCGTGGTCGGGGCAATCACCGCCACTTGCACACCGGACATGGCTGCGACAAAGGCCGCACGCATGGCGACTTCGGTTTTGCCAAAGCCCACGTCGCCGCAGATCAGACGATCCATCGGCGCGCCGGAGTGCATGTCCTCCATCACCTCGGAAATCGCGCGCAACTGGTCGTCGGTTTCCTGATAGGGGAAGCGCGCGCTGAACTCCTCCCACGCGTGGGGCGGCGGGTCCATGACGGGGGCCTTGCGCAGCGCGCGTTCAGCGGCGATGCGGATCAGCTTGTCCGCCATCTCGCGGATGCGCTCTTTCAGCTTGGCCTTCTTGGCCTGCCATGCGCCGCCGCCCAACCGGTCCAGCAAGCCTTCGTCATGACCGTATTTCGACAGCAGTTCGATATTTTCGACCGGCAGGTACAGCTTGGCCTGTTCGGCATATTCCAGCAGCAGACATTCATGTGCGGCCCCGGCGGCGGTGACGACCTCCATCCCTTGATAGCGGCCTATGCCGTGATCCACATGCACCACCAGATCGCCGGGCGAGAGCGATTGCGTCTCGGTCAGGAAATTCTCGGCCTTGCGGCGTTTCTTGGGCTGGCGGATCAGGCGGTCGCCGAGAACGTCCTGTTCCGCGATGACCGTCAGGCCGGGCGTTTCGAACCCGTTCTCCAACGCCCAGACGGCCAGATGCAGACCGCGTTTGCCGACACGAGTGCCATCGGCGACGGGGATCGCCTCGGCCAGACCTTCGTCTTCAATCAGGCCCGTCAGACGTTCGCGCGCGCCTTCGGAATAGGATGCGATCAGAACCGGGCCCTTGGCCATCTTGTCGGTAATATGCGCGGCCAGAGCGCCAAACAGGCTGATGCTTTCCTGCTGTCGTTCGGGCGCAAAGTTGCGCCCGATCCGCCCACCCGCGTCGATCACACCCGGCCCGCTGGCTTGCGGCAAAGGGCTGAATTGCAGCACCCGACGATCGCCCACAGCCGCTTCCCACGCCGCATCGTCCAGATACAGCAATCCGGGTGGGGTCGGTTTGTAGACCGTGTCCATGCGCGAGCGGTTTTCCAGCGCCAAACGCCGGGTTTCATACTGATCGGCAATCGTATCCCATCGCGCAAGCCGTGCGGGCGTGACCTGATCGTCGACCGAGACCGTTGCATCCGGCAGATAGTCGAACAGGGTTTCCAGCTTTTCATGGAAAAAGGGCAGCCAGTGTTCGATTCCCTGATGCTTGCGGCCCGCGCTGACCGCCTCGTAGAGCGGATCGTCCGTTCCCGCCGCGCCGAACTCGATGCGATAGTTCTGGCGGAACCGAGTGATCGCCGCGTCGTCCAGAATGACCTCGGAGACCGGCGCGAGTTCCACCACCTGCAGCTTTTCGGTGGTGCGCTGCGAGACCGGATCAAAGCGGCGCGCGCCGTCCAGAACGTCGCCGAACAGGTCCAGCCGGACGGGGCCGGATTCACCCGGCGGGAAGATATCAATGATCCCGCCCCGGATCGCGTAGTCGCCGGGCTCCATCACCGTGGGGCTTTGGGTAAAGCCCATGCGAACAAGGAAGTTGCGCAGCGCGTCTTCGTCGATACGGTGATCGACACGGGCAGTAAACGCCGCCTCGCGCAGCACTTCGCGCGCAGGAACACGCTGGGTCGCTGCGTTCAGCGTGGTCAGCAGGACAAACCGATCCGGCATCTGATGCACCAAAGCGGCCAGCGTCGCCACCCGCGCCGCCGCGATATCGGCATTAGGCGACACCCGGTCGTAGGGCAGACAATCCCAGCCCGGAAACACAAAGACGGGCATGTCGGGCGCAAAGAAGGCCAGCGCCGCACGCATCGCCTCGAGCCGTTTGTCGTCGCGGGCGATATGGCACACACGTCCGGACCGGGCGACCTCGTTCAGGACAAGTTGCGCATCAAACCCCTCGGGGGCACCGCCAACCGTGACATGGTTCGGAGCCTTCATCGCCTTGCCTTTCAGATTTTGCTATCCCAGAACGCCGATAGAGATGTTCTGATACATCCCCCAAAGCGCAGTGACCAGTACCGAGATCATGCCGATGATCTGGGTATACAGCCTGCAGCGCAAAAGAGTCTTGGCCACGCGTTCCAGCGTCAGTTCATGCTGCCGCAGCCGTCGGGCATGAAAGACGTTGACCAGTGTCACGATCACCATGGGAAACAGCAGCAGAAACACGGCCTGCGCGAACTCCATCCCGTAATAAAAACCCAGCATCGCAAGGCCGGTGAAGGCAAAACACAGCAGAGCCAGCAGGATCGTTCCCGACATCTGGACAATATACAGGATACGGTTGGTATTGATCCGCACCAGATCCAGCAGATCGCTTTCGCTCTGCCCCCGGATGCGCCGCGCGCGGATCACCAGATCGTAAGGAACGCCCATCGACCAATGACTGGCCGAGGACCACATCACCGCCAGCACGATCCAGAACCACAGGTTCGAAAAGCTGCGCATATCAATGAGTTCGAAGATCGAAGCGTACCAGTCCAAACCCTGTCCCTTGTTACATTCTCAGTGGGTTCTGTTGCGCCGGCGCGGCCATTGGTACCCTTGAGCCTTCGGCAAATTCATGCCACCCAATGCGGCAATGTTCAAGGAGAACGCGCCATGAAACCGACCATCGCCCCCTATCCTCTGACCCGCTTTCGCCGCGCCCGTCAGTCTCAGGCCATCCGGGGGCTGGTGCGCGAAAATACCCTGACCACCGATGACCTGATCTGGCCGGTCTTTGTGCGCGATGGCGAAGGGATTGAAGAGCCCGTCCCCTCGATGCCCGGCGTCGTGCGCCGCTCGGTTGATCTGATCGCCAAAGCAGCGGTCGAGGCGCAAGCGCTTGGAATCCCCGCGATTTGCATCTTTCCCTACACTGATCCCAGCCTGAAGACCGAAGACTGTGCCGAGGCGTGGAACCCCGATAACCTGTCCAACCGTGCGATCCGCGCGATCAAGGCGGCGGCGCCGGATATCGCCGTGATGACAGACGTGGCGCTGGACCCATACAACATCAACGGCCATGACGGCTATGTCGTGGATGGCGAGATCGTGAACGATCAAACGGTCGAAGCGCTGGTGAAAATGACCCTTGCGCAGGCCGAGGCCGGGGCGGATATCATCGGACCCTCGGACATGATGGACGGCCGCATTGGCGAGATGCGCCGCGCGCTGGAAAGCGCGGGCCACCACAACGTGATGATCCTTAGCTATGCCGCAAAATACGCCAGCGCGTTTTATGGCCCGTTCCGCGATGCGGTGGGAGCCTCTGGCGCTTTGACCGGGGACAAGAATACCTATCAGATGGACCCGGCGAACTCGGACGAGGCGCTGCGCCTGATCGAACGCGACCTGACCGAGGGCGCGGATATGGTGATGATCAAACCGGGCATGCCCTATCTGGACATCTGCCGCCGCGTGAAAGACACGTTCGGCGCGCCGACCTATGCCTATCAGGTCTCCGGCGAATACGCGATGATCCAGGCGGCGGCCCAGAATGGTTGGATTGATGGTGACAAGGTGATGGCGGAGAGCCTGCTGGCCTTCAAGCGGGCGGGTTGCGATGGCATCCTGACCTATTTCGCGCCTCGGGTTGCGCGCGCGCTGCAAGGCTAAAACCCCAGATTGTCGCGATTTATCGCCTATTGAAGCGCCTGCGCCCGCAGCTTTCCCGTGACACGAGGCGGCAATCGGCGTATTCTCGCACATAAGATCGGGATCACCCGGCAAATCAGGCACATATATCAAGAGACAGGAAACATGAGCAGTTCCCAATCCCCACGACTGAGCCGTCGCGGCTTTTCCTTTGGCATGGCCGGGCTGACCCTGACCGCCGCTTGCGGCAACGGCGTCGGCAACTCGAACGCGGCGACAATCGACGCGCGTGTCGATGCGACGCTGACCGAGATGTATTCGCGCTATCCCAACACCGTTGAAATCGCCAACAAAGCCAATGGCATGCTGGTGATGCCTCTGATCACCGAGGCCGGTTTCGTCTTCGGCGGCGGCTACGGTCGTGGCGCGTTGCGCATCAATGGGGCCACGGTCGATTACTACTCGGCGGTCAAAGGCACCGCTGGTTTTCAGATCGGTGCGCAGCAATATGCACACGTTCTGTTCTTCATGACCGAGGACGCGCTGAACGATTTCCGCCGCTCCAGCGGTTGGACCGCCGGGGCCGATATCGGCTATGTGGTCAGCGATCAGGGCGATCAGTTGTCGACCGACACCACAACCTTGCGCACGCCGGTTCTGGCCGCCGTGTTCGGGCAGGCCGGTCTGCAGATCGGCGCGACCGTGGACGGTACCAAATATACCCGCATTATTCCGTAGCACCAAAATACCACCCCCTACGGACCCCGTCGCAGTTGAATCAAGTGCGGCGGGGTTGTTCTTTGCGCCTCACGGCAAAGGTTCCTGCGGCGTTCCTCTTTCGGTCTGCGGTTGCATCCTTTACTCTCGGCGCAAACGATAAATGACCAAGAATGTGGGGCGTCGATGGGTCTTGTGTTTCGCTGGCTGGTGCGGATTGCATCGGGGTTGATCCTGCTGGTTCTGGCAGCGGTAGGCCTTGTGTATTTTCTGGCCAACCAATCCCTGCCCGACTATGATCAAACCCTTGATGTCGCAGGGTTAACCGCCCCGGTCGAGATCATCCGCGACACCGCCAACGTGCCGCATATTCTGGCCGACAACGACCCGGACGTGTTCTTTGGCCTCGGCTACGCCCACGCGCAGGATCGCCTGTGGCAGATGACGGTTCTGCGCCGCACCGCACAGGGCCGCTTGTCCGAAGTCTTCGGTCCGCGCACCGTGCATATCGACAAGCTGCTGCGCCGGTTTGATCTGTACGGGCTGGCCCACCGCTCGGTCGAGGTGCAGGACGATTACACCAAGGCAGCGCTGCAGGCATACGCCGCCGGGGTGAACGCCCGCCTGACCGAGATCAACGAAGAAGCTCTGGGCCGCGGCGCGCCAGAGATGTTCCTGTTCAACGCCCCAGTCTCACCCTGGCAGCCGGGCGACAGTATCGCGGTGATCAAGCTGATGGGGCTGCAACTCTCGGGCCATCTGCAGGATGAAGTTCTGCGCGCCCGCACCTCGTTGATGCTGAACGATCCTGCGCGGCTGGCGGATATCCTGCCAGATGTCCCCGGCCCGGGCATCGCCGCACTGCCGGAATATGCCGCGCTGTTTCCCAACCTGCCCCGCTATGCCGCCGGAACGGATATGCCCGACACGCCCCTGTCGCCTTTTCCCAAACGCGGGCTGGCTGGCGCATCGAACGCCTGGACCGCTGCGCCCTCGCGCTCGGCCAGTGGCGGCACGCTTTTGGCCAATGACCCGCATCTGGGCTTTACCGCGCCGGGCGTGTGGTATCTGGCCCATCTGGGGCTGGCCAAGGGCGGTGTGATCGGCGCGACCATTCCGGGCATACCGGCTGTGATGTCGGGGCGCAGCGATCGGCTGGGATGGGGGCTGACCTCGTCCTATCTGGACGATCAGGACGTGCATATCGAACAGTTGAACCCGGACAACCCCGAGGAATATCTGACCCCGGAAGGGTATAAGGAATTCCAGACCCAACCCTCGATCATCGAGATCAAGGACGAGGCCCCGATTACCCTGACACTGCGCTGGACGGAAAACGGCCCCGTTCTGCCCGGAACGCATTACGATCTGGAGACGATCACCCCGCCGGGCCATGTCGCCTCGCTGTCATGGACGGCGCTCAGCCCGCAGGATACGTCGATGACCGCGTCGATGGCGCTGATGAATTCGGACACGGTGCAAGAAGCAATTGAGGTCGGCGAGAAGTTCATCGCGCCTTCGCAGAACCTGTCGCTGGTCGACAAGAGCACAATCGGGATGAAGCTGATCGGCGCGATGCCCCGGCGCGATCTGCAAAACCAAAGCCGGGGGCGCATCCCGACGCCCGGGTGGCTGACCGAAAACCGCTGGAGCGGCCGCCTTCCCTATGCCGACAACCCTGAATTCGTGGCCCCTGTCGGCGGTGTCCTTGGCAACACCAACAACAAGATCATCGACCGCCCGTTCCCTGAACATGTGTCCTATGAATGGGGTGACACCCAGCGTGTCCACCGTTGGGAACGCCTGATGCAATCGCGCGAGGTGCACACCCGCGACAGTTTCATCGAAGCGCAACTGGACACGGTCAGCTTCACCGCCCGGTCGCTGCTGCCGTTGATCGGGGCCGATCTGTGGTTTACCGGAGCGTCTGCCCCCGAAGGCACTCTGGAAAGCCAACGCCAGATCGCGCTGTCCCTGCTGGCGGAATGGAATGGCGAGATGAACGAGCATCTGCCCGAGCCGCTGATCTACGCCGCTTGGCTGCGCGCGTTGCAGATCAGACTGATCTCCGACGAGCTTGGCCCCTTGGTCAGCGACTACAAACATGTCCAGCCCCTGTTTATCGAGCGTGTGTACCGCGACATCGACGGGGCCTCGGTCTGGTGCGATGTGCGCCAAAGCGCGCCGGTCGAGACCTGCACCGACATGGCGCAACTGGCGCTGGATGACGCGCTGATCTGGATCGCCGAGGAATACGGCGATGCTCTGGAATCCCTGCGGTGGGGCGATGCCCATCAGGCAACGCATGACCATCCGGTTCTGGGCAATGTCCCTGTGCTGAGGTTCTTTGTGAACATCCGTCAGTCGACCAGCGGCGGAGACAATACCTTACTGCGAGGGCGCACCTCGGGCGAAGGCCCCGATCCGTTCCAGAACGTCCACGGCGCGGGCTATCGCGGGGTGTATGACTTTGCCGATCCCGACAGTTCGGTGTTCATCACGGCCACGGGTCAGTCCGGCCACTTCCTGTCGCGCTACTATGACGACCAGGCTCAGCTGTGGCGGCGCGGAGAGTACATCCCGATGTCGCTGGACATCGATCTGGCCCACGCGGCAGCGGTTGGCGTGACTCACCTGGTCCCGCAATAATCCGCCCATTCGGCGACTCCCCGCCCCGTTAGTTGCGGCGTCGTGGACGAGCCAGCCGATTTTCGCCTACCATTGGCGGGCCGATTATGTGGGACCAAGGGGGCGGAAATGACCAGTATTCGGGATACTTTAAACAACCTCGCACGGGATTATGCAATCGCTTGGAGTTCTGGCGAGCCGGACGCGGTTGCCAGTTTCTATGCGCCCGACGGGCAAATTACGATCAATCGGGGCGACCCCATTCAGGGGCGCGCGGCAGTTGCCGAAATGGCGCGCGGGTTTTATGCGGAATTCCCCGATCTGGAAGTTCGCTGTGACATGATGCGTTGGGCCGGGTCCCATGCCATATTTGTCTGGACGCTCGAGGGGCACCATTCCGAGACCGGCAACCTTGTCGTCGCGCGCGGTTGGGAGGAATGGGAGTTGACGCCAGACAATAAGGTCCAAACCTCGCTGGGCTGGTTCGATGCCGACGACTATCAGCGTCAGATCGACGGTAAGTAAGTCAAAGACCCGCGAACTGCGCCGCCTGTTTGTCGGTCCAAAGCACCGTGATCTCGAACCCGTCCTCGGTCTGTTCTTCAGACCGAACCACATCCTGACGGAACAGCCATGCTCGCTTGTCGCCTTCGGCAAAGCTCAGCGTCAGCGTGGCCTCGTGTCGGACGCCCTGCAATTTTGTCGCGATCTCGGCCAGCAAGGGCTCAAGCCCCTCGCCCGTCACCGCTGAAATCGCAAAGATTTCCGGGTCACGGTCTGCCCGAGCCAGCGTCGCATCGCGGTCGTCTGCGCCAAGAAGATCGATCTTGTTCCAGACCTCCAGCCCCGGGCGTTCGTCGTCCACACCCAGCGAGGTCAGAATGGCGTGCACATCTTCGGCCTGCGCCTCGGTTTCTTCGTGGCTGATGTCGCGGACATGCACGATCAGGTCCGCGCCCAGAACCTCTTCCAGCGTGGCGCGGAAGGCGGCGACCAGTTCGGTTGGCAGGTTCGAGATGAAACCCACCGTGTCCGACAGGATCACCTCGGGGCCATCGGGCAATTCGACCCGGCGCATGGTCGGGTCGAGCGTGGCGAACAGCATGTCCTTGGCCATCACCTCGGCCCCGGTCAGGCGGTTGAACAGCGTTGATTTGCCAGCGTTGGTATAGCCCACCAGCGCGACAATCGGATAAGGCACCTTGGCCCGCGCCGCGCGGTGCAGGGTGCGGGTCTTGACCACCTTCTGCAACTGACGCCGCAAGCGCACGAGTTGTTCGTCAATCGCCCGACGGTCAGCCTCGATCTGGGTTTCACCCGGACCGCCGACAAAACCCAATCCACCCCGCTGTCGTTCAAGGTGCGTCCATGCCCGAACCAGCCGCGTGCGCTGATAGCTGAGCGCCGCCATCTCGACCTGCAGCACACCTTCGCGGGTGCGGGCGCGGTCGCTGAAAATCTCTAAAATCAGCCCGGTCCGGTCGAGGATTTTGACCTTCCACGCTTTCTCAAGGTTGCGCTGCTGGACAGGCGTCACCGGCCCGTCGATCAGAACCAGTTCGATCTCGTGGTCGTGCAGACGTTCCCCCAACTCGTCAATCTTGCCACTGCCGAACAGCAACCCCGGCTGGGCGCGTTGGAGGCGCACGATCTCGGACCCGATCACATCCAAATCGGGCAAGGCGGCCGCCAGTGCAACCGCCTCGGCCAGCGCCGGTTCGGGGACACGGCGCTGTTCATCTGACTTGATTTCGGGATGCAACACCCAGGCCCGGGTGCGCGTCCTGTCATGTTCCATCAAGAGGCGTCTTCGCCCTCATACAAGCTGATCGGCTGCGATGGCATGATGGTTGAAATCGCGTGTTTGTAGACCAATTGCGACTGCCCGTCGCGGCGCAACAAAACGCAAAAATTGTCGAACCAAGTGATCACACCCTGCAATTTAACGCCATTGATCAGGAAAATTGTGACCGGGACCTTTGCTTTTCGTACATTGTTCAGGAAGGCGTCCTGAAGATTCTGTCTGTCCGAAGCCATATTTTTATAGTCTCGCCGTTGTTCTTGCTACGCGCTGCGGACCAACGCGCTCCCTCCGGCTGAGTATGGAGTGCTGCGCAGAGATATTCCAGATGAAAAATCAGGTATTAACACCTTAATCTAATCCCGCCAGAGGTTTGGCGTGATCAGGGCAATGATCGCCAGCGTTTCAAGCCGTCCGATCACCATCGCCGCGCACATGGTCAGCTTGGCCCCGCCCGACAGATCGATCAGGCGGATCGGTACGTCTGTGGCCAGTTCAATCAACGGCCCCGTCGTGCTCAGCGCGGCCACGCTAAGCACCATGGCCTGCTCGAACCCCGCGCCCATCATCGCCAGTAGCAGGTTGAACAAGGCCAGCGTTAAGGCGAACATCATCAGGAAGATCCAGGCGATGAACGCGCCATCGCTTTGAATACGCCGGTTGCCTCCGCCGACGCCGCTGACCGATGACGGATGGATCAGCCGATCAATCTCGCGCGCGCCGTTCAGATAGAGCGCGAAGACCCGCAACAACTTGACCCCTCCGGCGGTGGTGGCAACGCCGCCCCCGATCAGGGCCAGCCCCATCAGAACCAGGCCCGGTGTGCCCAACCCCGACAATTGCTGCGCATCGTTCCAGTTCGCGCTTTCGAACCCAGCGGTGGTCAGAAACGCAAGAGCAGTAAACAGCATCCCCCAGATCACCTGAGCGGCCTGTAGCGGCTGCACCTGCCCGCCGATCTCGGCCACACCGGCCAGCACCCGGAAAAACAGCAGCAGCGCAACGCCCAGAACAATCATCAGGCCAATTCGAAACTCGGGATCTTTGTCCAGACGGGCATACCCTGTTGTTGCTGTATCCGCCGAGAAGGTCAGGCGCGACAAGGCGAAGAACAGGAACAAGAACAAGATCGCCTCACCCGTGATCCCGGACTGCGCGCCTTCCAACCCGCCAACGGGTGATATGCCCGAGGTCGCCATGACGGACATGGCATGGCACACCGCCGTCAGCCCCTGCTCGCCAGCGATCATGAGTAGAATGCAAACCACTCCGGTCAAACCGGCATAGACCGGTGCCAAAGTGCGCGTCACGCGCAACAACCGGCCCCGCGGATCAACACGCTCACTTTGCGCAACACCCGAAACCGGGCGGCCGGGCTGGCCGCGGGCGGTGACCTCGAACCCGCCCAGCGAAAGAGGCGCCAGAATAGCGGCGGCCGATATCCACATAAGCAGACCGCCCATCCAGCCCACCAGTGCCCTCCATAAATGAAGTGGTGCGGTCAGACGGTCAGGATTGGGAAACAAATCGGCCCCGGTCGTTGTCAGTGCGCTGACCATGTCGAAATAGGCGTTCAGAAAGGTCGTGGTGCCAAGCGCATCGTGAAACGGGATCGCCAGAAACAGCGGTAGAACGGTGAAACAGCCCAGCAGAACCGCCAGTTGCCCCAATGTCCCGCGCCGGGGCACACGATTCGAGGACGCAAGCGCGATGATCGACACCAAAAACACGCCCAGTAGACCCGAATAGAAGAAGGACCGGGATGTGTCGTGATCATCCAGCACCAGCGCATAAACCGCTGGTATCCACATCGCGACCGAGACAATCCCCCAGATCAGCAGAAACAGCGGCAACCGCCGAAGTAACCCGATCTGCTGTTGTCTCGCGATAGCCATCAGAAGAAATCGATCGAGACCTGCATCAGACGCTCGACCTCGGGCACATCCTTGGCCATGGCAAAGATCGCAATAACGTCTTTCTCGTCAATGCGCAGGCTGCCGGTTGGCCGCAGCACCTCGTCGCCCTTGCGCACGGCACCAACCAGCACGCCTTCGGGAAAGTCGATGTCGCGCAGCTTCTGCCCGGCCATGGGCGAGGTCGACAGGACCTCGGCCTCGATCACCTCGGCCTCGGCATCGCCGATGGAATAGACCTGACGCACGCGGCCATGACGGATATGGCGCAGGATCGAACTGACGGTTGTTGCGCGCGGGTTGATATAGGCGTCGATGCCCAGCGGCCCCATCAGAGCCACCATGCTGGGATCATTGATCAGCGCAATCGCCAGCGCGCAGCCTTCGGCCTTGGCGCGCACGGCGGCCAACATGTTGGTGCGGTCATCGTCGGTCACGGCCAGCATCGCGTCGGCGCGGTCGATACCGGCCTCGCTCAGCAACCCGGCATCCAGCCCGTCGCCGTTCAGAACAATCGTGCGCTCCAATGCCTCGGCGGCCAGTTCCGCGCAATGCCGGTCGCGTTCAACAATCTTGGCGCGGACCCGGCTTTCCCGCTCTTCCAGGGTGCGCGCAACTTCCAGCCCGACATTGCCGCCACCGACGATCACAACGCGGTCTTGCCGCTTTTGGGTTTTGCCGAACACCTCGATGGTGCGGTCCACGTCTTTGACATTGGTAAAGACGTAACATTCATCGCCGACAAAAAGCTGATCTTCGGATTCTGGCGCAAACAGGGTCCCTTCACGCCGCACGCCCACCACGATGGAGCTAAGCGTCGAGAACAGGTCGGTCAACTGCCGCAGAGGGGTGTTCACAATCGGGCAGTCCTCCTCGACCCGTATCCCCAGCAGTTGCGCCTTACCCTCCATGAAAACCTCGGTGTCAAAGGCCGAGGGGGCCGACAGGCGTTGCATCGCGGCTGCGGCCACCTCGCGCTCGGGGCTGATTACCACGTCGATGGGCAGGTGGTCGCGGCGATAGAGGTCCGAGTGGATCGCCTGAAGATAGGATTTCGACCGCAGGCGCGCGATCTTGCGCTGGATCGAGAACACAGAATGCGCCATCTGGCACGTGACCATGTTCACCTCATCCGAATGGGTCGCGGCGATGATCATGTCGGCGTCACGGGCCCCGGCCCGTTCCAGCACATCAGGATAGCTAGCAAAGCCTGCGATCCCCTGCACGTCCAGCGTTTCGGTCGCGCGGCGCACCAGATCGGGGTTGTTGTCCACCACGGTCACATCGTTCAGTTCGCCTGAAAGATGCCGGGCGATCTGCCAGCCGACCTGACCCGCGCCGCAAATAATGACCTTCATATCCCTGGCCCTTCTGCCTGAAATGTTTGAATGACAGATGCCCCCAAGACGGTCAATTGATTTGTCATGCCCGTTTAGCTGGGGCAAGATAAGCGCATGAAAACACTGCTTCGTCTGCTTGTTCCTGTGATGATCCTGTCCTCTTGTGGGCCGCTGTCGCTGTATTACCGCGAGGGCGAAAGCGTTTCGCGGATGCAGGCCGAGACCACGAAATGTCAGGTTGAGGCTTTAAAGGACGCGCCCGTCGCCAATCAGGTCCGCCAAGGCCCGCCCACCTATTGGCCCGGTCGGACCTATTGCGACAGCCGTGGCAGGTGCCACCGCACCGGCGGCTGGTGGCAGCCCGGTCAGATCTACACGGTCGATGTGAACCAGGGCCTGCGCAGCACGGTCGAGGCGCAATGCATGGCCCAGAAAGGCTACCGCCCGATCAGCCTGCCGCCCTGCAAAAGCCGGGTGAAATCGCAGGTGCCCGCGCGCCCGACAACCACGCTGCCGCCGCTTGGATCGCAATCCTGTTTCGTCAAGTTCCAGGACGGCTCGTTTCAGATCATCTCGCCCGGTGTTTCGGGGGCGCAGTTTGCTGGGTCAAGCGTCTCTGCGCCAACCATAGATGGGCAATGATCGCGGCGGCGTAGAACACGATTACGGCCCCGAGCATCCCGCCCTCGCCGCCCCGCCACAGAATGGCCAGCAAAACCGGCGTGCCCAGCAGGTTCCCCGCATTCCCCATCTGCGCCATGGCACCATAGCTGAGGGCCTGCGCCCCTGCCGTTGAATTCAGTTCCGGCACAGCGGCAAAACTTCCGCCCTGCACAAGGCCCAGAACCGCGAACAGGGCGATGCAGACCATTGGCAACGGCAGGCCCAGAAACGCGCCGATGATCGCCCCGATGCCCAGACCAAAGCCCAGAACCGTGACCGCAACGCAGGACATGAACGTCGATAGCAAGGGCACCGCCAGCCATGAAACGACGATACCCGCCAGAGGCATCAGCCCCGCGACCGGACCGCCAACGCCCTCGGGCAGTCGACCGGGCAGGATGGCCAGCAGCGACACGAAGGTCAGTGTGTAAAAGAACCAGCCTATCGCCGGGGCCGAAATGAAGGCCGAGCGATAGGTCTGCACATGCGCTGTGATGAACGCCGCCGGTCCCCAATCGAGGGTCCCCGGATGGCTCAGATCGACATGAATGCGGCAGGCTGCAATTAACCCGGCGATCAGCAGCATAGAAACCCCGTGCAGCACAAAGAAAACAGGCAGGCCAAATTGGGCAACCAAGGGCAATCCGATCCACGCATTCAGGGCGAAGGCTACACCGAAGAAGCTGCTCCACAGAACCATGGCGACGTTTCTTGCCCGACCTTCAGTGATCTGCGCGATCAGGGTCGGTGCCGCGACGACGATCGCCAGATGCGACAACCCTTCGATAACACGGCTGGTCAGCATCAACGCGAAACCCGGCACACTCGCCTGAAACAGCGAAAGACCGCCGCCCAGAACAAGCCCGGCAATCAGCAACCGCGAGGGCCCGATGCGGCCCGCAATGGCCCCGGACATCGCACCCAGAACGGCCCCAATCAGGCTGATGATCGACAAAAGCCAGCCAATCGACCCCGCCTGTTCCGGGTACAGCAAGGCGACCTCGGGGAACGGCACCGCGATTTTGGCGAACTGAGTGGCCGCGCCCAAGCCCGCGCACCACAGCAGGATGACCTTCAAAAAGCTAATCATGCCATGGTTCTATCGGGGCTGCGGCGGTTCAGGAACGCATAAATTATGCGCGTGATCCGCTGACCAGCCGCACCGGTGTTCCATCCGCCAGATAGAGCCGTTCCCAGGTGATCTCACCAGCGCTGATCCGGATGCGGTCATGCACCGCCTCAGACGTCAGAAACGCCTTGGGGCTTGGGGTGTGCAGGTCCCACCAGCCCTCGTCCTTCAACTCGCCTTCCGCCTGACGGATTTCATCGGTTGCAAACTGCCACAGGGACACGCCCAGCAGCGCCCGCTGGCTGGTCTTCCAATCCCGCGCCCGGCTGGGGGAATATGCCAGACATCTATGGCTGGCCTCTTCCACCAGATGCACGCAGTCGCTCGAGCCCATGACCAGCCGCCTTAAAGCCCCATCATCCGCCCGCGCCGGACCAAGTACCGAAAAGACCGCCTGCTGTTGGTCGGGCGACGGCGTTTGGCGACCGCTCTCCCACCTTGAGATCGTGGTTTGATCCACCTCTAACAGATCGGCCAAAGCCGACTGTTTCAGACCGACCGACCGGCGGAGACGCCTGAGACGTCTGCCAAAGGCCGGATAGGCCCGTGCTTGCGTCAGATTGGCCTTGGCCATCACGCTGCCCGGCAGATCACTCTGCCGGTTCCGGTTCGTCAATCTGCGCCACACGCGCACCGGATTTGTTCGAAGTGACAACGCCCAGCGATTTCAGCTTGCGATGCAGCGCGCTGCGCTCCATCCCGACAAAGCTGGCGGTGCGGCTGATATTGCCACCGAAACGGTTGATCTGGGTCAGCAGATACTCCCGCTCGAACGCCTCGCGCGCTTCGCGCAGCGGCAGGGTCGCCAGCGCGCCCGACAGGACCACGCGACCGGATTCGACGGATTTGTCTTCCTCACTGGGCAGTTCGCGGGCCTCGATGGGGCCGCTTCCGTCGCCCAGGATCAGCACACGCTCGATCAGGTTCTTCAACTGCCGCACGTTGCCGGGCCATGTCATCGTCTGAAGCAGAGCGACGGCTTCCTCGGACAGGTCGCGGATCGGCAAGCCCTGGGATTCGTTGCATACTTCAATGAAATGTTGCGCCAGAACCGGAATATCCTCACGCCGGTCCTCAAGCGAGGGCACGTCGATCGGAACGACATTCAGGCGGTGATACAGTTCTTCGCGAAAGCGGTCTGCGCTGATTTCGGCCTCAAGATCCCGGTTGGTCGAGGATATCACGCGCAGATCAACGCGGACCTTGTCGGTGCCACCAACCCGCTGGAATTGCTGATCGACCAGTACCCGCAGGATTTTCGACTGGGTACCCAGTGGCATATCCGCGACCTCATCAAAATAGATCACGCCGCCATGGGCTTCTTCCAGCAGGCCGGATTCAACGCCACGTTCCGCCGATTCCCGCCCGAACAGAACCTCTTCCATCCGCTCAGGCTCAACCCCCGCGCAATTCACCGTCACGAAAGGCGCGTTAGCGCGGTTGGAATGGGCGTGAATATAACGCGCGGCGATTTCCTTGCCGGACCCGGCCGGGCCGCTCAGCATCACGCGCCCGTTCGATTTCGTCACCTTGTCCAACTGCCCCTGCATCGCGCGGAACGAGGCGGACTTGCCGATCATATCCGAATTGCTGACCTCTTTCCGCTTGAGCGAGGCGTTCTCGCGACGCAGGCGCGAGGTTTCCATCGCGCGGCGGATCACAACCATCAACTGATCAATGTTAAAGGGCTTTTCGATAAAGTCGTAAGCCCCCTGTTTGATCGCCGCCACGGCGATTTCGATGTTGCCGTGACCCGAAATGATCACCACCGGCACATCGGGGTTGTCGCGTTTGACCGCCTTCAAGATGTCGATCCCATCCATGCGACTGTCTTTCAGCCAGATATCCAGAATCAACAGCCCCGGTGGTTCGGAATTGATGGCCGCCATACACTCGTCCGAGTTTCCGGCCCGCCGGGTTGAATAGCCTTCGTCCTCCAGAATGTCGGACACCAGTTCGCGAATATCGCGTTCGTCATCTACGATCAGAATGTCGCTCATCTTTGGCCTGCTTTCAGTTTGTTGGTTTTAATTGTCTGCTTTTGTGGCGCGACGGCTGGGGAAAATTCTGCCCCTGGCAAACGGATCACGGCCATCGCGCCGAAATGGTCCTGTCCGTCGAATACGGGCGCATCTTCTAGGGACAGCGCTCCGCCATGTTCTTCGATGATCTTCTTGACGATGGGCAGGCCCAGACCTGTCCCTTCGTCCCGGGTGGTTACGTAAGGCTCAAACAGCCGCGCCCGGTCCTCGGGTAAGCCGATGCCATTATCCGCGATTGTTATGATGGTGCCCGCATCGTCACTGGACACCGCGACCTTGATCTGCGGAGACAGGTTTTCGGGTGCGCCTTTTTGCTTCAAGGTCTCAATGGCTTCGCCCGCGTTCTTGATCAGGTTCGTCAGCGCCTGATTGAGCATCGTCGCGTCAATATCCAACGAGATTGGCTGATCCGGCAGATCCGCGTCGATCTGTACATCCGGCTGACCGGCCTGCTGTAACAGAACCGCCTCGCGCACGAGGGCCACGATGTCCTCTTCCCGCCGGTCCGGTTCTGGCATCCGCGCGAATTTCGAGAATTCATCAACAATGCGTCGCAAGTCATTGGTTTGCCGTACGATTACGTCGGTCATGGATTCCAGACTATCGCAGTCTTCCTCATCCAGTTTGCGCGAGAATTTGCGCTTGATCCGCTCGGCGCTCAGTTGGATCGGGGTCAGAGGGTTCTTGATCTCATGCGCGATGCGACGGGCCACGTCGCCCCAAGCGGCCATCCGCTGGGCGCTGACTAGATCGGTCACGTCGTCAAAGGCCACCACATAGCCTTCCAGCCCGCCATCCTCGCCCCTGCGGGTAGCCATGCGGACCAGCAGATTTTCCAACCGTCCCTTGCGGACGACCTTGATCTCGCCCTGCACCGCCTCTTGCCCGCTTTCCTTGAGGCTTTCGAACAGCTGCAGGAACTCGGGCACTGCGATGCCGATAGCCAGATGCTCTTCACCCCGCGACCAGTCCAGCAGCCGTTCGGCTGAGCGGTTGACGAAGGTCACGCAGCCGTCCGGGTCCACTCCGACCACGCCTGACGTCACAGAGCTAAGTACGGAATCAAACAGGCGGCGGCGGATTTCGATCTGGCGGGTGTTTTGCAGAAGCGTGTCGCGCTGCCCCTTCAACTGCCGAGTCATCTGATTGAAGTACCGGCCCAGCATCGCGATTTCGTCGTCGCTGGCCTCTTCAATGACCTGCACGCTCAAGTCGCCTGCGCCAACCCGCTGCGCCGCCGTGGTCAACCGGCCCACAGGCCGCGACAGACGTTCAGCGAACCACATGCCAAGCGACATGGCGGCGAGGATCAAGATCAGCGCGAAGCCCAGATATAACAGGCCGAATTCGAACAGCACCCTGCCCCGTTCGCTTTCAAGCTGCTGATAGAATTGCGCCGTTTCCTTGGTGTCATCCAGCAGCGTCAGCAACTGGCCGTCGACCTCACGGCTGACATAGAGGTACCGGTCCAGATACGCCTGCAACGGCACCAAAGCCCGGAATTCGCTGTTTGCCCAGTCGGCAATGATCAGCAGGCCCTCGTTTTCGGATTGGGCAATCTGTTCGGAAGTGGGCGGTTCATAGTTGAACAGATAGGACCGATCCCCGCGCGACCGAATCTCGCCGCTGCCGTCGATCACATAAGCCTCACGCAGGCCGCGCTGGATTTGGGACTGGCCTTGGGCCAGAACCTCACGCAGTTCGGCATCTGAGATGTAGAAATCCAGATTGCGGGCATTGTCCAGAAACCGCGCCAGAACGGCGGCGTCTTGCGTCAGACCCTGCCGGTGTTCGGTCTCATAAGCCTCGGCGGCGGTCAGGGACGAGCCCACAACCTGCCGCACGCGGTCGGAGAACCAGCCCTCAAGGCCGATATTCACCGTCAGACCGGCAAAAATCGCAACCGTGACGGTCGGGACCAGTGCCAGCAACGTAAACGCCCCGATCAGCCGCAGGTGCAGGCGCGATCCGGCTGATTTGGCGCGGCGGGCGGCGATCAGAGAGCCAAGTTGACCCAGCACAAGGGCCGCCACGACCAGCACGTAAACCAGATCGGCAAGAAGAATCAGCCGCAGAGTCGGCGCGGTCGCCCCAAGATCAAAGGGACCGATCACCAGATAGGTCGCCAATGCCAGCGCAGGGCCTAGAAGAACCAGCCCCAAGGTGCCGAAATTGCGCAGTTTTCGGGATTTCCGCCACCGATTAATCGCTGGAATCGGCCCGCTCTGTGCCCGGGTTGCCACCGTCTGCCCTCATCCTGATGTGCCGCTTGCGCGGCCTACCGCCATATCTCGTGGTCGTTGCCGGGTGCGAACCCAGATGCCACGCTTTGTGTGGCGATATTACATCAGTTTGCGTCGGCGTGTCACCTGAATATCGAGATCGGTGATTTTTTTTCGCAGCGTATTTCTGTTGATCCCCAGCAAATCCGCACATTTCGCCTGATTTCCGCCAGTTGCGTCCAGCGCGATCTCGATCAGGGGGGCCTCAACTTCGCGCAGAATCCGCTGATAGAGGCCCGGAGGCGGCAGAATATTGCCATGCAGGTCGAAATAACGCCGCAGGTGACGGCCCACGGAGGTTGAGAGTTTCTCACGCTCACCACCCCCAAGAACAGGTTCGGCTTCGGGCTGGCTGCCCAGAACCATCTCAACCTCAGCCTTCGATATCTCGTCGGCCCGGCTGGTCAGGCTCAGGCGGCGAACCGCGTTCTCCAACTGCCGCACGTTGCCCGGCCAGGAATAGCGCCGGACCAGCTCGTCCGCCTCGGGGCTGAGCCAGCGTTTCGATCCGCTTTCACGCTCTTCCCGGACCAGAAAATGCTCGGCCAGCAGGGTGATATCATCCACCCGCTCGCGCAGCGCCGGGACATGAACCGTGGCGCCGCAGAGGCGATAATACAGGTCCTGCCGGATACGACCGCTCTCCATCCCTTCGGTCAGATCGGACTGGCTGGTCGCCATGAATCGTGGAACGTGATCGCCCGGCGTGTCCATCATGCGCACGATACGGGCCTGAATCTCATCGTCGATGTCGGCGATCTCATCAATCAGCAGCGTGCCGCCCCGAACCCGCGCCATGATGCGCGCCGGCCCTTCCAGATCGCGCAGATCGGCCGCTGTGGCCGTGACAAAGGGCAAGGTTCGTCGGTCCGAAAAATCGTGAATAGCCCGCGCGATCAGGGACTTGCCGGTCCCACTTTCACCGGAGATCATCACCGACAGATCGGTGTTCATCACCCGCGCCACCAGCCGGTACAGCGCCTGCATCACCGGGGTCCGCCCGACCAGAGGCAACTCATCGGGGCGCTCACCGCTTTCGTCCATGGGCTCTGGCTGCGACCGCTGTTTTTGCTCCAGCGCGCGGGCGGTGCGCTTCATCAGGTCCGGCAGATCGAAGGGTTTGGGCAGATAGTCGTATGCATCGGCTTCGGCTGCTTGGATCGCCGTCATGATCGTGTTCTGCGCCGAGATCACGATCACCGGCAAACCGGGCCGGTCCTGCGCGATTTTCGGCAGCATTTCCAACCCGTTACCATCCGGCATGACCACGTCCGAGATTACCACATCGCCCTTGCCTTCGCCCACCCAGCGCATCAGCGTTGTCAGCGAGGACGTGGCGTGCACCTTGCAACCGGCGCGCGTCAGGGCCTGTGTCAGAACGGTACGGATTGTGCGGTCGTCATCAGCGACCAGGACTGTGCCATCCATCAGGTGCTCTCCTTCTTATCTTTGGCGTCTTCGCGCGGGGCGCGGCGCAGAGACAGCTTGAACACGGTGCGCCCGGGCACCGATTCTGCCGAAATCCATCCGTCATGGTCCGAGACGATCTTGCTGACCAGCGCCAGCCCAAGCCCGGTGCCGTTTTCCTTGCCCGAGACGAAGGGGTCAAAAATGTCGCTCCGGATATTGTCCGGCAATCCCGGCCCGTCGTCGATGATTTCGATCTGCAACGGCAGCGAATGACCCGACCCGTCACTCCGGCGCAGGCGGAATGAATGCTCGAAATAGGTGCGCAGCCGGATCGTTCCGCCCTTGGCTCCTGCGGCTTCGGACGCGTTTCTGAGCAGGTTCAGCACCACTTGCAGGAACTGGTCCGGGTCGCCGTAGGCCAGCGGCAACGAGGGGTCGTAATCCTCGATGATCGTCATATCCGCGCCGAAGCCCAAGAGGGCCGACCGGCGGGCGCGGTCAAGAACGTCGTGAATGTTGACCGGTTTGAAATCGGGCTGCTGCAGGTTTCCGAACTGCTCGACCTGCTCCAGAAGCTTCACGATCCGGCGGCTTTCGGCGACGATAAGATCAGTCAGTTCAAGGTCTTGCTTCGGGATATTCATGCTGAGCAACTGCGCCGCACCGGTGATGCCAGCCAGCGGGTTCTTGATCTCATGCGCCAGCATCTCGGCCATGCCAATCGCCGATTGCGCTGCTGACTTCACTGTATTGCCGCGCGTCATCCTACCGGCAAGTTCACGCGGCGAGATAATCATGATCATCGACCCGGGATGCCCGACCAGCGGCGCAATCTGCAACGCGCATTGCAGCGGCGCGCGGTTGCCCGACCCGGCGTCCACGTCGTTCACGAACAAGGGTGTGCCCTGTTGGCGGGCACGCAGAAAGGCCTCTTCCAAGGGTGCATCGACCGCGATCTGGTCCCAGACCGGGTGGCCAATGACCGATTTGCGAGACGCGTTCAAAAACCCCTCGCCCGAGGAATTGACGTCAGCGATCCGGTCATCCTCGTCGATGATGAAGGCGGGAACCGGAAGCGAGTTCCAGATGCTCTGATCCGAGTTCATGCTGCCACCTCTGCCGTGCCGCTCAGCGCATCGCCTAGCAGGCGCAGCACCTCATCCGTATCGCGCGAGGTCAGAACGGCGCGGCGTAGGGGCGCGGGCGTGCCGGCCTCGTCCATGTACCAACCCAGATGTTTACGGGCGACGCGCAGGCCCAGATCGGTGCCGTAGAACTCAAGCATCGCCTGATAGTGCCCTTGCACCATCTCGACCAGTGCCCCGCCCGAGGGGATTTGCGGCGCGTCCGAGCCGTAGAGATCATGGCAAATCTGCGCCAGAAGCCAGGGTTTCCCCTGCGCCCCGCGCCCAACCATGACCCCATCCGCCCCGGAGTGCGCCAACGCCGTCCGTGCCGCGTTTGTTTCAACAATATCGCCATTGGCGATCACCGGGATCGAGACCGCCTCCTTCACCGCCCGGATCGCCGCCCAATCGGCGCGGCCCTTGTAGAATTGGCAGCGCGTGCGCCCATGGATCGTGACCATTTGCACACCCGCATCCTGCGCCCTCCGCGCCACGTCCGGCGCGTTGAGCAGTTTGTCATCCCATCCCAGCCGGGTTTTTAGCGTCACCGGCACATCAACAGCAGCGACAACAGCCTCAATCAGCGTCAGCGCGTGGTCTGGTGTTTTCAGCAGCGCCGAGCCGGAATAACCGTTCGTCACCTTCTTGGCCGGGCAACCCATATTGATGTCGATCACCCGCGCACCGCGGTCCGCGACCTGTCGCGCGGCCTCGGCCATCCAGTGCGCCTCGCGACCCGCCAGTTGGACGGCTGTGTTTTCCACATCTGCCGACAATTCCGCGCGTTCGCGCACGCCGGGCTTGGCTTGCACCATCTCTTGACTTGCGACCATCTCGCTCACCACCATGCCCGCGCCGAAGCGCATCACCAGATCGCGAAACGGGCGGTCGGTGATTCCGGCCATCGGGGCCAGCAGAACGGGCGGGGTCAGGTCCTTATCAGCGAGTTGCAGGGTCAACGTGCTTAATCCTTGGGCATTTGAGCGTTAGATATCGAATTCCCGGCATGTGAACAAGAAATCGGCGACTTACAAGCCCGCAAAATCATCAAGTGCACAATTTTTAAGCAGTATGACGCGGGTGATTGCCTCTGCATTCACCGCACCCTAAACAATGCGTGCAAACAGGAGCCACCAACCCATGACAACCGCCGCCATTATTGTCGCCGCCGGACGCGGATTGCGCGCTGGTGGCGAGACGCCGAAACAATGGCGGGCGCTGGGGGGTCACCGCGTGGCGGACTGGACCATCGACAGGTTCCGGGATCAGGTGGATCATATTGTTTTGGTGCTGTCCCCAGACGATGCTGAGGCCTGGGCCGAATTTCGGGGCACCGACCTGATCCTTGCGCCCGGCGGCAGTGACCGGGCCGGGTCGGTGCGGCAGGGCTTGGATGCGCTGAAGGACCGTGGCGTGACAAAGGTTCTGATCCACGATGTTGCCCGCCCCTGCGTCAGCACGCGCATCATTCACGACGTTCTGACCGCGCTTGATACGCACCCTGCCGCTGCGCCCGGATTGGCGGTGACGGATGCTCTCTGGACCGGGGATGAACAGGGTGTCACCGGCACGCGAGACCGAACTGGCCTTTTCGCAGCACAGACCCCGCAAGGGTTTCACTATGACGCTATCGTCGCAGCCCATGCCAGCCATGCCGGAGGGGCTGCAGACGACGTTGAAGTCGCGCGTGCTGTCGGGATGGACGTGGCCATCGTACCGGGCGACGCGGACAACATCAAAATCACCCGACCCGAGGATTTCGCCCGGGCAGAACGCATAATGGGAACGGATATGGATGTAAGGCTGGGCAACGGGTACGACGTGCACCGTTTCGGCGACGGGGACCACGTGATCCTGTGCGGCGTGAAGGTGCCTCACGCCCGAGGGTTACATGGGCATTCGGACGCGGATGTGGGCATGCACGCTGTGACCGACGCGATCTACGGAGCTCTGGCGCAAGGCGATATCGGTCAGCATTTCCCACCCTCGGATCCGCAATGGAAGGATGCGGCCAGCGAGATTTTCCTGCGTCACGCGGTCGAACTGGCCGGGCAGATGGGGTACCGCATTTCGAACGCCGACTGCACTCTGGTTTGCGAATACCCCAAGATCGGGCCGCACGCGCTGGCCATGCGGGCCGAGATGGCGCGGATCATGGGGTTGCGCGACGATCAGGTCTCGGTCAAGGCGACCACATCTGAGAGGCTTGGCTTTACCGGGCGCAGCGAAGGGATCGCCGCGCTGGCCACTGCCTGTCTGGTGAAGGCATGAGCGCCGCCCGCCTGATCGGCACTGTCTGCGGCGTTGGCTATCTGCGCCCCGCGCCCGGAACATGGGGCTCGCTGGCGGCGCTGCCGTTGGCGTGGTTGCTGCATATGCTGGGCGGGTTCCCCCTGCTGGTTCTGGCCACGGTTGCCGTGTTCTTCGGCGGGCTCTGGGCCACCCGCGTGATGACCGAAGGCAAGGACGATCACGACCCGTCCGAGATCGTCATAGACGAGGTCGCCGGTCAGTTTGTAGCGATCTGGGCGGTTTCGTATCCGGCTTGGGCGCATGGGATCGAGGTCACCGCGCTCTGGCCCGGCTGGCTGGCTGGCTTCCTCCTGTTCCGCCTGTTCGACATTACCAAACCCGGCCCCGTTGGCTGGGCCGACCGGCGCAACGACGCGATGGGCGTGATGCTGGACGATGTCATTGCAGGTGTCTTCGCCGCCATCGGTGTCCTGATCCTTGCAGGCATCGCGCATGGAGTAATGGGCCTATGAACGTCTCCGCCCTGCTGGACCGCGCCAAAGAGCAAGGCGTGATGATCGCCACCGCTGAAAGCTGTACGGGCGGTATGGTCGCGGCTGCTATGACAAATATCCCCGGCAGTTCCGCCGTGGTCGAGCGCGGTTTCGTCACCTACACCAACACCGCCAAGCAAGAGATGCTGGGCGTGCACGCCAGCACTCTGGATGCTCATGGCGCAGTGTCCGAACAGGTCGCCCGCGAGATGGCCGAGGGCGCGCTTCGGCACTCCCACGCGCAACTCGCCGTCTCGGTCACCGGGATCGCGGGACCGGGCGGGTCCGAGTACAAGCCCGAGGGGCGGGTCTGTTTCGGACTGGCCTCCGAAGGACAGACCACACGGACCGAGACTGTGGAATTCGGCGCAGTGGGCCGCGACTCTGTCCGCCGCGCAGCGCGGGATCATGCGCTGTCCTTGCTGAATGACGCCCTTTTGCCTTCAGCCTAATTTTTAGTCAAATGACCCCCTGCGGCGCAAATTTAAGCGTCACTTAGAAAAAAGCCGCCAAAACAGGCGGCGCATTCGGGCCTTGCCTCTTTTTTCCGCACCCACTCTCCGCTTCTAACCCGTGGCCATGCGCTCACCGCGCCGGATCGGGACCCGTGCCCATCCGACGCAAACGTAAGAAGAAGAGGAGACCGGCCCATGAACGGAGCCGATACAGCCTGGATCATCGTTGCCACTGCACTGGTCCTGTTCATGACATTGCCGGGGCTTGCCCTGTTCTATGGCGGCCTTGTGCGTGCCCGAAATGTGCTCAGCGTGTTCATGCATTGCTTTTCGATTGCCTGTTTGATGAGCATTCTATGGCTGGTCGCCGGGTATTCCATCGCGTTCGGCGAGGGAGCGTCCGGCCTATGGGGCGGTCTGGGCAAGGCCTTTCTGAACGGTGTGGACGCCGACAGCCTGTCGGGCACCCTGCCAGAGATTCTGTTCTTCGCCTTCCAAATGACCTTTGCCATCATCACCCCGGCCCTGATCGTCGGTGCCTATGTGGAGCGGGTGGGCTTCGGGTTCGTCCTGACCTTCTCGGCCCTGTGGATGCTGCTATGCTATGCGCCGGTCGTCCACTGGATCTGGGGCGGAGGCATCCTGACCGATGGCGGCATTCTGGGTGAGATCGGCGTGCGTGATTTTGCCGGTGGCATCGTGGTGCATGAAACCGCCGGTCTGGCGGCGCTGATCATCGCCGTGATCCTCGGCCCTCGTCGCAATCGCACGACGCCCCCGCACAACCCCGGCTTTGTCATGGTCGGCGCCGCGATGCTGTGGGTCGGTTGGTTCGGCTTCAACGGCGGCTCACAACTGGCCGCTGACGGAGGGGCCGCGATGGCGATGACCGTCACGCATATCTCTGCCGCGACCGCCTCGCTAACATGGGCGCTTTGGGAACGGATCCGGTTCGGCAAGGCGTCGATGGTAGGTCTTGTGACAGGTACGATCGCGGGTCTGGCCTCGATCACCCCGGCCTCGGGTTTTGTCGGCCCGGTGCAGGCGCTGATCATCGGCGCGGTGGCCGGCGTGCTTTGTCAGGAGGCCGTGAATGTCGTCCGAAACAAGCTGAACATCGACGACACGCTGGATGTCTTCGCCGTGCATGGCGTCGGCGGCATCTTCGGCACGTTGATGATCGCGCTTTTCGGCCTTGGCACTTGGACCGCGCAGGTCGGAGGGCTGGTGATCGTGGGTGTCTTTACGTCAGTTGTCACGATTGTGCTGGTCAAGGTGGTTGCTTTGATCACCCCGCTTCGCGTAGACGCTGAGACCGAGACAAACGGGCTCGACCTGTCGGTACACGGGGAACGCGCCTATGATATGAGCAGCTGAGCCCACCTTGGCTGTTGTGCCCGCAAGGGCAAAGCGGACCTCGGACGAGGTCCGCTTTTCTTTTGCCCGCGCTCTCGACTCTGGCCCAAGGGTCGGGCTATCAGCCCGCAACTTGTTTCAGCCCAGAGGTTTGCGCCATGATCCCCAGTTCCTTCCCCGACAGCACCGAAATCGCCCGCCTGACCGCGCGGATGCTGCTAGAGATCAAGGCAGTTCACTTCAATTCGCGCGAGCCCTTCACCCTGGCCTCGGGCCTGCCAAGCCCGACCTATATCGACTGCCGCAAGCTGATCTCGTACCCGCGTATCCGGTCGACCCTGATGGACTTCCTGACCATCACTGTGATGCGCGACGCCGGGTTCGAGGCGTTCGACAATATTGCCGGTGGTGAGACCGCAGGCATCCCCTTTGCCGCCATGGTCGCTGAACGGATGGCGCTGCCGATGACCTATGTGCGCAAAAAACCCAAGGGCTATGGCCGCAACGCGCGCATCGAAGGCGCGATGAGCGAAGGCGAACGTGTTCTGCTGGTCGAGGACCTGACCACCGATGGCGGCAGCAAGTTGTCGTTCGTGGACGCGATCCGCGAAACCGGCGCAACCTGCGGACATACGGCGGTGATTTTCTACTACGGCATTTTCCCCGAGACCGAGAAGACGCTGGGCGACCACGGCGTGAAACTGCATTCGCTCTGCACATGGTGGGATGTTCTGGCCGAGGCGAAGGCGCAGAAAGCCTTTGATCACGAGACACTTGACGGGGTCGAGGCCTTCCTGAATGATCCGCGCGGCTGGCAGGAAGCGCATAAATCGTGATTTTTGACCTGTGGGCAGGTTGTGGATTGTTGATATTCGAATCGGACAATTGCCCGCGCATTTAGTCGGAAATGGCAACCATCACACCAAATGTTGCGGTAGCGTCGCTCTCGTGCGAAACTGGGCGGAAGTTATCCCCATTCGGGTGGGCAGTTATCCCAAAGCAGCGGGCGGTTATCCCAAGTTACCCCCACTCATTTGCAGATAGCTTGCGCCGGGGTTTCGCGTGTAGAACCGCCAGACGGGCAGCGGGGACAAAATGAACGAGATAAGCAGTATCGAGCAGGCAGCGGCACAGATTCAGAATGCCGAAACCATGCCGCATTCAATTGAAGCCGAGCAGCAGCTTCTGGGTGCGATCTTAACCAATAACGATCTGTATGATCGGGTGGCTTCGATCATCGGGGCGGAACATTTCTATGACCCGGTCCATGCCCGTATCTACGAGGTCGCGGCCGCACGCATCGCCAAGAATGCGCTGGCCTCACCCGTGACGCTGAAATCCTTCATGGCCGAGGATGATGGCCTGAAGGAATTGGGCGGACCGGCCTATCTTGTGAAATTGGCCGGGGCCTCGATCAGTGCCTTTGCAGTGCATGATTACGCCCAGATGATCTATGACCTCGCCATCCGGCGCGAATTGATCCGGCTGGGGCGCGATATTTCGGACAAGGCAGCGCGCGTTGAAATCTCAAGCGAGCCCAAGGAACAGATCGTCGAGGCCGAGCAGCAGCTTTACCAGTTATCCGAGCAGGGCCAGACCGAACAAGGGTTTCAATCCTTCCTCAAGGCGGTCACAGAAGCCGTCAACGTCACCAACGAAGCGTACCAGCGTGGTGGTGGCATGGCGGGGATTTCCACCGGTCTGGCCGACTTGGACAAGCAGCTTGGGGGCCTGCACCCCTCGGACTTGATCATCCTTGCGGGTCGTCCCTCGATGGGGAAAACCTCGCTTGCGACCAACGTGGCGTTCAACGTCGCCAAAGCCTATAAGCGCGGCACCAAGCCTGATGGCTCCGAAGGCGCGATTGACGGCGGCGTGGTCGGGTTCTTCTCATTGGAAATGAGCGCCGAACAGCTTGCGGGCCGGGTGCTGGCCGAAGCCTCGGAAATCTCAAGCCACAAGATCCGCCAAGGCGATATGACCGAGTCCGAATTCCGCCGTTTCGTGGATGCCGCCAAGGAACTGGAAGCCTGCCCGCTATTCATCGACGACACGCCTGCCCTGCCGATCTCACAGCTTGCCGCCCGTGCGCGGCGGCTCAAGCGGACCCATGGGCTGGACTTGCTGGTGATCGACTACCTGCAGCTTTGCCGGGGTATGGCCGACAATCGCGTCAACGAAATTGCCGAGATTTCGATGGGCATGAAAGCCATCGCCAAAGAGTTGAACATCCCGGTCATCGCCCTGTCGCAGCTTTCCCGTCAGGTCGAAAGCCGCGACGACAAGCGCCCGCAACTGTCTGATCTGCGGGAATCAGGCTCGATCGAACAGGATGCCGACGTGGTGATGTTTGTGTTCCGCGAGGAATACTACAAAGAGCGTGAGAAGCCCGGCGATCATGAACTGGAGAAGATGGAAGAGTGGAAGCAGGCCATGGAACGCCTGCATGGCAAAGCCGAGGTCATTGTCGGCAAACAGCGCCACGGCCCCATCGGCACGGTCGAACTATCGTTCGAGGCGCAGTTCACCCGCTTTGGCAATCTGGTCAAACCCTGGCAGCAGGGCGGCGAGATCGAGGGATATTGACCTCAAACTGCGTCCAATTTACCGGAATCCAGCGTAATTTTGGCCTGCTGCGTCTCATTGTGGTAAGCTACATGCCAACGTACGTTTCAACCCGGTCGAGGCTCTGGGCATTTGGCGGCAATTATCTCGGAAATACGGTACCGAAACGGTCCGAATTTCTCACCCAGCGGGGATTTCATTGAAATCCGCGTGCAGACAGGTACGGATGTGTCCAACCTGACCGTTGGGGTCTACAATCAGAACGGCACCCTGCGCAGTTCAACGGCGGTCGATAGCGCGCCGATGACCACTGTTGGCGGTTTCGATTACTATGTGGTTTCGGCCCGGATTAACCGGTTTGGTGCAGTTTCTCTGGATGACAATGGCGCGGTCCTGAGCTTTGTCTCATTCGACACGCAGGTCACCGCCACCCAAGGCCCGGCCAGTGGTCTTACGTCAACGCAAGTTGGTTCGAACGGAACGGATGACACCTCGTCGCTGACCTCAACAGACGGGGTAAATTTTGTCGAAAACCCAAATCCAAACCCCGGCGCGCCGTGCTTTACGTCGGGCACGCGCATCACTACCGCCAAGGGTGAGGTTGCGGTGGAACACCTGAAGCCTGGCGACAAGGTCCTGACGCTTGATGGCGGGTATCAGCCCGTCCGGATGATCCTGTCCCGCCCTTTGCGGCTGTCCGAACTGATCAAGACGCCGGAACTGTACCCTGTGCGCGTGGTTTCAGGCGCGTTGGGCCAAGGGCTGCCCCGGCGTGACCTGCTGGTATCCCGACAGCACCGGATGCTGGTATGTTCGGCCATCACGCAGCGGATGTTCGGCACGCGGTCCGTTTTGATCTCGGCGATCCGGCTGACCAGGCTGCCGGGGATCTATGTCGACCGGGACGTTGCCACGATCACCTACCACCATCTTGTGTTTGACCGGCATGTTGTCCTGTTCGCCGAAGGGGCCCCCAGTGAAAGCCTGTTTGCCGGTCCGCAGGCGCTGCAAGCAATGACGGCTGAGGCAAGGGCGGAGCTAACGCTGCTTTTCCCCGAACTGGCGGAAATCGGGCAGGTGGACTCGGCCTGTTACATCCCAAGTGGCCGGCGTCAGAAACAGCTTGTGGCGCGCCACAGCCGGAACAACAAACCCTTGCTGGACCAACACGCCTCCAACTAGAGCGATGCGCGTTGAACTGGAGGGTAAACGATCCGGAGGTCGCTTCCCGTTTGATACTCAGGCCCGGACAATCCATATACGGTTAACCTTGCGTCAGAATCTACCCGGCTGTTTCCCTGTCTGCACGAAACTTTGCGCACATCCAGCCGGAAGCCGCCTATGTCGCACAAAACTCATGCAGAATTGCCCGAAACCCTCTTGACCTGCAGCAATCCGATGTCATGAACAGGCCCATGAGTACTGCACGTTTAACGATCAATCTTCAGGCCGTTGCCAGCAACTGGCGGGCGCTGGATGCAAAGACGGATGTCGAAACCGGTGCCGTGGTTAAGGCCGATGGCTACGGCCTGGGCGCAGGACCTGTGGCGGACGCGCTGGCCGAGGAAGGCGTGCGCAAATTCTTTGTCGCCGTCGCCGAAGAAGGGGCTGCCGTGCGCGAGGCCGTTGGCGACGGCCCGATGATCTGTGTGTTCTCCGGGCATATGGAGGGCGACACAGACCTGCTGCGCGCGCATGACCTGACACCACTGATCAACGCGCCCGAACAGTTTCAGCGCCATGTCGACGCCCTGCCCGACCACGCCTTCGGCATCCAGCTTGACAGCGGCATGAATCGGCTGGGACTGGAACCTCAGGACTGGGCCGAACTCCGGCCCAAAGCCGAGGCGCTGAACCCGGTGGTCGTGATGTCGCACCTGGCCTGCGCGGATGAGCCCGATCATCCGATGAACCGCCAGCAGTTAAACACCTTCCGCGAGATGACCGACGGCGTCACCGCCCCAAGGTCTCTGGCGGCGACCGGCGGCATCCTTCTGGGCCCCGAGTTCCATTTTGACTTCTGCCGCCCTGGCGTGGGGCTCTATGGCGGGATGCCTTTCGAGGGGGCCAAACCGGTGGTCACCGTTGACCTGCCCGTCATCCAGGTCCGCGCGCTCGAAATAGGTGAGACCGTTGGCTACGGCAACACCTGGACCGCGCGCCGCCCCTCGCGGATTGCGACGGTGGCTGCGGGCTATGCAGATGGGCTGCATCGCGCGATTGGCGGCGGTATCGACGCCTTCGCGGGGAATAAGCCCTGCCCTGTTGTGGGCCGCATCTCGATGGACCTGATCACGGTCGATGTGACCGACCTGCCCCACGACCCTGAACGCCTGCGCATTCTGAACGGGCACCAAACTGTCGATGATCTGGCCGAGGCCGCAGGCACCATCGGGTACGAAATCCTGACCTCGCTGGGCAGTCGGTTTTCCCGGGGATACGTGGAATGAACCCCCTGGCCGTGCTGGGCGGGCTTGGTCGCGCTGTTCTGAACATCATGGCCACCTTTGGCCGCGTAGCCCTGTTCTCGCTGGACGCGATTTCCCACATCTTCCGCCCACCCTACTACCCGCGCGAATTTGCCGTGGCGCTGATGAATATCGGCTGGCTGTCCCTACCCGTTGTCGGCCTGACCGCCATCTTCACCGGCGGTGCGCTGGCACTGCAGATTTATGCCGGTGGTGCGCGCTTTAACGCCGAGGCTGTGGTGCCCCAGATCGTCGCTATCGGCATGGTGCGAGAGCTTGGCCCAGTGCTGGTCGGCCTGATGATCGCCGCTCGCGTGACTTCATCTATCGCCGCCGAGATCGCCACGATGAAAGTAACCGAGCAGATCGACGCGCTGGTCACGCTGTCCACGCACCCAATGAAATACCTCACCGCGCCGCGCGTGCTGGCCGCCCTGATCACCGTGCCTGCGCTGGTCGCCATCGGAGACATCATAGGCATCGCGGGCGGTTACATGGTTGCCACTCAAAATCTGGGCTTCAACCCGGCAGCCTACCTAAAAAACACCGTCGATTTCCTTGAGACACGCGACATCGTCTCGTCGCTGGTAAAAGGGGCCGCCTTCGGCGTGATCGCCGCCATTATGGGCTGCTATTACGGCATGTCCTCGGGTCGTGGCGCGCAGGGCGTAGGCCGCGCCACCAAAGGCTCGGTCGAGGCCGCCGCCGTTCTGATCCTAGCCGCCAATTTTGTCCTCACAGGGGTGTTCTTCTCGCTATGATCCGGATGGAGAACGTACATAAGGCCTTTGACGAAAACCACGTCCTGCAGGGTATGAACCTTGAGATTCCCAAGGGTACCTCGATGGTCATCATCGGAGGCTCGGGTACGGGAAAATCGGTGGCGCTGAAATGCATCCTTGGTCTGATCAAGCCCGACAGTGGCATGATTTATGTCGACGGCAAAGACGCATCCAAAGGCGACCGCGACGCCTTTCTGGCCCGGTTCGGGATGCTGTTTCAGGGCGCGGCGTTGTTTGACTCGCTGCCCGTGTGGCAAAACGTGGCCTTCCGCCTGCTGCGCGGTCCGCTGAAACGTCCGCCGGAATACGCCCGCGAAATCGCCATCGAGAAACTACGCCGCGTTGGTCTGAAATCCAACGTCGCCGACCGTTTCCCCTCGGAACTGTCGGGCGGGATGCAGAAACGCGTGGGCCTGGCCCGCGCCATCGCCGCCGAGCCCGAGATCATCTTTTTCGACGAGCCCACCACCGGGCTGGACCCGATCATGTCCGGCGTCATCAACGACCTGATCCGCGAAATCGTGACCGAGATGGGTGCCACCGCGATGACGATCACCCACGACATGAGTTCCGTCCGCGCGATTGCCGACAACGTGGCGATGCTGCATGACGGGGTGATCCAGTGGACCGGACCGGTCGGACAGATGGATGCCTCGGACGATCCGTATTTGGAGCAGTTTATCAGCGGGAGCGCAGAGGGGCCGATTGAGGCGGTGCGGTAGTTGATGCTGTCTTTTCTTCTATTCTTTGCAACTTGGTCTTACCTAATTGTAGCTTTGCAAGTGATGTCCGGCTTTCCCCCATTATACGTGCATTGGGGGGGAGCCCATCAGCGACCGGGCTATAAGAAAGATACGCTCAACTTATTTTTACCCAAAGGCTACCTACTTTTTGCAAGCTTGGGTTTAGTTGTACTGGCAGCGGCAGTCGAAATTCCAATTCTCGCTGCTGTTGCTGCAATCGCACCCGCCTATCTCGGGTTTACAGTCAGAGAATTTCTAAAAAAGGAGTGTGATCTACCCTATCCTTTAATCGATTTTGTTCGTCTTCGTTTACCGCCTTTTGGCCAAGTAACTGATCGATGGCCGATGCTCGTTTTTGATGTTTGGACTGTGGCCTTGTCTCTTGTGATCCCTGCCACCATTCTCTTTCAAGCCCACTTGCACTAGTGGCCGTTAAAAATACGCCTAACCAAACCGCCTTCGGAAAGGCCTTTAATACTGGAGAAATAGCGAATCCAAGAATGCTCCGCCTCGCCACCCTCTCCCTGCTAATCCTCTACCCCATCGCATGGTTCGCGCCGCTGATGCGCGCCGGCCTTCTGCCGATCTTCGGCCTCAGCGAAATCAGCGTCATCACCGGGCTGCAGTCCTTGTGGAAATCAGACATCTTCCTTGCGCTGGTCGTAACCCTCTTCGCCCTCGTCGCGCCCTTTATCAAAACCATCGGCACCGCCCTGATCCAATGGAACCTGCTGGACCCGCGCGTCCAGCCCGCGCTGAACATCCTTGGCAAGCTGGCGATGGCCGATATTTTCCTGATCGCGCTCTACATCACGCTGGCCAAGGGAATCTCTTACGCGACCATTGAAACCGCATGGGGGCTGTACCTGTTCACAGGCTGCATTCTGGCCTCGCTCGCCGTGGGCCATATTACAGAGATGACATTCGGATCACGAAAACCTCAGACGTGATTGATTGAAAACGCATTTCTAAGTATCATTTAGATATTTCGAGCAGCAACGTGTTTGTAGTTCACGGGTCCTCAGCGGATCGTATCGTGCTTTTTGATCGTCCGCTTTGACCCGGTTTCGTATCGGTTAAAGAAGGAGATCGACAATCATGGCCGCCCTTCACTCAGTCACATTGCAATTCCAGAATGCCTTTTTGAAACTTACATTTTTTCTGATCTGCGCCGCGGCTTTATTCGCGGTCACTTCCACTCTGCTCTCGGCTTTCGGCGTCCTACCCTGGCTGTCCATGCAAGCCGGATTGGGCGGGGGTGAGGTCATTGACGCAGGCCTTTATTTCCAGATTGGCCTGACCGCGCTGATCCTGATGCTGGCCTTCTACCTGCCGTCAAGCGCCCGCATGATGGCGCTGGAACGGACTCACCGGAACTTCTCGCTAAACATGCAGGACGTGGCCGGGGCCTATCAGCTTGCCCATGCCGCCGACCGCAGCGGCGCGTTTGCTCTGTCTTCTGAATTCGACGCGGTCAAGGAACGTATGGCGTTTCTGCGTGATCATCCGGATCTGCAGGGGCTTGAGCCGCAGGTGCTGGAACTGGCCGCGCAGATGAGCCAAATCAGTCAGGAACTAGCTGACACTTATGGCGACGCCAAGGTGGACCGCGCGCGCACCTTCCTGAAACAGCGGCAGGAAGAGGTTGAACAATTCCAGCACCGGATCGAAGAGGCTCAAGTCATCCAGCACGAACTGCGCCAGTGGACCCGCGATATCGAGATCGAGGAATCCATCGCCAAATCCCAACTGTCGCGCCTACGGGATGAACTGTTCGACCTGCTGCCCGAACTGTCGGCGCAACTGCAATCCCCCTCGGACGATCGCGATCCCACTGCCTCGAGCGTGGTTGCCATGACCCCGCCGCGCGCGGCCGAATAACCACCCGCCCCGGCGCGTAAGCGCCTGCCGCGGTCGACGGCCCCGCAGGGCCCGAGGCCGCGGCACGCCGCCGGCGGAGATGAATGCCCGCAAGGGCTTGAAGAACCGCCCGTCCTCGGGCACGAATTGCGCCATGGCAAAGACGACTTCTTTCTCCTGCTCGGCCTGTGGCGCAACGCATACCCGGTGGTCCGGGCGCTGCGACGCTTGCGGCGATTGGAACACCATTATTCAGGACGTGCCGCTTTCGGCTGGCCCGGCCAAAAAATCCCTCGGCGGCAAGCGGGGCCAGCCCATCGCACTCACGGACCTGTCGACCGAGGAAACGCCCCCGCCCCGCACCCTCTGCGGGGTCGAGGAACTGGACCGCGTGTTGGGTGGCGGCCTCGTTCCCGCCTCGGCCCTGTTGGTGGGCGGAGATCCCGGCATCGGCAAATCCACCCTGCTGTTGCAGGCCGCTGCGCGTTTTGCCCGGGCGGGAGTGAAAACCGTCTATGTCTCGGGCGAAGAAGCCAGCGCGCAGGTCCGCATGCGCGCCCGCCGTCTGGGGCTTGAGGACGCGCCGGTGCATCTGGCGGCCGAAACCAACCTGCGGGATATCCTGACGACGCTTGAGGCTGAAAAACCTGGCCTTGCCATTATCGACTCGATCCAGACCATGTGGGCCGACAATGTGGACAGCGCGCCGGGCTCGGTGTCACAAGTCCGGGCCGCTGCGCATGAATTGACCACGTTTGCGAAACGACACGGGGTCTCGATCATCATGGTCGGCCATGTCACCAAAGAAGGCCAGATCGCAGGACCGCGCGTGGTGGAACACATGGTTGACACAGTGCTCTATTTCGAGGGCGAACGCGGGCATCAGTTCCGCATCCTGCGCGCGGTCAAGAACCGCTTTGGCCCTGCCGACGAGATCGGCGTCTTCGAAATGACTGGCAAGGGACTGGCCCAAGTCACCAATCCCTCGGCCCTGTTCCTGTCGGAACGCGGCACGCCCAGCCCCGGTTCCGCCGTGTTTGCAGGCATCGAAGGCACCCGCCCCGTTCTGGTTGAATTGCAGGCACTGGTGGCCCCATCCCCCCATTCCCAACCCCGCCGAACGGTTGTTGGCTGGGACAGCGGGCGGCTCGCGATGATCCTCGCGGTGCTCGAAGCGCGGTGCGGAATCCCCTTCGCGGGCCTTGATGTCTATCTAAATGTTGCCGGAGGCCTGAAGGTCAGCGAACCCGCCGCCGACCTCGCCGTGGCCGCCGCATTACTCAGCGCGCGCGAGGATACTGCCCTGCCCGCCGACACCGTCGTTTTCGGAGAAATCTCGCTATCCGGGGCACTTAGACCGGCCCCGCAGACCGAAAACAGGTTGAAAGAAGCGCAAAAACTTGGTTTCACAGCGGCAATTGCTCCGGCAGGTGGCAAAACCGGCACTGTGGCAGGTCTGACACTCACCCGACCCTCTGATTTGGTTGGGTTTGTTGGCGAAACCTTCGGAGCAGGTTAAGGTCGCGCCCTGAGGGGCAGCAAAAAGAACAGGCGAGGGCCATGGAAGGTTTTACAATTATTGACGGGGTTGTGGCCCTGATCATCGTGCTGTCAGGCATTCTGGCCTATTCGCGCGGTTTCATGCGCGAGGTTCTGGCCATCGCAGGCTGGGTCGCCGCCGCCGTTCTGGCCTTTATCTTCGCACCGCAAGCGGTTCCTTTGGTCAAAGAAATCCCGGTTGTCGGGGATTTCCTGCGCGACAGCTGCGAATTGTCGGTCATCACCGGGTTCGCAGCCGTGTTCGCAATCGCGTTGATCGTTGTCAGCATCTTCACCCCGCTGTTCTCGTCGCTGGTGCAGCGTTCGGCTCTGGGTGGTCTGGATCAGGCGCTTGGCTTTTTCTTCGGCATCGCGCGTGGCATCCTGCTGGTTGCCATCGCCTTCTTTGTCTACGACACGGTCATGACTGGTCAGTCCTATACGATTGTGGACGAAAGCCGCTCGGCCAAGGTGTTTGAACAGTTCAGCGGCAAGATCGAAGAACAGAACCCGGAAGAGGCGCTGGGTTGGGTCACAGCGCAGTACGAGGAACTGGTGGCAAGCTGCACCGCAGGCGCGAACCAGTAAGCACTCTCGGCTTCTCGATACGCAAAAGCCCGGTGCGATCCGGGCTTTTTCATTTCAGGTCAGACGAACCCTTCGCCACCGCAAACGGTACAGCGGATGGTCTTGAGCCCAACGCACCCGTCACACCGGCTAAACAGCGGTTTGCCATAGATGTCCCGACTTTTGATAACCTCGCCCGCCCCGTTGCAGATCTGACAAGGCGCACGCCCCTGCCCCCGACAGCGGTGGCACCGCCGCTTGACCGGCTCTTGCTTCTTTGATGGCGGCTTATTCTGCCACATCCCAGTCCGTTTCCTGCACCTGCGACCGGTCGTGATGACCGAACCAACGACATGACAGCACATAAGGCCACACTTGTCATCAACCCCGACCGACAACCGGACTGGCAGAAATACCACCTGCGGCAAAACGTGAATGTGATCCTTTGATGACAGCCGCGCCAATAGGCATTATGTGGAGGCCAAACCGTCACGGAATCGGAGCCCGTACATGTGTGGGATTTTGGGGATCGCAAGCCGGACACATGATGTCTTTGCGGAAATCTATGACGGGCTGCTGATGCTGCAGCACCGGGGTCAGGACGCCTCGGGCATCGTGACCTATAACGGCGAGTTCTTCCGCGAGAAAAAGGCCAACGGTTTAGTCAAGGATGTCTTCAACGCAGGCGACGCAGAAACCCTGTTGGGTCGGGTCGGGATGGGCCATGTCCGCTATCCCACCGCAGGCTCGCTGAGCGCGGCTGAGGCGCAGCCGTTTTTCGTAAACGCGCCCTACGGCATCTATCTAGTTCATAACGGCAATATCACCAACACCGAGGCGCAGCGGGAAAAAGTCACCGGCAAGTACAGCCGGCACCTGCGGACCACCTCGGATTCCGAAATCCTGCTGAACGTTCTGGCCGACAAGGTCGCCGATGCCATTAAGGTGAACGGCAATGCCGACCCGATCCGCAATATCTTTGCCGGTGTGAAGATGACGATGGAACGGGTTCAAGGTGCTTATTCAGCGATCTGCCTGATTGCTGGTGTCGGCATGCTGGCCTTCCGCGATCCTTATGGCATCCGTCCTTTGTCGGTGGCCAAGCGCGAAGCACCGGGGGACGGCGACGACTATGCCTTCGCCTCCGAGGACGTGGCGTTCGGCATCAACGGCTTCGACAAGCTTCGCGACCTGCACCCGGGTGAAGCGATCCTGATCGACCTCGACGGCAACATGCACGAGTTCCAGGCCGTCGAAGGTAAGCTGACCCCCTGTATCTTTGAATATGTCTATCTGGCGCGGCCGGATTCGCTGTTGGATGGCGTGTCGGTCTACAAGACTCAGATGCGCATGGGGCAAACCCTGGCCAAGCAGATCAAGGACTCGGGGCTGGAGATCGACAGGATCATCCCTGTGCCTGACAGCGCCCGCCCTGTTGCGTTGGAGGCCGCCAAGATCACCGGCATCCCCTATCGCGAAGGCCTGGTCAAAAACCGCTATGTCGGGCGCACCTTCATCATGCCCGGTCAGGAAGAGCGGCAAAAATCCGTGCGCCGCAAGCTGAACGCGGTTCCGCTGGAATTCAAGGGCCACAATGTCCTGCTGATCGACGACTCGATCGTGCGCGGCAACACGATCAAGAAGATCGTCCAGATGTGCCGCGAGGCTGGTGCCAAGAAGGTCTATATCGCCAGCGCCTCACCGCCCGTGAAATACCCCAACGTCTACGGCATCGACATGCCTACCAAGCACGAGTTGATCGCCAACGGCAAAGAGATCGAGGAAATCCGGCAGGAACTGGGTGCCGACGCGCTGTTCTACCAACATCTCGACGATCTGATCTGGGCGGCTAAAGAGGGCAATCCGGATATCGAGGCCTTCGATTGCTCCTGTTTTGACGGCAACTACATCACCGGCAGTGTCAGCGAAGACTATCTGGACAGTCTGGAAAACAGCAGCCGGGTCAGCAAAAAGCGCGAAGATATGCAGGTTGTGGGCGGGTCGTGGAATGCGGCCAAGCTGGCTTCTGGCTAAGGGAGGCTGATCGTCAATCTAGCGGCGAATCGTTGCCAGTCTGGCGGGAATGATCGGCGGTGTTTTGGGGTAGTGATCCCTCGCGATATACGTCGATTGGTGGAATTCCGCCACAACCCAGTGATGAACCCGCCGCGATTGCAACGACTTCCTCAAAAGCCTATTTCGCGCTGATGCTTTGCGCATCTTGACGCCTTTCTGTCACCTCCGGGCTTTGGTATCGGGCGCGCAACTGCCACTCACTCGATAAGGGGGTTCGGGCCGCGCCCGATCCACGGAATATGTCAAACGCCACCGTCAAAAGCGCGGCCACGCAGAAGGGCGCGCTAAAGAAGAACTCTGTCTCGGTTCTGGGGATTTTCGGTCCCAAAGCGGACCTGCACGCGCTGATGCGTATGTCCTCGGGGCGGGTGAAAAAGGTCAAGACCGGCAGCCGGGTCGCCTCGGGCAAGGTCATGGCTATTGATGAACAGGGCGTCATGCTGCGACAAAGCGGCCAGACCCTGCGGATCGCCATTCCAGGCAGCTAATCATGCCTTGACGCGTCGCGCGCGGGCGTTCAAACCGCCCTCATGACCGATCAGACCAAAATTGCCCTTATCACCGGGGCCTCTCGCGGGTTGGGCGCGGCGCTGGCCGAAGCGCTGGCACCCGAGTACCACATCGTCGCCGTCGCCCGTACCACCGGCGGGCTTGAGGAGTTGGACGACCGCATTCAGGCCAGGGGCGGTTCTGCCACATTGGCCCCGATGGATATCGCGGACCCGAACGCCATGGCGACCTTGTGCCGGGGCATCCATGACCGTTGGGGAAAGGTCGATCTGTGGCTGCACACGGCTGTCCATACCTCGGCCCTGACGCCTGTGCATTTTGTCGATCCCAAGGAATGGACCAAGGCGGTCAACATCAACGCCAATGCTACATCCGTTCTGATCCCTTACATCGCCCCTCTGCTGGGCGAGGCGGGTCATGCGGTTTTCTTTGACGATCCCAAGGCGGGTGAGAAATTCTATGGCATCTACGGCGCGACCAAGGCCGCGCAGATGGCATTGGCCCGCAGCTGGCAGGCGGAAACCGAACGCACCGGGCCGCGCGTTTCCATCGTCGAACCTGCGCCCATGCCAACCGCAGTGCGTGCGCGGTTTCATCCGGGCGAAGACCGTGAAGGCCTAGCCAATACTGCGGATGAGGCGGCGCGGATAGTGGCGCAGTTGTAGGAATGGCCCTTTGGGCCATGCCCCTGGCGGGGATATTTTTGGCCAGATGAAGTTCGGATCAGGCGATATGGGTACCGTTGCGCCCGGCGAGGTCGACGAAGAATTGCCAGGCGACACGGCCTGAGCGCGCGCCCCGGGTGGCCTGCCATTCGATCGCTTCGGCGCGCAGGGTGTCGGGATCGGTTTTGACGCCGTATGCGGCGCAGTAGCGGTCGATCATGGCGAGGTATTCGTCCTGATCGCAGGGGTGGAAGCCCAGCCACAGGCCGAACCGGTCGGAGAGCGAGACTTTCTCCTCAACCGCCTCGGACGGGTTGATGGCGCTTGAGCGTTCGTTTTCGATCATGTCCCGCGGCATCAGGTGGCGGCGGTTCGATGTCGCATAGAACACCACGTTTTCCGGGCGGCCTTCGATACCGCCATCCAGCACCGCCTTGAGCGATTTGTAGTGCTGGTCATCGTGGCTGAACGACAGGTCATCGCAGAACAGGATGAACCTATGCGGCGCGGCGCGCAGGTGGTTCAGCAGGCGCGCGACCGAACCCATATCCTCACGCTGCAACTCGACCAGCTTCAGGTCGGGATGGTCAGCTTGCAGCGTGCCGTGAACCGCCTTGACGAGGCTGGACTTGCCCATCCCGCGCGCACCCCACAGCAGCGCATTATTGGCCTTGAACCCGGAAGCGAAGCGGCGGGTGTTGTCCAGCAGCGTATCGCGGGACCGGTTGATGCCCACCAACAGGTGCAGATCGACCCGGTTGACCTGCGCGACCGGCTCAAGACGGTCCGGTTCCACATGCCAGACAAAGGCAGAGGCCGCATTGAAATCGGGTGCTGCCAGAGGGGCCGGAGCCATGCGTTCCAACGCGTCGGCGATACGGTTCAGGGCTTGGTCGTCCATTGGGGCCTCCGGCTCGTGTTTTGGCGTTCAAATCACGTTCCATGCGGCGCAACAAGGGCTGGCAACGAAAAAGGCGCGCCATCTGAAGGCGCGCCTGTTCCACTTAAGCGGTTGTTGTTACTTGTCGTCCTCGGCCTCAGCCATAAGGTCCTCATCCGCTTCGGCCTCGTCGTCATAATAACCGTCGGCGCGCAACTGTTCTTCGCGCTTTCGCTCGACGCGGGCGACGAGGAAGATCGACACTTCGTAGAGGCCGTAGACCACCACGAACAGAATGATCTGCGTAATCACATCAGGTGGCGTGACCAAAGCGGCCAGCACCAGAATGGCAACAACTGCGTATTTGCGGACCGAGCCCAGCCCCTCGGCGCTGACCAGCCCGGCCTTGCCCATCAGGGTCAACAAAACCGGCAATTGGAAACACAGACCAAAGGCCACGATGAATTTGATCGTCAGGTTCAGATATTCCTGCGCCGAGCCCTGAAACACCACGCTTAGCGGAGCGGCCGCGGCCTCATCCACCACGGCTTCGCCTTCGGCACCGAATTGCTGGAAGCCCAGGAAGAAGTCATAAGCCAGCGGCGTCACGACATAGAATGCAAAGCTGGCCCCCAACAGGAACATGAAGGGTGAGGCCAGCATGAAGGGCAGAAAGGCGTTCTTCTCGGACTTGTAAAGCCCGGGCGCCACGAAGCGCCACATCTGCATTCCGATATAGGGAAACGCCAGAATGAACCCGCCCAGCAGCGAGACCTTGATGGCGACAAAGAACCCCTCCTGCGGCGAGATGAAGATCAACCCGCAATCCTGCCCGCGATCGGCCAGAACCGCGCACAAAGGATGCGTCAGGAAGTTGAAGATCGGCGTGGCCACCGTGAAGCAGATGATCATGCCAATCAGAAAGGCCACGACGCTGTGAATCAACCGCGTGCGCAGCTCGGTCAGATGCTCGATCAAGGGGGCCGAGGTATCTTCGATCTCGTCGGTTTTGCTCATGTCTTGCTTTCAGTGTCCAGCGCGGCTTCGGCCTCTTCCGCTTTGGCCAGCGCGTCTGCAGCTTCCTTTGCCTTGCGCTCGGCTGCGGCACGGGCGGTTGTGGCCTGAATCTTCTTGGCCTGTTCAGCCCGTTCAGCGGCCAGTTTTCCGGTTTCGCTGTCGGGATCGAACTTGGTCGGGTCGATGCTTTTGGCCATATCCTGCGCCGCCTGTTTCACGCCATCCATCGCACTGCCGACGGGGTTCGCCGCCGTGTTCAGACCTTTCTTGATTTCGTTCACCCCGGCTTCATCCGCCGCCTCGTTCATCGCGTTGGTGAACTCACGCGCCATGCCGCGCGCCTTGCCGACAAAGCGCCCGATATTGCGGAACAGCACCGGCAGGTCCTTTGGCCCCACGACAATCAGGGCGACGATGCCGATGATCAGAAGCTCGGTCCAGCCCAGATCAAACATCTGGACTTAGACCTTGTCTTTCTCGGTCTCGGGTGTGACGTCCTTGGCCAGTTCGGACGCGTCCTGCTCCAGCTCTTCCGAACCGTCTTTGACGCCCTTCTTGAACGCTGTGATGCCCTTGCCCACTTCGCCCATCAGCGAGCTGATCTTGCCGCGGCCAAACAGCACCAGAACCACAACGGCGATCAGCAGCAGGCCGGGAAGGCCGATATTGTTAAGCATGTCTTGTCTCCTTCTGCGTCGGCGCGGGCGCGCCGGGAATATGATCTGAGCCCGTGTCTACGCCCGGACGGCCGTCCGAGAAAGTGAGGCAGATCAAATCCGCGCATGAAAGTGAACGAATCGCGCGTTTTTTGCAGGCTGGCTTTTCTCAACTGACAGGTTTATGTCAGTTGAAGGGGTCTATGACGACGATACCGAAACCAAGGTCAACGGAGAACCACATGACCCATGTCGCAGAAATCGTCACCTTCACCCTCGCCGAAGGCACAACCGCAGACGAGTTCGTGAAACTGAGCCAAGCGTCCGAGGGCTTTGTCCGAACGGCCCCCGGCTTTGCCCACCGCCAGCTGAGTCAGGGCACTGATGGCCGCTGGACGGATTATGTCGTCTGGGCGGATATGAAATCCGCGCAGGATGCGGCTGCCGCCTTCATGCAGCAGGAATGCGCGGCGGCGATGATGGCGGTGATCAACCCAGACAGCGTCCAGATGCGCCATGAGACTGTGCTATGGAACATGACCGCCTGATGGCGGCTCGTGCGGTGTAACATGCGCCGCACGGATCGCCTGTTCGATATCATCCAGATCCTGCGCGACGGCAAACTGCACCGCGCGCAGGACATCGCGGACCGACTCGAGGTGTCGGTCCGCACCATTTATCGCGACATGGACACACTGGTGGCCTCGGGCGTCCCGGTCGAAGGCGAACGCGGCGTGGGCTATATGGTGCGCGAACAGATCACTCTGCCGCCGCTGAACCTGACACCCGAGGAACTCGAAGCCCTGAACCTCGGGATGGCCATCGTGGCCGAAGCAGCCGACCCCGACCTTAAAGCCGCCGCCGAGAGCCTCGCCGACAAGATCGACGCAGTACTGCCGACGCAGGTGGTAGCCCAGGCGGATACATGGAAATTCGCCGTCTACCCTTTTGCCGATGTCGCGCGCGGTTTGGCCCACATGGCCCCGATCCGCGCAGCCATAAAGTCCCGCCAGAAACTGCACCTGTCCTATTGCCGGATCGACGGCGTGCTGACGGACCGAACCATCCGCCCCCTGCACATGGAATATTGGGGCCGCGTCTGGACACTGACCGCATGGTGCGAACTACGTCAGGGCTTCCGCGTCTTCCGCATCGACCTGATCGAAGACGTCACGCCCCTGCCCGAACTGTTCCAAGATGACCCCGGCAAATGTCTCAGCGACTACGACCCAAACGCGTGATCCGCCCTTCATCTGGCCAAAAATATCCCCGCCGGAGGCATGGCCCAAAGGGCCATTCTGGTCACTTCAGGTATGGCTCCGGATCAACCGATTCAAACCCCTCACGCACCTCAAAGTGGACATACGCGTTATCCCCACCCCGTAGTTGCGCAAGCTTCTGGCCGCGCCGGACCCGGTCGCCTTTCTTGACCGTGATCTCTTCGACATTGGCATAGACTGTCAGCAGATCGTTGTTGTGCTTGACCACGATTATCGGCACTTGATCCGCATCAGCGGTGATCGCTGCAACCGTCCCGGCCTCAGCCGCCTGAACAGCGGTTCCGGGCGAGGCTGCGATGTCGATCCCTTCGTTCTTGCCCTTGTCATAGGTCCGAATGATACGCCCCGTCACCGGCAAAGACAGCGCCGAAGAACTGGAGTTGCTGGGTGCCTCAGCCGTCACATCAGGCGGCTCGGCCAGCGGTGCCACATTTTCATCCGGCAAGGGCTGCGTCGCACTTGGCGGCGTGGGCGTCGGCGACCCTTGGCCCGGTTGCGTCACATTTGTCGCCGGCTCAGCCGGAGCGGCGGCTGCCGTCTGGCGCGGTGCGGACTGGTTCTTGACCGGGATCAGAAGGAACTGACCTTCGCGGATGGCGAAATCCGGACCCAGCCCGTTCCATTCGGCCAGCGATTCCACCGGCACCTGATACAAGCGCGAAACCGTATAGGCCGTTTCGCCGCGCTTGACCTTGTGCCGGACCGGCTCGGGGCCAACCGGCGCAGGGGCCGGTGCGGGCGCAGTTCTGGCGGGTTCCAGCGTCGTGGTCTGAACCCCTCCGGACGCTGGGGCCTGATCAATTGCCGCCCCCGCAACGGCAGCAATGTCGACACCACTGCCAGCACCAACCGAACGTGGCAAGGCGACGATTTCACCCTCTCGTAGCTTGTCAGTCGGCTGCAGCCCGTTGAACCTTGCCAATTCACCTTCGGGCAAGCCGACGCGGGCGGCCACATCGCTGACCTTGTCGCCCCGCTGGGCTACGGCCACCTGATAGCTCGGATAAGAGATCACCCCACGCCCGTCCGGTGTCGGGCGGCTGGTGGTTGCGGATTGCGCCGCGTCGGTGGTCGAAAACCCGCCGACCTGACCGCGCAGGTCATAGTCCAACGGCCCCTCGCACCCGGCCAATATGGCCAGGGCTGCCACCCCGGTCGCACAGCGGCGCATCGCTGATTTAGAAACTGCTCTCATAACGTCTGCCCTCAACACCTGCCCCTGTTTTCCGGGGTTCCGGTGACTAAATCGTAAAGCCTGTTACGTTTCATCCTTCCCGAGCCCCTCAATCAGAGGCACGAAACGAACTGCCGTCAATTCGTCGTAGTCCAGACCATCCTCGGTGCGCGTCACCTTGATCAACTGCTGCACCGCATCCGACTGTCCCACGGGTAAGACCATAATACCCCCGATTTTAAGCTGCGCCAAGAGCGGTCCCGGCGGATCTTCGGCGGCGGCGGTCACAATGATCCGATCAAACGGCGCTTGCTCCGGCAAACCGAACGAGCCATCGGACAGCATTGCCGTGACATTGGTTAGCCCTAACTCGCGAAACAGCTTGCCGGTTTCGTTGACCAGCCGCCTGTGGCGTTCGACCGTATAGACCCGGCGCGCCAGCTTGGACAGGATCGCCGCCTGATAGCCCGACCCGGTGCCGACCTCCAACACCGTGTCCCGGGGGCGCACGTCCAGCGCCTGAGTCATCAAGCCAACGACGGAAGGCTGGCTGATCGTCTGCCCGCAGGCAATCGGCAGTGGCATATCCTCATAGGCGCGGTCCGCGAACAGGCCAGTGACGAAGCGGCCGCGATCGACCTGCTCCATTGCCTCAAGAACGCGCGCGTCCCGGACGCCGCGCTTGCGCAGGGCGAACAGGAACTGCATGACGATTTCTGGATCGAGCCCGCTCATTCGATTGACTTCAACGCCCCCAGCACATCATGCGCCGTCAGATCGGCCCGCATCGGCGTGACCGAGATGTAGCCTTCCAGATTTACCGCCGCATCCGTTCCCGGCGCGGTCGGATTGTGCTGATAGCCGCCCTTGATCCACAGGAAACGCCGACCCGAGGGCGAGCTGTGCGGCTCGACCGAGAAATGGGTGTCCTTGCGAAACCCTTGCGGCGCAACGCGGGTGCCTAGGACTTCATCTGCGGGGACAGGTGGGAAATTCACGTTATAGAACAGGCGGTAATCGCCATGCTCTGCCGGTGTTGCGTCCAGAACGCGGCGCACCAGATCGGCCCCGAACCGAGCGGCGGATTCGAACGGGTCTTCCAGACCCAAATTGCGCGGGCCGAAATACTGCGACAGGGCTATGGCAGGAATGCCCTGCAGCGCAGCCTCCATCGCGCCGCCAATTGTGCCGGAATAGAGCGTATTTTCAGCCGAGTTATTCCCCCGGTTGACCCCTGATAACACCAGATCAGGCGGGCAATCGGTCATCACGTCATGCAGGCCAGCCAGAACACAATCGGCCGGAGAGCCCTCGGCGGCAAAGCGGCGCTCATCCAGCTTCGCGATCATCATCGGGCGGGTGTAGCTGATGCAATGCCCGACACCGGATTGCTCGAACGCAGGCGCGACGACCCAGACCTCGCCATCCGGACCGGCCAGCTCGGCGGCAATCGCTTCAAGCGTGATCAAGCCCGGGGCGTTGATCCCGTCATCATTGGTCAGAAGAATACGCATGTGCCCGCTTTACCCCCACGTTTGGCCCTTGATAGACCCGCCCCCGCGCTGCGGCAAGCGACGCAACGGCGCTATCTGCGGCATTCCCGCACCACTTGGGCGGAAATTACTGCTCAGACAGGGAAGACAAAGCAGCGGTCGCGGCGAATGGTCAGCCACATGACCCGTCCCGGCCCCGGCACAAAGACATTTGGCACGGTCGCTTTCAGGATTGATCCGTCATAATCCATGCGGAACTCGACCAAGCTTTCATTGCCAAGGAAGCGCGCGCGTTCGACGACACCCCGTGCAGCCACCCCGTCAGTTGGCGTTGGCAAAGGCCCCTTGCCGTTGCGGTCAAAGTCCAGCTTGACGTGCTGGGGCCGAAAAACGATCTCAACATCCGTTCCGTCCGGATAGCCCGGTGCCAGAAACTGGCCAAAGGGTGTCTGGGCCAGCGCCCCATTCACTTGCGCCTGCAACACATTGACATCACTGAAAAACGCAACCGCAGCCTTATCCGCAGGTCGAGTATAAACGTTATACGGCGCACCCTGCTGCACGATCTTGCCGCGCCGCATCAGGGCGATTTCGTCGGCCATGCGCATTGCCTCTTCCGGTTCATGCGTGACCAGAAGAACGGCGGCGTCTTCTTCCTTGAGGATCGCCAGCGTCTCATCCCGGATACCATCGCGCAGGCGGTTGTCGAGGCCCGAGAACGGTTCATCCATCAGCATGATCCGCGGGCGCGGGGCCAGTGCGCGGGCCAGCGCGACCCGTTGCTGCTCGCCCCCCGACAACTGATGCGGGAAGCCGTCGATGAAGCGCATCAGGTCGACTTTTCGCAGCAGCTCCTCAACCCGCGCGCGTTTCTCGTCCTTACTGCCCCGCAGCCCGAAGGCCACGTTGTTGGCCACGCTCAAATGCGGGAACAGGGCAAAGTCCTGAAACATCAGGCCAATCTCGCGCCGTTCGGGCGGCACCCGAAACACCGTGTCGCAGATCAGCTTGCCGTCGACGTAAATCTCGCCCGAGTCCTGCATCTCGACCCCGGCGATCATGCGCAGGGTCGTGGACTTGCCGCAACCGGACGGCCCCAAAAGACACGTCACCCGCCCCGCCTGAACCGTCAGCGAGACGTCATCCACAACAAGCCGCCCCTCGAACCGGCGGATAATATTGCGAATTTCCAGACGAGGAGGAGTTACGTCTACTGTCACCGATGGGCCCCATTGCCTTTCCCGATTGATTTCATCGGGCTTGGGCGGGGATAGCAACCCCGCCCGTCAGGCGCAAGTGATCAGCAGCATCCGCCCGTGGCAGGCGCGCCCGTAGATTCAAACGGGCTTTCCCCGCCCCAGCCCTCGAAAATGCCGTAATGGGTCGAGAAATCGCCGATAAAGTCGAAATGCCGGGCAAAACGGGTGTTGTTCAGCATCATCCAGGTATTGCCACAGACCGGGAAGACCTTGCCTGTTTCGATCAGGTGGTGATCGTCCAGAACAAATTCGTACGGCGCGTTTGGAACGGTGCCTTTGTAGATCACCGCCTGACCGTAATCCTCGCAGGCTGGTTCCAGTTCGGGCAGCTTGAACAGACGATAGGTCGCCGACAGGAAGTTCAGCGGCGCAACGCGTTCTTCCAACACAGGGTTTTCAATGGTCAGCGGGCGGTGCGTCACCCGGCGCGGATCACCGAAACCGGCTGCGCGCGACATGGACAGGAAGTCATTCCAATAGAGCGCACCGGACAGGCATTCACCGTACAAAACCTCATCCTCGGCCATCGCTTTCGGCACCCGGCGGTCTGCGTAGACGTCCGAGAAGTACATCTCACCCCCGTCCTTCAACAGCCGGTGCGCACCGCGCAGAACGGCGGCCTTGTCGGTGGCAAGGTTTATGACGCAGTTCGACACGATGATATCGAAGCTGCCCGGCTCAAGGTCCAACTCGTCCAACTTTTCGATATAGCCGTGGTGGAATTCGACGTTGCTGGCAGAATGCCCAAAGGCCTGCGCGTGATAGTCCTGATGCGCCCGGGCGACGTCGAGTTGTTCGGGCGTCATATCCACCCCAACGACGCGCCCCGTTTCCCCGACCATCGCCGACAGAGCATAAACATCCCGGCCCGCGCCGCATCCCAGATCGAGGATGTGCATCCCCTCAAGATCCAGCGGTGCGATCAGGCCGCAGCCGTAATAGCGGGTCAGCACGTCATCGTGGATTTTGGACAGGATTTTCTTGACATGATCCGGCATGTCATCGGGCGTACAACACGCATTTGTCTGCAGGTCCGCGCTGCTTTGCAGGACTTCGCCATAGTAGTTCTGCACCGATTCATGCTTCATCGCAGACTTCCCTCCCTATATCCTGAACCGCAGCTAATGCAGAGCGCCCGTCTTCGCAATACGGCGATTGGAACTTTGACAAAAGCGTGAGCGGCCCGGCGCTTATTCCAGCAACTCAAAGTCGACGCTGGCCCGCACCTTGCCGTTGACCTGAATGTCCAGCTTATGCGCCCCCGGAACCAGTTTGAACGTGGTCGCATTGGCTTTTAGCTTGTGCATCTTTTTCAGTTGCAGTTCGCCGCCTTCCAGAACTGCCTGTTTCAGCTTGTGCACTTTGGCCGAGGTTCTTCCGCCAGGTCGCTGAAAGTGAATGATATAATCCACCAGAACCGGCTGCGCATCCGCCCCTTGCAGTGAGACCGAAAACTCCAGCACGTCGCCGATGCGGGCATCCCTCGCAATCTTTACGGCCACCTCCATCTCAGCGTCCGGATCATAGCCGAGCATCTTCATCGCGTCCGGATGCCCGGCCTTGACCAGACCGCGCAAGGTGTGGGAGGTCATCCAATCCAGCTCACCCGCAGTCTGTCGCCCCTCGCTGTGCCACGCCCGCAGGCGGTTCAAAACAAGATCAGGGTCTTTCTTGGTGATATCGTTCAGATGGTTCGCCACCGACCTCGTCACATATCGCGTCCCGTCGCTGTGCAGCCGATCCAGCAAGGGCAACGGGTCCGACACCTCCAACCCAACCGCCTGCCCCCATGGTAGACGCGGCCGCGTGCCTTCGCTGACCAGCCGACGCACGTGATAACTTTCGTGGGTGCACCAGGCCCGCATCCGGTCCAGCACCAGATCGGGCCAGCGGTTCAGAAACGGGCGAATTGCCCATTCCATCGAAAAGCGCTGCGTTAGTTCCTCAAGAACATCCAGCGCCTGTTCGGGTTGTTCGATGCCAACCATCGCCACCCATTCCCCCAAAGGCGCGAAGATGAAATCGCCGAAATCATCATCCGTTTTGCCGGGGTCCAGAGGCGGCGGCAGAGCCTTCAGGATCACCGGGGCGACCTGCGGTAACTCTCCGGGAAAGACCTCCTGCAGGCACTCGGCGATCCACGCGATCCGCTCTTTCAATTCAAGGTTCAAGAGGCGAGACATGACACGAGCTTGAAACGCTTCCGCGTCGAAGGATGGGTCAGCCTGTGCAAACAGACCAGCCAGATAGCGCGTCTTGTCCGCGTTAAACAGCTGATCCTTTAGAGAAAAACCTTGAGCCATCGCTACATCGTCAGATTGGTCGCGCCACCATCCAACAGGATATTCTGCCCGACGATAAACCCTGCCTGTTGCGAGCACAGGAACGCACAGGTCGCTCCGAATTCGGCCCGCGTTCCATAGCGCCGCGCTGGAATGGTTGCGGCCCGTTCCGCCCGCGCATCCTCGACCGAGATGTTTTTCTGCAACGAGACAGCCCCGTCCAAGGCATCCGCCCGGTCGGTGGCATGAATGCCCGGCAGCAGGTTGTTGATCGTCACCCCATGCGGCGCAACCTGACGAGACGTCCCAGCCACATACCCGGTCAGCCCGGTCCGCGCCGCATTCGACAGGCCCAGCACCGCAATCGGCGCGCGGACGGATTGCGAGGTGATATTCACCACCCGGCCCCAACCCTTATCCATCATCCCCGGCAGCAGAGCCTTCATGAAGGCAATCGGCGTCAGCATGTTGGCATCCAGCGCCTTGATGAAATCGTCCCGCTCCCAATCCGACCACATACCCGGAGGCGGACCTCCCGCATTTGTAACAAGGATATCAACGCCCTGCGCGGCGCTTATCACCTGCGCCTGACCGTCGGACGAGGTCACATCACAAGCCACGGTCCGTACATCAACGCCATGGTCCGCGCGCAGGCGCGCGGCCTCACCCTCCAACGCCTCGGCCCCGCGCGCATTCATCACCAGATCAACGCCCGCCGCCGCCAAGGCTTCGGCACAGCCCAGCCCCAGCCCCTTGCTGCTGGCACAGACCAGCGCGTGCTTTCCGCGAATTCCCAAATCCATTCTGATCCTCCCTGTCCTTGCCACACATCTAGCACCGGCCCGGCAAGGAAGACCAGAATTCAGGCTGCGTCAGTAAAAGAACTCTTCCCGAACGATTTTACCGTCGGCAACGTGATAGACGCCAACCTCTTTCATATCAAAGGTTTCGCCGCTTTCCTTCACCTTGCCCTGCACCTCGAAGATCACGGCAAAGCGGTCTTCACCATGCGGGAACGGATCGCTGACCGAAGCACCAGAGACTTCGTGCGCGCCTTCCCACCATTCATGCTTACCCCGGATCGCGTCGCGGCCATGCGTTTCGCGGCCCATACCCTCGAAATCCTGTGCCTCGACCGAAACGGCATCCGCGGCATAGAGTTTCTCGAGGTTCTCCTTGGCACGATCTTCACGGCAGCCTGCGACCAGCTCGTCTGCAATCTCTTTCAAATTCATCGGTCCACTCCATTATTTGTTCACTATATGTTCTTATTGCCATAGGTGTATGATTCGAACCACCCCCTTTGTCTTGCCTCGGCGGGTTTCCCCGCCTATACGCGCGAATATGCTTGATACCTCGAACCAACCCTCTCTGCCGCCCGAGATTGCGCGGCGCCGGACATTCGCCATCATCTCGCACCCCGATGCGGGTAAGACGACGCTGACGGAAAAGTTCCTGCTGTACGGGGGTGCGATCCAAATGGCCGGTCAGGTCCGCGCCAAGGGCGAGGCGCGGCGCACGCGCTCGGACTTTATGCAGATGGAGAAGGATCGGGGCATCTCGGTGTCCGCCTCGGCGATGTCGTTCGATTATGGGAACTTCCGGTTCAATCTGGTGGACACGCCTGGCCACTCGGATTTCTCCGAAGACACCTATCGCACGCTGACCGCGGTGGACGCCGCCGTTATGGTGATCGACGGCGCGAAAGGTGTGGAAAGCCAGACGCAGAAACTGTTCGAGGTCTGCCGCCTGCGCGATCTGCCCATTCTGACCTTCTGTAACAAGATGGACCGCGAAAGCCGCGATACGTTCGAGATCATCGACGAAATTCAGGAAATGCTGGCCATCGACGTCACGCCCGCCGCGTGGCCCATCGGTGTGGGGCGCGATTTCATCGGCTGCTATGACATGCTTCGCGACCGGCTGGAACTGATGGACCGCGCCGACCGTAACAAGGTGGCCGAAAGCATCGAAATCAACGGCTTGGACGATCCGAAACTGGCCGAACACGTCCCCGAACACCTGCTGGAGAAGCTGCTGGAAGAGGTCGAGATGGCGCGCGAACTGCTGCCGAAGCTCGATCCGCAAGCGGTGTTAGAGGGGCACATGACCCCGATCTGGTTCGGCTCGGCCATCAACTCGTTCGGCGTCAAGGAACTGATGGAGGGCATCGGCGCATACGGCCCGCAGCCGCAGGTCCAATCTGCCGAACCCCGCCAGATTGCGCCCGATGAAAAGAAAGTCGCAGGCTTTGTCTTCAAGGTGCAGGCCAATATGGACCCCAAGCACCGTGACAGGGTGGCCTTCGTGCGCATGGCCTCTGGCCATTTCAAGCGCGGCATGAAGCTGACCCATGTGCGCACGAAAAAGCCGATGGCGATCTCGAACCCGGTGCTGTTTCTGGCATCCGACCGGGAACTCGCCGAGGAAGCCTGGGCCGGCGACATCATCGGCATCCCCAACCACGGCCAGTTGCGCATCGGCGACACGCTGACCGAAGGCGAGGCAATCCGGGTCAAGGGCATCCCCTCATTCGCGCCGGAATTGTTGCAAGGGGTGCGGGCTGGTGATCCGATGAAGGCCAAGCATCTGGAAAAGGCGCTGATGCAATTTGCCGAGGAAGGCGCGGCCAAGGTGTTCAAACCCTCGATCGGCTCAGGCTTTATCGTTGGCGTCGTCGGGGCGCTGCAATTCGAAGTGCTCGCCAGCCGGATCGAGATGGAATATGGCCTGCCCGTGCGCTTCGAGGCGTCTCAGTTCACCTCGGCCCGCTGGGTCAGCGGCGACAAGCCCGAGGTCGAGAAATTCGTTAACGCCAACAAGCAGCACATCGCCTATGATCATGACGGCGACATCGTCTATCTAACCCGCCTGCAATGGGACATTGACCGAGTGATCCGCGACTATCCGGCGCTGAATCTCACCGCCACGAAAGAGATGATGACGTGAGGCAACTGGTCGATTGCGCAGCCGGACTCGGCTGTGCAACTCTACGCGCATGAGCGAGGATGATCTGACCTTTCCCGGCGGCCTGCCCGACATGCTGGACAGCTATGAGAACCGGCGCAGCCCGTTTGAATTCGGCACCGACTTGCTGCCCCCTTTAGACGCCGATCTTGCCACATTGACCCAGCACCTTGTTCCGGACAGCGCAACCCAATTGCCCGAGGTAGAAGAAAGAACCTCGTGGGATCGGAAACGCGCACAGATCGCCATCGAGTTCATCGGTAGCTCCAAACTGGCCTTTCTCAACGCCCAACTGATCGCGAACCTACGCAAACGGTCCTACCCGCGCCATGCGCCCGAGTTGTTCTGCCGCCTCTGGGCTGAGCAATCCGACCACCTGTTATCAGCGCTTGACCTGCGCTGGCTAGTGTCCTCGGTTCAGACTTTTGCCGATCATGGTCAGACGCCGACGCAACGCGAGACCGGGCACGCCCTGCGGGTCTTGTTCGGCATGATGAAGCTGTATGAATTTGAGCGTTTGTTCTCTGGGACCGCACCAGAAACACCGTTCAGGTTTCGCAACAAAGTCGGGGCGGACCTGCCCTATGAAATGCGGTCTTTCTCGCTGGAACGGGGCGGTCTGGCCGTCACCCTGATTGCGCCGATCTGGACCAAGGCGCTGACCGACCCGACGATTGCGCCGCTGGTGGATCATCTCATGACCGAGTTGAACAAGGACCCCGGCAGCGTGTTCCGCCGCCTGAAACGGATGCGCGACATACGCCTCGCCCGGCAAGCGCGCGCATGACAACTTGGGGTATCGTCTCCATGGTCCGGGGCGAGACCCGGGATGTTCTGGGCTTCGCGGCGCATCATCTCGATCTGGGCGCGGACTTTATGTACATCTACATGGACGAGCCCAACCGCCGCGCGTTTCGGGCGCTCAGGCAGCATCCGAACGTCAGGGTTCGGATATGCGACGAGGCGTTCTGGCAGAAACGCAAACGCAACCGGCCAGACAAACACCAGATCCGCCAGACCGTTCACGCCACCTTTGCCTATCGCAACACCGGCCTGGACTGGCTGGCTCATATCGACGTGGACGAGTTCCTCTGGCCTTCCGAGCCCATCGCGGACCTATTGAATTCTGTCCCTGAAAACGTCCCCGCCGTCCGGGTCCGCCCGATGGAGGCGATGGCGGGCGGCGAAGACCTTTACAAGGCTCATATCCCCGCCGGACCCGACCGCGAGGCGCTGGTTCAGGAGATCTACCCAAACTACGGCGGGTTCGTTCTGGGCGGGTTTCTGAGCCACGTGCAGGGCAAGCTGATCGTCCGCACCGGGATGGAGAACCTGAACTTCCGCATCCATAACCTGTTCCAGAACAAACAGCTTTTGCCCTGCAAGTTCGAACTGCCGGAGCTGGAGCTATGCCATCGCCACGCACCGGATTGGGACCACTGGCTGGCCAATTACCGATTCCGGATGGAGCGGGGCTCGTATCAGGCCGGAAACTCGCCCAACGCTCCGCGCGAACTGGGCGGGTTAACCAAGCATGAGCTGCACAGCTGGATCGAGGGCGAACACGGCACTGAAGGCCTGCGCCGCTTTTTCGATGAGATGAGCGGTGCTGATCCGGATGTTCGCGCCCGGCTGCAAGCGCATGGGCTGATCCGGCACCGCCCCCTGAATCTGGATGAAAAGATCGCGAAACACTTTCCCGGAAGCTGCTGAATTGTTGCAGAAAATCCCGGTCGGCGATTGATTGCAACAGGTTAAACCCTCTTCATTTGACCCTGCCCCACGTTTTTGTTATGTCCGCCCTCAAGCCGAAATGCGCATCAGGCGCATGGCCATCCGGGCCCGGCATTTTTCTGACGCGCGGGCCAGGTAAAAGTGTCCGCATGAACCGGACATACATGACAAAGTTTAACGAACTGAACCTGAACCCGAAGGTCCTCAAAGCCATTGAGGAAGCCGGATACGAAACCCCCACCCCGATCCAGGAAGGCGCGATTCCCCCTGCGCTGGAAGGGCGCGACGTGCTGGGCATCGCCCAGACCGGGACGGGCAAAACCGCCAGCTTCACGCTGCCAATGATCACGCTGCTTGCCCGGGGCCGGGCGCGGGCGCGGATGCCGCGGTCGCTGGTGCTGTGCCCGACGCGGGAACTGGCTGCACAGGTGGCCGAAAACTTCGACACCTATTCCAAACACCTGAAACTGACCAAGGCGTTGCTGATCGGCGGCGTCAGCTTCAAGGAACAAGACGCGCTGATTGACCGGGGTGTCGACGTGCTGATCGCCACGCCGGGCCGTCTGCTGGACCATTTCGAACGCGGCAAGCTGCTGCTGACCGGCGTTCAGATCATGGTCGTGGATGAGGCCGACCGGATGCTGGATATGGGGTTCATCCCCGATATCGAACGCATCTTCTCGCTGACGCCGTTCACCCGCCAGACCCTGTTCTTCTCGGCCACCATGGCCAAAGAAATCGAGCGGATCACCGACACCTTCCTGTCCGCCCCCGAGCGCGTCGAAGTTGCCCGTCAGGCCACCGCGTCCGAGACCATCGAACAGGGTGTGGTCATGTTCAAGGGCGGTCGCCGCGACCGTGAGGCCAGCGCCAAGCGCAAGACCCTGCGCGCGCTGATCGATGCCGAGGGCGACGCCTGCACCAACGCGATCATCTTCTGCAACCGTAAGACCGATGTAGATATCTGCGCCAAGTCGCTGAAGAAATACGGCTATAACGCCGCCGCGATCCACGGCGATCTGGATCAGTCGCAGCGGATGAAAACGCTGGATGGTTTCCGTGATGGATCACTGCGCCTGCTGGTCGCCTCGGACGTCGCTGCGCGCGGGCTGGATATCCCCTCGGTCAGCCATGTGTTCAATTTCGACGTGCCCGGCCATGCCGAGGATTACGTCCACCGCATCGGCCGCACCGGTCGCGCGGGGCGCGAGGGCAAGGCGATCACGATCTGCTCGGGCCGCGATGAAAAGGCTCTGGATGCGATTGAAAAGCTGATCCAGAAGGACATCCCGCGCCTCGACAACCCGGTCAAGGACGAGCCCAAGGCCGACAAGCCGAAGTTCGAGAAAAAAGTCAAAGAGGCCGAGGGCAAAAAGGACAACAAGAAAGAGCGTGAACCCAAGGGGCGAGGACGAGGTCGCAAGGATGACAATGGCCGGGCTGTGGTGGGCATGGGGGATCACATGCCAAGTTTCATCGCGCTTAGCTTTGATGAACGGCGCGCTGGCTAGAGCACTTTGCGTTTGATTTGAATCGAAATGCGCAAAACGCCTTAAATCGCGAGCACCAGAACCAGAATCGATAGTCCAAGCAAGGCCATCCCGGCGATTTCACGCCGGGTGATGGTCTCGCGAAAAAACAGGATCGAGGCGCCGAGGCTCAGGATCAACTCGACCTGCCCCAGCGCCTTCACATAAGCCGCGTTCTGCAGGGTGAAGGCCAGAAACCAGCAAAACGACCCGCCGAGGCTGGTGAGGCCGACGAATACGCCAGTCGCGCGCGTCTCCCACACCGCGCGCAGTTCGGCCCGGTCGCGCCAGAGCAGCCACAGCCACATGCTGAGGAATTGAAACGTGACAACCGCCGCCAGTGTGATCAGCGCCCGGAACCAGGCGTTTATGTCGCCAAATTCCAGCGAAGCCCCCCGATAACTGACCGCCGAAAAGGCAAACAGCACACCCGAGCCCAGCCCCAATTGAGACGCCCGATTGGTCAGGTGCCGCCACCAAGCCCCGTCACCGCCCGGTGTTTTCGACAGAAGCAGCACGGCCATCAGGCCCAGCAGGATCGCCCCCAGCGCACCTATGGAAACCTCATCGCCAAGGATGAGGAAACCGACGATAGCGGTTTGAATAACCTCGGTTTTCTTGAACGTGATCCCAACGGCAAAGTTGCGCTGCTTGAACAAGGCAACAACGCAGATCGTCGCCAGAATCTGCGCCGTGCCGCCTATCGCCACAAACATCCAGAACCGTACGGTCAGCGGCGGCAACTCGGCCCCTGTCCCCCACAGCACCACCAACAGTCCCAGCACTGCCAACGGCATGGAATAGGCAAAACGCGCAAAAGTCGCGCCGGCGGCTGACAGCTTCACGCTGCTAAGCGATTTCTGCAGCATGAACCGCACCGTCTGGAACGAGGCGGCGGCGATGGTGACGGGAATCCATAAACTCATGAATTCCCTTCTGTCCTCAATTTACGGTTTTGGCCAGAGCGGATGCGCCACCGGGTCTTTCGCCCGCCAGAGGTATTCGCGGAAGATCTGGGCGTAGGATCGGTACACATAGGCCTCGTTACAGGCCAGATACCTGTCTTTGCTCGCCTTGTAGAGCGCGGGTAAACGATACCACGGCGCGGCTGGGTTCATGTGATGAACGACGTGCAGGTTGTTGTTCAGAAAAAGGAAAGCCAAGGGTCCGCGATCTTCGACAATCACTGTCCGGGCGCGCGACTTCTCATGCGCGCGGTGTTCAAGAAAGGTGCGGATTTTGACCAGACCCAGGCCGATATAGGCGGACAGGACGTAGGCCCAGACCGGCATCGCTGAGTGCGAAACAATCCACAAAACGACCGCAACCCCCGGCACATGCAACGCCCATGCCAGCAAAACAGCACGATCTCCGCGCATCGCACCGCGCCCTTCGTCCCGCAGGAAGGTCGCCTGACCGATGGCCGGACCCAGAACGATGCGGCCCAGAAGCGTGTTGTTAGCTTTGTAAAGCTGCCTCTGCCGCCCGCTCAGCCCCGCCCAGACCTGCGGGTCCAGATAATTCGACTCGGGGTCGTCATAGGGATCGGTCAGGTTCGCGTCCAGATGATGCGCCAGGTGCAGGTCCCGAAACCGGTTGAACGGAATGAACAGGGTCAGCGGCAGCGCCATCAGCGCCTCGTTCAACCACTTTTGCCGGAAGGGATGGCCATGCAGCGCCTCATGCGTCAGCGAGGAATGCAGCGCCGCGACCAGACCCATGGCAGGAATTGCCAGCCACACGGACCAAAATGCCAGCCAGAACACCACCGCCAGCCACGCGCCATAGCAGGCCACGATCAGCGCAAAGGTTCCCCATTCGGGCGATCTGGGCGTTGTTGGTTCAGCCATGCCGCCCCCACGAGATCCCCGCCCAGATGCGTTCGTAGATGACATACATCGTCAATCCGATGGCCGTGTTGACCAGCGCGACGGCCCCGCCAACAGCGGCTGAGCCTGTTGCGATCAGGCCGACCAGCGTCATGACCACCAGGCCCATCACATTCCACACGATTGCTTTCACGACAGATCTTCGTCGCGTTTCCATTCCGGACCCCATTCTTATTGTTCTCACAAAAGCGTTATATACGAGCCCGGCCGCTGCATATTCTGAATATGATTAACAAAACTCATCATTCATGATATTTATCATCACATGGATGACAAAATCGACAAACGCGACCGCGCTGCGCAGTTTCGCCTGCGTCTTGCCCGCGCGATGGAGGAGCGCCACGTCAGCCAAAGCGCCCTAGCTCGTAACATCGGCGTCGACCGTTCGACCGTTTCGCAGCTGCTGACCGACGAAGGCGCGCGCCTGCCCAATGCCCATGTGGTGGGCAGTTGCGCCTCGTCGCTCGGGGTCTCGGCAGACTGGCTGCTCAGCCTGTCGGACCGCCCCGAAAGCGCCGCCGAACTGCTGGCCAGTTCCCTAACCATGACCGAGGCTCCCCGCGCGCTGGTCGATGAGCGCATCTTTGAATGGCACCAGCAGGCAGCGGGGTACAAAATCCGTTACGTGCCAGCGACTCTGCCCGATATGTTAAAAACCCGCGCCGTTCTGGAATGGGAATATGCCCCGCATTTGGGCCGGACGGCAGATCAGGCCATTGGGGCATCTTCCGACCGTCTGGCTTGGATGCGCGGCGCACAATCGGATTATGAAATCGCCATGCCGTTGTTCGAAATACGCAGTTTCGCGCACGGGGTCGGATACTATGACGGCCTGCCGTTAGAGGTGCGCCTGGAACAGATCGACCACCTGCTGGATATCTGCGAACAGCTATACCCCCGGCTGCGCATCTATCTGTTCGATGCCAAGCGGCTATACTCGGCCCCAGTCACGATCTTCGGGCCGCTTCTATGCGTTTTCTACGCAGGCAGCCACTATATGGCCTTCCGCGACCGCGACCGGATCGAGCTGTTCACCCGCCATTTCGACACCCTGATCCGCGAGGCTGACATGACCGCCCGCCATTTCCCCGATCATCTGAAACGGTTGCGGGCCGAGGCGGTTGACCTCTCATCCTGACACTTAGGGTATGAAATGCACACGCCTTCTGTATAGTTGACCTGCGCGAACCATCAGACATTCCGCGACAACACGGAGGATGACTGGAATGGACCCACTACAAACCGCTCAATATGCGCGCGCGCTGTACACGGCGCATGGCGACCGGGCCGAGGCGGAAGCCGCCCAGAAAATGCGCGAATGCGAGGCCGCCGGAAACACCGAAGAGGCCAAAAACTGGCAGGCCGTGCGCAGCACGATCCGCCAGATTCGCGGACCCAATCAGGGTTAAACCGGCTTCCGGATCGCAGCACCCGCGCCTTCGGGGTATGGCAGATCAGCCTGCGCCTCTGCGATGCGCGCCATCGCGGCCTCGATCTGCGGTGACGGCGGGCTGGGGCGTCGGGTCTCAAGGCTGACATGCAGCAGAAAGCTCTCGCCGGTCGCAAGCAGCTTGTCGCCTTCGCACATGCTGTGGAACACGTGCAGCTTCTTGCCCTGCCCCAGCAGCATCTGGGTACGCACCTGTATCCTTGCACCTGCATGGGCTTCATCCACATAGCGAATGTGGTTCTCAGCCGTGAAATAGCTACCGCCCGAGGCGATATAGTCCGCATCACAGCCAATGATCTCCATGAACCGGTCTGTGGCGGCAGCAAAAGCCTCAAGGTATTTGGCCTCGTTCATGTGACCATTGTAGTCGGTCCAGTCCAGCGGCACCGCTCGCGACAGGGTCAGGATCGGCTGGCTCAGATCTGCCTGATCCAACGTCGGCAGCGCCCCCGGTTTCAGCAACGCATCATGCTGGTTCAACACCGCCCCGGCCCCGCAATTCTGGGCCTTGAGCGCCCGCATCACACCGACAAGGTTGTTATCCCGGATGCGCTCCAGGTCCCGGATCGAGTGCATCCCCGACTGCGCATCCGACTGATCGGCAATCATATCGACCAATTCATCGGTGAACTCGGGCACATCCATCAGCTTGGTCCAGGGCCATTTCAGAGCGGGCCCGAACTGCGCCATGAAATGCCGCATCCCGGCCTCGCCCCCGGCCACACGGTAGGTCTCGAACAGGCCCATCTGCGCCCAGCGGATGCCAAACCCCATACGGATCGCCTCATCCACTTCTTCGGTTGTGGCGATGCCGTCCTTGACCAGCCAAAGCGCCTCGCGCCAAACGGCTTCGAGGAACCGGTCGGCGATATGTGCATCAATTTCCGTGCGGACATGCAGCGGGAAGAAGCCGACGGAGGTCAGAAAGCCCTTTGCGCGTTCAACCATCTCAGACGCGTTCTTCCCGGTCGGCACCAGTTCAACCAGCGGCAACAGATAAACCGGGTTGAACGGATGCGTCACCACAATCTGCTCAGGCCGCAGCGCGCCCTCTTGCAGTTCCGAAGGCTTGAACCCGCTGGTCGAGGACCCAATGATCGCAGCCGGGTCGCAAACCTCCTGCAACGCTTTGTAAACCTTCTGTTTCAGCTCCAGCCGCTCCGGCACACTCTCTTGAATCCAGACCGCCCCCTCAACGGCTTCACCAATATCGCTATGAAAGCTCAACGCCCCCTCGACCGGCAAAGGCACATCGCTCAACCCCGGCAGAGACCGCCGCGCATTGTCCAATACCTCCCCAATCTTCCGCTCGGCCTCCGGGTCCGGATCAAACACCCGCACATCCCAGCCGTTCAGAAGGAACCGAGCGGCCCACCCACCGCCAATAACGCCACCCCCAACGATCGCCGCTGTTTTCACCCGTTGCCCCTCACGCACAATCCGCCTCTTCATCTGGCCAAAAATATCCCGGGGGTTTGGGGGCTGGCCCCCAATTCCCAGCGTCCTCTCACGCCGCCACCGGCGCCCGCTTCACCAACCCCAACTTCTCGCGCACGGCCTCGGGCCCGATCACCCGTGCGCCCATATTCTCAATGATCGTCCCGGCACGTTCCACCAACTGCCAGTTCTCGGCCAATACACCCTTGTCCAGCCACAGGTTGTCCTCCAACCCCACGCGCACATTGCCCCCGGCCAGCACGGTGGCCGCCACATAAGCCATCTGGTGCCGCCCAAGGGAAAACGCGCTGAACGTCCAATCCTCCGGCACATTATTCACCATCGCCATGAAGGTGTTCAGATCATCCGGCGCACCCCACGGCACCCCCATGCACAGTTGTACCAGAGCGTTCGGCTCCAGAATCCCTTCCTTCACCAACTGCTTGGCAAACCACAGATGCCCGGTGTCAAACGCCTCGATCTCGGGCTTCACACCCGTATCGGTCATCATCTTGCCCATCGCCCGCAACGCGCCGGGGGTGTTGGTCATAACATAATCCGCCTCGGCAAAATTCATCGTGCCGCAGTCCAGGGTGCAAATCTCGGGCAAACACTCGGCAATATGCGCCACCCGCTCAGACGCGCCGATCATATCGGTCCCCTCCGCCACCGGGAACGGAGCTTCCACCCCGCCAAACACAATATCCCCGCCCATCCCCGCGGTTAGGTTCAGCACAACGTCCACATCCGCCTCGCGTATCCGGTCCGTCACCTCGCGATACAGATCCAACCGACGGCTCGGCGCTCCGGTCTCGGGGTCGCGCACATGGCAATGCACCACCGCCGCCCCAGCCTTGGCCGCGGCAATCGCACTTTCGGCAATCTGCGCAGGCGAGCGCGGTACATGTGGGCTGCGATCCTGCGTCCCGCCCGAGCCGGTGACGGCGCAGGTGATAAAGACGTCGCGGTTCATTTCCAGAGGCATGGCGTTTTCCCCAGCTTATACCGGTTTGTCCGTTGGGTTTTCCCCAGACTTCTCCCCGGTTATCGATTTGCGTTCGCGCCCGAGTCTGGCGCAGCCTCGGGGAAACACTTGCCAGAATGCGAATCAGACTTGATGAAATCCGCAAAAAACATTCTCCAACCCGAACATCGCGCCCTGAAAACGGCCGTGCTGGTGCTGGATGACTGCAACACGCTCTGCTTCGCCTCGGCCGTTGATCCGATGCGTGCGGCCAACCGCCTGGCAGACCGCCCCGCTTTTGACTGGGACTATGTCACCGCCACGGCAGAGCCCGCGATGCTGACCAGCGCGCTCAGCGTTCCCGGCATCCCGCTGGCCCGCTTGCAGACCTGCGACCTGATGATCGTGGTCGCCGGGTTCCAACTGGCCCGCCACGCCACCCCCAGCCTGCTCGCCGGGCTGCGCCGGATTGCGGGCACCGGGGCCGCAATGGCCGGAATAGACGGTGGCCCTTGGCTGCTGGCCGAGGCGGGCCTGCTCGACGGTTACGCCGCCACCACCCACTGGGAGGATCTGGAAAACTTCGCCGACCGCTTCCCAAACATCGACGTGCGCCCCGACCGGTTCACGATCTCGGGCAATCGCATGACCTCAGGCGGTGCAATCCCCGCAGTTGACATGATGCTACAGATCATCGCGGCCCGCCACGGTGCGAGCTTCGCCGCCCGCGTCTCGGGCCTGTTCCTGTATGACGGCCCCTCTCAGCCATCGAAACCGCAAAGCCGCACGGGCGCCCCCCACCGCCACACAGCCCTGACTGCCAAAGCAAATGCGCTGATGGAATCCTCGCTCGACGAACCCCTGACTCTCGCCGACATCGCCGACACGCTGGGCACCAGCCCCCGCACCCTGCAGCAACAGTTCCGCCTGCGCCTGAACACCACACCACAAGACCACTACCTGCAACTCAGACTGGCCGAGGCCCGACGTCTGGTCACAGACACAGACCTGCCGCTGATGGATGTCGCGCTGGCCACAGGGTTCGCCTCGCAGTCCAGCTTCGCCCGTGCCTTCCGCACCGCCCACGGCCTCTCAGCCCGCGACCTCAGACAAGAGCGTACCCAACCCACCCATCACTGACCCGATCCTTCTTCATCTGTCCAAAAATATCCCGGGGGAGGCGCGCGGTACGCGCGACGGGGGCAGAGCCCCCTAATACGGCATCGGATGCGCGCGATGGGCCTGCCCAATCTCGTCCAATACCTCAGGCGACAGCTCCAGATCGCGCCCGGCCAGAATATGCTCCAACTGCGCCAAAGAGGTCGCCCCAAAGATCGCCGACATCATGAAAGGCCGCGTCCGACACCACGACAACGCCATATGCACCGGGTCCAGTCCATGCCGCGCGGCGATCTCAAGATAAGCCGCTACCGCATCAAATACCCGCTCGGACTTGCGCCCGCCCATCTCGGGGTTCAGCGACATGCGCGAGGCATCGGGCACCGCCCCGCCCTGATACTTGCCGGTCAGAAACCCTGCGCCAAGCGGTGAAAAGGCCATCAGGCCGACATCCTCGTGCACGCTCAACTCGGCCATATCCGTGTCGAAATGCCGACATAGCAGGGAATACTCGTTCTGAACCGAGGCCACCCGCGGCGCGCCCATCTGCTCGGCCAGACGCAGCCATTGCGCGGTGCCCCAGGCGCTTTCGTTCGACAGACCGAAGGCACGAATATTGCCCTTGTCCACCTGCGCCTGAAGCGCTTGCAGACAGTCCTGCATATTGTCCAGAACCTCGTTCGTATTGTGCCCGGAGGGGGAGTAATTCCAGTTCTGGCGAAACATGTAACTGCCACGATTGGGCCAGTGAAACTGGTAGAGGTCGATATAGCCGGTCTGCAATCGCCGCAATGAGCCCTCGATCGCGCCGGGAATCGTCTGCGCGGTTATCGGCGCGCCGTCGCGGATATGGTTCATCCCTGCGCCGGAATGTTTGGTGGCCAGCACATAATCGCCACGGCGCGAGGGGTTGGCCGCGTTCCAGGTGCCCAGAATCTCTTCGGTGCGCCCGACGGTTTCTTTGGCGACCGGATTCACCGGGTACATCTCGGCGGCGTCGACGAAATTGACGCCCGCGTCCAGCGCCATATCCATCTGGCGATGCGCCTCATCCTCGGACGTTTGCGACCCGAACGTCATAGTACCAAGGCACAGGTCTGACACAGAAATACCCGTGCGGCCAAGCGGCTTCATTTCCATCCTGAACTCTCCTGTTGATCCGCCCGACCGTCCCCTAGGCCTCGGCTTTTTTCTCCCACCGGCCCGATTCCTCGGACCAGTATTGCGCCGAACAGCCCGCGCCGGTCAGCGCCTTCCATTGGTCCCGCGCGTGCTGTTTGGCCTCGTCGTCATTGCCGTCGAACAGGATGCACACCCGTTCCAGCGCCGCCACTTCGTCCGGTGCGACCGGTGCGCCATCAACGGCCATCACGCATGCCGGGTCATTGGCGGCGTCGGGCCCGGTGGTCAGCAGGATCGGCTGCGCCGCATCATGCGGGCCGCCAGCCCGACCATGCGGCAGGAACCCGTCTTCGGGCCCCAGCCACAGCTTTTCGTCCAGCCAGTCCATCCGCGCCGGATCGGTGCCCCGCACGGCGATCCTCCACCCGGCCTGCCGGGCCTTGTCCAGCAGCACGGGCAAGGTGTGCTCCAGCGGCTGGCGGGTCAGGTGGTAGAAATAGACGGCCCCCATCCGGTTACTCGAAATTGTCCTGCACGAACCGGCTCAACGCGCGCACGCCCCAGCCTGTGGCTCCCTTGGGCGCATAGGAGGTCTCGGCAGACACCGAGGCCACGCCCGCGATATCGAGGTGAATCCACGGCGTTTCCTCTTTCACGAACCGCTGCAGGAACTGCGCCGCCGTGATCGAACCCGCAGGCCGTCCGCCCACGTTCTTCATATCCGCAATCCGGGATTTGAGTAGCTTGTCATAAGCATCGCCCAACGGCATCCGCCACGCGCCTTCATCCTCGGCTTTGGCCGATTTCAGGAAGGCATCGCAAAAGGTATCGTTGTTCGAGAAGACACCGGCATTCTCATGGCCTAGGCCAATGATGATCGCGCCGGTGAGCGTTGCCAGATCAATCATACCGACCGGCGCGAACCGATCCTGCGCGTACCACATAACATCGCACAGAACCAAGCGGCCCTCAGCGTCGGTGTTGATGATCTCGACGGTATCGCCTTTCATCGACTTTACCACATCGCCGGGACGGGTGGCGTTGCCTGAGGGCATGTTCTCGACCAGCCCAACCAGCCCCACGACATTGGCCTTGGCCTTGCGTTTAGCCAGCGCGCGCATAGTACCCGCAACGACGCCTGCGCCGCCCATATCCATGGTCATGTCTTCCATTCCACCCGCCGGTTTCAGCGAGATGCCGCCGGTGTCAAACACCACACCCTTCCCGATCAAAGCCAGCGGCGCATCGTCCTTGTCGCCGCCCTTCCACTGCATCACAACCACTTTCGACGGGCTGTCCGAGCCCTGTCCGACGCTCAGCAGGGTTCGCATACCGAGTTCGGCCAGCTTGTCTTCTTCCAGAACCTCAACCTCAAGCCCCAGCGATTTCATCTCGTCCAGACGGTCGGCGAATTCGGTGGTGGTCAGCACATTCGCAGGCTCGTTGGTCAGGTCGCGGGTCATGCGCACGCCATCGGCAACGGCGTAAAGCGGGGCAAAGGCGGCTTCGGCCTCGTCATGTTTCGAATGGCTGATCGTGACCGTTCCCGGGTCTTCGCTGTCCTTGGTCTTGTGCACATCGAAGTCATAGCTGCGCAGCGCGACGCCCATCGCCAGATCCTCGGTCCGGATCTGATTGCCCGCCATCACCAGCATGTCCTTGCCGCCCGCCAACTTGGCCAGCGAAGCCCCGGCCTTGCGCGCCTCGGCCGGTTCAGGACGGCGCGGAAGAACCAGAATGTCGAGCGCATCGGCCTCCATCCCCGCAGGCCACGCCAGCGAGATCACGTCACCGGTCTTGGCCTTGCCGAACTTTTCGCTTTCGACCAGCCGGGCGACGGCCCCCTTGGTCAGACGATTGGCGCGGCGGGCGGCGGGGCCCATCTTGCCCTCGGACGGGATGATGACCACCACACGCCCGGCGGCCTGCGCCATAGCGTCGACGTCAAAGGCCTGAAAACGGATTGATACCAGACTGCTCATTGCAAACTCCTGAAATTCTGTTCCCCAAGACCTAGCCCGCACCGCGCGGCTTGACCAGATAGCAGTTTTCCCCCGTCCGCATTTGCAGTAAGGTCGCGCAAAAATAACTGGCAGGTCCGGGGGAAAAGACGTGGCACGAAACGGCAGGCACGCGCCGTCGCGCATATTCAGATGCGGGGACGATTCTGGCCTGAACGCCCGTTTTCCAAGCCCCACGGGGGCATTCCCGTGATCCTTGACCGTTACTTCGCCCGCCGCTTTCTGCAAAGCTTCTTCGTCATCGGCGGCATTTTCCTGACCTTGATGATTCTGATCGACCTGATCGAACAGGTCCGCCGCTTCGACGATGTCGACCTGTCCTTCGGGCAATTGCTGCAACTGAGTCTACTGAACACCCCCGCCGCGATCAGCGAGATGCTGCCCCTGCTGGTGATCCTAGCGACCATCGCGCTGTTCGTCGGCCTGGCACGCAGCTCCGAACTTGTGGTAACGCGCGCCATCGGGCGGTCGGGCATCCGCGCTCTGGTTGCGCCGGTTCTGTTGGCCCTGACCATAGGCGCGCTGGCCGTGGCGCTGCTGAACCCGATCGCCGCCGCCACGTCCGAAGAGTTTCAGCGCCTGTCGGATTCCTATCGTAACAATGGCAGTTCCGCCCTGTCGATCAGCAGCGAGGGGCTGTGGCTGCGGCAGAGCGCCGAAAACGGTCAGGCGGTGATCCACGCACGAGGGACCTCGAACGGGGACAGTCTTGGGCTGGACGACGTGACCATCATCACCTTCGCCCGCGACGGCAAGCCAACCCAGCAGATCATCGCCGACCGGGCCCAGCTTGACGACGGCAAATGGGTGCTGACCAACGCCAAGGTCTGGAATCTGGAAGAAGGCCAGAACCCCGAGTTCAACTCGGCCCAGCACGAACGGCTCGACCTGCCGACATCGCTGACGCGCGACCGCATTCTGGACACGTTGGGTCAGAAGAACTCGGTCTCGGTCTACGATCTTCCGCAATTGATCAAAGACCTGCGCGAAGCCGGGTTTTCGACCAAGCAGTATGAGGTTTGGTTGCAGGTTCAGCTTGCCCGTCCGATCTTTCTGGTGTCGATGGTCCTGATCGGGGCCGCCTTCACCATGCGGCACGTGCGCTTTGGCGGCACTGGCATCGCAGTGTTGACGGCGGTGTTGCTGGGCTTCGCCATCTACTTCGTGCGCAACTTTGCGCAAATCCTTGGGGAAAACGGACAATTGCCCATCTATGTCGCAGCCTGGGCCCCGCCCTTTGCCGCAATTCTGCTGTCACTCGGCCTGCTTTTACATGCGGAGGATGGCTGATGCGGCACATCCTTACCCTGCTGTTGACAAGCGCGATGGCCTTGTCTGTTCCCGCTAGCCTTGCCGCCCAGACCACCCCGGCTGAGGCCGAGCAGGAACAGGACCAGCCCGCCCTGCTGGTCGCTGACCGTGTTTTCATCACCAATGACCGCAAGCTAGTGGCCGAAGGCAATGTCGAGGCATTTCAGGGCGATACCAAACTGTCCGCTCAGCGTGTGGTCTATGATCAGGAAACCGGAGAGCTTGTTCTCGAAGGCCCCATCCGAATTGATCAGGGCGGGCAATCGACCCTGCTGGCGAATTCGGGTGAGTTGGACAGCGGCATCCAGAACGGCTTGCTTATTGGCGCGCGGATGGTGTTCGATCAGCAGGTTCAGATCGCCTCGGTTCAGGCGAAACGGGCGGCGGGACGGTACACCCAGTTCAGCAAGGTCTCGGCCACGTCCTGCCATGTGTGCGAGAACGGACGACCGCCCCTCTGGCAGATCAGGGCGCGCAAAGTCACGCATGACCAATTGGAACGCCAGCTTTATTTTGAAGGTGCGCAATTGCGGGTTCTGGACCTTCCAGTGTTCTACTTCCCTTACCTGCGCCTGCCGGACCCGACGCTGGACCGCGCGACCGGGTTTCTGGTTCCGTCAATCCGCAGCACCTCGCAACTGGGAACCGGGGTTCAGGTTCCGTACTTCTTCAAGATTGGCGATCACAGGGACCTGACGTTGACCCCTTACGTGTCATCCAGAACCAAGACGCTGGGCTACCGCTACCGCCAGGCTTTCGTGAACGGTCGTATTCAGATCGAGGGCGCATTCACCCGCGACGACATCCAGCCGGATCAGGATCGCGGGTATCTGTTTGCAAACGGCTCTTTCAACCTGAAGAACGACTACCGCCTGTCCTTCAACCTGCGCACAACCTCAGATGACGCGTACCTTGCTGACTACGGACTGCCAGATTTTGACCGTTTGCGCAGTGAAATCGCGCTGGAACGGATCAAACGGGACACTGCATTCAGAACAAGCTTCATCCACTACGAGACCCTGCGCGACAGTGAGGATCAGGACGAAATACCGTCCCGTATCTTCGATCTGAACTACGAAAAACGCTTCTTCCCCAATGCAGTAGGCGGCGAAGTTCGCCTTGCCTTTATCGGCCATGCCCATGAACGCACCAGCGACACCGATATCATTGGGCGGGACATTGCGCGGGCCACATTCGACGCCGAGTGGCTGCGCAGTTGGACCTTTGCGTCCGGTCTGCGGGCGGATGCGCAGTTCGGGGCCTCGGTCGATACATTCGACATCCACAACGACAGCCAATTTCCCGATCAGGTCACACGATCCACCCCACGCGCGGCCCTGACCCTGCGCTACCCGATGACCCGGCGCGAAAAATCCGGGGCGACCCAGTTTCTCGAGCCGATCACGCAGGTCGGATGGACCCATGTCTCGAACACCGATGTGCCCAACGACGAAAGCACCTTTCAGGAATTCGATCAGGGCAACCTGCTATCCCTGTCCCGCTTCCCGGCAGAGGACCAGCGAGAGGATGGCACCACCGCCGTCCTGGGCGTGAACTGGGCCCGGTACGCAGCAGGCGGCTGGCAGGCTCTGGCGACGGTCGGTCAGGTGTTTCGGGCGGACGCGGACCCGAACTTCAACCTGACCTCGGGATTGCAGGGCACGTCGTCCGATGTGCTGCTGGCGGGGCAGATCAAAACCGCCAACGGCTGGTCTCTGGCAGGCCGCGGTCTGCTAAACGGCGATTTCAGCTTTGCCAAAGCAGAACTGCGCGGCGGTTGGCAACAGGAAGGTGCCAGATTGGTCGGCAGCTATATCTGGCAGGAGCCCGACCCGGCTGAGAACCTGAACGAAGAGATTTCCGAACTGCTGCTGCTGGGCAGCTATCAGGTGGATCAAAACTGGCGGACCGGGGGCCTCGCCCGTTATGATCTGAGCGAGTCCGAACCCCTTCGTCTGGGGCTGGATGTGACCTATCAGAACGAATGCGTTCAGGTTAACATGTCTGTCAGTCGTCGCTTTACTTCAACATCGACTATTGAGCCTTCGACAGAATTCGGCTTTACCCTGTCGCTAACAGGATACGCCCTTGAAGGCGGTGGTAAGACATACAAGAGAACATGCAGTTGATATCAGGTATCTTCAGGTTTCTTCGTTCACGCCAGCGCAAAGCGATCGCGCCGGTCCTGGCCACGGCGCTGGTCGCAGGTGTCACATCTCAGGGGACAGCACAAAGCCTGTTTTCGCCGGCGATCCGAGTAAATCAAGACATCGTCACATGGTACGAGCTGGAACAGCGCCAGCAGTTCCTGAACGCTCTGGGCGCACCCGGAGGGACCGAGGCCGAAGTGCGTCAGGCCCTGATCGACGACCGCCTGCGCAAACAGGCTATGCGCGAGGCTGGTATCCAGGCCGCCGCCGAGGATGTGCAGGTCGGGATAGATGAATTTGCGTCCCGAGGGCAGCTTTCGACCGAGCAGTTCCTGCAACTGCTGGCCGATCAGGGTGTTGATCCCGAAACGGTCCGCGATTTTGTAGCCGATCAGCTTTCGTGGCGCGACTATATCAGCGCTCGCTTCCTGTCACAGGCCCGACCGACACAGGACGAAATCAACCGCGCGCTTGGGCAAACCGGTGGTGGAGGGCTGCAGGTCCTGCTTTCCGAGGTCATCATACCGGTGAACCCGCAGACGGTGGCACAAACCGAGCTTCTGGCAGAAGAAATCTCGCAATTGGAAGGGTTCGATGCCTTTGCCGCTGCCGCAACCCAGTATTCCGCCGCAGCAACCCGCAACGATGGCGGTCGGCTGGACTGGCTGAACATCTCGAGCCTGCCGCCCGCACTGCAGCCGGTGATCCTGGGCCTGAAGGACGGAGAGATCACCGATCCACTCAGCCTGCCGAACGCTGTGGCGCTGTTCCAGATGCGCGGCCTGCGCGAAGTATCGACCGGCGCGCCGCGTTTCTCTGAAATCGACTATGCCATCTATTACCTGCCCGGCGGTCGCAGCGCCGAAGGCCTCGCCTCGGCCGCGCGGCTGCGGGAAGAAGTCGACACCTGCGATGACCTTTACGGCATCGCTAAGGACCAGCCCGCCGACGTGCTGGAGCGGATCACCGCCAGCCCCTCGGAAATCCCCCGCGACGTGGCGCTTGAACTGGCCAAACTGGACCGGAATGAGGTCTCGACAGCCCTGACCCGCAACAACGGGCAGACGCTGATGTTCCTGATGCTCTGCAACCGGACCCGCGATCTGGGCGAGGAAACCTCGCGCGAGGATGTGGCCAACGCCCTGACCCAGCAGCGCCTGCAGGCGTTTTCCGAAAGCTTGCTGGAACAGCTGCGGGCCGACGCCACCATCATCGAGCAATGACCGCCCCAATCGCGCTAAGCTGCGGTGATCCCGCCGGTATCGGCCCCGAGATCACAGCAAAAGCTTGGGACGCCCTGCGCGGCACCTGCCCGTTTTTCTATATCGGAGACGCGTCCCATCTACCCACAGGCACACCAACCCAACAAATCAGCGATGCCTCGCAGGCCATCGCGGCCTGCGCTTCGGCCCTGCCCGTTCTGCATAAGGCGTTTCCGGTGCAGAACACCCCGGGCCAACCCGCCCCGGAAAACGCGGCCTCAGTAATCGAAGCCATCGAAACCGGCGTCGCGCTAGTACAATCTGGGGCTGCATCGACCCTGTGCACGGCCCCGATCCATAAGAAAGCTCTGATCGACGGGGCCGGTTTCTCCTATCCCGGACATACCGAGTTTCTGGCCGCCCTCGCTGGCCAAAACCGCGTGGTGATGATGCTGGCCAGCGAACAGTTGCTCGTTGTCCCCGCCACGATCCACATCGCCCTGTCCGACGTGCCCCGCCAATTGACGCCGGACCTGCTGCTGGACACCATTGCCATCACCGCCGACGGCCTGCGCCGCCAGTTCGGCATCCCCCACCCGCGCCTCGCCGTGGCCGGGCTGAACCCGCACGCCGGTGAAGGCGGCAAAATGGGGACCGAGGAACTGGACTGGATCGCCCCGCTGCTGGCCGACCTGCAGCCCGATGGCTACACCGTCACCGGCCCGCATCCCGCCGACACCATGTTCCACGCCGCCGCCCGCGCCCGCTATGACGCGGCCATCGCCATGTATCACGATCAGGCCCTGATCCCGATCAAAACCCTGGATTTCGACCGCGGCGTGAACGTGACCCTTGGCCTGCCCTTCATCCGCACCTCACCCGACCACGGTACCGCGCTCGACATAGCGGGCCAAGGCATCGCCAACCCGACCAGCCTGATCGAGGCCCTGAAACTCGCCCACCGCATGGCCCAAACCCGCTGATGCTTCACCTGTCTGAAAATATCCCCGCCGGAGGCAAAAAACCTCTGGCGCACCGCCCCCAACCCACGCCACGATAACGGCATGAGCGCCATCGACACCCTCCCTCCGCTGCGCGAAGTCATCGCCGCCCACCAGTTGTCTGCCCGCAAATCGCTGGGGCAGAACTTTCTGCTGGACCTCAACTTGACCGCCAAGATCGCCCGGCAGGCCGGGGACCTGACCGAATGTGACGTGCTCGAGATCGGCCCCGGCCCCGGTGGCCTGACCCGGGGGTTGCTGTCCGAGGGCGCACGCAAGGTCGTCGCGGTGGAAAAAGACACCCGCTGCATCGCCGCCCTGAACGAGATCGCCGCCGCATACCCAGGCAGGCTCGAGGTGATCAACGGAGACGCGCTTGAAATCGACCCGCTGGCGCTCTTGACCCCACCGATCCGCATCGCGGCCAACCTGCCCTACAACGTGGGGACCGAGCTGCTGGTGCGTTGGCTTACCCCACCCGAATGGCCGCCCTTCTGGCAAAGCCTGACTCTGATGTTCCAGCGCGAGGTCGCTGAACGCATCGTCGCCCAGCCCGGCAGCAAGGCCTATGGGCGTCTGGCAATTCTGGCCCAATGGCGCGCAGATGCCCGCATCGCCATGTCCTTGCCGCCCGGAGCTTTCACGCCACCGCCCAAGGTCTCCAGCGCGGTCGTACACCTGACCGCCCTGCCCGAACCCCGCTACCCAGCCGACGCCGATACCCTGTCACGCGTCGTCGCTGCCGCCTTCAACCAGCGCCGCAAAATGCTGCGCGCCTCGCTGAAAGGCGTGGCCCCGGATATCGAAGACCGGCTGACCACCGCAGGGATCAAACCCACGGAACGGGCCGAGCAGGTCCCGCTTGAAGCGTTTTGCGCGCTCGCGCGGGAAATCCGCAAACCCTGAACGCAAAAAACCCGGCGCATCGACCGGGGTTTTTTGACGTATTTGTCTGGCGATTTACTCAGCGGCTTCTGACGTGTCGCCGTTATCGCTGGTGGCCTCTTCCTTGGCCGGTGCCGCTTTGGGTTTGCGGGTGCGCGGGCGGCGGGGCTGCTTTTCCTTGCGCTCGGCAGGCTCGCCATCGGCAGGTTTGTTCTGGCTTTCCGGCGTCTCGACCAGACCGCTTTCGGGCGCGGCCGTAGGCTCGGCAAAATCCATCACATCGGGCTGCGGGGCCTCGGCCGGGTCGGCCTGACGAGCGGCTTCGCGTTCCTGACGCTCGGCACGTTCGCGGTCGCGTTCGGCCTGACGTTCGCGGTTCTGACGCTCCTGCTCTTCGCGGCGCGCTTCAATCTCGCGCTGCGCTTCGCTCAGCATCCGCAGGTAATGCTCGGCGTGCTGCTGGAAATTCTCAGCCGCCACACGGTCATTCGACAACTGAGCGTCACGTGCCAGCTGATTGTATTTATCAATGATTTGTTGCGGCGTGCCACGCACTTTGCCCTCGGGGCCCGAGCTGTCAAAGACCCGGTTTACGACGTTGCCGCCGGAAGGACGATTGCGGTTATTCTTGGCCCGCGAGCGGGATTTAGAAGATCTCATCTTACTTTACGTCAGCCTTGTCGTTCACTGTCGATCAACCCGTAACTTGCACTGCTCAGAAGCTTGTCCCGTACCGTGTCATCGACTTTTTGGGCTTGGCGTCAGGGGTGTGCTGGAACGGCGTCAACCTCTCCGACTATTCCTGAGTAAACATGTCCGGCCCCCACAGACAAGAGGGTAATCGCCAATTTCGCAGGTTTTTTACATTCAACGGCGATTTTTGGCCTCAATCCTGCCGATCAACCCGGCATTGTTGCACCAACGACGCGATCCCTGCCGTCCAGATCGGGGATCACGCGGATATCTGCCAGCCCTGCCGCATCAAACAGCGCCGAGACATATTTTGCCTGCGTCGGGCCGATCTCGACCAGAATTCGCCCTCCCTGGGCCAAATAATCCGGCGCGTCGGCGGCTATGCGACGATATGCATCAAGCCCATCGCCCTCGTCGGTAAGCGCCAGTCGGGGTTCATGATCGCGAACTTCGGGCGACAGGTCATGCATTTCCGCCAGCGAGATATAAGGCGGGTTCGAAACGATCAGATCGAACGTGCCGCCCACCGCTGCAAACCAGTCCGATTTGCGGATTTCGACGCGGTCCTGCACCGCATGCAACACGGCATTGGCGCTGGCCTGCAGGCACGCGGCTTCGCTTAAATCCACCCCCAAACCCGATGCACTGGCCCGTTCCGCCAGCAAGGTGATCAGAATGCAGCCCGACCCGACGCCAAGGTCCAAAACATGGTCAAACGGCTGGCTGAGGGCGGCTTCAACCAGCGCCTCGGTCTCGGGCCGCGGGTCCAGCACGTCGCCGCTGACGCGGAAGCGGCGACCGTAGAACTCGCGCTCGCCCAACAGGTGCGACACCGGCACGCGGATTGCGCGGAGGGAAACCAACTGGTCGTACCGCTCGGCGATGTCCGGCGACAGTTCCTCGGGCGCGATCAGAGTTACGCGGCTGGCCTCGATCCGCGCAGCATGGGCCAGCAAGACGCGTGCATCCCGCGCCGGGTCCTCGACGCCTGCGGCACGCAAACGTGCCGTCGCAGCCACCATGGCCTGAGCTGCTGTCAACGCCGCAATCATTGCGCCATCTCCGCCAGCAGCCGCGCCTGATCATCCGCAGTCAACGCGTCGATCACCTCATCCAGATCGCCCTGCATCACCTGATCCAGTTTATAGAGCGTCAGGTTGATGCGGTGATCCGTCATGCGGCCTTGCGGGAAATTATATGTCCTGATCCGTTCTGACCGGTCGCCCGAGCCCACCTGACTGGCGCGATCGGCTGAGCGTTCGCTGTCGATCCGCTGCCGTTCCAGATCATAGAGGCGGGTTTTCAGCACCTGCATTGCAATCTCGCGGTTGCGGTGTTGGGATTTCTCGGAACTCGTCACCACGATGCCGCTGGGCAGGTGCGTGATCCGCACCGCCGAGTCGGTGGTGTTCACATGCTGCCCGCCCGCGCCCGAGGACCGCATCGTGTCGATGCGGATGTCATTGGCGTCGATCTGAATGTCCACATCTTCGGCCTCGGGCAGAACCGCCACCGTAGCCGCCGAGGTATGTATGCGACCGCCACTTTCGGTTTCGGGCACGCGCTGCACCCGATGCACGCCGGATTCGTATTTCATCCGGGCAAAGACGTTGTCGCCCTTGATATGGGCCACCACCTCTTTGATGCCACCAAGATCAGACGCTTGTTCCTCAATGATCTCGAACTGCCAGCCCCGCGCTTCGGCATAGCGCTGATACATCCGCAGCAGATCACCCGCGAACAGCGCCGCCTCATCGCCCCCGGTGCCAGGGCGGATCTCCAGCATCGCCGGGCGCGCATCCGCCGCGTCCTTGGGCAGCAGCGCCAGTTGCAAAGCATGCTCGGCCTCGGGGATCCGTGCCTGAAGCGTGGGGATTTCCTCTTCCGCCAGTTCCTTCATGTCCGGGTCGGCCAGCATCGCTTCGGCCTCGGCCAGATCGGCGACCAGTTGCCGCCACGCGGTGATCTGATCGACCACCGGCTTAAGGTCGGAATACTCCTTGGCCAGCGTCGCGATATCCCCGCCCGAAGCCCCATCGGCCATGGCCGCTTCGAGGTACTGGAATCGCTGTGTTATCTGTTCAAGGCGTTCTTCGGGGATCATCCGGGCGGTGTCTCTCAATCCGGGGCTTTGGTCAAGGGCCGTCGCTGTGCTAAGCTGCCGCGCATGAAACGAATTGCTCTTGTTTTAGCGCTGTGCGCAGCCCCTGCGATGGCCGATGTCTACGGGCCGAATGGTAAGGTTCAGGACTGTTATTGCACTGACAAGGCCGGCAGCCGCGTGGAACTGGGTGAGATGATCTGCCTGCAGGTCGATGGCCGCATGTTCATGGCGCAATGCCAGATGTCGCTGAACGTGCCCATGTGGCGCGAGGTGCAGGAGGGATGCTTGTCATCCGGTTTGCAGTCGGAGTGGCCCGAGCTTGAACCCTCGGCCCTCTCCCACGACGCAACCTAGTCAATCAAAGGTCTTGCCACCGGCTGAGTTGGTGCCGTTTTCTTTTGCGCCAGATCGTCATTTCTTGGAACGCTGTCATGACTGCGCCAAAGGCCAACGAAGCAACAACCAGCCGCAGGATAAGGCAGGACGGCGGGGTTCTGAGAATGTACATTGGTACCCCCCATAGGCCGCCAAACATTAGCGGGTCCCAGAACAGTCGTGAGGCCCTACTGCGATAGAAATCCGGTATCGGTTCAAACCCGGCTTTTCTGAGAAATCTGATAATCGGTGCGGGGTTACCGCGTTCTTGCAGACCGGCATATTCCAGTTCTGCGGTGGCACGTTGGAACTTTCTTTCATAATTGCTCATATTACCCATATGGGTATTTTGGCGCGCCTTTTCAACCTATTGGAGATTTTGCAACCACCCATCCACCCGCGCCGCGTTCACCCCGAAATCCCTGCGACCAAACCGCAACCGGCCATAAACGCGCAGGATGTCTCCGTCCTGCTGCGCCGTGGTATAGTCCGGAAATCCAATAACCTTGGTGCGCGTGACGTAGGTGATCATCTCATCCTCAACCGACCCCGCCAGCACGGTGGTTCGCGGCGCAGCGCGGGCGATGGCGTCAAGTGCCTCCAGCCCGTTCGGGCCGGTCTCAACGACCCGCAGCACCCCGCCGGGCATATCCCGGTTCGTGTCTCCTACCGGAGCGACATGCCAGCGATCAGGGTCAGACGGGGCTAGACGGATATACACCCCCAGCAAAACCACTCCCCCCAAAACCAGCAACAGCAGCACTTTTTTCATCCCTGACCCCGTCCCCTTTGCCCCAAACTATTTGGAAAGCGTACTGAGGCACACCACCCTACCGCGACGTCACACCGGGCAGGATGCACAACAGTTCGAACAGCAGGTTGGCGGCGGTCAGCGCCGTGTTGCCCGACGGATCATAGGGCGGAGAGACCTCGACCAGATCGCAGCCCACCACATTCGCCCCCGCCAATGCGTGGATCAGTTGCAGCGCCTGTGGAGTGGTCAAGCCGCCAATCTCGGGCGTACCGGTGCCGGGGGCATAGGCCGGGTCCAGGCTGTCAATGTCATAGGTGATGTAGAGCGGGTGATTGCCGACCTCTTTCCGGATCATCGTTCCGATGCCGGTCAGGTTCTGCTGCCACACCTCCCACGCCGGGAACTGTTTGAAGCCCCAACCCTTCGCCTCGGCAAAGTCGCTGGCGGCGTAGCCTGAGCCCCGGATGCCGATCTGATAGGTCTTGTCGGGGACGATCAGACCTTCCTCATAGGCGCGGCGGAAGACGGTGCCGTGGGTTTCACGCTCACCGAACATCTCGTCATTCACATCCGCATGGGCGTCCACATGGACCAGCGCCACGGGGCCATGTTTGGCCACCACAGCCCGCAGGATCGGCAGGGTGATCGAATGGTCGCCGCCCATCGCCACAGGGGTCACATCCTGCGTCAGAATGCCGTCATAGCTTTCGCGGATGATCTTCAGGCTATCGGCCAGCGAAAACGTGTTGATCGCCAGATCGCCGATATCGGCAATCTGCAGGCTGTCGAACGGGGCCGCCCCGTTGGCCATGTTATAAGGCCGGATCATCGCGCTTTCGCTGCGGATTTGTTTGGGCCCGAACCGGGTGCCCGACCGCCAAGAGGTGCCGATGTCCATCGGAATGCCCAATACCGCCACATCCAGCCCCTCAAGCGAGGACGCCTGCGGCAGCCGCATGAACGTATTCGGCCCGGAAAACCGCGCCAGATCGTTGCCACTGATGGGTTGGTTAAACTCGGTCATGCCCAGATGCCTCCTGTCCGGTCTTTTGGTTAACGTGATAGCGGAAGGATGGCTAACCAACGGTTAAGGCACCAGCTTGTTCCACCCCAGCAGGCAAATAATCTGCGTCGCCACATGCGCCCCGGCAATCGCCGTCGCGCCCGAGGTGTCATAGGGCGGAGACACCTCGACCACGTCGCCGCCCTTGATGTTGATTCCGGCGATGTCGCGCAGAATGATCTGCGCCTGGATCGAGGACAAACCGCCCCAAACTGGCGTCCCTGTGCCGGGCGCAAATGCCGGGTCCAAGCCGTCGATGTCAAAGCTCAGATAGACCGGGCTGTCACCGAGGATACCCCTGATCTTTTGCGCCACCGCAGCTGGGCCGCTTTCATAAACCTCGCGCGCGTCGATGATGTTGACGCCTAGCGTGTCCTCGTTCGTGGTCCGTATCCCCACCTGGACCGAGCGCTTGGGGTCCACGATCCCCGACTTCACCGCCTTGTAGAACATCGTTCCATGGTCCACGCGGGACATGTCATCATCGGCCCAGGTGTCGGTATGCGCATCGAATTGCAGCAGAGACATCGGCCCGTATTTCTCGGCATAGGCCTTCAGGATCGGGAAGCTGACATAGTGATCCCCACCCAACGCAACCGAGGCGACATCGGCCGCCAGAATGGTGCGGATGTGATCGGTCAGCGTGTCGGGAAAAGCCGGGATATTGGCATAGTCAAACGCCAGATCCCCATAGTCGATGACTGCCAGTTCGTTCAGCGCCTTGAATGGCCAGCCATAGGGCTCATCCGGCGATTGCAGGGTGCTCGCCTCGCGGATGGCACGAGGCCCAAGCCGGGTGCCGGGTCTATTGGTCACCGCCTGATCGAACGGGATACCGGTCACGGCAATATCTGCGCCTGTCAGGTCCTTGGTGTAAAGGCGGCGCAGGAACGAGGTCGCTCCGCCAAAGGTGTTCTCGTACGAGACGCCTTTCAGTTCGGGGTTGGTGAACGCCTCATCAACGTAGTTCTTCGAATCTTCCAGTGCCATGCTCTTGCCTCATCAGCCCAAAGGCTGCGCCTTTTCGACGATCCGCGCGAAGAAGGAGGCCCCAACCGGCGCGATATCGTCATTGAAATTATACTTTGGATGATGCAGCCCCGCGCCCTTACCCTGACCCAGAAACAGGTATGCCCCAGGTCGTTCCTGCAGCATGTAGGAAAAATCCTCGGCCCCCATATCGCGCCCCATATTGTCGACCACACGCTCGGGTCCTGAGACATCGCGCGCGACATCAGCGGCAAACGCTGCCTTCTCGGCGTCATTGATCGTGGCCGGATAGCCCACCTGATAATCCAGCACCGCCTCGACCCCGTACGAGGCCGCCTGCCCCGCCACGATCTGCTCCATCCGCTCCATCACCATCTTTTGCACCGCTGGATCGAAGGTGCGGACCGTACCGTTCAGGTAAGCCGTATCGGGGATCACGTTGTTGACGGTGCCGGTGTGGATCTGCGTGACCGAAACCACCAGATCTTCGACCGCATAGTGGTTCCGGCTGACGATCGTCTGGATCGCCTGCGCGATCCCGCACGCCGCCATTACAGGGTCGCGGGTTTCATGCGGCATAGCCCCGTGGCCACCGACGCCCTGTATGTTTATGTCAAACGTATCCACTGCCGCCATGATCGGCCCCGGTGCAGTATAGAATGCGCCCTCGGGATTGCCGGGATCGTTGTGCAGACCGTAGACCTGAGAGATGTCGAACCGATCCATGATGCCCTCTTCGACCATCACACCGGCCCCGCCGCCCTCTTCCTCGGCAGGTTGAAAGATCAGCGCGACACGGCCCGCGAAATTCCGCGTCTCTGCTAGGTACCGCGCAGCCCCCAGCAACATAGTGGTGTGCCCGTCATGGCCACAGGCATGCATCTTGCCGGCGTTTTTCGAGGCATAGGGCACGCCGGTCTCTTCGGGGATCGGCAACGCATCCATATCGGCGCGCAAGCCAATCGTGGGCCCCTCACCCTGCCCGTTGATAATCGCGACCATGCCGGTTTTGGCGATCCCCTCGTGCAACTCATCCACCCCAAAGTCGCGCAGCCGATCCGCCACGAAGGCCGCGGTTTCATGACATTCGAACTCCAGTTCCGGGATGGTATGCAGGTGCTGCCGCCACGCAGCCATATCATCGGCGTAATCGGCAATTCGGTTGACGACGGGCATCTGGGGTGGACTCCTGTTCCAGTCTGCGGAATGGATGCATCTGACACCGGAACGAAAGGGTTCGCAATGGCCGAAAATCCGCTGATCCACGACTCGGATGCTGGGATCGAGCGTCTGCTGGAAATCATGCGCCGACTGCGCGACCCCAATACCGGCTGCCCGTGGGACATCGAACAGGATTTCGGCACCATCGCCCCCTACACGATCGAAGAAGCCTATGAGGTCGCCGACGCTATCGAACGCGAAGCCTATGACGAGCTGAAGGGCGAGTTGGGCGACCTGCTGTTTCAATCCGTCTTCCACGCGCAAATGGCTGCCGAGGCCGGGCATTTCACCTTTCAGGACGTGGTGCGCAGCATGTCCGACAAGATGGTCACCCGGCATCCGCATGTGTTCGGCGACGAATCCCGCGAGAAATCGGCGGAACAGCAAACGGTTGATTGGGAAACCATCAAGGCCGCCGAACGCGCAGGCAAGGAACAAAAAGGCGCTTTGGACGGCGTGGCCGCCAACCTGCCCGCCTTGCTGCGTGCCCATAAGCTGCAGAAGCGCGCCGCCCGCGTGGGGTTCGACTGGCCCGATGCCAGCCATGTGCTGGCCAAGATCACCGAGGAAGCTGCGGAACTGGAAGAGGCCCGCAACAGCAAGGACGCCGACGCCCTTGAAGATGAGTTCGGGGATCTGCTGTTCGTCATGGTCAATCTGGGCCGCCATCTAGGCATCGAACCCGAGGCCGCCCTGCGCCGCACCAACGCCAAATTCACCCGCAGGTTCGAACAGGTTGAGGCCCGGCTGGCTGCGCGGGGCAAGCTGCCAACGGATAGCACCCTGGAAGAAATGGATGCGCTCTGGGATGAGGTCAAAACCGAGGAACACCGCGCCAACGGCAAACTCCCGCCGGTAAGCACGGCTGCTGACACGTAAAACGGGTGGACAAGCGGGGCGGCACTTGCGAGTGTCCGCGCTCTACGCCCTCCGGGAGACAGGCCATGGCACCGCGCAAGATCATCATAGACACCGATCCCGGGCAGGACGATGCCGTCGCCATCCTGCTGGCCCTTGCCAGCCCGGAAGAGATCGAGGTGCTGGGCATCACCGCCGTCGCCGGAAACGTGCCGCTAGAACTGACCGCCAAGAACGCGCGCATTGTGTGTGAACTGGCCGGTCATACCGACATTCCCGTCTATGCAGGGTGCGACCGCCCTCTGAATCGTCCGCTGGTTACGGCGGAGCATGTGCATGGGAAGACAGGGCTGGACGGGCCGGTTCTGCCCGACCCTCAGATGCCGTTGGCCGATGGGCACGGGGTGGATTTCATAATCGACACCTTGCGCGCGCAGGAGCCGGGGACAGTGACGCTCTGCCCGCTGGGGCCCCTGACCAATATCGCGACCGCCTTTCAGAAAGCACCCGATATCGTTGATCGGGTTCAGGAAATTGTGCTGATGGGTGGCGCGTATTTCGAGGTTGGGAACATCACTCCGGCGGCTGAGTTCAACATCTATGTCGACCCGGAAGCCGCTGATATCGTGTTTAAATCCGGCGCTCATATCGTGGTCATGCCTTTGGATGTCACCCATGATGCGCTGGTCACCCCACATCGCAACGACGCGTTCCGAGCGCTGGAGTCCAAAGTAGGACATGCCGTCGCCGAGATGACCGATTTCTTCGAACGCTTCGACAAGGAAAAATATGGCTCGGAAGGCGCCCCGCTGCACGACCCCTGCGTCACTGCGTATCTGATCCGCCCCGAACTGTTCTCGGGCCGCCACATCAATGTTGAGATTGAAACCCAGTCAGAATTGACCCTGGGCATGACAGTGGCGGACTGGTGGCGGGTCACGGACCGCGCGCCAAATGCCATGTTCATGGGCGACGTAGACGCTCAGGGCTTCTTCGACTTGCTAACAGAAAGACTGGCCCGACTATGAGCGCTGCACTCCGCCTCGCCCGCCCCGAAGATCTGGACCGCCTGATGGCGCTTGTGTCGGCCTTTCACGCTGAACAGGGCATCGAACAAGACGCAGACCAGCGCCGCGATGCGTTGTTGCCACTGCTCAAGGGCATCCCCCACGGCTGCGTCTATCTGATCGGTCCGGGGCGTGCGCCGCTTGGCTACATCATCCTGACCTTCGGCTGGTCGGTCGAATTCGGAGGGATGGACGGCTTCGTCGACGAAATCTACATCCGCCCCGCCGTTCGCGGCCGCGGGATCGCGACCGAGGTTTTGCTGGATCTCCCCAAAGCGCTGGCCGAGGCCGGTCTGACCGCCCTGCATCTGGAAGTGGACCGTAAGAACGAGTCAGCGCAAAAGCTGTACCTGAGTACCGGTTTCAAACCCCGCGACCGGTATATGCTAATGAGCCGGAAGCTCTGACAGCATCACTGACAGGACAAAGTCGGATCAGCGCGATTCCCCGCGGAAGATCATCGACTGATTGTAGCTCATCTCATGAACCGGATCGTCCGCCGACACCTTCTGTCCGGTGATCGGGTATGTGCCGGGCGCTGAGCAGGCCGCCAGAAAAACAGTGCTGATAACTGATGCAACAAGAATGAATTTCGAACCAGTCATGATGTTCCCCTTTTCTGTAATAGCGTCAGGATAGGAAACAGTGCGCCTTGGCTAATAGGTAAAAGTTCACACAAAAGTTATATAAAATCTTCTGCGCTGAGGCTTATTGATGATTTTCGGCTGAAAAACAAAGGCTAAGGGAAACAATAAATTTCACATCTTCTTCGCTGGACCCGCGTTTCCGAAGCAAAAATTTCACCCAAAAAGAGACGGGAGAACAGCATCTTCCCGCAAAGCGAGAGCATAATTCTAATCATGCTCAAAGAAAACGCCGGCCCGCTTGGGGCGGTCCGGCGCTCTGGCTTCCATGTTGATCTGCTGGCACTCAGCGCTTGAGGATCGACGCCCCCGCATATTCCGCGACCTCGCCCAGCGACTCCTCAATACGGATCAGCTGGTTGTATTTGGCCAACCGGTCCGACCGCGCCAGCGAGCCGGTTTTGATCTGACCGCAGTTCGTCGCCACCGCCAGATCGGCAATCGTAGCGTCCTCGGTCTCGCCCGAGCGGTGGGACATCACGTTGGTATACCGCGCGCGGTGGGCCATATCGACAGCGCGGAGCGTCTCGGTCAGCGAGCCGATCTGGTTCACCTTGACCAGCATCGAGTTCGCACAACCGCGGTCGATCCCTTCGGCCAGACGTTCCGGGTTGGTCACGAACAGGTCGTCGCCTACCAGTTGTACTTCATTACCGATAGCGTCCGTCAGGGCTTTCCAGCCGTCCCAGTCATCCTCGGACATGCCGTCCTCGATCGAGATGATCGGGTAATCGTTGACCAGCGCGGCCAGATAAGCGGCGTTTTCGTCGGATGTCAGCGAAATGCCCTCGCCTGCCAGAACGTATTTGCCGTCCTTGAAATACTCGGTCGCGGCGCAATCGAGGGCCAGATGGATTTCCTCACCCGGCTTGTAGCCTGCCTTTTCGATGGACTTCAGGATGAAATCCAGCGCCTCGCGCGTGCTGGCAATGTTCGGGGCAAAGCCGCCCTCGTCGCCCACACCGGTGGCCAGACCCGCCGCCGACAGTTCCTTCTTCAGCGTGTGGAAAACCTCGGAGCCAATGCGCACCGCCTCGCGGATATTGCTGGCCGAGGTCGGCATGATCATGAATTCCTGAATATCGATCGGGTTGTCCGCGTGTTCACCGCCATTGATGATGTTCATCATCGGCACCGGCAGAACCCGCGCCGAAGTACCGCCAACATAACGATACAGAGGCTGCGTGGTGAAATCCGCCGCTGCCTTGGCCGTGGCCAGTGAGACACCCAGAATGGCGTTTGCACCCAGACGGCCCTTGTTCTCGGTCCCGTCCAACTCGATCATCGCTTGGTCGATGGCCACCTGCTCGGTCGCGTCGAAACCCACCAGTTCCTCGGCAATCTCCCCGTTCACGGCGGCCACGGCTTCCAGAACGCCCTTGCCCATGTACCGCGCTTTGTCACCGTCGCGCTTTTCCACCGCCTCATAGGCCCCGGTCGACGCGCCCGAGGGCACGGCGGCGCGGCCCATGGTGCCGTCTTCCAGAATCACGTCCACCTCGACCGTCGGGTTGCCCCGGCTGTCCAGAATTTCGCGTGCGTGGATGTCGATGATCGTGCTCATGAGGCCGTCCCTATGGCTGCATTCGGTTGCACGCGTCATAGCAGCAACCGGCGAAAAGTAAACCGGTCATGTTATCGCTAACACTCATATTTGCAGCCTTTAGGGCTAACACGCGCCTGTTTGCGCCAACAGCGATCAGGCGGTGGCCATCTGCCGCGCCAGACGGCGTTCGCGGACAAAGGTGTAAAGACCCGACCCGATGATCAGCGTCGCCCCGGCCAGCGTCATCGTATCGGGGCGTTCGTTGAACATCAGCACGCCCGCAATCATCGAAAAAACCAACCGCGTATAGCGGAAGGGCATCATGGCTGAGGCCTCGCCCACCCGCATCGCCGCAACGATGCCGTAATAGCCCAACATGCTGAAGATCACCGCCGCCAGATAAGGACCGACCTGCGCCGATTGAATCGGAGCATAAGATTGCCCTGTCGAAACCATCAGCACAGCCCCCGCCAGGATTGCGGCAACGTAAGCTTGCATCGCCACGACCGAGGACGCCACACGCGCATCAATTTTGCGGGTGATCAGGTCGCGCGCAGCGATCAGGAACACGGTCGCGACAACCAAGAGTGTTTCGGGCTGGAATCCGTCGAGGCCCGGACGAATGATCATCAACACTCCGATAAAGCCGACACCAATCGCGCTCCACCGCCGCCAGCCTACTATTTCGCCTAGAAATAACGCAGCACCCATTGTCACAGCCAGCGGCAGCGCCTGAAACACAGCGGCAACCGTGGACAGATCGATCAAAGACAACGCGGTCACAAACAGCACCGCGCCCACGCCCTCGGACGTAGCGCGCGCAAGCGGCAGCAAGGCCCACGCAGCGGGATCGAAGATCCGCTTGCGCGTGGTCAGCGACATCAGCGCAAAGGCCAAACCGCAGAAAACGCCCAACGCAATCAGAATCTGCCCGGTCGGCACAGTTGCCGACAGGTGCTTGATAAACATATCCTCGATTGCAAAAGCTGCCATCGATCCGACAAGCAGCAGAATGCCGTTTACGTTGTTCATGTATTTGTCCGCAGGAACCGGCGGCCTCATTTGCCGTCCGTCAAAACAGCTAAGCCGCATGCATATTTAGGAAGCAAGCGTAATCACATCGCCACTGATGAATTATCTTGCTGAGACCAATCGCGTTTTGTGATGGATCAGTCCCGTTTGAGCGGCACCCCGTACAGCTCTAACCGGTGGCCTTTCAACTGATACCCCAGCTTTTCCGCGATCTTTTCCTGTAGCGCTTCGATCTCGGGGTCGACAAATTCGATCACTTTGCCGGACTGCATGTCGATCAGATGGTCATGGTGGTCCCGCTCGGCATCTTCGTAGCGCGCGCGCCCGTCGCCGAACTCCAGACGTTCAAGAATTCCGGCCTCTTCGAAAAGTTTCACCGTGCGATACACAGTGGCAATCGAAATCCCGGAATCTATGGCCGAGGCGCGCCCGTACAGTTCTTCGACATCCGGATGGTCCTCGCTCAGTTCCAGAACCTGCGCGATGGTCCGCCGCTGGCCAGTCATGCGCAGCCCTTTGGCTTCGCAGCGCGCGATGATCGAATCCTTCATGATGCCCCTCAGGAACTACTCGGGTTTCTGTCTTAGTATGTCTGCGCGCCCAGCGCCACAGGGATTCGTTTGAAACGGCAAGGGTTTCAGGCGCTGCGCCGCAAATCTGCCCAGACCGGCAGATGGTCCGAGGCGATATGGGCCGGGCGGTCTTCGTGCACGCCATGCGCCAAGGCTTCGACCCCCTGTCCCAACGCGATCCGGTCCAGCGCGCCCAATGGCTGCGCCGCCGGAAAGCTGGGCCTGGGCGGCAAAAACCGCATCTCGGGCGCGAGGTTGTCCAGCACCGGTTGGCGCGACCATTCGTTGAAATCACCCGCCCAGACCGTCGGCATCCTGTCCAGCGCTGAATCGCATCGCCGAAGATGCGAGATTTGCTGACGCCGCGACGCAGGGATCAGCCCCAGGTGCAGCCCCATGACCCGCAACGGCCCGATCAGTGTGTCGAACTCGACCCGCACCGCACCGCGCGGCTCTAACCCCGGCAATTCGTGATGTGCTGTCTGCCGAACCGAGATACCCTGACCCCGCCAGATCACAGCGTTGCCATGCCACCCCAGGCTGCCCGCACCGCCCAGATCCACAATCTGCCACCCCGCCTCATCAAGCATGAAATGCGGCAGCGCCGCGGGGCGGGGCGGCAGGCGTTTGTCGGCCTCTTGCAAGACCACGATGTCGGCCTGCATCTTGTCCAGAACCTGCAGGATGCGCTGTGGCTGACGGCGGAAATCCAACCCGACGCATTTCTGAATATTGTAGCTGGCAAGGCGCAGGGTACGGGAACTGGTCATCGGCATCCGGTTTAACAATCAAATGCAAGGGTGCCAAACTCAACGCCCGGCGCAACCTGATTTTGCTATACCTCGCGTTTTCGTCACATCGGCGCGGGGAACTTCATCCAACGCCCACAGAAACGACATAAAACCGTGTACAGATCATCCTGCACCGCTAAACTGCGCCAAAAAAGGGAATGCAGGTTTTGGACGCCAACTCCAGGTTCGCCACCATGGTCATCGCCGATATTTCGGGAAGCACACCGCTGTATCAGGCTGTGGGCGATGATGAGGCGCAGCGGCTGCTTCAGCTTGAAATCGACCGGCTGCGGACTGTGATGCTGGAATTTGGCGGCATACCCGTGGGCCAGAAAGGCGACGATGTCCTCAGCTATTTTGACGACCCGAATGCGGCGGTTTATGCGACCCTGCAGATGATTGAACGCCCAGCCGAAGCGCCGGTCTCTGTTCATGTCGGCGTGCATAGCGGGCCAATCGTCGTGGCCGAGCGTGGTATCTATGGCGAGGCCGTCAACGTCACCGCCCGCCTGTCCACCGCCGCAAACCCGCGCGAGGCTTGTATCAGCGACGACGTCGCCTCGATGCTGTCACCCGAACTTCGGCAGCTTCTCAAGCCGCTTGGCGGGCTCACCCTGAAAGGGCTGAGCGAGCCGGTCACCGCATATTCGCTGGTCAACTCTGTGCTGGACCCGTCAACGCAAACCCGTTTGCCGCTGGATTTCGGCCGGACCGAAAGCAACCTGCAGGGTGGCGATACCCTGACTTTGATTCTCAGCTACAAAGACCGTGCCTGGCGCTGCCGGAACGATGGTGAGTTTAAACTGGGCCGGTCGTCCGACTGCGACGTCGTGCTGCCGCAGCCATGGGTTTCAAGGCTGCATGCAGTTCTGAGCATGAAAAGCGGCAAGCTGTTTCTGACGGATCGCAGCACATCGGGCACCTATGTAAAATCGGAAGGCGGCCAGGAAATCCAACTGAAACGCGAAACGATCATGCTGACCAGCAGCGGTCTGATTTCGCCCACCCTGCCCATCGAACAGTCCGAAGCCTGTTTGCGATTTGACCTTATCGGTCGCCCTCAGGTTCCGCAGAACGTGGCCTGAACCACCTCGTTTACCGTAGGGGGCCGTGCCAAGTCGGTCTGGTCCGGTTGATCCTCGTAAGGTTTGGTAAGCACGGTATTCAGCCGGTGAAACGGTGCATAGTCTCCGGCAACTGCGGCCTCGATCATCTGTTCGATCCGGTGATTGCGCGGGATGTAGGCCGGGTTGGCGGAGGCCATGACTTGATGCGGGTCGTCCTCGCGCTGAAGCCGCGCCTGCCAGCCCTCTGACCAGCTATCAAACGCATCGGGATCGGTGAACTGGTCCCGCGTATTATCGCTGCCCAAAGCCCGGAACGTATTGGTGAAATCGGCCTGATTCTGCGCCATTCGGGTCAGCAGGTCCGAGATCATCTCAAGGTCGTCCTCCTCGGCCGTCGCCAGACCGATCTTCGCGCGGAACCGGGCCAGCCAGTTCTGCTGCAGCAGGTCGGGCATGGCGTGGACGATCTCGGTCGCTTCCTCGACTGCGGCCTCTTTGTCTTCATATTGCTGGATCAGAGCCGTCGCCAGTTGGGCGAGGTTCCACACGGCAATGTCGGGCTGGTTGGAATAGGCATAACGCCCCATCCGGTCAATCGAGCTGTAGACCGTGTTGGGGTGATAGCTGTCCATGAAGGCGCAAGGCCCGTAGTCGATGGTCTCACCGGCAATCGAGCAATTGTCGGTGTTCATCACCCCGTGAATGAAGCCGACGTTCATCCACCCGGCGATCAGCCGCGCCTGCGCATCCCGCACCGCGCGCAGCAGGCCCATCGGTCCTTCGGCCTCTGGGTAGTGGCGCGCAATGGCATAGTCGGTCAGGCGTCGCAGGCTATCCAACTGACCGCGCGCGGCAAAGACCTGAAACGTGCCCACCCGCAGGTGGCTTTGCGCCACGCGGGTCAGAACCGCACCTGGCATCGGGCCTTCACGCAGAACCACCTCACCCGTTTCAACGGCGGCGAGTGCACGCGTGGTTGGGACGCCCAGCGCATGCATGGCCTCGGACACCACGTATTCCCTGAGGACAGGCCCCAGCCACGCCCGCCCGTCTCCCTGTCGCGAGAACGGCGTGGGGCCGGAACCCTTAAGCTGAATGTCGCGGCGGATGCCGTCGGTTCCCACGGTCTCGCCCAACAGCACCGCGCGCCCGTCGCCAAGCTGCGGGTTATAGTGCCCAAACTGATGCCCGGAATAAAGCTGCGCCAGCGGCTCGGCCCCTCTTGGCAGGGTGTTCCCGGAGAAGGCCTCGGCCATCTCCTGCACGTCACCAGGAGAGACCCGCAAAAGCCGCGCGAGGTTCTCGTTGAACGCGATCATCTGCGGCGCGCGCACCGGAACAGGGGCTTGCCGTGCGAAAAATCCGTCCGGCAGGCGGGCATAGGAGTTGTCAAAGGGGATCGTCAGGGTCATGTCGCAAACATATGCCCCCTGTGTATGATTGCCATAGCGGATCGCGCGCGTGCGTGCATAATCGCCCAGACCCACGAGGACTCCATGACCGCTGACCAGATCATCGACCACCTGAACCTGCAACAACACCCCGAGGGCGGCTGGTTCAAAGAGACATGGCGCGCCGACAATCCGGGCCGCGCCACCGGGACCTGTATCTACTTTCTGCTCAAGGCCGGGGAAAGCAGCCACTGGCACCGGGTCGATGCGACTGAGATTTGGCTTTTTCATGCGGGCGCGTCGCTGGTCCTGTCGCTGAGCGAAACCGACAAAGGGCCCGCCTCGGATCATCTGCTGACCCCCGACTTGTCGCAAGGCGCACCGCAAGTGATCGTGCCCGAAGGCCATTGGCAGGCGGCGCGTAGTACCGGAGACTATACTCTGGTCAGTTGCACCGTATCTCCGGGGTTCGAGTTCGGCGGATTCGAACTGGCCGCGCCGGGTTTCGATATTCCGAAGGGTTGACAGATGGATCACCGCGCCCTGATCGCCGCAATACCGCCCGAGGCAAAGGACTGTCTGCAGAGACGGTCCGACTGGGCGGGCTTGAAGCATCTTGCGCTGTATTTCGGGGCGCTGGCCGCAACAAGTGGCGGGATCACGGCGCAAATCCCTCTCTGGCCGCTGCTCATCCTGCCGCAGGGAATTCTGTTGGTCTTCCTGTTCACACTCAGCCACGAATGCACCCATAAGACCCCGTTCAGAACCGAGAGGCTGAATGACGCCGTCGGGCATCTAGTCTCGGTACCGATCGCCCTGCCCTTTACGTGGTTCCGCTATTTCCATCTCGCGCATCACAAATGGACCAATCATCCGCAAAATGACCCCGAGTTGGACGGCAAACCGCGCCCGGACAGTTGGCGCAGCCTGATCCTCTATCTCAGCGGTTGGCCCTATTGGTCCGGCATGGCGCAAACCCTTCTGCGTAACGCTGCGAGAAAGATCGACGCGCCCTACCTTCCAGCCCGCCAGCATCGCGCCATCCGGACCGAGGCGAGGGTTCTTCTGGCGCTATACACCCTTACTACGCTCAGCCTGTTCTATACCTCGGCCGTGTTCTGGCTCTGGCTGCTGCCGGTGCTGATCGGTCAGCCTTTTTTGCGCCTCTATTTGCTGGCGGAACATGGGCTGTGCCCACCCGTGGCCAACATGCTGGAAAACTCACGCACGACATTCACCAACCGGATCGTCCGGTTCGTGGCGTGGAATATGCCCTATCATGCGGAACATCACGCCTTCCCGAACGTGCCGTTCCACCAGCTACCCACCTTCCACGACTGGACGCGGGCGCATCTGAAATCCACCTCTGACGGGTATACCGAATTTGCGGCTGACTACACGCGTGCTTTGAACAACTAAGCCCGCGCTATTCCTTACGCTCTTTGGCGCGTAGAATTGCGGTGATCAGCGGAACCAGCAAGGCGGGCAAAGATCCCAGAGGGTTCGCGCCAATGCTTTTCACCGCCTGAACGACCTCACGCGCTTCGACCGCCATTTCTTCCAACTCATCCTCGATATCGGCGATGGCCATGTCGCGCACCTCGACCGCCGGGGCGATCTCGTCTTCGACATTCGTGCGTTTGGCAAACAGCACAAGCAGAACGGCCAGCATCAGATTGGCGAGTGACAGAACGGCTGCAGACGCCCCCGAAGACATCCAGGTTTTCAGCATAAAGAACAGCGCGACATCCAACAGGACCAGACCCGCCAAAGCCGAGATTCCAGCCAAAACCATCAGAATGGTCTGCTGCTGCACAACAGCGAAACGGCGGCGTGCGATAAGGCGTTCGGTGCGGTAGATCGTTGTCAGATTTTTGCTGAGTCTGTTCATGTCCCGTATCCTAACTGCGCACCCGGCCAACGACATATCCGAGGCTAAAGGCAACCAGCAGCGCGGTGATCGGGTACTGCTTTTGCAGCCAGCCGAATTCTTCGACGACATCCTCGCCCAGCGCCGCGGCCTTTTTCAGGTCTATGCCGTGTTCTTCCAGCAGCTTTCGAATCTCGTCCGCCGTTTTCAAAGGCGGTGAGGCTTCGGGCTCAGGACGTTCCTCAGCCTTTGCTTCCAACGTCGCGTTGCGCGCCCGAAGCGCGTTCAACTCAGCTTCCAGTTCCGCCTTGGTCGCCATACGTACCTACCTTCAATATGCCCGGATCAGACCATACCCTAACCCTTGCACATCATTGCGGTTTTTTGAACTGCTGTTCTGCGGCGGCCCCCGCAGACCGGTTCAGACAGCGCGATCCATCGACACCGAACTGACAACCCCGCCACCCACCAAGGCCCGCACGCCGGTCGTACCGGGGCACGAGGTCGGCAACCCCCGCGCCACGCGCACAGCAAGATAGGCAAAGGCCTGTGCTTCCAGCATGTCGCCGTCCAGACCAACGGTCTCGACCGGCTCGACCGGGCAGTCCAGCGCGACCCGCAGCATCTCCATCAGCACCGGGTTGTGACGCCCGCCGCCTGTCACCAGCAACCGCGCAGGCGGCTTGGGGCAATGCTCCATCCCCTGTACTACGCCGGCGGCGCACATGCCGGTCAGCGTGGCGACCGCATCGGAATCGCTGAGTTCCTGCACCAGCCCGATCATCTCGGCAAAGTCGTTACGGTCCAGCGATTTCGGCGGCATGCGGGTGAAGAACGGCTCGGCCAGGAATAGCTCTAGCGCGCCGGTCTCGACCGTCCCGCCGCGCGCCACAGCGCCGTCGCGGTCCATCGGCAGACCCAGTCGCGCTTGCATCAGATCATCGACTGGCGCATTGGCCGGGCCGGTGTCAAAAGCCAGCAGCGCCCCCGGCATCTCGGGTCCGTCAAAGGATGGGTCCACATAGGTCAGGTTGCCAACCCCGCCGAGGTTCAGAAAGCACAGAGGTTCCTGTGCGCCGATCCACTTGGCGCAGGCGAAATGGAAGAACGGCGCAAGCGGCGCGCCCTCGCCGCCCATTTTCACATCGTCACTGCGAAAGTCCCACACCACTGGCAAGCCCAGCGCTTGTGCCAGACCAAATCCATCGCCCACCTGCAGCGTGCCCCGCCCGCGCGGCTCATGCGCAAGGGTCTGGCCGTGAAAGCCGATTAAGTCGACGTCTTCGAATTCCGACAACGCCTCTGCATGGGCCAGCGTCACCAATTCCTCCGCCGCGTCGACCTGAGGCCCGTTCCACTGCCCAAGGGCGGCGCGCAGTTGGGTGCGCTCGGCCTCAGAATACGCGCGATAGCCGCTGTCGCCGAACCCCAATATCCGGTGCCCGTCCGTTTCCACCACGGCGGCATCCACCCCGTCCAGCGAGGTACCAGACATCGCGCCCAGCGCCCGGATCGCCTTGTTTGTCTTGATGGCCAGGCCCACGCTCTTCTCCTGTTTGGTGATGTGGATTTTCGCAGGGGTTTTACACCCTTGGGTTGCGATCTGACCAAACTGCAACCTATCCGCAGCCTATGGCAAGGGCCTTGCGCTGCATCCTTCAGCTTTTTTCGCCGCCTGCGCCTCGGGATCAACACCAAGGCCCCAATCCCATTGCAGAAAACCGATTTCTGCGCCAGCATTGACGGTGGGCAAGACACAAATACCGATCGTGTGATGAGCAAGAATGGGACAGCCTGAGACGTCAAAATCAACGCGCACGGTTGAAAACCGGAACTACCAGCTGATCTTCTGGTCAGGCGCACTGGCAACCATCGGGACGCAACTGGTCAACCCGCGTCTGGTGCTGCCGTTCCTGTATCTCGCCCTGGGCGCACCCACCTTTATCGCAGGGCTGCTGCTGCCCTGCGTCACTGGCGCGCGGCTGATCGCCGAGATTTTTGTCTCGCCCTTCATCAATCGCGTCACCCGGGCGAAGCTGGCCGTCTATGTGCCCAACATCCTGACCGGAGTGATCCTGTCCATCGTCGCGCTGTTTGCGACCAACCTGCCGCAGCTGATGGTCGTTTTGCTGTTCCTTGCGACGGCGGCGATCATGGGGCTGTGTCAGGGGCTGGCCAGCCTTGGCACCAGCCAGATCTATGGCGTGTCTGTACCGGATGCCAAGCGCAATCGGATGGTGTTTGCGCAGGCCACGATCTCGGGCGCTTTAGCGATTGTCGCTGTCTGGGTAACCAAGGACCTTCTGGTCTCGGACCAGCCCATGCAGCGCCATATCGTTGTCATGTGGTGCGGCGTTGTCGCCATGTTTGCCGCCGGCATCAGCTTTGCCGGTGTGCGCATCTTCGAGGAGGACCAGCCGCCCAGACCTACCCCCGCCAAGAAGCCCAAACCAATGGCCGAACTGGCGACCGGCTTCAAAACCGGCATGGGCTATCCCTGGTATCGCAAGTTCCTGTTCACCCGGCTGCTGTTTGTGACGGTCGAACTGGCCATGCCCTTCTACACCATCCACGCCGCCACCTATCACGTGGGCACCAAACACTCGCTGAGTTACTTCGTGATCGGGGCCAGCGCCGGTGTCGTGATCGGCTCGATCATCTGGGGTTGGCTCAGCGGCCGGATCTCGGTGAAGCCGGTGATGTGGCTGGGATGCCTGATCTCGGCACTGTCGGCGGTCTTGGCGTTGGGGTTCACCTTCATGGGCTATGCGCAGAACGTCTGGCTGTACGCGGCGGTGATCCTTTTGTTGTCGCTCGGCGGCAATGGCGTGATCTATGGCCGCTACCTGTACATCATCGAAATGACCAAAGAGACCGAGCGCCCCTATCTCGTCGCCCTCGGAGATGTCACCGCCGGGCTGGTCGGCATCGCCTTTGCGGCGGCTCTCGGGGCCGTGGCGCATCTGCATGACCCGATCACGCCGATCTTTGCGTTGGCGGCGTTGAACTTGATTGCGATGGTGTTTGCCTTCCGCCTGCCGCCGACCAAAAGCTGACCTCTGCACGTTAAAACGGGCAAATGCACCTTTTACTTGGCATTGCACGGCCCTATACGTTGCCGCGCAACATCAACCCAAAGGGCACGATATGACCTACCACCCCAAATCGGATTTCATCGCCACGATGATCGAGCGCGGCTTTCTCGCCGACTGCACCGATTGTCAGGGCCTTGACGACGCGTTGATCAGTGGGGTGCAAACTGCCTATATCGGCTATGACGCCACCGCGCAGTCACTGCATGTGGGGCACCTGATGAACATCATGGTGCTGCGCTGGCTGCAGAAAACCGGCCACAAACCGATCACCCTGATGGGCGGCGGCACCACCAAGGTGGGCGATCCCTCGTTCCGCTCGGATGAGCGCCCCCTGCTGGGCCCCGAACAGATCGACGCCAATATCGCCGGAATGCAGAAGGTGTTCGCCAAGTACCTGTCCTATGACGACAGCGAAACCGGCGCGCTGATGCTGAACAATGCGGAATGGCTGGACAGCCTGAACTACCTCGATTTCCTGCGCGATATCGGGCGGCATTTCTCGGTCAACCGGATGCTTTCCTTCGAGTCGGTGAAATCGCGTCTGGACCGCGAACAATCGCTGTCTTTCCTCGAATTCAACTACATGATCCTGCAGGCCTATGACTTCCTCGAACTAAACCGCCGATATAGCTGCGTTCTGCAGATGGGCGGCTCGGACCAGTGGGGCAACATCGTCAACGGCATCGACCTGACCCGCCGGGTGCTGGATCAGGAAATCTATGGCCTGACCACGCCACTGCTGACCACCAGCGATGGCCGCAAGATGGGCAAATCCCAAGGCGGAGCCGTCTGGCTGAACGGCGATATGCTGAGTGCCTATGAGTTCTGGCAGTTCTGGCGCAACACCACTGACGCCGATGTTGGCCGGTTCCTGAAAATCTTCACCGAACTGCCCGTCGACGAGTGCGACCGTCTGGCCGCGCTGCAAGGGTCCGAGATCAACGAGGCCAAAATCCGCCTCGCCAACGAAGTCACCAACCTGCTGCACGGGGCCGAGGCCGCAGCCACGGCTGAGGCCACCGCCCGCGAAGTGTTCGAAAAAGGCGGCGTGGGTGAGGACCTTCCAACCCTGACGCTGAACGCCGAAGACCTGCCCGCCTCGATCGTGCAGATCATCGTCAAATCCGGCCTCGCCAAATCCGGCAAAGAGGCCAAACGCCTGATCGCCGAGAACGGAGCCAAGCTGGACGACGCCCCCCTGACCGATGCAGGGCTGATGATCGACGCGGGCGCGCTGTCCTCGCCCATCAAGCTGAGCGCTGGCAAGAAGCGGCACGCGCTGGTGCAGTTGGGCTAAGCGGTTCGACTACCAACACAGCAACGGCCACCCCTTGGGTGGCCGTTGTGGTTTCAGAAGGATGCGGGTCAAACCGGCTCAGCGCTTGCCGCCGCCCTTACCGGGCTTGCCGCCACCGCCTTCATCATCATTGGCGTTGTTGCCGCGTCCGGGGCTACTGCCTTCCGAGCCGTTCCCGTGCCCGTTATTGCCCTTGCCGCCGCCTTTACCCTTGCCGGGGCCGTCGCCGCCTTTACCGCCACCTTTCCCTTTGCCGGGTCCGTCGCCGCCCTTGCCGCCGCCTTTGCCGGGTTTGCCATCGCCTGGCTTGCCACCGCCATCACCCGGCTCATCACCGCCACCATCACCGGGGCCGTCGTTGCCACCTCCGTCACCGGGACCATCATTGCCACCACCGTCGCCGGGGCCATCGTTGCCACCACCGCCTCCGGGACCATCGTTACCACCGCCGTCGCCGGGATTGTCATTGCTGCCACCGCCAGCATCCGCAACTTGACCGGCCCCCGGCGTGTTGCGATCAGAACTCCGATCCTCACCAAGAGTGCTGGCCGCGTTCGAAATGCTTGCCGTCGGCAGGTCAGTCAACAACGCGGCCAGTCCGGGGCATTGCGCTCCGGTCACGGTCAGGGTTGTTTCGAAATCAGACCGGCTCTGAAGCCGCTCCAAGAAGCTTGGTGTGACCTGCGCGCAGTCGCACAGGGCCGCATAATCACCCGCATTGGCGTAATCCCGCGCAGTTTTCCAGTTGCAGGTCTCAGGTGCTGCAGACGCGCTGCTCACCATCAGAATTCCCATGAATGGCACAGCAGTAAGCGCGCCCAATTTCTGCTTTGTACTCTTCGACATTTCAGCACCTCGTGACCAAAAGACGCCCGATGTGATCGGGCAGTTCAGCACCGAAATGGCGATGTCGCGTGAAGCCCCGCTAAAGGGTTTCTGAGGATATATTTAGAATCCACTGGCCCAGCGGCTGAGACCATCAAACCTATGGACACAGAGCGTTTAAATCAGTTATTGAACAATCGTTCATATACCTGCGAGGAGCCCGCCATGCACCTATCCGACACCGCCGCCATCATCACCGGAGGGGCGTCCGGTCTGGGTGAGGCCACGGCGCGCTACTTCGCAGCCCAGGGCGCGCAGGTCACATTGCTTGACCGGGATGCGACGCGCGGCACGCAGGTTGCCGCAGAAATCAACGGGCATTTTGCGCAAACAGATGTGACGCATGAGCCGTCCGTTGCCGAGGCGATTGCCCATGCGATGGAAAAAATGGGCAAGATCACCGCCGCCGTGAACTGCGCAGGCATCGCCATTGGTGCTAAGACAGTGGGCAAGGACGGGCCACACCCGCTGGACGCGTTCCAGCGCACTATCGACATCAACCTGGTCGGCAGCTTCAACGTCTCGCGCCTGGCCGCCGCCGAGATGGCAAAGAACGAGCCCGACGCGGACGGCGCGCGTGGTGTCATCATCAACACCGCCTCGATCGCCGCGTTTGACGGTCAAAAGGGTCAGGCGGCTTATGCGGCGTCAAAAGGCGGCGTCGTGGGCATGACACTGCCGATGGCCCGCGATCTGGCCTCGACCGGCATTCGGGTGATGGCCATCGCGCCGGGCATCTTCATGACGCCAATGCTGGCCGGTCTGCCCGAGGAAGTACAGCAACAACTCGCCGCCGATGTCCCCAACCCGCCGCGCCTTGGCGACCCAAGCGAGTACGGGCGGCTGGCCGGGTTCATCGTCGAGATGGGCTATCTGAACGGCGAGGTCATCCGCATCGACGGCGCGCTACGGATGCGCTGACCCAAGCACTCGCGCCTGCCCCCAATCGGCCAATGCCTCAATCACCGGGCGCAAGGCCCGTCCTTTGTCGGTCAGGCTGTATTCCACCCGCGGCGGAACCTCGGGAAACACCTTGCGATGTACGATCCCGTCCGCCTCAAGTTCGCGCAACTGTTTGGTCAGGCTGCGTTGCGTCACAGTCCCCAGCGCCCGCGACAAGGCGTTGAACCGCATCGTGCCGCCCAAAAGGTGATAGATAACAAGCCCTTTCCACTTGCCAGAAATCTGCTCCAACCCGGCCTCAACCGGGCATCCGCCACTGCAGTCATATCTGTCGAACCGTTCCATTTCGGAGCCCCATATCAGTATCCAAAAGGTACCTACCTGCACAAATAGTGCGTACTTGCGCTAGATATATCAATGCCACATAAGCCGGGTCGTCACAACTCAACCCGAAAGGACAGACGATGGCCCTGACCATTCTCGCCCAGATCACCGCCCACCCCGGCAAAGAGGACCTTGTCCGCGCAGAGCTGGAAAAGCTGATCCCCATCACCCGCGCCGAGGAAGGGTGCCTGCAGTATGACCTACATACCGACAACACAAACCCCAGCTTCTTTGTGTTCTACGAAAACTGGCAGAGCCGCGATCTGTGGCAAACCCACATGAACGCCCCGCATCTGGCCGCCTATATGCAAGCGACCGACGGTGCCGTTGCCGATTTTACGCTGAACGAGATGAGCAAGACCGACTAACGCTGTGTAGTGAACCCCGGGGCGGCCTCAGGCCCCCTCGGCCTTCTCTTCCAACAACAGCCATTCCTCCTCGGCCGCTGACAGCTTTTCCTGCCGCTCAACCAGCGCCTCGGTCGCTTTCTGAAACTTGACCGGCTCTCGCGTGAACAGTTCAGGGTCTGACATAAGTTCCTCAAGCTTGCCGATTTCGGCCTCAAGGCGCGTAATTTCCGCAGGCAGCTTCTCAAGCCGGTGCTTTTCCGAGAATGAAAGCCCCACCTTCGGCTTCGCCTCTTGCGTTATCTTCGGCTTTGAAGCCTTTGTTTTCTCTTCTTTCTTCTCGAAAACATCACCGCGTTGCGCAATATAGTCGGTCCATCCTCCAGCATAGACCGTCGCCCGGCCATTGCCCTCCATCGCGATGGTCGTCGTCGCCACCCGGTCAAGAAAATCCCGATCGTGGCTGACCAGCAGAACGGTACCATCGTAGTCGTCCAGCAGTTCCTGCAACAAATCCAGCGTTTCGACATCCAGATCGTTCGTCGGTTCGTCCAACACCAGCAGGTTTGAAGGCTTGGCCATCAGCTTCGCCAGCAACAATCGCGCTTTTTCCCCACCTGACAAGGACTTAACAGCGGCTCTTGCCTGCCGTTCGTCAAACAGAAACTCCTTGAGATAGCCAACCACATGCTTCGGCTGCCCGCCCACCATGACCTGATCGGCCTTGCCCGATACCCGCATCTCAGGGTCACCGGTCAGGCTGTCCCACAGGGTCATCTCGAGATCGAGCTGCGCACGGGTCTGATCAAAAACGGCAATCTCAAGATTGGTGCCCAGCGTGACCGTGCCCGTGTCCGGAGCCTCTTGCCCCAGCAACATCTTCAGCAGCGTCGTCTTGCCTACGCCGTTCGGCCCGACAAAGGCCAAACGATCGCCGCGCTGCGCCAACAGGTTGAAGTTGCGCACGATCTGCTGATCGCCAAAGGCTTTCGAAACACCTTTGGCCTCGATCACCTTGCGGCCCGACTTTGGGCCGGATTCCAGCGACATGGCCGCCGATCCCTGCCGCTTGATCTGCGCCGCTTTCTCGGCCCGCAAGGCCTGTAGCGCACGCACCCGGCCCTGATTGCGCTTGCGACGGGCGCTGATGCCTTCGACGGCCCATTTGGCCTCGGACTTGATCAGCCGGTTCAGCTTGTGCCGCTGCTGGTCTTCTTCTTCCCAAACCTTGTCACGCCAGGCCTCGAACGCTTCAAACCCCTGTTCCTGCCGCCGGACGACGCCCCGATCAATCCACAGCGTCGCGCGAGTCAAAGCGCGCAAAAACGCCCTGTCGTGCGAGATCAGAACAAACGCCGCCCGCGTCGCGCCCAACTCACGCTCCAACCAGGCGATGGCCTCAATGTCCAAATGGTTTGTCGGCTCGTCCAACAGCATCAGATCCGGCGCTTCCGCCATCAACTTGGCCAGCGCCGCCCGCCGCCGCTCCCCGCCCGAGGCGGTCTCGACCGCGCGTGACGGATCGAATTTCAACCCCTCGCCCGCGCGTTCGACCTTGTACAACTCTCCGGGCTCCAACCCGCTTGAGGCGTAATCGCCCAAGGTCGCGAACCCCTCCATGCTGGGGTCCTGCTCCATATACCCAACGGATTTCCCTGGCGGAATCACGATGTCGCCCCGGTCCGCTTCGACCAGACCGGCCATCACTTTCATCAATGTAGATTTGCCCGACCCGTTGCGCCCCACCAGCGCCACACGGTCACCGGGCTGCACCACCAGATCAAGCTCGGAAAACACCGGATCACCCCCGAAGGTCAGGGAAATGCCGGACATCTGCAACAAAGGAATTCTCGCCATGCCCGCCAGCTAAACCCGCAAGGCAGGCGCGTCAACGCCCACACCTTCTTCTCGTTAAAAATACGGAATTACCCGGCCACCGCCCGCAGCAAACGCTTCCGTGCCGGGGGGATCGCCCCGATCTCAAGCCCGGTAAACACATGCAGCGTGTTCATGTGCCGATCCACCACCGCATGATCACTGACCCAGCCGCCCATCATCAGATAGGTGCGCAGAAGCGGAGGCATCTTCAGCATCGCCTTCTTCGCATCCGGCCTGCGCCGCAAACGGGCCGCGAACCGGAACACATCCGGTGCCTTGACCCGCGGCAACCAGCGCTTGGGCCCCAGATGCCGGTGCTTGAGCATGGCGAACGCGTCCAGATACTGCCCGGTCTCGGTTCCCGCGAACGAGGAACAGCCGAACAACATCTCGACCCCGTTCTGATCCACGTAAGCCGTCATCGCGCCCCACGCGACACGCAGAATATCAGGGTCAGTCCAGTCCGGATGGATGCAGAACCGGCCCATTTCCACCATTCGTCCGCTGAAATCCTTGAGGGACGACAGATCATAAAACTGTGCGGAATAGCTGCGCCCGATCTCGGCCCCATGTTCCATCACCAGCATACGAAAGCAGCAGACCAGTTGCCCGGCTGACCGCATGTCCTCAACCAGAACATGGGCGCACGCAGCATCGAAACCGTCCTGATCGACCTGACGGGTGCCAAAGGCCAGCGTCCGCAGGCGCTGTGCCGCCGCCACATCCGCGGCCGACTGGGCCAGACGGGCGCGATAGCGCCCTTTGCTCAACAAAACTGCCGTTGTAATGGTCGCATCCTCCACGGTTGCTGACCTGTTGTCGTCCTTGTCGTTTGGGTAACACATGACATGTGACCGCCATGTGACCTAAGCAAGGGACCGGCCTGTTTTAGTTGGCACCCGGAATATTTGCTGGGTTGAAGTTACCGATGTTACCCAGCAACTGCCGCAGGAAGCCTTTGTCCTGAACGCTCGACTCGGTCACGCGGCGCTCAAGCGGAATGACAAGGCCATCCTCAAGGCCGAAACGTTCGATATTACGGACAACGCCGCGCTGGTCGAAACTGATAGCGACCAGCTCGCGCGAGACAACCTCGGGCCGCTTGGGGCCGTAGTGGCGAACCCGCGAGCGGACGTAATAGTATCCGGAATCTTTGACTACGCCCGACGCACCGGGCGCGCCGATGGCCTCGGCCACGCTGTCGCGGGTGTCCTTGCCAACCTGAATTTCGGCCAGCTGGTCCGCAGGTGGCACATATCCGTGATTCTGGAAGACAGGTGAGCAAGCCCCGGCAATACCCAGGCCCACAATAATGACCAGCGATTTCGCAGCCGGTTTAAACCTGTTTACAACCTTCAACATACGCACCCTCTTGCCTTGGCCTGTCACGGCTTCTATCCGATTACAGAAACCGCTGCCACGGTTCAACACAGGAAAGACTCTATGATGACTAACGTCACATCACTTCGGGTGGCCGATCTGCCGCAAAACGCCCCCACGCCCTTTGATCTGCGCCCGGGCGCGCAGGCGCTGGAAGCGCTGAAAAACGATCTTAACCTGCTGGGCCTGCGCAAACTCAGCTTTGTGGGTCAGGTCCGCGCGCAGGGCAAACGCGACTGGGAGTTGACCGGCAAGCTGGGTGCAACCGTGATTCAGCCCTGCGTCGTTACGCTGGAGCCGGTCACGACCCGGATCGACATCCCGGTGTCCCGCCTGTTTCTGGCCGACTGGACCGACCCGGACGAAGACGAGTTCGAAATCCCCGAAGGCGACGAGACCGAGCCTTTGGGTCCCGAGATCGACCCCGCGCAGGTGATGACCGAAGCGCTATCCCTCGCCCTGCCCCAATACCCGCGCAAGGATGGCGCGGAACTCGGTCAGGCCGACTATACCGAACCGGGCAAACAGGCGATGACGGACGAAGACGCCAAGCCCTTTGCCGGGTTGGCAGGATTGCGCGACGCGCTCAAAAAAGACGAGTGACAGGGCGCTGATTTCCTGTCATAGCAGGCGGTCAGAAAAATCGCTTGAACATACCGAGAATCGCAGTATTTTCGCGCGCTCATCGGATTTTGGGTTGGACATTGCGGGGCTCGTCCCCTAAACGCGCGTCAAACCACGATAAAACGAACTACGAAACCCGGGCTGGCAGCGAATCTGCCGCCCCCAGTCAGACAAAGGTTGAGACCATGGCCGTCCAACAGAACAAAGTTTCCAAGTCGCGTCGCAACAACCGCCGCGCACACGACGCTCTGGTTGCTGCAAACCCGAACGAATGCCCGAACTGCGGTGAACTGAAGCGCCCCCACCACGTTTGTGCATCCTGCGGCCACTATGATGATCGCGAAGTCGTCGCACAGGCCGACGAAATCGATCTGGACGAAGACGCAGCCTAAGCCTGATCGAGCGCAGGCCAAGGCATGACTGAACAACCCTCGCACGCCGGTCGGATCACCATCTCGGTAGACGCTATGGGTGGGGACGCGGGTCCCGCAGTCGTTGTTGCAGGCATTGCGAATTCGGCCAAAAAGAACCCCGATATCAGGTTTCTGCTGCACGGTCCGGAACAGACCTTGCGCAAGCTTGTCGCCAAACGGCGTGTCCTTGATGGGCGCGTCGTTTTTCGTGATTGCCCCGATGTGGTCACGATGGAGGACAAGCCCAGCCAGGTTGTGCGCAACGGCAAGCAGACCTCGATGTGGTCCACGCTTGAGGTGGTGCGTCAGGGCGAAGCACACGGCGCGGTGTCCTGCGGCAATACCGGCGCGCTGATGGCGCTGTCGATGATGCGCCTGCGCAAGCTGCCGGGCGTGAACCGCCCCGCCATCGCCATTCTGTGGCCTTCGCGGAACCCGCAGGGGTTCAACGTGATGCTGGATGTTGGCGCCGATGTCCGGGCCGATGCCAAGGACCTGCTGCAATATGCGCTGATGGGGGCCTCTTACGCCCGCAATGGTATGGCGCTGAATCGCCCCCGGATCGGCCTGCTGAACGTAGGTACCGAGGAACACAAAGGCCGGGCCGAATTGAAAGAGGCACATTCCCTGATTGCCGATTTTGCCGATCCCGCAAATTTCGATTTTGTGGGCTTTGTCGAAGGCAGCGATATTCCCGGTGATAAGGCAGATGTGATCATAACAGACGGGTTTACTGGTAACGTCGCCATCAAGACAGGTGAAGGCACCGCCAGCCTGATCGGCGATCTGCTGCGGCAGGCGTTCAAGTATTCGCCCCTGTCCCGTTTGGCTTCGGTTCTGGCCATCACGTCGCTAAACCGGCTGAAAAAACGCATCGATCCACGCCGGGTGAACGGCGGTGTTTTCCTTGGCCTGAATGGCACCGTGGTCAAATCGCATGGCGGCGCGGACGCGACCGGCGTGTCGGCAGCAGTCAAGCTGGCGTTCACCTTGGCCCAGTCAGGATTTGCCGAAAAATTGGCGGCACGGGTTGCATCAACGGCCCAGCTTGCCCAAGATGCCGCGCAATCTGCGCCGCAGACCGAAAAATAACAAAAAGGCAGTACCCCAACATGGCAGGCCGTTCAGTTGTTGTAGGTGTCGGGCATTATTTGCCTGAACGAGTTGTCCCGAATTCCGAGTTTGAAAAGACGCTGGACACAACCGATGAATGGATTCGGACACGCTCGGGGATTGAACGCCGCCACTTTGCCGCAGATGGCCAAACAACGTCGGATCTAGCAACCCACGCGGCCGAGGCGGCGCTGGCCGATGCGGGGCTGACGGCGGATGATATCGACGCCATCGTTCTGGCCACTTCGACCGCCGATCTGACCTTTCCGTCTGCGGCGACGATGGTTCAGGCCCGGCTGGGCATGACCAAAGGATTTGCTTTCGACGTTCAGGCCGTGTGCGCCGGATTCGTCTTTGCACTCAGCAACGCCGATGCTCTGATCCTGTCGGGTCAAGCCAAACGCGTTCTGGTGATCGGGGCCGAGACGTTTTCCCGAATCATGGACTGGACCGACCGATCCACCTGCGTCCTGTTCGGCGACGGCGCGGGCGCGCTAGTGCTTGAAGCGCAGGAGAGTGCAGGCACCCCCGCGGATCGCGGCATTCTGGCAACCGATCTGAATTCGGACGGACGCTACAAGGACCTGCTCTATGTCGACGGCGGTGTGTCGACTCATACGACCGGGCACCTGCGGATGCAGGGCAATCAGGTCTTCCGCCATGCCGTTGAAAAGCTTGCAAAAACCGCTGAAACCGCCTTGGAACGCGCGGGTCTCAGCAGCGCTGATGTTGACTGGGTCGTGCCGCATCAGGCCAATATCCGCATCATTCAGGGCACCGCGAAAAAGATGGGCCTGCCGATGGAGAACGTGGTGGTCACCGTGCAGGATCACGGCAATACCTCTGCCGCCTCGATCCCTCTGGCCCTTTCGGTGGGCAAGGAACGCGGGCAGATCAAGCAGGGCGATCTGATCGTGACCGAGGCCATCGGCGGCGGTCTGGCCTGGGGCGCGGTGGCGCTGCGCTGGTAACAGGCGCAATCCGGCTTACACAGCCGCCTGCAATTCATTGATATTGACAGCGAATTTCCCCTGACCCTATTCTTTCCTATCAACAGGGGAATTGGCATGGGCGACAAAACACTGACCCGAATGGATCTGAGCGAGGCTGTCTTTCGTGAGGTAGGCCTCTCACGCAACGAAAGCGCGCAATTGGTCGAAAGCGTTCTGAACCACATGTCCGACGCGCTTGTGCGCGGCGAGCAGGTCAAGATTTCATCCTTCGGCACGTTCAGCGTTCGGGACAAAACCGCCCGCATCGGCCGCAACCCCAAAACCGGCGAAGAGGTTCCGATTCAACCCCGCCGCGTTCTGACCTTCCGCCCGTCGCACCTGATGAAGGATCGCGTCGCCGCCGGGAACCGCAAGTAAGTCAGAGGTCTCGTAGAGATGAGCAAGTCCCCCGACGCGTTTCGCACGATCAGTGAGGTTGCGGACTGGCTGGGAGTGCAGGCCCATGTGCTGCGATTCTGGGAAAGTCGGTTCAGTCAGGTCAAACCCGTGAAACGCGCCGGTGGGCGGCGGTATTACCGGCCCAACGACATGCGCCTGCTGGGGGGCATCAAGAAGCTGCTGCACGAGGATGGCATCACCATCAAAGGCGTGCAGCGCATCCTGCGCGAACAGGGTGTGGCCCATGTCGCCGCCCTGTCCCAGCCGCTGGACGAACCTGCCGAGGCGGACGCCACAGTGGTTCCCTTCGCCGCGAAACAACCCGCCGCGGCCGAGCAAATCCATATGGATCTGGACGAACCTTCGACGCCACAGGCCGCGCCAGAACACCCAAGCCCCGCCGCTGCATCTGCGGACCCTGCGCCGGCAGAGCCGGAGCTGGACACCGCCCCACTGCTGGGTGGTGTCGCGTCGCTGGCCTGGAACCGCGACGAGTATGACGATGCGCTTCTGGCCCGAATCGCACCGATTGCGCGGGACCTGCGCACATGGCTGGATCGGGTGGAAACCAAGGTGGCCGGATAGGAAAAAAGGCATTGTTTTCCTCTTGCCCCTGCCGGGAAAATCTTTATGAACAGCCCAACGTCGGGCTATGGCGCAGCCTGGTAGCGCGTCCGTCTGGGGGACGGAAGGTCGCAGGTTCGAGTCCTGCTAGCCCGACCAAATCACACCGACGTTTATGGCACACAGGCCAGATCCCGCTCTGGCACATGAGGGGATCGGAATGACCGGCGTATGCCCGAACCAGCAGCTTGAGGCGATGATCGCGCGAGGTGAGATCACGGCCAGCCCCGAGATCATCCCGGCTCAAGTTCAGCCCGCCAGCCTTGATTTACGCCTGGGAACAGTGGCTTACCGTGTTCGCGCGTCGTTCCTTGCGGGCGAAAACCGTTCGGTCGCCGACCGTCTGGCCGAGTTCGAAATGCACCGCATCGACATCACCGACGGCGCGGTTCTGGAAAAAGGCTGCGTCTATCTGGTGCCGCTGATGGAATCGCTAGCCTTGCCCGATGATGTCAGCGCCGTGGCCAACGCCAAAAGCTCGACCGGGCGGCTGGACCTGCTGACCCGCACCATCACCGATGGCGGGGCCGAATTTGACCGGGTGCCCGCAGGATACACCGGGCCTTTGTACGCCGAGATTTGCCCGCGCTCCTTCTCGGTCCTCGTCCGCCCCGGCATGCGCCTAAACCAGATCCGGTTCCGGCAGGGTCAGGCGGTTCTGACCGACGCGGAACTGACCGCGTTGCATATGGACTCGCCCCTTGTGGATGGGCCTGCGGTGATTCAGGACGGGTTGGGCTTTTCAGTCGACCTGCAACTGCCCGACACAGATCTGGTCGGCTATCGCGCCAAGCCGCATACCGGCGTCATCGACCTGGACCGGATCGGCGAATACGACCCGCAGGAATACTGGGAAGAGGTGCGCACCAATGATGGCCGCATCATCCTGGACCCCGGCGCGTTCTACATCCTCGTCAGTCGCGAGGCGGTGCATATCCCGCCGATGTATGCCGCCGAGATGGCCCCTTATCTGGCGATGGTCGGGGAGTTCCGGGTGCATTACGCGGGTTTCTTCGATCCCGGTTTCGGCCACGCCGCCGCCGGTGGTGCAGGCTCGCGCGGCGTGCTTGAGGTCCGCTGCCACGAAGCACCGTTTGTGCTGGAACACGGTCAGGTTGTCGGGCGGCTGGTCTATGAGAAGATGGCCGAGATGCCAACGCAGCTATACGGCGCAGGCATTGCGTCGAATTATCAGGGCCAGGGCCTGAAACTGTCGAAGCATTTCAAGGCTGGTTAGAATTTCATGAACCGGCGCATCTGGCGGGTCATCCGTTGCGCCTGTTTCATGTTCTGCTTTTGCCGCTTGGAGCTGTCCGCCACCTGACGCTTGGCTTCCGGATCGCGCGGGGCTTGCCCCGGTTTGCCCGTCCGACTGGCCATGTCAAAGCCCTTGTCCACGCCACGTGTCACCAGTCGCCGTATGACCTGACGCACGATCATGTCGATGATCCGGTTCGCGTTCATTGTTCAACTCCGTTTGCTGGGACACAACTTAAGGGGTCTTTGCGGTGGAAAAAGGGCCGGTTGGCTATTCTTCCTCGAAAAGTTCCGTCTGATCCTCGTCTGCTTCATCTTCGCGGCCCTCTCCCAGCGGAATCGCCCCCGGGGGCGGACGGTTTTCCAGCAGCCCTGCGGCGCGCAATTCCTTGAGCCCCGGCAAGTCGCGCGCATTTTCCAGCCCGAAGTGATCCAGAAACTGCGGCGTCACCACGAAAGTCACCGGACGACCCGGCGTCATGCGGCGGCGGCCCAGCCTGATCCACTCCATTTCCAGCAACTGGTCGATGGTGCCGCGCGAGACGGACACGCCGCGAATTTCCTCGATCTCGGCTCGGGTGCAGGGCTGATGATAGGCGACAATGGCGAGCGTTTCGATGGCGGCGCGGCTCAGCTTGCGGGTCTCAACCGTTTCCTTCTGCATCAGGAAACCTAGGTCTGGTGCCGTTCGGATCGCCCAGGCCTCGCCCACACGGACCACACGCACACCGCGCCCTTCATAGCGTTTTTGCAGCAATTCAACCGCTTGCGCCGCGTCGCTGCCATGGGGCATCCGGGCCTCAAGATCGGCCACGGTGACAGGCTCGGCGCTGGCGAACAGCACCGCTTCGACCATGCGCTCCTGTTCGGCCAAGGGGGGCGCTTCGAACAGCGTGCCGGTCTCTTCGGGGGCGTCAGTCACGGGTTTCGGTCCTTTTCCGCAGATGGATCGGAGCGAAGGTCTCGCTCTGCTTGATCTCCATATGTCCTTCCTTCACCAGTTCCAGCGAGGCCGCAAAGGTCGCCGCCGTGGCCGAGCGTTTGCGCACCGGATCAGCATCCCAGCCATCGGGCAGATAGGTCTCCATATCCGTCCAGGTCCCTGCAAACCCGATCAGCGGGCGCATCCGTTCCAGCGCCTGTTCCATCGTGAACACCGCGTCGCGGTCCATCACGAAGGGGCGGAATTCGTCGCGGGTGCGGATGCGGGCATAGCCCTGCATCAGATCCAGCAGCGTGGCGGAATAGGTCACGGTGCGGATGCGGGTCACGTCCTCGCCCTGCCCGCGCTTGAAGAAATCGCGCCCCAACTGATCGCGGGCCATCAGCCGCGCGGCGACGTCCCGCATGGCCTGCAGACGTTCAAGCTGGAACGCCAGATGGGCGGCCAGTTCTTCGCCCGAGGGGCCTTCGTCATCCGGGTCGGGTGGCAGCAGCAGGCGGGATTTCAGAAATGCCAGCCAGGCGGCCATGACCAGATAATCGGCGGCCAGTTCGATCCGCAGCGCGCGGGCCTTTTCGACAAAGGCCAGATATTGCTGTGCCAGCGCCAGAACCGAGATTTTCCGTAGGTCGACCTTTTGCGTCCGCGACAGGGTCAGCAGCACGTCCAGCGGGCCTTCGAACCCGTCGACGTCAACGATCAGCGCTTCGGCCGCAAGACGATCTGCGACCGAGACCGGGTCTTCGCTGAAAAGGTTATCGTTCATATACCTGCCCGCCCATTCGGGCAGATAGTTCCGCCTCGGCGGCTTGGATGTCAAGTTCCTGCGGGGCTTTGCGCATGGCCAGCGCACGTTCCGCGCGGGTTTGTGCCATGTCCGACATCTGACCTGCGGCTTCCAGCACTTCGGCGCGTTCCGCAAAGCTTCCATTGCAGTGCAGGACAACATCGCACCCCGCTTGCAATGCCTGCCGCGACAGGTCCGCGGCGGACCCGCTGAGCGCCTTCATCGAGATGTCGTCGGTCATGATCAGGCCTTCGAAGCCGATCACCTCGCGGATCACCTGCATCATCGGTGCTGAGATTGTTGCCGGCGTCGAGTCGATCTGTTCGAACACCAGATGCGCTGTCATCCCCATGGGCAGATCGTTCAGCGCGCGGAACGGCGCAAAGTCCGTCTCAGTCAGCTCTTCCAACGACAGGTCAACGCGTGGCAAGTCGAAATGGGTGTCCAGCGTCGCACGGCCATGGCCGGGCATGTGCTTCACAACGGGCAAAACCCCGCCGTCCAGATGGGCCTTGGCCACCGCGCGCCCGATCTTTCCGATCTGGTCCGCGTCACTGCCGTAGCAGCGGTTTCGGAGAAAAGCATGGGTGTCGACCCACGCCACATCAGCCGTGGGGGCACAATTGCTATCGATGCCCAGTTCGAACAGTTCGTGGGCAATCAGACGATAACGCAGATACATGGCCCGTTCGGCCTGATCCCCTGCGCGGTCCGCGTGATCCAGCGGGGGCAACCATTCGCGGGCCAGAGGCGCGCGCAAGCGTTGCACACGCCCGCCCTCCTGATCAATGGTGATGGGGCAATTGCGGCCAACTGCCTCGCGGAAATCGTCGCACAGGGCACGGACCTGATCGGCAGTGTCGATATTGCGGGCAAACAGAATGAACCCGAACGGGTTCATCTGGCGGAACATGGCGCGTTCCTCATCACTCAGGCGCAAACCTTCGGCATCGGTGATCGCTGCACCGAAATTCACCGAACGGCCACCGGGATGCAATCGGCCCCCTGTGCCACCAGCGCGGCGCAGAACTGGCGCGAGTCGCTCAGGTCATCGAAGCCCAGCACGCGCAGGCGATAGAACGTGCGCCCGCCGCTTGAGGTTTTTTGGATAACGCGTTGTTTTCCATCCATATACTCGCCAAATCGGCCGTTAAGCCTCGCCCACTCGGACTTCGCAACATCCACGCTTTCGTAAGCGCCCAACTGGGCCAGACGTGTCCCGTTGTTGAGGGTGTCGGGATCAACATCCAGACCCACGGCCGTTTTGACGGCGGCATTGATTGCGTCCTCGGCAGGCGCGCTGCGCAGGCTACGGGCCGGGCGCGTATGGGGCCGCAGAGACCGCCGTACACCGGGCAGCGCCGCCAGTTCCGGATCCGGTAGCGAGGCCGCCAGATCGGCGGGATCAATGGCAGGTTCCTCTTCGGGCAACGCCAGCGCGGCAACTTGGACGCCCTCGTCCTGCGACTGTTCCTGTTTCGCCGCCTCTCCGGCCAGTTCCGCGACCAGAGCGTCAACGGCGTTCTGCCGTAACTCAGCCGCTTCACGGTTCGAGATCGGCTCTTCAATCACATGCACCGCTTGTGTCGGCTTCAGTTCACCTGCAGGCAGGTCCTCATCTGTCAGGGACACCGGACGCGGTGCCAGGATCAGGCGATCTGCCGGGGCCGCAGCCGAACCTTCAGCCGCCACTGCATTCACCGCGAGGCCCTGATGGTCCGCAGGGGTGCCGCCGGGCTTTTCGGGCTGAATACGCATCGGTCCCTCTGCCGCGCGTACAACCGGAACGCCGCTAACATCCCGCATGACCAGCTTGTAACCCCAAACGCCAACCCCAACGACCAGCGCCACCGAGGCAACCGCACCCAGCACATTGACCGCACGCCCCAGACTAAAAGACCGCGCTGGCGCGGTGTGGTCCTGCATGTCGTCGGGATACTCATACGCATCCTGCGCATGGGGTTGATTCGTGTACTGCGCGTGCTCGGGACTTTCCTGCCCCGAGTAATCGTAACTCGTCATATCCGCCTCACCGCCCGTTTCGCGCCGTAAAAATTGGGCGCGCGGGTCATTTCTTGCCTACCTCGTACCGGCGGTTCGGGCGATATTGGCTACCGCATCTCCTGCGCCGGAGTAACGCCAAGAATACCCAAGCCCGCTGAAATCACAACAGAAACGGCCCGGGCCAATGCGATTTTTGACTGGCTTGTGGCAACATCGCCATCCTGGATGAAACGCAGCTGCGTTTCGTCATTGCCCTTGTTCCACAGCGCGTGGAAATCACCTGCGAGTTCATACAGGTAGAAAGCAACCCGGTGCGGTTCATTGGTGCGGGCGGCAATTTCGACCAGACGCGGCCATTCGGCCAGCTTCTTGGCAACCGCCAGTTCGGACGGGTGGTCGATCTTGCCCCTGTCAGACGCGACGAGGGTCGTATCCTGCGCGTCAATCCCGGCCTCAGCCGCGCGGCGCAGCACGCTCATGACGCGGGCATGGGCGTATTGCACGTAGAACACCGGGTTCTCGCGGCTTTGTTCCAGCACCTTGTCGAAATCGAAATCCAACGAAGCATCGTTGCGCCGTGTCAGCATCACAAAGCGGGTAACATCCGGCCCAACCTGCTCCAACACGTCGCGCAGCGTGATGAACGTCCCTGCCCGTTTCGACATCTTGAACGGCTCGCCATTCTTGAACAACTTCACCAACTGCGTCAGCTTGATGTCGAAGGACACCCGCTTTTCGCTGTCCAGGGCAGCCACAATCGCCTTCATCCGTTTGACATAGCCGCCGTGATCGGCCCCAAACACGTCGATGATGACATCAAAACCACGTTTGATCTTGTCATAGTGATAAGCCAGATCGGGCGCGAAATAGGTCCAGCCGCCATCCGATTTCTGCACCGGGCGGTCAACATCGTCGCCATATTCGGTCGCCTTGAACAGCATCTGTTCGCGCGGCTCCCAATCCTCGGGCGGAGCTTTGCCCTTGGGCGGTTCCAGCACGCCGCGATAGACCAGCCCCATCTCTTTGAGCTCTTCCAGCGTCTTTTCGATCTTGCCGCTGTCATAATACGACCGCTCGGACGTCCAGACATCCATCTGAACCCCCAGCATGCCCAGATCTTCGCGGATCTGCCGCATCATTTCGTCAATGGTGAAATCGCGGAAGGTGACAAGCCAGTCGGCCTCGGGCTTGTCGATCATGCTGTCGCCGAACTTCTCTTTCAGCGCTTCGCCCACCGACACGAGGTAGTCGCCGGGGTACAGCCCCTCTTTCACCTCGAATTCCAGCCCGTTGGCCTCGCGGTAACGTTCATAAGCCGACCGCGCCAGCACATCGACCTGCCCGCCGCCATCATTGACCCAGTATTCCCGGGTGACGTCGAACCCGGCATAATCCAGCAGACCCGCCAGCGCATCGCCAAACACCGCGCCCCGGCAATGGCCCACATGCAGCGGTCCGGTTGGGTTGGCCGAGACAAATTCCACATTCGCAGTCTTGCCCGCTCCCATGTCGGACTTGCCGTAATCCGTGCCCTTTTCCAGAACCGATCCCACAATGCCCTGCCAGACCGGCAGCGCCAACCGCAGGTTCAAAAACCCGGGGCCTGCGACCTCAGCGCTGGTGATCCGGTCATCCGCCGCCAGCTTACCTGCCAGAGCTTCGGCGATATCGCGAGGCTTCATTCCGGCGGGCTTGGCCAACACCATCGCCGCGTTGGTCGCCATGTCGCCATGCGCCGCATCGCGCGGAGGTTCGACCGCCACATTGTCAAAGCTCAACCCCTCGGGCAGCGCGCCTTCGGACTGCATTTTTGCCAGCGCGTCCAGTACAAGGGCGCGGATCTCGGAAAACAGGTTCATTTCGAATGTCCTTCTGCTTGCCGGGCGGTTTAACACGCAAAGCGCCAAGGTCAATGGACGCCTAAAGTTTGAGCTTGGTTCAGCCGCGCAGACCGGTAATGTCAAATTTGCAATTCAACCGCCGGAGCCCCAAATGATGCGCCTTGCCCTGCCCCTTTCCCTGTTGCTGACCGCCACTTCTGTCTGGGCCGAAATGCCCGCGCCGCAGGGCCATGTGATCCTGACGCTGGGCGGCGCGGTTGACGAAACCAACCTGCCCGCGCGCGGCGAAAATGACGGCGGTTTGCTTGGGTTTCTTGAGGTCACCCATGACGGGGCCGCCGGTTTTGACGCCGCGATTCTGGACGGGCTTGCGCAGGTCGAGATCACCATCCCCTATGGCCCGCCGGACAACCAGCGCGACTATACTTTCACGGGCCCGCTGCTGTCCGAAGTGATGAAGATGGCCGGTGCCGAGGGTAAAACCGCGCTGCCCATGGCGATGGACGGCTATCAGGCGGAAATTCCGTGGCAGAGCATTGAGACACACCAACCCATCGTAGCAACCCATGCCGACGGCGCGCCGATGGGCATCGGCGGCTATGGTCCAACGATGATCGTCTTCCCTCCTACCGAGGATGCCGACCTTGCCCAGACACAGGCGGGCCAGCAGGTCTGGGCCATCGCCTACATCGCGATCGAATGATCTCCGGTCAGCCGGGCATGGTCCTGCAAGGCAAACCTGTCGGTCATGCCCGCGATATAGTCCGAAACGATGCGGGCGAGCGCCGTTTCGCCTTGGGCCGCTTCGATGTCCGCATGCCAGCGCGCGGGCATTTGCCTTGGGTCGCTCAGATAAATCGGGAATAGCTCCTGAACGACCTTGCTGACCTCGGCCCGCACCTGCATCACCGCAGGCGCGCGGTACATTCGGGCAAAGAGAAAAGCGCGAATTTCTTTCAGTTGCGCCCAAAGACCGGCAGAGAACTGTACGACCGGGTAGCCCAGATGACGGATCTCCTCGACCGATTGCGCACCTGAGGCCTGGATCAGGTTTCGGGAGGCATCAATGACATCCGACACCATAACACCGAACACCCTGCGCAACGCCTCATGCCGCCGCCGATAGGCGTCAAGGCCGGGATATTTGCGATCCACCTCGGCATAGCAGTCGCCGACGATGGGCAGTTGCTCGATCTCGGCATCTGAAAAGAGCCCCGCCCGCAGCCCGTCCAGCAAATCGTGGTTGTTATAAGCTATGTCATCCGACAGCGCCGCCACCTGCGCCTCGGCACTGGCATGGGTGTGCAGTTCCAGATCAAAAACGCCATTGCACTCGGCCAGCGCCCAGGGCAGTTCCCCCGACACGGGGCCATTGTGCTTGGCGATGCCTTCAAGGCACTCCCATGTCAGATTACAGCCGTCGAATTCCGCATAGTGCCTTTCCAGTTTCGTGACGATCCGGATCGCCTGCGCATTGTGATCGAAACCGCCATACGGCTGCATCAAAGCATGCAGAGCGTCCTCACCCGTATGACCAAACGGCGTGTGCCCCAGATCATGCGCCAATGCCACAGCTTCAGTCAGTTCCGGATTCAGTCCCAAGGCCCCGGCAATGGTCCGCGCGACCTGCGCCACTTCAATGGAATGGGTCAGACGGGTGCGGTAGCTATCGCCTTCATGCTCGACAAACACCTGCGTCTTGTGCTTGAGCCGCCGAAAGGCGCTTGCGTGAATGATCCTGTCCCGGTCGCGCTGAAAGCAGGACCGGAAACTGCTCTCCTCTTCCGGCACCAGCCGCCCCCTCGCGCGGCCCGGATCCGAGGCAAAACCCGCTCGCTCCACTCGTCTTGTCCTTGTCGCCTGTCGTCAGGTTTCATATATTGTACCGTGGTTCAGAAATAAACCTTTGGAGTCTGGCATGAATCTGCCCCCGACAGTCACAGAACGCGCCTTTGATCGTCTGGCTGAGATTGGCGCAGCAGATCAAGGGCAAGCCCTGCGCGTGGCGGTGGAAGGCGGTGGATGTTCCGGTTTTCAATACGAAATCGCTCTGGACACCCCGAAAGAAGACGACCTGATCCTTGAGGGCAAGGGCCAGAAGGTAATCGTCGATTCAATCTCTTTGCCGTTTCTGGAAAACGCCGTGATTGATTTTACGCAGGAACTGATCGGAGCGCGATTTGTGATCGAGAATCCGAACGCCACCTCGTCCTGCGGCTGCGGCACCTCTTTTTCGATGTAGCGCCGATGGGGGCTTTGCCCCCACACCCCCAGGATATTTTTAGACAGATGAAGCAGGGATCCGCTCTCCGACCAATCCATCGGAGAGCTTCACCTGTCGCGGTCATCGGCGTCCCCGCCTGTACCGCCTGATCTTCTTCACTCAAAATGGTTAAAGATCCGTTTCTTCATCTGTCTAAAAATATCCCGGAGCGCGAGGCAGAGCCTCGCAAATCCGCCCAACACTTGCCGCTGGGGTTTGAATGAGCGATAGGTTGCCACAAGCCAACGGAGGACCGCGCATGAAAATCGCCACGTTCAATATCAACGGCATCAAGGCGCGGGTCGAGGCTCTGCCCCGTTGGCTCGACGATGCGCAGCCCGACGTCGTGTTGCTGCAAGAGATCAAGTCGATCGATGAAAACTTCCCGCGCGAGATATTTGAAGATCGCGGCTACAACGTAGAAAGCCACGGGCAGAAGAGTTTCAACGGCGTGGCGATCCTGTCCAAACTGCCTTTGGAAGACGTCTCACGCGGGCTACCGGGGGATGACGAGGACGAACAGGCGCGGTGGATTGAGGCCACCGTCATTGGCAAAAAGCCCCTGCGTATTTGCGGGCTGTATCTGCCCAACGGCAATCCTGTTCCCGGCCCAAAATATGATTACAAATTGGCATGGATGGAGCGTCTGTATGATCGCGCCCGCGATCTTTTGTCGACAGAAGAACCGGCCCTTATGGCAGGTGACTACAACATCATTCCGCAAGCAGAAGACGCGAAGCGCCCGGATGACTGGCGCGAGGATGCGTTGTTCCGACCGGAAAGCCGCACTGCGTTCCGCAAGATTCTGAACCTCGGGTACACCGAGGCGTTTCGGGCGCACACGCAGGGGCCCGGGCATTACTCATTCTGGGATTACCAGGCCGGGGCATGGAACAAGAATGACGGTATTCGCATCGACCACTTCCTGCTGACCCCGCAGGCTGCCGATCTGATGCGGGATTGCCGGATTGATGCCGAGGTGCGCGGTCATGAGAAGCCCTCGGACCATGTTCCGGTGTGGGTCGATCTGGATCTGTAAGGGCTCAAACGGTCGCGTCGTAGCGATAAATCCACTCATAGCGTCGGGACAGGCGCGGGCCGATTACCGTTAACGCCGCCTGAGCTGCCAGCCGAGCCGCCCCGGTCAGGTGGAAATTGCGGGTATTGGCGTTAGCTGCCTCTACGACCTTTTGTGCACGCAGCCGTCGTGTTTGCTCATAGGCGGCAAGCGCGCGGGTCACGCCGGATTGTTCCTTGAAAGATCGCGCAAATATCCACGCATCTTCAAGTGCCAAACATGCCCCCTGCGCCATGAAAGGCAGCGTTGGATGGGCTGCATCGCCTAACAGGGCCAGCCGTCCGTTCTGCCATTTTTCGGCGACCGGGCGCAGGAATAGCGCCCACAGATGCGCCTCGTCCACTTTGGCGAGAATGTCCCGTACCGGCCCACCGAAATCGGCAAAGCGCGCGCGCAAGTCGTCCGGGTCGCCGGGGCGGCGCCAGCCTTCTTCCTGCCAATCCGAGCGTTCTTCGATCGCCACGATGTTCAGCAGGCGTTGATCACGTAAGGGATAGGTCACAACGTGGCGGTGCGGACCCATTGTCAGCGTCGCTTTCGGGGTTTGTTCTCGCTGTTCCCAAGGAATTGTCGCGCGCCAGGCGACCTGATGGGTGAATTCCGGAGCCTCGGGACCATTCAGGATAGGCCGGATGATGCTACGCCCGCCATCCGCAGCTATGGCGCATTCAGCGCGCAGCCTTTCGCCATCGTCCAGAACCACCTCAGCCTCGGCGGGGTGTTTGATCACCTGTGTCACGCGGGCACCCAGACGGATATCGACACCGGCCTGCTGCGCCGCCGTGTGCAGCAGATCCAGCAGATCGGCGCGGTGGTAGTAGTAGGTCGGCCCGGCAGATGGGCCTGGCAGACGGCTGATCAGGCGGCCTTTGCGGTAGTCCCGCAACAGGGTGCCATGCGATCTTTGCCCCGCTTCGGGGACGTCGCTCACCACACCCAGCGCACGCAGGATGCACATGCCGTTGGCGCTGATCTGCAGCCCTGCGCCCACCTCGGTCAGGGCTGGGGCCTGCTCCAACACCGTGACTTTAGCGCCCGATTGTCGCAACGCCAGCGCGGCGGCCAGTCCGCCAATCCCACCGCCGATGACACAGAATTTCAGCCTGTCGATCTTCATGGCACCGCCTTAACGCAAAAACGCCAGAGCGACAGGCCCCGGCGTTTCCGTTTTACCAAGTTTCCCAGCGATCAATCGTCGCGGTGGACTTTTTCGCGGCGCTCGTGACGCTCTTGCGCTTCAAGCGTCATGGTTGCGATCGGCCGTGCGTCCAGACGTTTCAGGGAAATGGGATCGCCGGTCTTTTCGCAGTACCCGTATTCGCCTTCGTCGATCCGGCGCAGGGCTGCATCAATCTTGGCGACCAGCTTGCGCTGACGGTCCCGCGTGCGCAGTTCCAGGGCCCGGTCGGTTTCTTCGCTGGCCCGATCTGCAACATCGGGAATGTTCCGGGTATTGTCCTGAAGCCCTTCGATCGTGTCGCGGCTGCCTGCTAACAGTTCATTTTTCCAATCCAGCAGCTTGCGGCGGAAATACTCAAGCTGTTGATCGTTCATAAACGGTTCATCTTCGGCCGGGCGATAATCTTCCGGCAGAAAAACTTCCTGCTTCATCTTTGCTCCCTCGGTATGGCCAGAAACGTCGTTGGTTGCGGTCGTTTCACCTGACATTTGGCACCCCCTTCTGCGCTGCATGTATCCGACGCGCGTGGGAATGTCACTACACAAACGTAGCGCAAACGCGCCGTCACAAGAACCGGTCTAAATATGAGACTTTTACAAACAAAACCTTGTTTTTCTGTGAACTTTATCGGGCCATTTCTGGGCGTCCTACAACCCATGCGGCACCCGGCCAAAAGCGAATCAAGCAAAACGGATTGAAGTCGCTGCAAAATTCACCAAACACGACGCAGGGACCCGGGTTGTCAAAAACCTTGGCTCTCTGTAACCCGGAAACCACAATTCTGCCCGCACATCACGCGAATCCACACGAGGGGCCTATGACCGCACGTTTTCAAGGCACAGCCGAATATGTCGCCACCGACGATCTGACCATTGCCGTGAACGCAGCCGTCACGCTGGAGCGTCCGCTGTTGGTCAAGGGCGAGCCCGGAACCGGCAAGACCGAACTGGCGCGGCAGGTGGCCGGGGCGTTGAGCCTGAAGATGATCGAGTGGAACGTCAAATCCACCACCCGCGCCCAACAGGGCTTGTACGAATATGACGCGGTGAGCCGGCTGCGCGATAGCCAATTGGGCGAGGAACGCGTGCATGACGTGTCGAACTATATCCGCAAGGGCAAGCTGTGGCAGGCGTTCGAGGCAGACGAAAAAGTCGTTCTGCTGATCGATGAGATCGACAAGGCCGATATCGAGTTTCCCAACGACCTGCTGCAGGAGCTCGATAAGATGGAGTTCCACGTCTACGAGACCGGTCAGACGATCCGCGCCAAGCACCGCCCCATCGTCATCATCACCTCGAACAATGAAAAGGAACTGCCCGACGCGTTCCTGCGCCGCTGTTTCTTCCACTATATCCGCTTTCCGGATGAGGCCACAATGCGCCGGATCGTCGAAGTACACCACCCCGGCATCAAGGACGCGCTACTGACCACCGCCCTGACCCAGTTCTATGAAATCCGCGAGACGCAGGGGTTGAAGAAAAAGCCCTCGACCTCGGAAGTTCTGGATTGGCTGAAACTGCTGCTGGCCGAGGATCTGACGTCTGAGGACCTCAAGCGCGACGGAGCGAATGCACTGCCCAAGCTGCATGGAGCATTACTGAAGAACGAACAGGATGTGCACCTGTTTGAGCGGCTGGCGTTTATGGCACGATCCAAGCGATAGCGACGGCCTGACCGGCGCGCGGGGATCACGGCTTGCCTTAAGGCGGGCTGAATGCAAGCATTGTGCATGGCCCACCGCTCGGGTCCCGGCACCACAACAGCAGAGCAGGACGTCCTTTGGCCGACAATTTGACAATCCGCCCCCTGCGGCCCGAGGACCGAGAGCCATGGGCCGAAATGTGGCACGACTATCTGGCGTTTTACGAAACCTCGGTGCCGGATGAGATTTACGATTCCACCTTTTCGCGCCTGCTGGGCGATGATCTGCATGATTTTTCGTGCTTCGTGGCCGACCTGAACGGGCAGCTTGTGGGGCTGACCCATTACCTGTTTCACCGCCACGCGTGGAAGGTGGAAAACGTCTGCTATCTGCAGGACCTGTTTGCCCGCCCCGAGGCGCGCGGAACCGGCGTCGGGCGGGCGTTGATCCAGGCAGTTTATGATGAGGCAGACCGTCAAGGCGCGCCCTCGGTCTATTGGCTGACGCAGGATTTCAACCACACGGCCCGGCAATTGTACGACCGGATCGGCAAGAAGTCGCCCTTTATACGGTACAACCGCTCATGAAGCGGTGGGGCGCATTCCTTCTGGTGGCTGCGGTTTCGGCCTGTACGCAGGTGGACCGGATCGAGCTACCGACCCGCGTGAACGTCGCCGAAATATCGCTGCCCCCTGCCAAGAGTTTCGCCCGCGCGTATCCCACCGCCCCGGCGCGGTCGAACAAGAACATCGCCGCCGATTTCGTTTCGCTGCATTTCGAACTTGAAAGCGGAGCCCCCCTACCTGTTTTCACCCGCTTTGAAACGCCCGTCACCCTGCGCCTGACCGGCACACCGACCCCAAGCATGCAGCGGGACCTGACCCGCCTGCTGAACCGCATTCGGCGCGAAGCGGGGATCGACATCCGTCAGATCGACGAGGGTCAGGCTAACATCACCGTCGAGGCGGTCAGTCAGGAGCAAATCCACCGCGTTCTGCCGAACGCCGCCTGCTTTGTCGTTCCCAACGCTTCAAGCCTGGAAGAATACCGCCGCGACAGGCGCAAAGCCAAAAGCAGTTGGACCGAGTTGCGCCGCCGCGAGCGGCTGGGCATCTTCATCCCCTATGACGTCAGTCCGCAGGAAATGCGCGATTGCCTGCATGAGGAAATCGCGCAGGCGCTGGGGCCACTGAACGACCTGTATCACCTGCCGGATTCAGTGTTCAACGATGACAACATCCACACCGTTCTGACCGGGTTTGACATGCTGATCCTGCGCGCGGCCTACGCGCCCGAATTGCAGACCGGTATGTCGCGCGAAGAGGTTGCGGCTGTCATCCCCGGCGTTCTTCGCCGATTGAACCCGAGGGGAGAGAACCTTCCAGTGCAGCCGTTCTCGGAAACCCCACGGGAATGGATTGAGGCAATCCAGAAATCGGTTGGGGCTGGGCCGGGCTCTCCGCGGCAGATGCGGGCGGTCAAAAAGGCCGCGAGGATCGGTCAGCAGATGGGCTGGACGGACCACCGCCGCGCCTATCCCCACTATCTGATGGGTCGCATGGTACAGTTCGATGACCCAGAGGAAGCACAGCGTCAGTTTCAGATCGCCCTGCAATATTTGCGCGCCACACCTGGAACCGAGGTACACCAGGCCCATGTCACCACCCAGACCGCAGCCTATGCGCTGGCGAAAGGTGACGGCCCCGCCGCGTTGCCCGATCTGGATCGGGCGATCGGCGTGATGACGCGGGCCGAGAATGCATCCATCCTCGCCACTCTGCTGTTGTTGAAATCCGAGGCGCTTCGGCAATCGGGCCGAATACAGGAAGCACGCGCCGTCAGGCTGGACAGTCTAGGGTGGGCGCGCTACGGCTTCGGCTCGGATCTGGTGGCACAGTCGCTGACTCAGGACGTTGCGGCCAGAGCTCCGGCAAACAGCAGCAGAGGTGGATGAAACACACATGTTAGTGGTTCTGGGAATGGCGCTTATCGGGGCGATCCTGGGCGCTTTGACCGCACGCAAACGCAACGGCAACGCGGCGGACATGGCGCAATATGCCGCCGGTTATGGCATTGCCTTTGCGCTGGTGGGCCTCATAATCTCGATGGTGTTGGTGCGACTGGTGGTCTGACGCGATGTTTCTGCCGTTCTTCGAAAACCTTCGTAAAGCAGGCATTCCCGTATCGCTGCGGGAATACCTGACCTTTCTGGAAGGTATGAAGAAGGGCCTCGCCACCTATGATGTCGAGGCGTTCTACTACCTCGCCCGCGTCTCGATGGTGAAGGACGAGCGCAACATCGACAAGTTCGACCGCGCCTTTGCCGCCAGTTTCGAAGGGCTGGATCAGATCAGCTTCGATCAGGTGCTGGAAGCGGTCGATATCCCGTCGGACTGGCTGGCCAAGATGGCCGAGAAACACCTCAGCGAGGAAGAAAAGGCCGAGATCGAAGCGCTTGGCGGTTTCGACAAGCTGATGGAGACGCTGCGCGAACGGCTGAAGGACCAGCAAGGCCGCCATCAGGGCGGTAACAAGTGGATCGGCACCGCCGGAACCAGCCCCTTTGGCGCCTATGGTTACAACCCCGAAGGGGTGCGCGTCGGGCAAAAAGAAAGCCGCCACCAGCGCGCTGTCAAGGTCTGGGACAAGCGTGAATTCAAGAACCTGGACGACACAGTTGAACTGGGCACCCGGAATATCAAGGTTGCCTTGAAACGCCTGCGCCGCTGGGCGCGCGAAGGGGCCGCCGAAGAGTTGGATCTTGATGGCACCATCCGCGCAACCGCCGAGCATGGCTATCTGGACGTCAAAACCCGCCCCGAACGCCACAATGCGGTGAAGGTTCTGTTGTTCCTCGATGTGGGCGGTTCGATGGACGCGCATATCCGAGTGGTCGAGGAATTGTTCTCGGCCGCGCGGACCGAGTTCAAGCATCTGGAGTATTATTACTTCCACAACTGCCTCTATGAAGGCGTCTGGCGTGACAACCGCCGCCGCTGGGATCAGCAAACGCCCACACACGAGGTCCTGCGCACCTATGGCGCAGATTATAAATGCATCTTTGTCGGCGACGCCTCGATGAGCCCCTACGAGATTGCCTATCCCGGTGGCGCGAACGAGCACTGGAACCAGGAGGCCGGTCAGGTTTGGCTGCAGCGGGCGCGCGATCAGTGGGCATCAAACCTGTGGATCAACCCCGTGCCCGAGAAGTACTGGGGCTACACCCAGTCCATCGGCATGATGCGCGAGATTTTCGAGGATCGGATGGTACCGATGACTCTGGCAGGGTTGGAACAGGGGATGCGGGAACTGACGCGCTGAGGCAAGTCGGCATTGGCCCGGCCTTCGCCCCCGACACCCGATTTCATTAAATGAAATCGGACCGGAAACTTTTGAAGTTTCCGGGGCCCCGTCGGTGAGATCTGTTTTCTCTCGAAATTTTCGGGACAGCTATAGTTGCCCTCAGGCCGCGAAGAAGCCATATCCTTCTTATGCTGCGCCTAACCCCGATCCTGCTGGCCATCGCATATGCCGTCGTGATGTACCGGATTTCCGTCTGGCGCACCCATCGCGAACTGGACGCCAAATCGACCGAACTGGCCGATCCGGCACTCAAGCGTATGACCGATCGGCTGGCTGCCGCTTTGGATGTGGAACGGGTGCCGGTTTATATCTACGAGATCGACCCGGTAAACGGTCTGGCTGCGCCGGATGGGCGGATATTCATCACGCGTGGGTTCTACCGCAAGTTCCGCAACGGAGAGGTCTCGGCCGAGGAAATGGCCAGCGTAATCGCGCATGAATTGGGCCATGTCGCCTTGGGCCACGCGCGGCGGCGGATGATTGATTTTTCCGGGCAGAACGCCATGCGGACGGCATTGATTATGGTGCTGAATCGGTTCATTCCGTTCATTGGCGCGCTAATTGCCAACGCTCTGACCTCGCTTTTGGCGTCGCGTCTGTCGCGGGCGGATGAGTATGAGGCAGACGAGTACGCTGCTGCCCTGCTGACCAAGGCCGGGATTGGCATAGGGCCGCAGAAATCGCTGTTTCACAAGTTAGAAGACCTGACGCAGCAGCGGGCGGGTGTTGTTCCGGCGTGGTTGATGAGCCACCCCAAGACGGATGAGCGGATTGCGGCGCTTGAGGTGCTTGAACGGCGTTGGGCTGGTGGCTGATTACAGCGCAGCGAGAGGCCAGCCTCTCGCGCTCTCCGGGATATTTTTGGCCAGATGAAGGGGATTCTGTTTAGTGCGACAGGGCTTTGCCCAGACGCGGCAGGCGGGCTTTTTTCATTAGGACGCGCAGGGTCCATTGGTTGCCGGACAGGCGGTTGGCTTCATCCAGAACGCGGGTGGCGAGATGTGTCATACCGCCGGGATCGGCAAGCCAGAACTCGTGCAGAAGACCGTCGGGGTCGCGTCGGTTGAGGCCTTCTTCGGTAAGGATGTTTCTGGGGAAGTCCTTTGCGTTGACTGTCACGATGATATCTGCCGAGCCCGCGATGGCCGTGGCCAGAACATGGATATCCGCGCCGTCGGGCAGCCAGAGCCGTTGTTCCAGACTTGGCGGGGCGGCGCGTTTCGCCTCGGGCCACTGTGACTGGACCAGTGCGATTTCAGCGCGGGCTTGCGCCTCGCCTTCGGGTCCGAGTTTTCGGGCGGCGCGGGCCCATTCTTCGAGGATGCGCTGAGACCAGAGCGGGGTGAAATGGCCGAGGCTGGCAGCGCCCAGCAGCATCTCTCGCATCACCGTGGGGTAGATGACGCAGGTGTCCAGAACCGCCTTCACAGCCGGTAGAACACAGCTTTGAGGTAGCCGCTTTCGGCCAGTTGCGGCAGTTGAGGGTGGTCCGGTCCGGCAAAGCCGGTGTGGATCAGCTGCGCCTGTCGTCCGGCGCGGCCAATCCCGCGGGATGAGGCGTCGCGGAAGCGGCCCAGATCAGCCGCGTGAGAGCAGGAGCAGAGCCCCAGATAGCCGCCCGGTTTGACCAAAGGCGCGGCAAGGCGGGCTATGCGTTCATAGGCGCGCAGGCCTGCATCCAGCGCTTGTTTTGATGGGGCGAAGGCTGGCGGGTCGCAGATCACCACGTCGAATTGCGCGCCTTCTTCCCCCAGTTGGGTTAGGACATCGAAGGCGTCGCCTTGGCGGGTTTGGAACCGGTCGGCGCAGCCCGAGGCCTCGGCACCTTTGGTCGCCAAGTCCAGCGCGGCGGCAGAGCCATCGACCGAAAGCGCCTGTGCGGCCCCTCCGGCCAGCATGGCCAGAGCGAAGCCCCCAACATGGCTGAACACGTCCAAAATCTGCGCGCCAGGATGCACCAGCCGAGCGGCGAAGGCGTGGTTGGGGCGCTGGTCGTAGAACAGGCCGGTTTTCTGGCCGCCGGTCAGGTCGGCCATGTAGGTCGCGCCGTTCATGGGCACCGGCAGAGGGGCATCGGGAATTGTTCCGCGCAGGGTTTGGTTCACATCGTCCAACCCCTCCAGCCCGCGTGTGCGACCCGAGGCGTTCTTCAAAACGGTGGTAGCACCTGTCACCTTGACCAGCGCGTCCGTCAGCGTTTCCAAATGCGCCTCGGCCCATGCGGCGTTGGGTTGGATGACGCAGGTATCGCCGAAACGGTCGATGATCACACCGGGCAGGCCATCGGCCTCGGCGTGGATCAGGCGGTAGTAGGGCGCTTCGAACAATTGTTCCCGCATTTCAAGCGCACGACGCAGGCGGGTTTCGAACCACTCGGCGTTCAGGTCGGCCTGAAGGTTTCGGTCCAAAACGCGGCACATGATCTTTGACTCGGGGTTGACCGCGACCAGCGCAATGGGCGCGCGTTTGTCATCCTCCAGAATGGCAAGTGACCCAGCGGCGATCTTGCGGGTACGGCGGTCGGTGACGATGTCGTTGGCGTAGACCCAAGGGAAGCCGTGGCGCAGGCCGCGCGCGTTGGCTTTGGGTTTCAGGCGGATGCGGGGGCGGTCAGCGGCTTGGGTCATGACGCCCTCATAATCCTGAACTGCGCGGTGGGAAAGCCCCGTTAACGGGGACGGCTGCGCCAGCCGCCGCGCCGTTTCGGGGCTTGCGCAGCTTGCAGACCCTCGGCCAACACCTGCGTCATCGGGTGATCGGCGTCCTGCGCGGAATAGGCCGCGTGCAAATCGGCCAGCGCCTGTTTCTGGTCCTGCCCGTCCGGCAGGCTGAGCGCCCAGTCCAGAAAGATGCTGCGGCATTCGGGCAAGGTGATGCCCTCGATGCGGTAGGCCTCGCGGATCAGGCCCTTGGGATCGTTGGGATCACTGCTGCGCGCCATCTTCGCCCCTTTTGATCACGCTGCCGATCAGAGCGGCGGCGGTGGTGTAACTGTCCTGCAATGCGGCCTGCAGTTCGTCCACCCGTTCGAACCCGGTGGCGCGGCACAGAAAGGCCGCGCCACCCTCGCCGATCTTGTCGGCCTCGATCACCTTGCCGGACAACAGCCGCGCGGCGCATTGCACGGACCAGCATAGGTCGTAACTGTCCTTCAGCGTTTGCGCCTGCGCGACATCCAGAAGACCGGCAGCGACGACCCCGTCGAGCCCGGACTGCACGTCGCGTTGCGATATGCCTGCCAACAGGGCTCCGGTCTCGGCCATCAACTCGATATCCATCATCCGACCGGGGCCGTTCTTGGCATCCCAAACACCGGCGGGCGATTTGGCGGCGGCCAGTCGGATTCGCATCTCGGCCACTTCGCGCAGAACCTTGTCCTTGTCGCGCGGGTGAGACAGGAATTCAGCCCGAAACCCTTCGATATCCCCGGCCAAAGCCGGATCGCCCGCCACAACATGGGCGCGGGTCAGGGCGAGGTGTTCCCAGACCCAAGCCTCTTCCTGCTGATAGTGGGTGAAGCTGGCCCAGCTGGTCGCCACCGGGCCCTGATTGCCCGAGGGGCGCAGGCGCATGTCGACCTCGTACAGACGCCCCTGCGACATCGGGGCGGACAGCGCCGTGATCAGCGCCTGCGTGAACCGCGCATAATAGGTACGTGTTGCCAGGGGGCGCGGGCCGTCGGACATATCCTGATCCAACGGGTCGTAGATCACGATCATGTCCAGATCGGATTGCGAGTTGATCCGCCCTGCCCCCAGCGACCCCATGCCCAGAACCGCAGCGCCTCGTCCCGGAGCGGGGCCGTGCTTGCGGGCGAAATTCTCGGAAACATGCGGCAGGATCGCGGCGATGACCGCCCGTGCCAGATCGGCATACTGTCCCCCCGCCTGCGCCCCGTCGATCAATCCGCGCAGATGATGCACGCCGATGCGGAAGTGCCATTCCTTGCACCAGCGTCGCGCGAAATCGAGTTGTGTTTCGTAGTCGGATTCCTGCGCCAGCGCCTGTGCCAGTTCGGTCTGCAACGCCACCTGCCCCGGCCAGTCGGCAAAGAAACTGCCGCCGATCACCGCATCAAACACCGAAGCGTTGCGCGACAGATGCGAGGCCAGGGCGTGCGAGGTGCCCACGATGTCGATCAGTAAGTCGATCAGGTGGGGGTTGGCCTCGAAAAGGGAAAAAAGCTGAACGCCTGCGGGCAGTCCGGCGAGGAACCCGTCGAGCGCCATCAGCGCCTCCTCGGGTTGGGCGGTTTTGGCAAGGCGCGACAGAAGTTCGGGCTTGAGGCGGTCGAAAATGCGCCTGCCCCGTTGGGTGCGAAGCGCAGGATAGGTTGCCCAGCGGGCGAGGATACCTTTGTCGAACTCGACCTCCTGCGCGGGCGTCGGGGTGGCACCGGGGCCGGGCGCGAAGAACCCTTCGGTCAGATCGTGCACCTCGGTCAGGCGTCGGGTCAGGTCCTGGGTAAACTGGGCGCTGCTGAGGCCCATCAAGCAGGCAACGCGTTCGATCCCATCTTGGGAATTGGGCACTTTATGGGTCTGGGCGTCGTGGATCATCTGGATACGGTGTTCGACCTCGCGGTGGGCGCGGTAGTGATCGGTCAGCTTGGCGGCGACCTCATCGGGCACCCAACTCTTGGCGGCCAGCGCGGCCAGCCCCGGAACCGTACCGCGCACGCGTAGGTCGGGGTCGCGACCACCTGCGATCAACTGGCGTGTCTGGGTGAAGAACTCGATCTCTCGGATACCGCCCTGCCCCAGCTTCATGTCATGACCCGGGATAGACAGGGTGCCGCCCGTCCCTTTGTTCTCGCGAATGCGAAGGCGCATGTCGTGGGCGTCCTGAATGGCGGCGAAATCCAGATGGCGACGCCAGACGAACGGGCGCAGCGCATCCAGAAACCTTTGCCCCGCCACAACGTCCCCGGCGCAGGGCCGCGCCTTGATGTAAGCGGCGCGTTCCCAAGTGCGGCCGAGGCTTTCGTAATACCGCTCCGCCGCCTCCATCGCCATGCAGACCGGCGTCACCGCCGGATCAGGGCGCAGGCGCAGATCGGTGCGAAAGACATAGCCATCCGCCGTCTTGTCGCTGAGCGTGGCACAGAAATTGCGCGTGGCGCGGACCATGCCGTGGCGGGCCTCGTAGAAATCATCGGGGTCAAACCGCGTCTCGTCGAACAAAACGATCAGGTCGATATCTGAGCTGTAATTCAACTCATGCGCGCCCATTTTCCCCATGGCGAGGATCACCATCCCGGCCGCGGTTTCGACATCCTCCTCGGTCATGCCGGGCAGTTTCTTGCGGCGGATCAGGGCGGCGATCTCGGCCTTGGCCGCCACATCCGCGGCTAGCGCCCCGAAATCCGTCAGTGCCGCTGTCACCTTTTCCAAGGGCCAGGCCGCGGCGATATCCGCCAGTGCGGTCAGCAAAGCCAACCGGCGCTTGGCTTGCCGCAGCCCCGGCTTCAACTGATCGGGCGGCAGGGCCCGTGCCGCCGCCATGACATCCGCCAACGCCTGATCCGGGCTGTGCAGCGCTTGTGGCAGCCAGTCTTTCTCGCGCTCGATCAGGCCTTTCAGATAGGGGCTGGACCCTGCCGTTCCGGCAATCAGATCACCCTGTTCTGCGGTCAGATCAGGCATCAAAGCACGGGCTTCTTCCCCCAAGGCTTGATCAAAGGCGTGCGGTAGACGGTGAATAGCAAGAGCGTCAGTCATATGCGCAACCTGCGCATCGCCATGGGGCGGCGTCAATGGGGCAATCTGGTCAGGCCTGTTCGACCGGAGTGTCCTGGCTGAAGCTGTTGACCCAGACATTGTGTCGGCGTTCCCAGAGTGATGAGATCAGCATCGCCTCCCACCCCGGCGCGTCGGGCCGCAGATAGTCGGCGCGGTAGGACAACAGCACGATATCGGGTGTCAGGACCCGCAGCTTTTCTTGGCTTAGTCTGAACTCGGCCATTGTCGGTGCATCGGCGAACTGCCCCACGTGATCGTCCCGATTGGCAAAACCGGACGGGTACACGCCCAGAAAATCCGCGCTCAGCAACGCGCGATCCGCTTGTGCGTTCCCATCGACCAATGCCATCCAAACCTGCTTTTCCAGATCGAGGATTGCACCAAGGGTCGGGGCGGGCTTTTTGTCATCCGTATCCATACGGGCAGCCTGCGTGTGATGCGCCAAATCGTCAACCAGATCGCAGGATGTAAATCTTTTTCACATTGACCTCTTGCAACACCCCAACGGAACCCCATCTAGACAATGTGAAAGGAATTTACATCAACCCTGGAGAGCCCAAATGACCGCACTGTCCGAACCCGCCGCCCCTTCGAATCCGGGATGGTTCCACCGTGCCGAGGCCTGGATGGACGACAAAGGCAAAGGTGCCTGGATCGCAGCCATGGTCCTTGGTTTCATCTTCTTCTGGCCCGTCGGCCTGGCCCTTTTGGCCTATATGATCTGGAGCAAACGCATGTTCAGCAAGTCCTGCAGCCGCCGCAAATCCTGGCACAGCCACATGAGCGCGATGAAACCGTCGGGCAACAGCGCGTTTGACGCTTACAAGGCCGATACACTGGCGCGGCTGGAACGCGAACAGCAGGACTTTGAAGCCTTCCTGCACCGCCTGCGCGAGGCTAAGGACAAGGCCGAGTTCGACCAGTTCATGGATGAACGCGCCCGTGAAAACCACGACGAAGCGGACAAAGACGAACCTGCCTGATCCCTCTTGCCCTGTCCCACCAAATCGGGACAGGGTATCGCCAACTGCCCATCTGGAAATCAAACCATGAATCACCTGCCCGATCCCGACAGCCAGCCCGAGTTCTACCGGTCCGTGACGACCAAGCGCTTTGTCGCATGGCTGTTCGATATCGCCTTTATCTCGCTGCTATGTATCGTGCCGATTTTCCTGACCTTCGGTATGGGGCTGTTCTTCCTGCCGCTGATCTACGGTGTGATCAGCTTTGTCTACCGGGTGATCACCATTTCCAACGGCTCTGCCACGCTGGGCATGCGCTTTATGGGAATCGAACTGCGCGACGCCTTTGGCGAGCGCATGGATATGGGCAAAGCCGTGGCCCATACTGCCGGGTACTTCATCAGCATGGCGTTTTTCGTGGTCCAGATCGTCTCGATCATCATGATGCTGACCAGCGCCCGCTGTCAGGGCCTGACCGACGCCTTCCTTGGCACCGTGATGATCAACCAGCGCGCCTGATCTGCGCCACAGTTAATCTCTTGGCGGCACAAAAAACCGTTGCTATCATCCGGTCTCAGGAAACACGAGACCTTCATGCGACACACGCTGCCAATCGCGCCACAGTTCTATGTGACGGCACCTCAGCCCTGCCCTTATCTTGAGGGCAGGATGGAGCGTAAGCTGTTCACCGCACTGCAGGGCGAAGGCGCGGATCAGTTGAACAACTCTCTGTCACAACAAGGGTTTCGCCGGTCCCAGAACGTGCTCTACCGCCCGTCCTGCACCGATTGCGCGGCGTGCCTGTCGGCCCGGATCGACGTGTCGGCCTTTCGCCCGCGTAAAAGCCAGAAACGGGCTGCAAAGCGCAATTCCTACCTGCAGCGGCGCGCCACGTCGCCCTGGGCCACGGACGAACAGTTCGAGTTGTTCCGCCGCTATCTGGATACCCGCCACGCCGATGGCGGCATGGCTGACATGGACGTGTTCGAGTTCGCGGCGATGATCGAGGAAACCCCGATCCGCAGCCGCGTGGTGGAATATGTGGACCCCGAAACCGGCAATCTGATCGCCGTCAGCCTGACCGACGTTCTGGATGACGGGTTGAGTATGGTCTATTCCTTCTACGATCCGCACCAGCCCCAGAACTCGCTGGGCACGTATATGATCCTTGATCACATCGACATCGCGCGCGAGGCTGGCCTGCCTTACGTCTATCTCGGTTATTGGGTCCCCGGCAGCCCGAAGATGGGGTACAAGGCCAAGTTCGCGGGGCTTGAGGTTTACATTCAGGGCAACTGGCAAAAGATCAAAGACCCCGAGGCCTTTACCGGCACAGCCCACCATCCGCTGTCGACCGCTCCGATCGCCGAGCAGGTGGCCAGTATCCAACTGCCGGACCGCCACCCCACCAAGGGCTGATCCCCATATGAAACAATCCCTGCACGCCGTCACCCTTGTGGTGCCGGACTATGATGACGCGATCGCGTTCTATACCCGGACGCTGGATTTCGAGCTAACGCAGGACATTGATCTGGGCGGCGGGAAACGCTGGGTTCGGGTTGCGCCGCCCGGATCGGACGGCGCGTCGCTGCTGTTGGCCAAGGCCGACGGGACAAATCAGAACGCCGCCATCGGCAACCAGACCGGCGGGCGTGTGGGCTTCTTCCTGCAGACGGATGACTTCCACCGCGACCATGTTGCGATGCTGGCCAAGGGGGTCGAGTTCGAGGAAGAACCCCGGCACGAACCCTACGGAACCGTCGCAGTCTGGCGCGATCCGTTTGGCAATCGCTGGGACCTGATCATGCTCAAAGACTGATCCAAGTCCCTGTAGTAAAATAGTTTTTCTGATTCTAGCCCAAATTTCCTGACCCCAAGCAATCACTTCTGCACAATTTTATTGCAAAAATGTGAACTCGCATATTTTTTAAGCAGTTGAAAACTGACGCAACGTCACCAAATACTTTGAACCCGCTCGGCAGAGCGTGCGTTTCGATTACGACCGGCACAGCCGGACTTCACGGACATAATGATTTCGGCACCGGATCCCCGATCCGGCGCGCTGAGTGCGATAAGGGGAAGACAAATGAAATACGCCGCCCGCAGAGTGCTGTCTGCAAACCTGACGACGCAGATCATGCTGGCCCTCGCCTTGGGGTCTATTCTTGGCATTACGCTGAATTACCTTGATATTCCGGCCCTTGAAAACGGCCTGACCAACGGCCTGTTCGCCATGGTCGGTCAGATGTTCCTGAACGCCCTGCAAATGCTTGTGGTGCCGCTGGTGGTCTTCTCGCTGCTCTGCGGCGTGGTCGGGATCGGAGACGTCAAAGTGCTTGGCCGCATCGGCGGCCTGACCTTCGTCACCTACCTTGTGACAACCGCGCTGGCGGTCACCACCGCGCTTGTTTTCGCCAATATCATCAACCCCGGCAGCGGGTTTGAGAGCATGCATCTGGCGGATCACAATGTTGCCGTTAACTCGGCGGAATCGGCCTGGCAGATTCTGGCCAACATCGTGCCGAAGAACCCGGTTCATGCGCTGGCCAATGGCGAGATGCTGCAGATCATCTTCTACGTCATCGTCGTGGGCGTTGCGGTTCTGATGATCGGCAGCCGCGCCAAAGCCTTTGTCGAAGGATGCGAGTTCATGAACGATCTGGCGATGAAGATCGTTGAAATCGTCATGGCCTTCGCCCCCATCGGCGTGTTTTGCCTGATCGCCAGAACCTTCGCGATGGAAGGCTTCGGCCTGTTCTTACCTGTGATGGGCTATCTGACCACGATCAGCCTGACTCTGGTGTTCCACCTCTGCGTTACGCTGATGGCCCTGCTTTATGTGTTCACCGGCCTCAGCCCGCTGGCGTTCCTGCGGAAAATGCGCTCGGCACAGGTGTTCGCGTTCTCGACCTCAAGCTCGAACGCCACGATCCCGGCCAGCATGCAGTGCGTGACACAGCGGATCGGCGTTGACCGCTCGGTCGCCTCGTTCGGGGTACCGCTGGGCGCGACGATCAACATGGATGGCACCGCGATCATGCATGGCGTGGCGACCGTGTTCCTGGCCAATGCCTATGGGATTGATCTGGGCCTTGGTGGCTACATGACCATCATCTCGATCTCGGTTCTGGCTTCGATCGGCACCGCAGGCGTTCCGGGCGTGGGCATCGTGATGCTGGCCATGGTGCTGAACCAGCTGGGCATGCCACTGGACGGTATCGCGATCATCCTGGCCGTTGACCGTATCCTCGACATGATGCGGACCGTGGTGAACATCACCGGTGATGCGGTCGTCACAACAATCGTGGCCGACCGGGTGGGCAAGCTGGACCGCACCGTTTTCAACGACCCCGAGGCTGGTAAAAGGGACCTGTCTCAACTGGAAATCGACCACGAGGCCGAGCTTGAATTTGCAAAACTGACCCACGCAAAACCAAGCTGATAAACCAACAGCCCGGAGGCCAAACGGCCTCTGGGCTTTTTTCTTTGCACCGCAGCGCGCAGCGCTGCCGGGCCCAACCAGAGGAGGCACGCCAAAGGCGTGTTGACGATGGGCGGGAGCTTTCCCCTAGCTCCGAGGCCGAATATCCTCACCAAAGAACACCAGCGTCCCGTCCTCGTCCAGAACATGAAACTCGCGCTGCAGATAGGGCTGATCGAACGGAGGCCGCACACGCCCCTTCGGCAAGTCCTCCAGATCAGGCAACAGGCTTTCATACAGCGCGTCGATCCCCTCGACATCAATGTAGAACGACTGGTTGTCCCCAAGCGGCTTGCCGTCATCGCGGGGTGGGCATTCCAGCAGCCGAATGGCAACCGGCCCGCGTGACAGATAGGCGTAGTTTTCCTGTTGAAAGCCGCAGGTGAAGCCCAGACGGTCACAGTAAAACTCAATCTGCGTCTTCAATGACGTACACAGAACAAATGGCGTCAGTTGCAGTATCTTTGACATGGCAGCTCCCGTGTTGCCCAGTGACAGACTAACACGTTTCAGTCCAACAGATCGTCCTGCCGTATCCCGGCCCGCTCATAGTGGTGTGGCAGCACACGCCCGTAAAGCTGCTGTGTCCGCTCGATCCCGCCACACATCCCTTCCGCCTCGACAAATGAGAATATCCCCACATACCGGCTGCGCGCACCCTTGACCGGAGCAACCCGATGCAGCGCGTATCTGCCCTTGAATATCTGCAGGTCACCCGGCTGCAACTCCAACTCGCGCACGCGAGACCGGTTTCCGTCCAGGATTGAGGTCACGGCCCCAAAGTTCTCATCCTCAGCGCTTCGCAAGTTCGGGACGTATTCAAAGCAGCCGCCGGCTTCCCCGTTCTGAATGGCCAGGGTAACCGTGTAATTGTTCGTATCGAAGTGCCACGGGAACCCCTGCCCTTCCTCGACCACGTTGATGATGACGTCCGCCAGTGGATCGTCATAGCGAAAGAACCGGTCTTCTGCTTCGTTCAGGGCATCACGGACAAACGGCATGAACCCGTCAAACTCGTAAATCCGACGCAGCGGTCCGGATTTGGGAAAGTTATCCGCTGGCACAAAGGCATTTGAACGATCGTAGAAGCGGCGGATCGGATGGCCGATCCCAAGCCGCGGGTCGTCTTTGGAGAAATAGGCGTTTGTTCTGTTGAAGGACCGGTGGGCTTTGGACGCCACCTCATCGGCTTCACGCACCAACACTTCCAACCCGGCCTCATGAACAAAGCCCGGCAGAACGGCGCATCCGTCCCGATCCAACTCCCGCCGCAAGTCCGCTATCATCTGATCATAGGCCCGCGAGTCCGGCCGATCGATCGGGTATCGGCCCAGATCCACCAAATCCATCAACATAATCCGCCTCCGTGAACTGACTTGTCAGGAACAGCGTGACTCGGACAAATGGGCATCTCATGTCAATTTGGGACATTACGTTGACGCATTTCGACATGCGCAAATTCGCCACAACATGCCTGCATTCGCGGAAATTCCGCAGATGCGGCAATCTGCGCAAGAAAATGTCGCAAAATTCACCCCTCCGGTTAGAAAATTGGGTCATTTGCCTGTTGACGCCCCCATCGCCCGGTCATAATGTCCCCCGCAAGCAGAAAAGGAGCCTCTGGCGATGAAAGCGCTAGTCGTAATCGTAGGAACCACGCGCATGGGCCGGTAACGGTAAACCATAATCGAACCCATGCGCCTCCGAAAAAATCTCGGGGGCTTTTTTTATGCAGAACGCAAGACACATGTCGCGAACGGAGCAAAGCAGATGACACGTGAGATGACCGGCGCAAAGATGGTGGTACAGGCCCTTAAGGATCAGGGCGTGGACACGGTATTCGGATACCCCGGCGGCGCCGTGCTACCGATCTATGACGAAATCTTTCTGCAAAACGACATTCGCCACATTCTGGTGCGCCACGAACAGGGTGCCGTGCACGCCGCCGAAGGCTACGCGCGCTCGACCGGCAAACCCGGCGTTGCGCTGGTGACTTCCGGCCCTGGCGCGACCAACGCGGTGACCGGACTGACTGACGCATTGCTGGATTCGATCCCGATTGTTGTTCTGACCGGTCAGGTCCCGACCTTCATGATCGGCTCGGACGCGTTTCAAGAGGCCGATACCGTGGGCATCACCCGCCCCTGCACCAAGCATAACTGGCTGGTGAAGGACACCGATTCCCTGGCCCAGACGATGCACGAGGCTTTCCACGTTGCCAAATCAGGCCGTCCCGGTCCAGTGCTGATCGACATTCCGAAAGACGTCCAGTTTGCATCCGGCGAATACAGCCCGCCCAAGCCTTCGACCTCGCACTATCAGCCTGCGCTGAAAGGCGATCTGGAAGAGATCACCGAACTGGTTGCCGCAATGGAGACAGCCAAGAAACCGGTGTTCTATACGGGCGGTGGCGTCATCAACTCAGGCCCGGCGGCCAGCCAGTTGCTGCGCGAGTTGGTGGATTCGACCGGTTTCCCCATCACCTCGACCCTGATGGGATTGGGTGCCTACCCTGCGTCAGGTAAAAACTGGCTGGGGATGCTGGGCATGCATGGTCTCTACGAGGCCAACATGGCGATGCACGACTGCGACCTGATGATCAATATCGGCGCGCGGTTCGACGACCGGATTACGGGCCGGATTGATGCGTTCTCGCCGAACTCGAAGAAAGTGCATATCGACATCGACCCCTCGTCGATCAACAAGGTCATCCGCGTCGACATCCCGATTGTGGGCGACGTGGCACACGTTCTGGAAGACGTTTTGAAGGTCTGGAAGGCACGCGGGCGTAAGACCGATGCCGCGAATGTGCAGCAGTGGCAGAACCAGATCAGCGAATGGCGTAAGATCAACTGCCTTGCCTTCACCAACAGCGAAAAGTCGATCAAGCCGCAATACGCGTTGCAGCGGCTTGAGGAACTGACCAAGAAGCACGACCGCTACATCACCACCGAGGTCGGCCAACATCAGATGTGGGCCGCGCAGTATCTGGGCTTCGAAGACCCCAACCGCTGGATGACCTCGGGCGGGCTGGGCACGATGGGCTACGGTTTTCCGGCCTCGATCGGCGTGCAAATGGCACACCCGGACGCGCTGGTGATCAACGTGGCAGGTGAGGCGTCATGGCTGATGAACATGCAGGAAATGGGCACCGCTGTGCAGTACCGCCTGCCGGTGAAGCAGTTCATCCTGAACAACGAACGCCTCGGCATGGTGCGCCAGTGGCAGGAGTTGCTGCATGGTGAGCGCTACTCGCATTCGTGGTCCGAAGCCCTGCCCGATTTCGTCAAACTGGCCGAGGCTTTCGGGGCCAAGGGCATCATGATCAGCGATCCCGCCGATCTGGACGACGCGATTATGGAGATGATCAACTACGACGGCCCGGTGATCTTCGATTGTCTGGTCGAGAAGCACGAGAACTGCTTCCCGATGATCCCCTCGGGCAAAGCCCACAACGAAATGCTGCTGGGCGAGGCCGAAACGCAGGGCGTGATCGACTCCAAAGGTTCGGTATTGGTTTGACCAATACCGACAAACATAGCCTGAGATCGTCGGAGCGCGAGGAATATGTCGAGTATATGTTCCTCGCCCAACTTTGCTCATATGGCTGGTCGGTCGACAGATTCGTCGAGGTTTCCCGAGCGCAGACTGATGCCCACGGATATGATCTAGTCCTATCGTGTGAAGGGGTCACACGTCATGTACAACTCAAAGCGAGTAAAGCGGACGGTTCAACTCGAAGCCAAAAAATCAACTTGGCCCTGACGCAAAAGCCAAGTGGTTGCGTTGTATGGATAAAGGTGGATCCAAACTCTCTAAAACCTGAAGTTTTTGGATGGTTCGGCAACTCTGCCGGCGAACCTCTGTTGGACTTAGGCGACAAGGTCGCCAAACACACAAAAGCAAACTCATCCGGAATAAAGTCTGAGCGACCTAATGTTAGAGAAGTGAATTGGAACCGCTTCAGTAAAATCAATCAAATAGAAGAGTTGTTTTCAAACCTCTTCGACACTCCAGATAACGAGGTGACTTGATGTCTGCCCTACAAATCAAAAAAGGCTCTACCCGCCACTCGGCCTATAACCTACGGCCCACGTTTTCTGACGTTCAGGAGCGGCACACCATCGCCGTTCTAGTCGAAAACGAACCCGGTGTTCTGGCCCGCGTGATCGGCCTTTTCTCGGGCCGTGGTTATAACATCGAAAGCCTGACCGTGGCCGAGGTTGACCATACCGGCCACCTGAGCCGCATCACCATCGTCACCACCGGAACCCCGCAGGTGATCGAGCAGATCAAGGCGCAGTTGGGTCGGATCGTTACGGTTCACGATGTTCACGACTTGACGGTCGAGGGCCCCTCGGTCGAGCGGGAACTTGCGATCATCAAGGTGGTTGGTGAAGGCGACAAACGAGTCGAGGCGCTGCGGCTGGCCGATATCTTCCGCGCCAATGTGGTGGACAGCACTCTGAACTCTTTCATCTTCGAAATCACCGGCGCACCCGACAAGATCGACGCCTTCGCCGATCTGATGCGGCCGCTGGGTCTGGTCGAGGTCGCCCGCACCGGTGTTGCCGCCCTCTTGCGTGGCGACTGACCTAAAATTTCATGCGCCTTCGGCTGGCTGACCAGCCGAAGGTTTCCAATTCCTGTCACAAATACACTTCAACCCATCTGGCACGCCGACGGACATGTGCAGAAAATGCGTGCTTTTTGGCCCACTTCCACAATAAAGCTCAGACAAAATCGCGCAAAACTGTTGCCTTTGACCTGCAGCGCGTTAGCTTGCTTTCCGCAGCGGTAGAAGGGGAAACGTTGCAGGGGTTCATCTTTATGATTTCTGACGCGCGTTCGGTCTGTTGATCGACGTCGTTTTGGTTTTTCCTCAGAGTTGGAAGCAAGGCCTGGGATAGTATGACCGACCATATTCGCAGCCCGGCGGAACTGCGCGCCATGTTTGGCTCGAATCTCAAGCGGTTGGTGCGGCGGTACCCGACCGTCTCGGGGCTATGTCGGCAGTTGGGCATCAATCGGACCCAGTTCAATCGTTACCTGACCGGCGAAAGCTTTCCACGCCCCGAGGTTCTGGATCGCATCTGCCGGTTTTTTGACGTCGATGCCCGCATTCTGCTGACCGATCTGGATGACATTCCGCGGCCCGTGGATCATCCGGCAGCGTCGCTTTTGACCGAGTTTTTGGGCTCGGGTTCCGACTCATCGCACAATGCCGGGTTTCAGTCGGGTTTTTATCGTGTAACCGAACGCGGCGGTGGCGGCACACTGAACCTGTTATACGCAAAGCGGTTGCCTCAATGCACGCTGGTCCGCGGGTACGCGCCCCGCTCAACCATGCCCCGCGCGTTACCCAAAGCGCGCGAGATAAAGGGCATCGCCGCCAGTACCGCAGGGCAAACCTATATCCTGTTGTCCCGCCGCAATGGTGAGAACAGCCATCTTTATCTGATTTCCAGGTCGCCAAATGACGCCGGTCAGGTCTGGAGTGGCAAGCTGATTGCAATGTCAAACCCGCCGAATGGCGGTACACAAACACGCCTGATCGATGTGCACCATCTTGGGCAAAACGCGAAAACCGTGCTTGGCGCCGCCCGCAATGCGGCGAACCAAGAGGTCGGCATATTGGCAACCAACGAAGGTTGAACGCGAGTGGCGCTAGCCTTCGGCGACCTCAGAACCCTGCGTGATCTGGCGGTACAGGTGCCAACTGGCATGCCCCAATAGCGGTAGCACCAGAAACAGGCCCAGAAACCACGGGATCATCGACACGAACGTCACGACTGCTATAAGTGCCCCCCACCCCAGCATGACGGGCAGATTGGCCGCGACATAGGAATAGCTGGAGATCATCGCCGTCACGAAATCCAGCTCTCGATCCAGAAGCATCGGGATCGACAGAACGCTGAGCATATACAAAAGCGTTGCAAATATAGCCCCGACTGCTGTGCCTACGGCCAGCATTGTCAGACCGTTCAAGGTCCAGAACACTTCCAGTGACGAAGACACGTTGGTCATCGTCGACAGGCCCATGAACAGAGCAAAGATCATGTGCCCGAGGAAGAACCAGAACAGAAACATGACAACGATAATGGCGCAGATCGACGGCAATTGACGGCGGCTTTGCTGCACAACGACGCCAAAGATCGAGCCCATATCCAGCGGCTCACCCTGCTCAAGCCTATGAGAAACCTCATACAGACCCACCGCCGCAAACGGGCCGATCAGAGGGAAACCGATGGCTGCAAGAACCAGCCAGAACGTTGTTCCGGTCTGAATCGTGACCCAGGCCATCGCCCATCCGGCCAGAACATAAAACCCCGCAAAGATCAGCCCGAACAGCGGGGCACGGCGAAAATCGCCCCAGGCCTGTTGCAAGGCTGTGCGCAGCATAGCCGTATCAGCCGGGCGCATCTCAGGCACGCCAAAGGGTTTGTCCATGTGTCTCCTCCTCCCGTTCCGGCGTTATGGCATCGCCGGTCTTCTTTCCGGCCATTTCGTCGCCGCGTGATAGGCCGCCCCTATCGAAAGCAGGCGTGCGTCTGCCCCGCGTGGGCCGAAGATCTGCACACCCATCGGCAATCCGTTGGCACCAAAGCCTGCGGGCGCGGCCAGACAGGGCAGCCCAATCAGGCTGACAGGAACCGTCACCTGCATCCAGCGATGATAGGTATCCATTTCCTGCCCAGCAATCCGGGTCGGGTATTCGGCTTCGATGCCAAAGGGCCAGACCTGAGCGGCAGGCAGAACCAGAGCGTCATAATCCTGAAACAACACTGCGGTTTTTCGGAACCAGCCAGACCGGATCAGGCTGGCTCTATGCACCTCCATCGCTGTGAGCGCGAGGCCGCGATCCAGCTCCCACTGCGCGCTGTCCTTCAGCGATGCGCGCTGGTCCAGCAAAGGCTCAAGGTTCGCCGCCACGCTCCAGGAGCGCAAGGTGATCCAGCTGTTCCAAATCTCTTCCGGGTCGAAAGGCGGGGGCACCGCATCGACCTGCACACCGAGGTCTTCGAACACGGTCAGCGCGTCCCGGCACAGGTCTAGTATGCCGTGGTCCATCGGAAACGCCCCGCCCCAGTCGCCCAGCCAGCCGATCCGAACGCCGGTTAGGTCGGTGGCTTGCACCGGCGACACAGGTTCGCTGCGTGCAGCCAATGGCGACCTAGGGTCAGGCCCTGAGATCATATCCAGCAACAGCCCCAAATCATCGGGGCTGCGAGCCATGGGGCCAAGGGTCGAAAGCTGATGCAGGAACCCGTCGCCGACCGGATCAGAGGGCACCCTGCCCCAACTGGGCCGGAACCCGTAAACGTTGTTCCACGCTGCCGGGTTGCGCAGGCTGCCCATCATGTCGGACCCGTCCGCCAGCGCCACCATCCCAGTCGCTAGTGCAACCGCCGCACCGCCGGATGACCCGCCGCAACTGCGCCCGGTGTCATACGGGTTCCGGGTCGCCCCGTAGACCGGGTTGAACGTGTTCGAGCCCAAACCGAACTCGGGCGTATTTGTCTTGCCGATCAGTATCGCCCCTGCCGCCCGCATCCGTTCAGCGATCAGGGCGTCCGTTTCCGGCACAAAGTTCCGAAAAATCGGAGAGCCCTGAGACGACACAACCCCCGCCACATTGACCAGATCCTTGACCGCAATCGGCAGCCCGTGCAGCGGCCCCCGGATGGGCCCGTCATCATGGGCTTGCGCCTCGGCCAGCAACGCATCCCGGTCCCGCAGCGCGACGATGGCGTTGACCGCGCCATTGACTGCTTCGATCCGGTCCAGCGTTGCACGCATCAGATCGAGGGCCGACAACTGGCGGTTTGCCAGCTTGCCCAGCAAATCGGTGGCCGATGTGAAGGGATGGATCATTTGCGCCTGTGATGCTGCTGTTCAGGGCCAGCCTAACCAGACGCACAGATCATTTAAACCTACTGTTTAGATGTATTTTTAACGCATGCCACAGCGCTGGCGACTTACCCTTCGCCCTGCGCCTCTGACCGGCTTTTGCCAGCGACGTTCAGCGCCAGCGTTGCGGCCATAAACCCGTCCAAATCACCGTCCAGAACCCCTTTGGTGTCCGAGGTTTCGTGGTTCGTCCGCAGGTCCTTCACCATTTGGTAAGGCTGCAGCACATAGGATCGGATCTGATTGCCCCAGCCCGCATCGCCCTTGGCCTCATGCGCGGCGTTGATATCCGCGTTGCGGCGGTCGAGTTCCTGCTGATACAGCCGCGATTTCAGCGCCTTCATGGCGATATCCCGGTTCTGGTGCTGCGACTTTTCGGAACTGGTCACGACGATACCGGTCGGAATATGCGTGATCCGCACAGCCGAGTCCGTGGTGTTCACGTGCTGACCACCCGCGCCCGAAGAACGGTAGGTATCAATGCGGATGTCCGCCGGATTTACCTCAATCTCGATATTGTCGTCTACCACGGGATAGACCCACACTGAACTGAACGAGGTATGCCGCTTCGCCGCCGAGTCATAGGGCGAAATCCTTACCAACCGGTGCACGCCGCTTTCCGATTTCAGCCAGCCATAGGCGTTATGCCCGGAAATCTTGTAGGCGGCGGATTTGATCCCCGCCTCTTCCCCCGCTGTCTCGGACTGCAGCTCGACCGTATAGCCCTTCTTCTCGGCCCAACGCACATACATCCGCGCCAGCATCGAGGCCCAGTCGCAGCTCTCGGTCCCACCCGCGCCCGAGTTGATCTCAAGGAACGTGTCGTTGCTGTCGGCCTCACCATCCAGCAGGGCCTCAAGCTCTTTCTTGGCGGCTTTGGCCTGCAGGGTCTTGATGGCGGCTTCTGCGTCCTGGACGACCTCTTCATCCTCTTCCATTTCACCCAGTTCGATCAGTTCGATATTGTCGCTCAAATCGGTCTTGATGGATTCGTAGGTCTCGATGGCATCCACCAGCATTTGACGCTCGCGCATCAGTTTCTGGGCGTTTTCGGGGCTGTCCCACAGGTTGGGGTCTTCGACGCGCGCATTGAATTCCTCAAGCCGATGCGGCGCGGTTTCGTAGTCCATGCGCTGTGCCAGCAGCTCCAGCGACTTTTCGATTTCCGCCACGATGTTCTGGGTTTCGGCGCGCATGGTCTTGTCCCAACTTGCTCAATCAGGCCTGCGTGATAGCAAGAGGCGCAGGCCACCACAAGACGGGCGGGATGGGAATGCTGAGCACGGCGAAGAAGTTTGCGGATGAGTGGGGGCTGAGCCTTCTGTCTCTGGTCGCCGACACCGGTTATGCGCAGGTGTGGAAGGTTCGAACAGCCAATGGCCCTGCTGCGCTGAAACTCTATCGCCGGGCGGATCGGGGCAATGAGGCCGCCGGGGTAGAGCTTCTGAGGCTTTGGCAAGATCGCGGCGCTGTTCGGGTTCTGGCAGAGGCGCGAAACGCCGTGTTGATGGAGTGGTTGGAGGGGCAATCTTTGGGCGACATAGCCCGGGCGGGTCAGCCGGATCGCGCCCTGCAGATGCTCGCCGACACGGCGCAGCGGCTGCACCGCGCACCCACGGTTCAATGCGCGGGTCTGAAACCTTTGCATCAGGTGTTCACCCCGCTATTTGATTGCACGTTCGCCGATAGTTGCCACCCTTTGGAGCGATACATGCGGCGCGCAATCGCCTTGGCACAGGACCTGCTGGACACTCAGACAATAGCAACGCAGCTGCATGGAGATTTGCACCCGGACAATGTCATCCTGACGCCGGATGGTCCCTGTGTGATTGATGCCAAAGGATATCTGGGCGATCCGGCTTTTGAACTGGCCAATGCACTTCGTCACCCAAAAGGAATGCCCGATCTGGTCCGCCAAAGGCGGCAGATCGAAGCCTGCCTGACACTCTACGCCGACGCGATGCAGATATCACGCGCCCGCCTTGCCAAATGGGCAGCCGCAAAATGCGCCTTGTCGATTTTCTGGAGGTCAAACGGCCTCATCACTGATGACGATGAGGCCGATTTGCTGCACCTTTTCCTACAGATCGCGGATCAATAAAGCCCGCCGGTCGTCACATCGCCCTGCGTGGCCTTTGGTCCCACGATGACAGTCTGACCGGTCGAGGTCTGCACCTGAACACCGGCGCGCTGAACCTCTTCGAACAGCGGCAGGTCCGAGCCGATGGCGAAGCCGCCGTCATAAACTCGGTCGATGAACCCATCGACGCCATCGCGGAAGTATTCGGCCACCACATATTCGCCGCTGGCCTCTTGGGGCAGACGCGCGCCGCTGAAGCGGTCGATCTTGATGAAATGACCACCCGGAGGCACTTCGAACGGGCCGCCGCCGTATTTCTCGACCGCTTTTTCCATGAAGCTTTGGAACACAGGGCCGCACATGGTGCCGCCGTAAGCTCCACGCCCCATCGGGCGGGGACGGTCGTAACCGATGTAGCAACCGGCGACGATGTTGGATGTGAAGCCGATAAACCACGCGTCCTTGGATTCGTTGGTTGTTCCGGTTTTACCCGCTGTCGGCACCGGCAGGTTCACATGGCGAGACGCCGTGCCGCGATCCACAACGCCCTTCATCATCGAGGTCAACTGATACGCGGTGATTGCGTCCATGACCTGAGAGCGGTTGGTCTCAATGGTTGGCGACTCATCCGGTTCCAGCCAGCTTGAGTTACAATCCAGGCACTGTCGGTCGTCGTGGCGATAGATGGTCTTGCCGAACCGGTCCTGAATTCGGTCGACCAGAGTGGGCTCGACCCGCTCACCGCCATTGGCGAACATCGCGTAGGCGGCGACCATTTTGTAAAGCGTGGTTTCCTCGGACCCCAGCGAGTTCGCTAGGAACGCGCCCATGCGGTCATAAACGCCGAACCGTTCGGCGTAGCCTGCGACAACCGGCATCGTGACCTCTTGCGCCAGACGAATGGTCATCAGGTTCCGCGATTGTTCAATCCCCGTGCGTAGCGGCGTGGGGCCGTAGAACTTGTTGGACGAGTTCTTGGGCCGCCACAGGCCTTGGGGCGTGTTCACCTCGATCGGGGCATCCACAACGATGGTGGCCGGGCTATAGCCACTGTCCAGCGCGGCGGCATAGACGAAGGGTTTGAACGAAGACCCCGGCTGGCGCTGCGCCTGCGTGGCGCGGTTGAATACGGTGTCCTGATACGAGAACCCGCCCTGCATAGCCAGAACGCGGCCCGAGTTCACGTCCATCGCGACAAAGCCGCCCTGCACTTCGGGCACCTGACGGGCGGACCACTGGCCCTCTTCCCCCGCCATGACAAGGATCACGTCACCGCGTTTGAAGTTCGCGGCAAAGTCGCCCTGCATCCACTTGATGTCAGAGCGTGGAATGATGCCGTCGGCAGGGCCGTCCTCGATCCCGACGGTCAGGGACTGATCGGCTACGTTCAGCACCACGGCAGGGTACCATTGGGTCGGCAGCACCACATCGCGCGGGATTTCGATGATGGACAGCGCCTCGCGCCATTGCGCCTCATCTGCCAGCTTTTCTTCGGCGATGACCTCACCCGTGCCGCGCCATTTGCCACGAGACAGGTCATATTTCTGCAGCGCCTCGCGCAGCGCACGGGCTGCTTCGACCTGCATTTCTTCGTCCACGGACGCACGGACGGTAAAGCCTCCGGTAAAAAACTCACCCTCGCCAAAATCCTCGCTCAGCTGGCGGCGGATTTCGTCGGTGAAATAGTCACGAGGCGGCAGGGCAGTACGGAAGCTTTCGAAATCGCCGTTCTGCACCGAGCGCAGGGGCATCTCGACCTCGGTATCATAGGTGGCCTGATCAATATAGCCGTTCTGACGCATCTCGCGCAGCACGTAGTTGCGGCGGTCTAGCAGGCGCTGTTTCTGTCGCACCGGGTGGTAGTCAGAAGGTGCCTTGGGCATTGCCGCCAGCATCGCCGCCTCATGCGGGGCCAGTTCCTGCAGCGTCTTGTTGAAATAAGTCTGCGCCGCCGCCGTCACGCCGTAGGAGTTCTGGCCCAGAAAGATCTCATTCATATAGAGTTCGAGGATCTGTTCCTTGTCCAAGGTATCCTCAAGCCGTGTGGCGAGGATGATCTCTTTGATCTTGCGCTCGGCCCGCCGGTCACCGGACAGCAGGAAGTTCTTCATCACCTGCTGCGTGATGGTCGAGGCCCCGCGCACGGTTTCGCCTTTGGTCCGCACAGCCTCAACCCCGGCGGCGATGATGCCGCGCGGGTCATAACCCTGATGGGTGTAGAAATTCTTATCTTCCGCCGAGATGAACGCCTGTTTCACCAGATCCGGGATTTCTTCCGACGGCGTGAACAGGCGGCGCTCTTGCGCGAATTCGTCGATCAACTGGCCTTCGCCCGAGTATATCCGGCTGATGGTTGGCGGCTTGTATTGCGCCAGCGATTCATGGCTGGGGAGGTCACGGCCATACATCCAAAAGACCGCACCGATCACCAGTGCGGCCATGAAAATACCCAAGGTCACGAGGCTGAAGATCGCCCCGAAAATCGAAAGAATGAACCGGATCACGTTACTGCCTTTTTCTCGCGCTGCCGCCTATATAGGGATGCACGGCACAAGGGTCAAAACCACAAGCGCATTCTAGCCGTTTTGGACGCCCGGGTCACTGGCCAATCAGGGTTTGCCGGATCACATCCTGCGTGCGCCAGTCATCCAGACCACTTTTGATGCCGACCGCCATCTTGGCCCGCCATTCCGGATTTTTCAGGTTTTTCAGATCTCTGGCGCTGGAAAGAAATCCAAGTTCAACCAGTACCGAAGGGATATCCGCCGCCTTGAGCACCGAAAAGGAGGCAGTGCGCAAGGGTTTGCTGTTCATCGGCCCGCCCTGCTGCGCCATGCCATTCGCCAGCGCCTGCGCCAGCGCGTTTGTGCGGGGTTTGGTTTCCTGCCGCGCCATGTCCAGCAGGACATCGGCCACCTGATCGTCGGCCCCGTTCAGGTCGATGCCAGAAATCAGGTCGCCCCGGTCGTGCCGTTCAGCCAGTTTCACGCTCGCCACATCAGACGCATCCGCAGACAGAGTATAAACAGCTGCACCATGCGCCTGCCCTTCGGAGAGTGAATCGGCGTGCAGAGAAATGAACACATCCGCCCCGGCCCGATGCGCCAGCGCAATGCGGCGTTCCAGCGAGACGAACTGATCCTCGACGCGGGTCAGAACCACCTCGTAACCGCCTGAACGCAAAAGCAGTTCCCGCAGTTCCCGTGCAAAGACCAGCATCATGGTCTTCTCGTCGATCCCGCCGACCTCGGCCCCCGGATCAATGCCGCCATGGCCGGGATCCAGCATCACTCGCAGGGGGCGGTCTGCATTGCGCGGGGCCACACTGTCGACCACCGCCGGTTCCGGCAAATCCCAAACGGGGTTGCGCGGCGCACCTGCCGAGGCGTTAAAGGCGTCAAAATCGGTGCCTTTCAGATGCAGCGACAACAGCGCCGTGCCCGAGGCCTCATTGATCCGCAAATCCGCCGTATCCACAGCCATCGGCGCGCCGAGTTCCAGCACCAGACGCGACCAACCCGGCACGTAGGCACCGAACTGCACACCGCTGATGCGCTTGGATTGCAGGAAGTCGTCGCGGTTCAGGCCGGTCCAGTCCACCTCCTGAAAATCCAGAACCATCCGGTATGGGTCGCGCAGGGTGAAGATGCGGTATGGCACGCCCTGGCTGAGGCTCAGGTCGACGCGGACACCGGTTTGCCCGGTGTCGACAATCCGGCTGTCCTTGGGCTGAATACGCGCCAGCGCGCTGAAATCCTGCGCAACGGCAGCACCAGCCAGCGCCCAGATCAGCGCGATGCAAAAGAGTATCCTGCTCATGGCCTCAAGTTTTCCCGAGATCGTTTGCGCGCCAGCCTATCCCATCGGGTGGCGTTTGTGAACGGCTCAGGCCCGTTCCGTGATCGCCCCGCGCTCGGCCATGAAAGTACGCAACCGGTCCAGCCCCTCTTGAATGTCAGCCGTGGCGCGGGCGTAGGAAAAGCGCAGCGTCGTGTGGCCCCGCTGCGGGTCGAAATCCAGACCGGGCGTGACGGCGACCCCGGCCTTGTCCAGAATCTCGGCGGCAAAGGCGCGGCTGTCATTGGTCAGGTCCGACACATCCGCATAGACATAAAACGCCCCGTCAGGCGGCGCAATGTTGGTGAAACCAGCCTTGGGCAGGCCTTCCAGCATCAAGGCGCGGTTCTGGCGATAGATGTCCAAATTGGCCTGCAGTTCGTCCTCGCACTCCATCGCCGCAAGTGCCGCGACCTGACTGGCATGCGGCGCGCAGATGAACATATTCTGCGCAATGCGCTCGACCACGCGCACTTGATCCTCGGGCACCACCATCCAGCCGACGCGCCAGCCGGTCATCGAGAAATACTTGGAGAACGAATTGATCACATAGCACTCATCCGTCAGTTCTAGCGCGGTGACGGCTTTGGCCTCATACTCCAGACCGTGGTAGATTTCGTCGCTGATGAAGGATGCGCCCTGCCCCTGCGCTGCGTCGATCAGCGCGCGCATGGCCGCGTGATCCAGCATGGTGCCGGTGGGGTTCGCGGGTGAAGCAACCATAAGCCCCTGCAAATCCAGCCCGGCGAAATCGGCCGGAACCGGCTGCAACCGGTTCTCCGGTGCGGTGGGCAGATCGACCGGCACCAGCCCCAGCGCTTTCAGTATCTGACGGTACGAAGGGTATCCCGGCGCGCCGATGCCAACCCGATCTCCGCTGTCGAACAGTGCGGTGAAGGCCAGCAGAAAACCGCCCGAGGATCCGGGCGTGATCACCACCCGCTCGGGGTTCAGATCGACATTGTACCAGTCGCCATACATCCGGGCGATGCGCTGCCGCAATGCGGGCAGACCCAGCGCCACGGTATAGCCCAGCGGGCCTTGTTCCATTGCGCTTGCCAAGGCCTTAGTCGCGCCCTTGGGGGCACCGGTTCCGGGCTGGCCGACCTCCATATGGATCACGTGGCGACCTGCCTCCTCGGCTTTGCGCGCGGCCTCCATCACATCCATCACAATGAAAGGATCGACCCCGGACCGGGTTGAGTTTCTCATGCCCATCTCCCATGTTGCAGCCATGGCTTTTGAACGCGTATCCAGGCTGGCGTCAATCCCGGCCCTGATGCTGGCTGCGGTGATGTGGCTGGCAACTGTCGCGCAAAGCCATGCGCAAGGCCTGATCCGGGACGCTGATATAGAACACGGGTTGCGCGAACTGGCCTTTCCGGTACTGCGCGCAGCTGGCCTGAACACCAATCGGGTGCGCATCCTGGTGGTCAATGACAGCACCTTCAACGCGTTCGTCATAGACTACAACGCTATCTATCTGAATTATGGGCTGATTCTGACGGTGGACACCCCCGACATGCTGCAAGCCGTAATCGCGCATGAGGCGGCGCATATCGCCAACGGCCACCTGGCCCGGCGCGCCGAAAACCTGAAAGCCGCGAAGCGCAAGGCCGGTCTGGGCACTGCCCTCGCCCTGATCGCCGGAGCCGCCGGCGCTGGGGAAGCCGCGGCCGGGATCGCTACAGGTACGCAATCTGCCGCCCTACGCAGTTTTCTGGGGCATACACGGGCCGAGGAATCCGCCGCCGACCGGAGTGCTGCCAGCTATTTGCGATGGGCAGGCATCTCACCCAGTGGCATGGTTAAGTTACACCGCAAGTTCGCCGGTCAGGAATTGCTGAGCCCCGCCAATCAGGACCCCTATATGCGCTCGCACCCGACCAGTCGCGAACGCCTGCGCGTGGCTGAGACGTTTCTGGACCAGTTCGGCGACAAAGCGCAGCCGAATGCCAATGCCGATTACTGGTTCGCACGGGTCAAAGGCAAACTCTCGGCCTTTCTGCGCTCACCCACATGGACCCTGCGTCGATCGCATGAGGAAACCGACTACGACATTCGCATGATGCGCGAAGCCTCGGCCCATCACCAGAACCGCGATCTGGCCCGCGCCCGCGCGGCGATTGACGAGGCTTTGGCGATGCGCCCCGACGATCCATTCTACTACGAATTAAAAGGGCAAATCATGCTGGAAAACAGACAGTTGCAAGAGGCTGTTACAGCATATGGGCAAGCGGTGGAGATGGCCCCAAATGACTCGCTGATCCTGGCGGGCTACGGGCGGGCTTTGCTGGCACAGGGTAAGACGAAGGAAGCCTTGCAAGCCCTTGAAAACGCACGCGCCCGCGATTATCGCGACGCGCGTATGATGCGCGATCTAGGGGCGGCTTACGCTAAGGTTGGCAATAACGGGATGGCCTCGACCGTCACCGCAGAACGGTATGCGCTGCAAGGCAAACTGGCCGATGCAGGCATTCACGCGAAACGGGCCATCGGGCAGTTGCCCGAAGGCTCACCGGGTTGGCAAAGGGCGCAGGATGTGTTGATTGCTTCACAACGCGCCGAAAAGGAAAAAAGGAAACGGAAATGATCCTCAGACATGCAGCACCGGCCCTTCTGGGGCTTTCCATGCTCACCGGTCCCGCACAGGCGCTGGACCTGAACGCAATGAGTGACGCCGAAAAAGACGAATTCGGCGCGCAGGTTCGGGAGTATCTGCTGGAAAACCCCGAAGTGATCCTTGAGGCGATCAACATTCTGGAAGAACGCACCGCCGCAGCCGAAGCGCATGCCGACAAGGAACTGGTCGCCGCCAACGCGGATGAGTTGTTCGACGACGGCTATAGCTGGGTCGGCGGCAACCCCGAAGGCGACATTACACTGGTCGAGTTCATGGATTATCGCTGCGGCTATTGCCGCCGGGCCGTACCCGAGGTGACAAGCCTGCTGGCCGAAGACGGCAATATCCGGCTGGTGATCAAGGAACTGCCGATTTTGGGCGAAGGCTCGGTCCTGTCGTCACGCTTTGCCATCGCGACCAAGCAGGTGGCCGGTGGCGATGCCTACAAGCAGGTTCACGATGCACTGCTGGAGTTCGGCGGTGAACCGTCCGAGGTCACCTTGCGCCGCATCTCGGACGGTCTTGGGCTGGACAGCGATGCGATCATCGATGCGATGGACAGCGAAAACGTGACCGAAGAGATCGCCCAGACCCGCGCGCTGGCACAGCGGATGCGGATCACGGGTACGCCATCCTTCGTTTTGGGCACCGAAATGCTGCGGGGCTTCCTGCCTGCAGAACAGATGCAGCAGATTGCCGACGGGGTTCGGGCCGAGCAAGGTTAATTGGATCGGGCCTCTGGCTGGTCCTGACCGGCTACCGGTACAGGAATCTCGCGAAGCAGTTTTCGCCGGAGCGCCGCCGCATAGTCGGCGTATCCGGCGGCGATTTCCACAAACGCCCCGCTGCCAGAGATGACGTGGTCGACATAGTAGGCCAACACCTCGGGCTCGGCCCCCTCGATCACCAGAGCGTTGACGGTGACACCCTGCATGGCGGGCATTTCACGTGCGACATGTGGACGAAAACCGTTGTTGTGTTTGCCGTCCCCGGACACATCAATCACCCGCCGCTTGCAGGACGGCCCGTATTCGAACATCAACGCACCGAAGGCCACTGCGGGGCCAATCCCGGTCGCGCCTGTCGCGCTTCTTGGCGCCGCTAGAACCTCGGCGGCCACCGCGTTCAACCCGGCAGTGCCTTTCACCAGCCGCCAGGCGACAATCTGGTTCTGTTGCCGCGAATCCGACCATTCATAAACCATAAGCGCGACCCCACCGGGTTGAGCCGACACCGCTGTTACAACGTCAGAATCCAGCAACGCCGAGGCCAGCCCCTGACGCTGCAACCTGTGTTCGTCGGCATCCACGCTGCCCGAAACATCAAGCGCCAAAGCCAATGCCAGTTCGCAAGAGCGGGCGGTGTCCGCTATGGTGATGAAGGTGATTGAAAGAAGAAGGGCCGCGATCCGCATATGCAAATCATGGCCTTACGAGGATATAATCTGTCAACACCTGCGTAGCCGTCAGCCGACCTCGCCGGCATTGAAGCCTCATTCGCGAGACTTGCTAATCTTACCATCTGGCGGCACCTGTCGGGTTCTGACGAAACGCTACTCTGCCGCTTCCTGCGCGGCATCCAGTTCAGCGGCCTTTTTCTCGACCTGCTCGACGATGTGGTCGATCATCTGATCGTTCGACATCTTGTGGCTGGCCTTGCCCGCCAGATAGACCATGCCCGATCCGGCCCCGCCGCCGGTGAAGCCCACGTCGGTCATCAACGCCTCTCCGGGGCCGTTCACGACGCAGCCGATGATCGACAGGGACATGGGCGTTTTGATGTGTTCCAGCCGATGCTCCAGCGCTTCGACCGTCTTGATCACATCAAACCCCTGACGCGCGCAGGAGGGGCAGGAGATGATATTCACCCCGCGATGGCGCAGGCCAAGGGACTTCAGGATTTCAAACCCGACCTTGACCTCTTCCACCGGATCGGCGGACAGGCTGACACGGATCGTGTCGCCGATCCCCATCCACAGCAGGTTCCCCAGACCGATGGCGGATTTGATGGTGCCGCTGACAAGCCCTCCGGCCTCGGTGATGCCCAGATGGATGGGCGCGTCGGTGGCGTCGGCGATGCCTTGATAGGCCGCAGCCGACAGGAACACGTCGCTGGCCTTCACGCTGATCTTGAAGTTGTGGAAATCGTTGTCCTCAAGGATACGGATATGTTCTAGCCCGCTCTCGACCATCGCCTCAGGGCATGGCTCGGCGTATTTCTCAAGCAGGTGTTTCTCCAGCGACCCCGCGTTCACCCCGATGCGGATCGAGCAATTGTGGTCCCGTGCGGCGGCGATCACCTCTTTGACCCGCTTTTCGTCACCGATATTGCCGGGGTTGATGCGCAGGCAGGCGGCCCCAGCCTCGGCAGCCTCGATCCCGCGGCGATAGTGGAAATGAATGTCGGCCACGATGGGCACCGGGCTTTCGCGCACAATCTCTTTCAATGCTTTGGAAGATGCTTCATCGGGGACCGAAACGCGCACGATATCCGCGCCCGCCTCGGCTGCGGCTTGAACCTGCGCCACGGTGGCCGCTACGTCGGTGGTCAGCGTGTTGGTCATGGTCTGCACGGCAATCGGCGCATCCCCACCAACGGGCACGTTCCCGACCATGATCTGACGGGATTTGCGGCGATAGATATCGCGCCATGGACGTACGTGATTAAGGGACATGAGGACCGGTCCGCGTCTGCCTGGGTTGCGCCTTTAGATAGTCCGGCAACCCAAACTCCGCAATGGCTAGATCATTCGGCGGGCTCTTCTGTCGCCTGCGACTGAAGCTCGGCCACGACTTGTTTCAGCGCGCTGTTCTGTTCGGCTTCCAGATCGGCAACCGCATAGGTTTCGGCCACGGACTCCTTCGACAGAACAACGCCCTTGGCGACCGTGCCCGGCGCGCCCACGGGGCCGTAATGTTCACCGTTCATCGAGAAAAACACTGAACCCGACGCGCCCGCGCGCAGTTGCGGGGGTTCTTCGGTCAGCGGCACTTCGAACACGTTGCCTTGTTCAACCGTACCCAGCGTGCCTTCGAAGATCACGCTGCCATCGGCGGCAGTGACCCGCATCCACGCCGGATTGACGGCGACAATTTTGAGCGTGGTGTCAATCTGTTCGACCACTTGCGGCAGGGCCGGTCTTTCAACCGTATGCACCTCGGCCAGCTCGACCTTCGGCGGCTCTGGCGGGCGGAACGTGCCGACATTGCGCGGATCAAGGGTCGAGATCGGAGCATCGCGGGCAACCAAGACCGGAACGTCCAGGGCCTGCGGGCGATAGAGGCGATCCAGCGCCTCAGCCGTTGGGGCAGCCGCTGTTTCGATCGTTTCACTGTTGTTGCGCGCCGCATCCAGCGGGTCGAGATCAGCCAGCACCACGGGCGCCTGTTCCACCGGGCTGACCTGCACTTGCTGAATCCGGTTCAGAACCGACCAGCCGCCATAACCAATCCCGCCGATCAGCATCAGCAGCACCAGCGATGAGCCTATTGCGCGGGGTTCAATCTGGCTGACTAGAGACTCGCGGCCCGGAACAAACGGCGTATTCGGAGAGATAAACGGATCATGTCCCATCGGGCCACGCGCCGGAGTGCCGCCAAGGGGTTTACGCACCACCGAGGCCTCAGCCGACATGCCGTGGGCGACCTCGAACCCGCTTTCCTTGCAGAAGGCGGCAAAGGTCTCATCCGGGTTCATGCCCAGGTAGCGGGCGTAGGAACGCACATACCCGGCGATGAAGCCGGGTGTGTCGAATGCATCGGGATCAGCGTTTTCGATGGCGGCGATGTAGGTGGCCTTGATCCGCAATTCACGCTGTACGTCCAGAAGCGACTTGCCCATGGTGGCGCGCTCACCGCGCATCATGTCGCCAAGCCGAACCTCATAGTCGTCATAACCTTTCGGTCTGACATCCGTGTCCTCTTCGGAATCGCGCTGTGATCTGCGCCCAATCATTCCTGCCGCCCCATTTTGCCTGTCGCGCGTTTCGCGCTAACGGCGAATCATTCCCTTAACGATTCGTCCGTTGTTTTTGTTAGCGTAAGCTTAACATGCGACAAACCAGTTGCACACTTAACCGTGAGGTTAGCCTGCAAGTTCGGCGCGATTTAGCGCACAATGTGACCAAAGTTCGTCCATCGCCTGCACCAAACGGTTCATTTCGTCGGGTCCATGCACTGGAGATGGGGTAAAGCGCAGACGTTCGGTTCCGCGCGGGACGGTCGGGAAATTGATCGGCTGCACATAAATGCCATAGTCATCCAGCAGCATATCGCTGAGTTTCTTGGTATGCACCGGATCACCCACGATAACCGGAACGATGTGGCTGCCGTGGTCGATCAGCGGCAAACCCATCCCCTTTAGCCGCAGCTTGAGGATTTTTGCCTGTGTCTGATGCTGCTCGCGCAATTCAGGCGCGCGTTTCAGATGCGCAACCGAGGCTGCAGCACCCGCAGCAACTGCGGGAGGCAGCGATGTGGTGAAAATGAACCCCGGCGCATAGGAGCGCACGGCGTCACACATCTTGGCGCTGGCGGCGATGTACCCACCCATCACGCCATAGGCCTTTGCCAGTGTGCCGTTGATAATGTCGATCCGGTGGGCCAGACGGTCCCGCTCGGTCACGCCACCGCCGCGGGGGCCGTACATGCCAACCGCGTGGACCTCATCAATATAGGTCAGCGCGCCGAATTCATCGGCCAGATCACAAATCTCTTCAATGGGGCCGAAATCACCATCCATCGAATAAACCGACTCAAACGCGATCAGCTTGGGCGCCGCAGGATCGTCAGCCTCGAGCAACTCGCGCAGATGGGCCACATCGTTATGACGGAAGATGCGCTTTGCCCCGCCATTGCGGCGCACGCCTTCGATCATCGAGGCGTGGTTCAACTCGTCAGAATAGATGATTAGGCCGGGGAACAGCTTGGGCAGCGTGCTCAGGGTTGCGTCGTTGGCGATATACGCACTTGTGAACAGCAGCGCGGCCTCTTTGCCGTGCAGATCGGCCAGCTCGGCCTCAAGTCGCTTGTGATAGACAGTTGTGCCCGAGATATTGCGGGTGCCACCCGATCCGGCACCGGCCGCATCGACGGCTTCGTGCATGGCTTCCAGAACAACAGGGTTCTGTCCCATGCCCAGATAGTCATTGCCACACCAGACGGTGATATTCTGATGCGACCCGTCCGGGCGGGTCCGCACCGCATGTGGGAACTGTCCGTTGCGACGTTCGATGTCGATAAAGGTTCGGTAACGTCCTTCGTCATGCAGCCTGGCAATCGCTGTATCGAGCTGAGCAGTATAGTCCACCGGACCCTCCTTGTCTGCCCGACGCGCTTCACGCCCCGGACAAGAATTCCGCCGTTTTTGACAGATCTTTCTGTCTGGACGGCTATTTGCGTTCTTATGCCTCAACTCAGTACAGCCAAACCGCAGAACCCAACTTTGATTTGCATCAAATATAAGTTTGGCCCCTCTGCCACAAGTGAAGTTACGGCCATCAGACGCGAGGAAACGACGCAGGGCACATACACCTCGTTGACAGGTTTCCGATATTAGACGAATTTCGGCGCCGTGCCCACTGGACGGCACCTATGACCCTGATAGGGTCCCGCACACAGCACCAAAATCAGGAGCCCGCCATGTCTTTAGACGCTGTGCTTAGCCGGATCGATTCCGATCTGCAAACTTCGATCGACCGTTTGATGGAACTGTTGCGTATCCCGTCAATCTCGACCGATCCGGCTTACAAGGAACAAGTGGATCAGGCCGCCGGTTGGCTGGTTGCCGATCTGCAAAGCCTGGGTGTTGCGGCCGAAAAGCGTGAGACAACCGGTCACCCGATGGTCGTAGGTCATGTGGGCGAAGATGGCGATGGGGCCCATGTGCTGTTCTACGGCCACTACGATGTCCAACCCGTTGACCCACTGAGCCTGTGGAATCGAGACCCGTTCGATCCCGCTATTGAAGAAACTGAAAACGGCACCGTGATCCGCGGGCGGGGTTCGTCCGACGACAAAGGCCAGTTGATGACCTTTATCGAGGCCTGCCGCGCGTGGAAGGCCGTTCACGGCAAGATGCCCTGCCGCATCACCTTCTTCTTCGAAGGCGAAGAGGAATCCGGCTCGCCCTCGTTGGTGCCGTTCCTCAAGGAACATGCCGAGGAACTGAAGGCCGATCTGGCGCTGGTCTGCGACACGTCCATGGTCTCGCGCGGTGTTCCGTCGATTGCCTCGCAACTGCGCGGCCTGCTTGAAGAGGAATTCACGCTCACCGGCCCGCGCATCGACCTGCATTCGGGCCATTACGGCGGCCCCGGCCTGAACCCGCTGCGCGAAGTGTCCAAGATCATCGCGTCATTCTATGACGAAGACACCGGCCGCGTCGCCGTCGACGGCTTCTACGAAGGCGTCCACGAGGTCTCGGCCGAGCAACTGCGCCAGTGGGAGAACTGCGGCTTTGACGAGGCGGAATATCTGAACTCGGTGGGCTATTCCCAGCCGCATGGCGAAAAGGGATACTCGACGCTGGCACAGCAATGGGCCCGGCCAACGCTTGAAATCAACGGCCTGTGGGGCGGCTATCAAGGGATCGGAACCAAAACCGTGATCCCGTCCAAGGCACATTGCAAGATTACCTGCCGTCTGGTCGGTGACATGGACCCCGCCGCGCTGCGCGGCAAGATCCGCAAACACGTCGAAGACCGCCTGTCGACCGATGCGAAGATCGAGTGGGAGGACAACGTGGCCGGCGACCCCGCCTCGGTCATGAACCTCGACCGCCCTGAATTCGAAGCCGCCCGCGGCGCGCTGTCCGAAGAATGGAACCGCGAGGCCGTGTTTACCGGCATGGGCGGCTCGATCCCCGTGGTCGGCTACTTCCACGAGGTTCTGGGGCTGGATTCGATGCTGGTGGGCTATGCCAACGATGATGACGCCATCCACTCGCCCAACGAGAAGTATGACGTCAAAAGCTTCCACAAGGGCATCCGCTCCTGGGCCCGCATTCTGGACGCTCTGAACCGTTAGGACTTTTTGCGAGGCTCTGCCTCGCGCTCCGGGATATTTTTAGCCAGATAAAGTGTGGATCCCCTGCTTCATCTGGCCAATAAATATCCCGGGGGAGTCGCGGCTTGCCGCGGCGGGGGCAGAGCCCCCTTCCCTTACATATGGATTACACGCCCATAGGCATCCAGCACGCTTTCATGCATCATCTCTGACAGGGTGGGATGCGGGAAGACGGTGTTCATCAGGTCTTCTTCGGTGGTCTCCAACTGGCGACCCACCACGTAGCCCTGAATCAACTCGGTGACCTCCGCGCCGATCATGTGTGCGCCCAGAAGCTCTCCGGTCCTGGCGTCGAACACGGTTTTGATCAGCCCCTCGGGTTCGCCCAGTGCAATCGCCTTGCCGTTGCCGATGAAGGGGAAGCGTCCAACCTTGATGTCGTAGCCAAGCTCCTTGGCCTTAGCTTCCGAGTATCCAACCGATGCGACCTGCGGCTGGCAGTAGGTGCAACCTGCAATGCTTTCGGGTTTGACCGGATGGGCGTGCTTTCCGGCGATCAGATCAGCGACCATGACACCCTCGTGGCTGGCCTTGTGTGCCAGCCAGGGCGCGCCCGCGATGTCGCCGATGGCATAGAGGCCATCGACCCCAGTGCGGCAGAATTCATCGGTGACAACATGGGTCCGGTCAATCTTAACGCCCAGAGCCTCAAGCCCGAGGTTTTCGACATTGCCCACAATGCCGACGGCCGAGATCACGGTGTCAAAGTCGTGTTTCTCGACCTTGCCCTTTACTTCGATATGGGCGGTTACTTTGCCCTTGGCGCGGTCAAGCTGCTTGACCATCGCCTTTTCCATGATCTTCATGCCCTGCTTGGTGAAGGCTTTCTTCGCGAAGGCGCTGATTTCGGCGTCTTCGACGGGCAGTACGCGGTCCATGACCTCAACCACGGTCGTATCGGCGCCCAGCGTGTTGTAGAAGCTGGCGAATTCGATGCCGATCGCGCCCGAGCCGATGACCAGCAGTTTCTTGGGCATCCGCGGCGGCTGCAGGGCGTGCTTGTAGGTCCAGACCAGATCACCGTCCGCCTCAAGGCCCGGCAGTTCGCGGGCCCGCGCGCCGGTGGCGAGGATGATGTTCTTCGCGGTCAGGTCCTCCGTGCCTTTGTCGGTCTTTACGCTGACCTTGCCTTTGGCGGGGATCGTCGCCTCACCCATCACCACGGTCACCTTGTTTTTCTTCAGCAGATGCCCGATGCCGCCCGACAGTTGCGCCGCAACCCCGCGCGAGCGTTTGACGACCGCGTCCAGATCATAGCCGACCTTGTCCGCCTTCAGACCGAAATCTTTGGCGCGCTCCATCAGGTGGAACACCTCGGACGAGCGTAGCAGCGCCTTGGTCGGGATACAGCCCCAGTTAAGACAGATGCCGCCCAGATGCTCGCGCTCAACCACTGCGGTTTTTAGCCCCAGCTGTGCAGCGCGGATTGCGGCGACATAGCCCCCTGGCCCGGCGCCAATTACGATCAGATCAAAAGATTGTGCAGCCATGTGTCCCTCTCGGCGCAGGTCAATAGAAAATTTAGTTTACCGTTAAACTAATTTTTGCAACGCATCAACACGCTGCCCCGCGACAAAAGCGACGCAGGGTCAATTTGGTCGAATTGTGCGGTTTTCAGCCTATACCCGAGGGGGCGCAATAGCTAGAAAAGAAGAGGTTGAACGCCGCAGACTTTCCCAATTCCAAGATATTCGAAAGGCTTACCATGGCCAAAACGCTCAAAGATCTTTTGCTTGCCCTGCTGAACGCGACGCTGATTTTAGTGGCACTTTGCCTGTTTCTGGGTTGGAAGCTTGTCTCGACAGTCGACGGGGTCACATCAAAATTTGCGCAGAACCTGCAGGTCGTGGCCCCTTTCCACGATCAGGCGCAGGAACTGCGAGGCGAGCTTACAAGCCTACGCAGTGAACTGGCGGACCTGCGGACCGATGGTGGTGTACTGGATGAGGCGACGGCGCAGCGTCTTAATCAGGCGTTGGGTCGGTTGGAACAGATCGAGGACAAGCTGCAAACCGTTCAGACGCGGTTTGCGGATATGGCGAACTCGCCCGAGTTGTTGATAGATCAGGCGATCACCACATCAGCCGACGTCATTGCCGACCAGATGATCGAAATCCGGGGCTGCGTGCCAGAAGCTTAGCGGGCCGCCTGCAACTCGCGCACCGTCGCGCCGTAGCCACCCATGCTGACATAGGCTGCCTCATGCTCGGTCGTGGCGCGGGACAGGGCCTCGTTCCGATAGGGAAAGCGCCCGAACTTGCGGATCACTTCGCGGTGCGCCCGTGCGTGCAGCAGATTGCTTGAATCGTCGCTGCTCATGTTCTCGCACATCAAACGCACGCAGCGTTCCTGATCACACAGGTTTTCCGAATGCATCAGCGGCAGGTAAAAGAACTGCCGGGCCGGTTCGTCGATCTTCATATCCCAACCCTTATCGATGGCACACTTTGCTGCCGCCAGCGCCGCGCGGTCGGTGGCAAAGGCCCTGGCCTCGCCCCGGAACATGTTTCGCGGGAACTGATCCATCAGAATGATGTACGCCAAGGAACCGCTTGGATAGGTCAGCCAGAGCGAAAATTTGCCCTCGTTCGCTACCTTCCATGTCTCGAAGAAACGGTCGCGGATGTCGGCGTCCAACGCCTCATCCTGCAGATACCAACCCTTGGGACCAACCTCATCTAACCAATAACTCAATACACTTTCAGGACCAACCATGCCCTAAACTCCGATTTGCACCCTCCCCAGGGACGTATCTTTATTTAAATCCGTTTTACAGAACCGTTACAGTAACATATTGCAACACAGGCGACATAATCTCGTGTCCTAGGCAACATCTTGCGTATCCTGGTCCGCTTCGGCGGCTTCTATAGCGACCTCTTGTGCCACCTCAAGCGCAACAGGTGACGCTGTTGGATACAATGTGGAGATTGTGCCGGTTTCGTCCACGGGAATCGCCGCGCGCTGGGTCGTGCGGTACAACGCATAGGCCGCTGTTGCGAACAAAAGAAGCGCGATAAACAGGAAAAAGCCCGGCGGTCCAAAGACCCCATCTCCCATGAGCCAACCGGTGATCAACGGCCCGGCAATCGCACCCAGCCCGTTGATGAACAGTAGCCCGCCCGAGGCGGCAGCCATGTCCTCGGGTTCCAGAAAGTCATTCGCGTGGGCGATGAGAAGGGAATAGAGCGGGTTGGACATGCCGCCAATGATAAAGGCGGCGGCCAGCAGGATCGGGAAGGTTACGCCAAACATCATGCCGGCGATTGCGCCACATCCCCCTGTCGCGGCGACAAGCAGGATCAGGAAGCGCCGGTCCATCCGGTCCGAGAACCAGCCCAGCGGGTATTGAAGGACGATGGCCCCAATGTAGAACGCAGCAACAAAGGTCGAGATTTCGACCAGCGTCAGCCCGGCGCGCGCGCCGTAGACCGATGCCATACCGAACTGGGCCGAGAAAACGCCGCCCAGCAGGAACATGCCCACACAGCCTAGCGGAGATTTACCCATCAACTCGCGCAGGGTCATCGGTTTGGTGGTGTCGAAAGCCGGGGTGGGTGAGATCGACAGAAGGATCGGCGCGAACGAGACTGAAACCAGGATCGACGCGATCACGAATGTCTCATACCCCGCCGGGTCACCGGCCAGCACCAGAGCCTGCGCCCCGATAATGCCGGACATCTGAACGATCATATAAAGAGACAGGGCCTGCCCCCGGTTTTCATTGCTGGCCGCGTTGTTCAGCCAGCTTTCCGCCGTGACATACACACCCGAAAAGCAGAACCCGATCAGGACGCGGCCCAGAACCCAGGCCACTGGGTCGGTCAGCATCGGGTACATGATCATGACCGCCGATATGAATGAGGCCAGCGCCGCAAAAACCCGCACGTGGCCAACGCGGCGGATCATCTCGGGCGCAAGTCGCGAGCCGCCCAGAAACCCGACAAAATAAGCCGACATGACAAAGGACATCTGCAGGGTCGAAAAGCCCTCGATCTCGCCGCGCACACCCAGGATCGTGCCCTGAAGGCCATTTCCGACCATCAGCAGCCCCATGCCGAGCAAAAGAGCCCACGCGCTGGACAGGACCTGAATCATTGGGGCCTCCGGAGTGTTGCCGACCTGTTTGGTCTTTGTTTTGCGATCAAAACCCGCCTTGGTCGCGCTTATCTACGACATTCTGGAAGTTTGATGCCCGGAACGCGCCCATCACGGGATTAAAAGCGACGCATCACCGTAGGAAAAGAAACGATATTTCTGCCGAGTGGCATGGACATAGACGTCGCGCATCCGGGCCTGTCCCATAAGAGCAGAGACCAGCATCAGCAGGGTGGATTTTGGCAGGTGGAAATTGGTCATAAGCGCGTCTGTCACCTGAAACTGAAAGCCGGGATAGATGAAGATATCTGTTTCGCCTTCCCACTGTTCGATCCGACCGCCGCGCGCGGCGCTTTCAATCAGGCGCAGCGCTGTGGTGCCGACCGGGATTACACGCCCGCCCGCCGCTTTGGTGGCCCGGATCTCTTCGGCGGCTGCGGCGCTGACCCGGCCCCATTCCGCGTGCATTTTGTGGGTCGTCACATCTTCGACTTTAACGGGCAGAAACGTGCCCGCCCCCACATGCAGGGTGACATGGCTGATCTGCACTCCGCGATCCGTCAAAGCCTGCATCAGAGGTTCGTCGAAATGTAAAGAGGCCGTTGGGGCCGCAACGGCACCCGAGTTGCGCGCCCAGATGGTCTGATAGTCGGTCTTGTCCTGTTCATCCGCCGGGCGTTTAGCCGCGATGTAGGGCGGCAGGGGCATCGCGCCAGCCTGTTCCAGCGCCTCGTCGAAATCCTCACCTGACAGGTTGAAGCGCAAACAGGCTTGGCCGTCTTCTACCCGCTCCAGGGTGGCGCTCAGGTCGTCCGAGAAAACGATACGCTCGCCCGACTTCACCTTTTTCAGCGGTTTGATCAGAGCGGCCCATGTACCATCGGCTTCAGGATCCAGCAGGGTGGCTTCGATCGCGGCTGACACGGGCCCCTGAGCGCTGTCTCGATGACGCCGACCGTTCAGGCGCGCGGGGATAACCCGCGTGTCGTTCAGCACCAGCCGGTCGCCGGGCTGCAGCCAGTGCGGCAGGTCAAACACGTGGCCGTCGGTGATCGCGTCGCCCTGCGCCACCAGCAGCCGCGCCGACGAGCGCGGGCTGGCGGGCCGGGTAGCGATCAGGTCTTCGGGCAAGTGGAAATCAAAGTCGCTCAGTTTCATGGCCGCGCCTTACAGGGCTGCAACAGATTCGGCCATATGCGGGTTTACCGGTCGCTTGCCTTTGACCCGAACGTCTTCTTAAGCTCGTCCGGCTTTTGCGGCTGCGCGTTGGGTCCGTCGGAAACCTTGGGCGCTGGCGGGCGCAGCAGATTGCGCAGGAACAGCGGGGCAAGACCGGACAGAGGGTTAACCGAGACCTTGGGCGAGGCAAGCGGCCCGGTAAGCGTGTAGTTGAAACCAATGACCCCCTCACCCTTTTTGGTAAACACGCTTCCAATGGCGTTCACCAGATAGATCGGAGAAATCGCGCCGCGCAGGTTCAGCAGCCCGGCCACTGTATCGATGGTTCCGTCAAAGGACAGGCCCATCGACGGGCCAACCGCACTGCCGCTAAGCACCTTGATTTCGGTTGGGGTGATCCGCATCCGGCTGTCGATGGTCGAGAAAAAGATGCCCTGCCCCGCCATCTCATCCAGCAACCCGACCAGGCTGATCGCGTTCAGCAGCGCGGCCATGGCCGGAGCATCCTGAATGCGCGTGTTTACGATTTTCAGGATCACGTCGTAGCTGCCCGGCGCAGTGACCGGCTCAAGCTGCAGATCAAAGCCGCCGCCGCGCGCCTGTGTCAGCACTCCGGCAGAGCGCAGGACGGCCCCGGCATTGTCAGATTTCAGGTTGACCGCGCTGCGCCCGTCGCGCGGGGTGACCTCCCCCCGGACCGCCGCGCCACCGTTGACCAGAGCCGTAAAGGGGCCACGGACGCCGCCGCTGGTCTGGAAAGCGCCTTTGAACCCGGTCAATGCAATGGTTTCGGTAACCTGCAGACGGTCCAGCGTGACGTCCAGTTTTGGACTATCCGCTACGCCTCCGCCGCCTGAGCCGAAGGTCGAGCGGCCCAGATTCAGCACACCGCCCAAAACGCGAATATCCGGAGCCGCCGAGCCGCGCGATACCAGCTCTGCCGGAACTGCCAGCCAGTTGCCCAGATCGAACGAGCTGAATTGCACGCGGTCGAATTCGCCCTCGTTGAACGAAATCGACGCCGACGTGCGCAAGCCAGCAGCATCAAGACGCAGGGAATCCACCTTTAGCTGATCCCCCAGCGTAGCCTCGGCGGTCAGCGTGCCGGTGCCGTTCGCCCCCTTACGCCAACCCAGTTCAGGGATCGCAAGCGCAACGCCGACCAGATCGGAGGATGCGCTTAGCTTCGGCGGCTCGCCCGCGCCGATGCCCAGCGTGATATCCGCCAGCCCCTTGCCGGTCAGCATCCCTTGCGGCAGGCCCGCCTTGATCTCGTCCATCAGGCGCGGTGAAAGTTCGATCTGTCCCGTCAACTCACTGCGTTGCGCGGTTTTGCCATCAATCGGCTGATACCAGCGGGCCTGAATCGGGACGTCTCCGAACAGGCCCTGCCCGTCGATTTCAACACCGTTCTGATCGCCGGTAAGGTCAAGCAGATCGGCGCTGACCGAAAATCCGGGCACCAAGCGGTCACTGCTGAGATTGCCGAGATCGCCAGAGAAGTGGAACTCGGTCTCCTGAAACTGTAACCCTTTCTTCATGGGCAGAGACAGGGTTCCCGACAACGCAACGGACCCGTCCGCCAGATCGACCGGAAGCCCCGCCTTGCTGAGCAGACTCAGTGGCGGACGATCCAGCAAGGACAAGGCGGCTGTCACGCTGCCCGCTGCATTGATCCGCGCGATGGCGGGTGAGGATTTCTTGATCTCGGTATCTGGGACGATGAACGACGTGCCCGAGGCATCAACGGCCCCGCCTTCATCGGCGATCACAACACCGCTTTCAGCCGTAGCGGTAAACCTGTTTTCAATCAGGATGGCCTGCCCTTGCGCGTTTTGAATCGGAGGCAACGTTTTGACGAACTGAATCGTCGCCTTGCTGAACCCGAAATCCAGGTAGATATCCGGTTTTTCATGGGGGCGCAGACGCAAGGCGAAATCCATGTCCGACAACTCGCCCTCGTGCAGGTTTTTCGTCACCCAATCGCGGGGCTTAGCGGCCAGGCGCTCGGGCCAGTAGCTGAGCACCTGATCCGAGGTCATCGCGTCCAGATGCGCGTCCAGATCGACAGACCAGCCATCCGGCAGCCCCACCAGATCGCCTCGCGCGCGCAGCGTGTGTTCGGTATCTTCAACCGTCAACTGTCCGACACGCAGCCGAAACGGGTCGAGTTTCAACTGAAGGTCCAATTCCGCATGTGTCAGATCCAGCGGTTCCGGAAACAGGTTCGCCGGGTTCACGTTCAGCCCTGAAAACCGCAGTTGCGCGGACAGGCTTTCCAGCACGCCGTTTTCGACACCCTGCAGAAAGGCTTTGCCATCCGCTTGAATCGACCCCCAGGCGGACATGACAGACACTTCGTTGAAGTCCAGCGCCTGCTGCTTGGGATCATAGGTGAAATAAGTGCGCGCTGAGTCGAACGGAACCGGAAGGGTCTCGGGGTTCGGCTGCAGCGCGCCAGCGCCCAGGTTCAGCGTCGCGAACAGGGGGCCAATCGCGCCGTCGCCATCCACGCTGCCGCGCAGGGCACCAGATATTGGCGCGCGCAGGTATTGCAACCAGGCCAACGCCGCGCTTTGCCCGGCGATGTCTTCCGCCGGAAGATCGGTGATCGAAACGCCGAAGCTTGCCGACGGGGTACCCAGAACACTGGTATAGTTCGCCTCAATCTCGCTGGCATAGTCGCGGCCCGACAGCACCGAGAAGCCGGTGGCTAGGCGCATTTCACTGGCGCTGCGCGTGGCCTGTATGTGGCCACCATCCATGACCCACGACCGACCTTGTCGCAGATCGGTGAAATCCAGCGTAATCGCATCCACCTGAACCGAGGTCAGCGCCGACAGCGCCGGAGACAGAAAAACCTCATCCGCAGTTTCGATCAGTTGCGCGAGGTTCGGAGCCTCCTGCACAGGAGCACTTCCCGCACCCACAGTCAGTGTCAGCGCCCCGTCCACCCCGCGTGTCAAAGCGATCTGGGCTCCGCTGAGGTTGATCCGTTTGGGCCGCACATGCCCGCGCAGCAACGGGCGCATCGCAAGGCTTGCGCGCATGTCAGACACCTGCGCGATCTGCTGACCCGCCGCGTCGCTGATGCTGACATCCGTCAGGCGCAAGCGCGGCCGCCATCCTTCGTGAATGATAAAGCTGACATCGCCAAAGCGGATTTGCAGCCCGCCCATGTTCTGTTCCAACCGGGCCTCGACCCGATCACGAACCCAGACGGGTGCGTGGATGGTCTGGCCCAGAACCATGAAACCGGCAAACAGCGCCAGAACCACCAGAAGCAACGTGCCCCGCATGGCCCACAGCCCGGCAGCACGGCGGCGGGAACGGCGACGTTTGGGTTTCCCCGCCGTCTCGTTACCTTCCTGTTTCTGCTGCACCAATTTGCTATCCACGCCTTTCCACCCGTCCGGGATGCCCTATGATAATCGGCAGCCCTTAATTCTCTTTACCGGAGTTTCCAATGCCCGACATTTCAGACATGGCCCCTGACTTCACCCTGCCGCGGGACGGTGGCGGCGAGGTGACACTTTCCGATCTGCGCGGTGGTACCGTCGTTCTGTTCTTTTACCCCCGCGATGATACGCCGGGCTGCACCAAGGAATCTATTGGTTTCTCAGAACAACTTCAGGCCTTTGCGGATTCAGGTGCTCACGTTTTCGGCATCTCGCGGGACAGCGTGGCCAAGCATGACAAGTTTGTCGCCAAGCACGGCCTGACCACGCCGCTTCTGTCGGACGAGAACTCGACCGTTTGCGAGGATTACGGCGTGTGGGTCGAAAAGAACATGTACGGGCGCAAATCCATGGGGATCGAGCGGTCGACCTTTATCATCGATGGCGCGGGCAAGATCGCCCGCGTCTGGCGCAAGGTCAAAGTGCCCGGCCATGTTGATGAAGTGCTTGAGGCGGTCAAAGCCCTCTGACCCTCGACCCCGCGCGCCATCCGGTCTATCACCCGCAGCGATACTAGCAGGCGGAGCGATAAAGTGCCCCAAACACTGACCCAAATGGCGACCGAGGTACTGACAACAGCGGACGGGTGGGCAAAAACCGCCCTGTCCAAACGCCACGCGGCCGCGTGGTTCGCCGCCCGCAAGGGTGACGCCGAAGCGATCGAGGTCGGCACTGCAACGCCACCGCCGAACCCGGCCCGCCCCGAAAAGCCCGAACTCTTGTCCCCCCGCGACGTACCCAAACGGCGGCCGGGCACCGAGGCCGGGCGTATCGCCCTGCTGCACGCGGTGGCGCATATCGAGCTTAACGCGGTCGATCTGCACTGGGACATCATCGCTCGGTTCGGGCATGTGCCGATGCCCATCGGGTTCTACGACGACTGGGTCAAATGCGCCGAGGAAGAATCGCGCCATTTCGAGATGGTCTGCGATTGCCTTGAGAGTATGGGCAGCCATTACGGCGCCCTGCCCGCCCATGCGGGCATGTGGCGCGCAGCGGAAGACACTGCCGAGGACTTGATGGGCCGCCTGGCGGTGGTTCCCATGGTGCTAGAGGCGCGCGGGCTGGACGTCACCCCCGGCATGATCGACATCTTTCGCAAGGCCAAAGCCGATAAGGCCATCGCCGCGCTGGAGGCGATCTATGCAGAAGAGGTCGGCCATGTGGCCTATGGATCGAAATGGTTCCATTTCCTCTGCGGTCGCGAAAACGCCGACCCGAAGGATGTGTTCCACGATCTCGTCCGGCGCTATTTCCACGGGGTCCTCAAGCCCCCGTTCAACGAAGAAAAACGCGCCGAGGCCGGGTTGCCGCCCGACTTCTACTGGCCGCTGACCGAAGACCTGCCTGCGCCCGGTCAGGTCTCAAAATGATGTGTTCCCGTTAATTTCGGCAATATCCCGCCGATGAACCGCGGAAAATCCGCATGGATCGCGGCGGATGGGTCAACAAACTTGCCCGACCGCGACCGGCCCTTTATGCAAACGCCCCAAGGGACGGCGACGCACTCACTCACGACCGGTCCCGATCTTGGGGACGAGAGGATAAGACGCGTGAGAACACGTCTGGCAATCAAACTACATGCGCTGCTTGAACGGCACTTTCCCGAACGCCGGGTCTTTCTGAAATCCGACAAAGACACACGGTTTATCCGTCTGAGTTCCGAGACGCAGGTGGCAGCCGTCGCCGGTGTCGCGGTCATGGTCGGCTGGACAGCAGTGGCCACGGCGATCCTGCTGATGGACAGCATCGGGTCGGGCAACTTCCGCGAGCAGGCGAAACGGGATCAGGCCACCTATCAGGAACGTCTGAACATCCTGTCGACCGAGCGCGATGCGCGGGCGCAGGAAGCGCTGGCGGCACAGGACCGGTTCAATGCGGCGCTGGAGCAGATTTCGGCGATGCAGTCGGAACTTCTGGCTTCGGAGAACCGCCGCCGCGAGTTGGAGACCGGGATCGAAGTGATCCAGACCACCCTGCGCGCCACCATGAAGCAGCGCGAAGAGGTTCGGACCGAACTGGCCAAGCTGCAACAGGAAACCGACGGCACCGACATGTATATGGCCTCGGTCGCCAACCCTGCTCAGATGGAATTCATGACCGACGCGCTGGCCCGCACGGCAGAGCAGCGTGACCAGATCGCCGCCAATGCGCTGGACGCGCTGGATCAACGGGACGATCTGGAACTGGAAATCCGCCTGATGCAGGAACGCAACGACGAGATTTTCCGCCAGTTGGAAGAGGCGATGGTGATCTCGGTCGAGCCGCTGGACAAGATGTTCCGCAGCGCAGGCATGCCCACAGATCGTATCATCGAAGAGGTCCGGCGCGGATATAGCGGTATGGGCGGTCCGCTGACCCCTTTATCCTTCAGCACACGCGGTGAGGAAGAAGACCTGTCTGCGGACGAGGTCCGGGCGAACACGTTGCTGCAACAGATGGATCAGCTGAACCTCTATCGCATTGCCGCTGAAAAAGCCCCCTTCGCCAGCCCGGTAAACGCAGCCGTGCGCTATACCAGCGGCTACGGCACCCGCCGGGACCCCAAAACCGGTGGTCGGCGCATGCATAACGGTGCAGATTTCGCGGGCGCGCATGGCACGGATATCTTTGCAACCGCCGACGGAGTCGTCACCCACGCGGGCTGGCAATCGGGCTTTGGACGGCTGGTCAAGATCAAGCACGCCTTCGGAATTGAGACACTTTACGCTCATAACACCAAGATCAACGTAAAGGTCGGTCAAAGGGTCTCGCGCGGGGATCATATTGCTGATATGGGTAGCACCGGACGGTCTACCGGCACACATTTGCACTATGAGGTGCGTGTGAACGGAAAACCTGTAAACCCAATGACTTACATCAAGGCTGCGAGAAATGTTTTCTAAGAGCAAAATCAACGAGCCCGGGTCGAAAGAAGCCGAGGCAGCAAAACCCGCCGCTCCGGCCACACCGGCGACCCCTGCACCGGCTGAAACCAAGGCCAGCACCCCGCCCAAGCCCAAACCTCCGGCATCGGTTCTATCTTCGGACCTGCACATCACCGGCAACCTCAAGACGAGCGGTGATATTCAGGTTGAAGGCACCGTCGAAGGCGACATCCGCGCGCATCTGCTGACCATCGGCGAAACCGCCACCATCAAGGGCGAAGTCACCGCCGACGACGTCGTTGTCAACGGTCGCATCGTGGGCCGCGTACGTGGCCTGAAGGTCCGCCTGACCTCGACCGCACGGGTCGAAGGCGACATCATCCACAAGACCATCGCCATCGAAAGCGGCGCGCATTTCGAAGGCTCGGTCCAGCGTCAGGACGACCCCCTGAACCCGGGCCGCAGCGGCAAATCGGGCGCGAACCCGGCGGCGGAAGTGAAGCAGTAAGCTTCAACCCCGACACAGTGACAGAAATCGGCAGCGCCGCAGGAGGTCCTGCGGCGCTCTGTTTTTTGGAGCGCTCATCAGGGTTTTGGGGATGTCCTTAGAGTGGACAAATCGGACACCTCCTCTCAATGAATGTCGTTCTGGTGTGCAGGAACTCTTGACAAATCTATGGCCAAGGAACTGACCCACTTACATTCGCGCCCGTCACGGGCGGCGATGATCCGGTCTTCGACGTGACCTGCCTCCCAGACAGCAACACACTCCAATCCAAGACACTCGCTCAGAACCGCCGGACGTTCGCCACCATGCTGCCCAAAGTCTGAATGATAAAGTGACAGCGCCCCGGAAATTCTATCCTGCTTAAATCGGCAATCTTCTGCCATCACGTCACTTCGGGGTTCAACCCGGCCTATTTTTAGCCAATAACCTTTGCCTATAACATTGCTATAGACAAAAGACTTGAACAGTATCGGCAGGTGGATCAACTCTTCGATTTCCGGGCGCTCTGAGAATAATCCTTCGAAAACCGCGACGAAGTATTCTTCACCCAATTGCCCATAAGCCCAATGGTTTTCTGCAATTGGAATCTCAACCAATGCCCCAGCCTGCCAGCGCTGCCGTTTCTTAGGTTGGCCTCTTTGTGCTTTCATATCTGTTTTCACGACCATGTCTTGTGCATCGCATACTGAGCACCTCTCCTCAATGTGAATTCGGCTCAGAACCGACGCATTTGCTCTGCTGGACGCCCGGCAATACCCCCTTGTACCTACGGCTCCAATCTGCGTCATCTAGGTGGATGACTCCGCTCTCTTTAACAGTTTCATAAAATCCACTTTCTGAATTAAACTAAAACCCATTGATTTGCGGAGGTGTTTTCATGTCATCGAAACTTATGGCCGAGTTCTTCGGCACATTCTGGCTGGTCCTTGGCGGCTGTGGCAGCGCGGTTCTGGCGGCGGGTGTTGCAGATGTGGGCATCGGGTGGCTGGGCGTTTCACTGGCCTTTGGCCTGACGGTTCTGACGATGGCCTATACGGTGGGCCATATCTCGGGCGGGCATTTCAACCCGGCGGTGAGCCTGGGCCTGATGATCGGCGGGCGCTTTCCGGCCAAGGACCTGTTGCCCTACTGGGCCGCGCAAGTGATCGGCGCGATTGCGGCGGCTGTGGTTCTGTATCTGATCGTCAGCGGCGCGCCGGATTTCGCCGGGGTCGGCGGTTTTGCATCCAACGGGTACGGCGAGGCGTCTCCCGGAGGGTATTCGCTGATGTCTGCGTTGGTGATCGAGATTGTGATGACCGCGTTCTTCATCCTGATCATTCTGGGCGCCACGTCCAGCGGAGCGCCGGCAGGGTTCGCCCCCATCGCAATCGGTCTGGGGCTTACGCTGATCCATCTGGTGTCGATCCCGGTGACCAACACTTCGGTCAACCCGGCTCGCTCGACCGGCGTGGCGCTGTTTGCCGACAGCCCTGCCCTTGCGCAGCTTTGGCTGTTCTGGGTCGCCCCGCTGATCGGCGGAGCGGTCGGTGCGCTGATCTGGAAAGCCATGTCGGCGGATGACTGACAAACCGCATTGCGTTAGGCGGCTGTGAAGAAACAGAACCCCGGCACTGCAAGCAGCGCCGGGGTTTTTCGTTACTCCGTAACCGTGACTTTCTTCATCACGTCGGGCTGGCCGATAACGGCCCCGTTCTGGCCGTCACCGCGCTTGATCGCGTCAACCACGTCCATGCCGCCTGTGACCTGACCGACGACAGTATACTGCCCGTCCAGAAACGGACCCGGTGCGAACATGATGAAGAACTGCGAGTTGGCGCTGTTGGGGTTCTGCGACCGAGCCATACCCACGACACCCCGGTCAAAGGTGATGTCCGAGAACTCGGCAGGCAGATCGGGGCGGTCTGAACCACCACGCCCGGCGTAGCTGGCGTTGAAGCCGTCACTGGTCTGATTGCCGTACTGAACGTCTCCGGTCTGGGCCATGAAGCCGTCGATCACGCGGTGAAACACCACGCCGTCATACTGACCCTCGGACGCCAGCGCCGCGATCTGTTCCACGTGTTTCGGGGCAACGTCATCGAACAGGTCAACGGTGATGGTGCCGTTTGCACCCTCGCCTTCGACCTCAATCTCCAGACCCGTGGCCAGCGCGGGGCTGGCCAGCAGGGCGAATGCGGCGGCCAGCTTATGCATCGGCGGCCACCTTGACGCTGATCATGCGGTCGGGGTTCGCGGGCGGCTCGCCGCGCACGATGGCGTCCACATGCTCCATCCCGTCGATGACGCGGCCATAAACGGTGTATTGGCCGTTCAGGAAGTGGTTGTCCTTGAAGTTGATGAAGAACTGAGAGTTGGCCGAATCCGGGTTCTGCGACCGCGCCGCACCCAGCGTGCCCCGGTCATGCGGAAGCTTGGAAAACTCGGCCGGCACGTTGGGCAGCGACGACCCGCCGGTGCCTGCCATACGCAGGTTGAACCCGTCTTCCATATCGCCGTGCTGTACATCACCGGTCTGGGCCATGAACCCGTCGATTACACGATGGAAGGCCACGTTGTCATACTCTCCGCCGCGCGCCAGTTCCTTCATCCGCGCGCTGTGCTGGGGCGCGACGTCGGGCAGCAATTCGATCACGACATTGCCGTCCTTCAGTTCGATGATGATGGTGTTTTCGGGGTCTTTGATCTCGGCCATGAGGCCCTCCTGTCGATTGGTCTTGGCAAATACCTATGCCCCAAGCGGGTGAAAGCCAAGTGACGCATTGACCTGAGGGCAAAATGCAGGAAAAGAACCGCCTAAATTAGGTATCAAAACACGAGGATTGCGCGATGGGCTGGAAAACGCTGGACGACATGGACCTGAACGGCAAACGCGTACTGGTGCGCGTCGATATCAACGTGCCGGTGGTAGATGGTATTGTGACCGACGCCACCCGCATCCAGCGCATCGTTCCCACCGTGCGCGATATTCTGGCTGCTGGGGGCAAGCCGATCCTTCTGGCCCATTTCGGTCGTCCCGGTGGGGAACGTCGCGAGAGCCTGTCTCTGAAACAGTTGGTTCCGACACTTGAGGCCTCGTTCGGGGCCGAGGTTCTGTTTGCCGCCGACTGTGTGGGCGCCGAGGCGGAACTGGCGGCGCAGGCGCTGCAACCCGGTCAGGTTCTGCTGCTGGAAAACACTCGCTTCCACGCCGCCGAGACCAAGAACGATCCCGATCTGGCCGCCGGAATGGCGCGACTGGGCGATGCCTATTGCAACGATGCGTTTTCCGCCGCGCACCGCGCCCATAGTTCGACCGAGGCGCTTGCGCGCCTGCTGCCCGCCTGCGCCGGTCGTTTGATGCAGGCCGAACTTGAGGCGCTGGAAGGCGCGTTGGGCGCACCGAAGCGTCCCGTGACGGCTGTGGTCGGAGGCGCGAAAGTCTCGACCAAGCTGGAGCTTCTGGGCAACCTGATCGACAAGGTGGATTTTCTGGTGATCGGCGGCGGGATGGCGAACACCTTTCTGGTGGCCCAAGGCGTGAGCGTCGGCAAATCACTGGCCGAGCGCGAGATGAAAGACACCGCAGCCGACATTCTTGCCAAAGCCGCGACCTCAGGCTGCAAGATCGTGTTGCCGACGGATATCGTCACTGCCCAGAAGTTCGAAGCCCACGCCCCGCATCAGGTGCTGCCTGCGGATCAATGCCCCGAGGACAGCATGATCCTGGACGCGGGTCCCGACAGCGTGGCCGCGATCTCGAACATCTTCGGACAAAGCCAGACGTTGATCTGGAACGGCCCGCTGGGCGCGTTCGAACTTGAACCCTTTGACGCGGCCACCAACGCAGCCGCGCTGAAAGCGGCGGCTTTGACGCGGTCTGGTCAGTTGGTCTCGGTCGCGGGGGGCGGGGATACGGTTGCGGCGCTCAACGCCTCGGGCGCGGCGCGGGTTTTTTCTTATATCTCGACGGCAGGTGGTGCGTTTCTGGAATGGATGGAAGGCAAAACCCTTCCCGGCGTCGCCGCGCTGGAGCAGTAGTTTCGGCGCGCCCTGTGACTTTCTGACTCGAAAGCGGAATTTCCGTAAATCAAGGGATTCACAAGGCGAATCACCTGTGACATAGTGCTTTCAGATGCCCGCAAAGGGCACGTTTTTGAGGCAAGTTTCATACGGCGGTAACAGAGTGTCCCGTTCCAATCGGCCCGGTTTGGGCGCAGTCCTTTTCTTGTCGGTGGCGTTCATGCTGGGTGTGTATTTCACCTTTGCTGCCGTGCAGGGCGACTATGGCCTGTTCCGGCGGGTCGAGATTGCGGCGGAACGGGATGCTCTGTCACGCGACCTGGCTAAGCTTGAGGCCGACATCACCGAGATGGAAAACCTGACCCGTCGCCTGTCAGACACCTATCTGGACCTCGACCTTCTGGATCAGCAGGCCCGTTCGGTTCTGGGCATGATCCGCGCGGATGAGATCGTCATTCGCTAAACCCATTCGGGCTCTTCCCCAAAACCTCCGTTGAACCAAGGACTTCGCAGCAGGTTTCCGGCTGGATTCCGCACGGGGTGCCGCTGCGTCACATTTACACTCGCCAGACAGAAGGAAATGCTTTAAGAGATAGTTTAACGCTAAACTATCTTGCCGAAAGGGGGAGATCGCCACAATGGCTGCGCGAAAAACCACAAAGAAACCAAATGTTTCTGCGGAAGAACTGACCACATACTACCGCGAGATGCTGCTGATCCGCCGATTCGAGGAAAAGGCGGGCCAGCTTTACGGTATGGGTCTGATTGGTGGTTTCTGCCACCTGTACATCGGACAAGAGGCGGTTGTTGTCGGTCTCGAAGCTGCGGCGAAAGAGGGCGATAAACGCATCACCTCCTACCGCGACCATGGTCACATGCTGGCCTGTGGCATGGACCCGGGCGGCGTGATGGCCGAACTCACCGGGCGCGAGGGCGGCCTGTCCAAGGGCAAGGGCGGCTCGATGCATATGTTCTCGAAAGAGAAGCATTTCTACGGCGGCCACGGCATCGTCGGCGCGCAGGTCCCGCTGGGCGCGGGTCTGGCCTTTGCCGACAAGTACAAAGAAAACGGCGGCGTGACCTTCACCTATTTCGGGGACGGTGCGGCGAACCAGGGCCAGGTATACGAGACTTTCAACATGGCGGCGATCTGGGACCTGCCGGTTGTCTTCGTGATCGAGAACAACCAATACGCCATGGGCACCGCTCAGGCGCGTTCGACCTCGACCAAAGACATCTATCATCGTGGTGAGGCGTTCGGCATCCCCGGCGAGATCGTCAACGGCATGGATGTGCTGGCGGTCAAGGCTGCGGGCGAAAAGGCCGTCGCGCACTGCCGCGCAGGCAAAGGCCCCTACATCCTTGAGGTCAAGACATACCGCTACCGTGGGCACTCGATGTCCGACCCGGCCAAGTATCGCACCCGTGAAGAGGTTCAGAAGGTTCGCGAACAAAGCGATCCGATCGAACACGTGCGCGACCTGCTGCTGACCGGCAAACACGCGACCGAGGATGACCTGAAGGCGATCGACAAAGAGATCAAAGAGATCGTCAATCAGGCCGCCGAATTCTCGAAAGAAAGCCCCGAGCCGTCGCTGGACGAGCTCTGGACAGATATCTACGCCTGAGAGGACGAATAAGACATGGCAACCGAAATTCTCATGCCCGCCCTTTCGCCCACGATGGAAGAAGGCACGCTGGCCAAATGGCTGGTCAAGGAAGGCGACACCGTATCCTCGGGCGACATCATGGCCGAGATCGAAACCGACAAGGCGACGATGGAGTTTGAGGCCGTTGATGAAGGCATCGTCGGCAAGATCCTGATCGCCGAAGGCACCGAAGGCGTCAAAGTGAATACCCCCATCGCGGTTCTGGTCGAAGAAGGCGAAGACGCCTCGGCCCTGCCCGCGGCTGCACCCGCAGCCGCAGCGGTGACCGAGGCCGCCCCTGCGGCGGTTGAGGCCCCCGCTCCCGCGTCGGCCCCTGCTGCTCCGGTCGTGGACCTGTCGCCTGACTGGCCTGCGGATGCCGAGATGGCGCAGCAGACCGTCCGCGAAGCCCTGCGCGACGCGATGGCCGAAGAAATGCGCGGCGATGAAGACGTCTACCTGATGGGCGAAGAAGTCGCCGAATATCAGGGCGCGTACAAAATCTCCCAAGGTCTGCTGGACGAGTTCGGCGGCAAACGCGTGATCGACACCCCGATCACCGAGCACGGCTTCGCCGGTATCGCCGTGGGGTCTGCCTTTGGCGGTCTGAAACCGATTGTCGAATTCATGACCTTCAACTTCGCCATGCAGGCGATTGACCAGATCATCAACTCGGCCGCCAAGACGCTTTATATGTCCGGTGGTCAGATGGGCTGCCCGATCGTGTTCCGTGGCCCCAACGGTGCCGCCGCCCGCGTGGCCGCACAGCACTCGCAGGACTACGCCGCATGGTATATGCAGATCCCCGGCCTGAAAGTCGTCATGCCCTACTCGGCTGCTGATGCCAAAGGTCTGCTGAAATCAGCGATCCGCGACCCCAACCCGGTGGTCTTCCTAGAAAACGAAATCCTCTACGGCCGGTCCTTCGATGTGCCGCAGGTGGATGACCTGACCGTCCCGCTGGGCAAGGCCCGCATCTGGCGCGAAGGCTCGGACGTGACCATCGTCAGCTTTGGCATCGGCATGCAATACGCGCTGGAAGCCGCCGACAAGCTGGCCGAAGACGGCATCAGCGCCGAGGTGATCGACCTGCGCACCATCCGCCCGATGGACACCGGCGCGATCATCAACTCGGTGATGAAGACCAACCGTCTGGTGACGGTCGAAGAAGGCTGGCCGCAAGGCTCGGTCGGCGGCTATATCAGCTCGGTCGTGATGCAGGAAGCGTTCGACTATCTCGACGCGCCCGTCATCACCCTGACCGGCAAGGACGTCCCGATGCCCTACGCCGCGAACCTCGAAAAGCTGGCCCTGATCACCACCGATGAGGTGATCGCCGCCGTCAAACAAGTGACCTACCGGTAAGGAGCGACAGACAGATGCCCACCGAAATTCTGATGCCCGCCCTTTCGCCGACGATGGAGGAAGGCACCCTTGCCAAATGGCTGGTCAAAGAAGGCGACACCGTCTCCTCCGGCGACCTGCTGGCCGAGATTGAAACCGACAAAGCCACGATGGAGTTTGAGGCTGTTGACGAAGGCACCATCGGCAAGATCCTGATCCCCGAGGGTTCCGAAGGGGTCAAGGTCAACACCGCCATCGCGGTCCTGCTGGAAGATGGCGAAAGCGCCGATGACATTGGCACTGCACCTGCCACGGCCCCAGCGGCTGCACCCGCAGCCGCCGCGGGCAACGAGGCTGCCGCGCCAGCGGCATCCGAGGCGCCCGCCCCTGCCCCGGCAGCGCCCGCCAAAGCGGACGGCGGTCGTATCTTCGCCTCGCCTTTGGCCCGTCGCATCGCCGCGCAAAAGGGTCTGGATCTGGCGCAGATCACCGGCACCGGACCGCATGGCCGGATCGTTAAAGCCGATGTCGAAGGCGCAACCGTAACCGCTCCGGCCCCTGCCGCAGCACCTGCTGCAGCCGCGCCCGCTGCTGCCCCGGCTGGCCCATCGGCAGACGCAGTCGCCAAGATGTACGAAGGTCGCGACTACGAAGAGGTCAAGCTCGACGGCATGCGCAAAACCATCGCCGCGCGCCTCAGCGAGGCCAAGCAGACCATCCCGCATTTCTACCTGCGTCGCGATATCAAGCTGGACGCGCTGCTCAAGTTCCGCAGCCAGTTGAACAAGCAGCTGGAGGGCCGGGGCGTCAAGCTCAGCGTCAACGACTTCATCATCAAGGCCGTCGCCAACGCGCTGCAACAGGTTCCCGAATGCAACGCCGTCTGGGCGGGCGACCGGGTTCTGCAACTGAAACCCTCGGATGTGGCCGTCGCGGTCGCCATCGAGGGCGGTCTGTTCACCCCGGTCCTGCAGGATGCTGACACCAAGTCGCTGTCCGCTCTGTCGACCGAGATGAAGGACCTCGCAGGCCGCGCCCGTGATCGCAAGCTGGCCCCGCACGAATATCAGGGCGGCACGTTTGCGGTCTCGAACCTCGGCATGTTCGGCATCGACAATTTCGACGCCATCGTGAACCCGCCACACGCCGGTATCCTGGCCGTCGGCACCGGTTTGAAGAAACCGGTCGTGGGCGATGACGGAGAGCTGACGGTCGCAACCGTGATGTCCGTCACCATGTCGGTCGATCACCGGGTTATCGACGGCGCGCTTGGTGCTCAGTTACTGCAAGCCATTGTGGATAATCTGGAAAACCCAATGGTGATGCTGGCCTAAACGCCCTCAACCTCCTGACCCTGCCGGGCGCACAGCCCGGCGGGGTTGACGCACCCCGCGCCGTGATTTGAGCTCACGTGATCGCCCGGACGATTGCGCCAGAGGGCGAAACATCCCACCTTCATCTTGCCAAACCAAGCTGGAAGAAGTTGTGTGATGCGCCTGACAAATACCACCAAAAGCCTGATCGTTTTGACCCTGTTGGCCACCGCCTCGCCTGTGATGAGCGTCGCCAAACCCAACAGCTATCCTGGCGAAAACTCTAAATTCAAATCCTCGGACCCCGCCGTCATTGCTCAGCAAAAAGCGGACCGGCAAAGGAAAATCGAACTGCGCAAACAACGACGCGAACAGAGACGGCAAGAGCGGCTGCTTAAAAGAAACAGCCGCTCGAACTGAAGCCAGTGATTGCAGGCTTTACTGGTCTTTGCCCAGCATATGGTCCATTGAGATCGACGGCTGATCACAGCCAGCCTCACCAACGATCTTCGCAGGAATACCCGCCACGGTTTTGCAGGCCGGAACCTCTTGCAAAACCACCGACCCGGCAGCGATGCGGCTGCAATGGCCCACCTCGATATTGCCCAGAACCTTGGCCCCGGCACCGATCAAAACGCCGTCGCCAATCGTCGGATGGCGCTGTTCCTCTTCCTTGCCAGTGCCACCAAGGGTAACGGAATGCAGCATCGAGACATTGTCGCCCACAACCGCCGTCTCACCGATCACGATGGAATGGGCGTGGTCGATCATGATCCCCTTGCCGATCTTGGCAGCCGGGTGAATATCGATCCCGAAAATCTCGGAGGACCGCATCTGGAAGAAATAAGCCAGATCATGCCGCCCTTTTCGCCACAGCCAATGGGCCACGCGATAGGCCTGCATGGCCTGATAACCTTTGAAGTACAGGATTGGCTGCAACAGGCGGTGGCAGGCCGGGTCACGCTCATAGACCGCCATCAGATCCGCGCGGGCCGCCTCGATCAGGTGGGAGTCGTCGGCATAAGCCTCATCCACGATCTCGCGCAGAACCATCATCGACATCTCGTTCGAGCACAGCTTGGCCGCCACCCTGTACGACAGGGCGCGCTCCAGACTGCGGTGATGCAGGATACAGGCATGCACCAGCCCCCCCATTAGGGGCTCTTTCTCGACTGCCGCGTTGGCCTCGGCCGTGATGCGACCCCAAACCGGGTCTACGGATGTGACTTGGCTGCGCTTTTCGAACATAGCTTTTGATCCTCTGCTGCGCCTAGAATGCCATTTAGTGGTAAAAACACCAAACGCAAACCCGTGATCTGCGATGCAACAGAAATGAATGACTCCAAACGCAGCTATTTCGAGGCCCAAATTCACGCGCGTCTGGCAGAACTGAGCCAGCTTTCAACTGCAGGCCAACAGGCGCAGAAGGTGGTCGAGTTGGATCAGCAGGCCGTTGGCCGGTTAAGCCGGATGGATGCCCTGCAAAATCAGGCGATGGCCAAGGCGCAGCAGGCCAATCGTGACCTCGAAACCCGCCGTCTGCAGGCCGCGTTGGCCCGTCTGCAGGAAGATGAATACGGGTATTGCGAGGATTGCGGCGATGAGATTCCCGAGGGGCGACTGAACCTGGACCTCGCCGCCAGTAAATGCGTCACGTGCGCTGCCGGTTGATCTGGAACTGGATCAGGTGAGCCAGAACCAATTCGAAACATTGGCAATATTGCACGTCGTCAAAGCTGGGCTCATTCAACAGCACTCTGTTGCGCGCGACGGCCATGAGCGAACCATTGCCGTAAACCGGGTGCAAGCGCCCGGTTTTGGTGACATGCGCATCCGCCAGTTCCGCCTCGGCGATCATCAGAGCGCATACGCGGTCGCGATCCGCCTGCGGCACGGCCAGCAAAGCCCGCGCCGCAGAACTGATATCACCGTGGAGCACGGGCCGCATCGAGCCGCTTACCCGACTGCCAATTGCGCGAACGGGCCCGGCCCGTAGCTGGCCGAGACCTGCGCCACTTCAAGCTGATAGGGGCCGGTCAGGCCATCCGCTGCTTTCATCCCAGACGAGTAGGTCCATCGCGGTTCCGCGGTCACCACTTCGCGCAGCACCGCGCCGTTGGCCCGCGCGCGCAACAAATAGGATTCGCTTTCCTCTGCCAGCGGAACATCCAGCCCGGCCCAGTCATCGCCATCCAGACGCGTGCGGCGAATCCAGGTCGCCTCGTCCCCCACAGCCGTTGGTTTGACCCGCACATGCACCGGCGCATAGGGACGCAATCCGTTCCCGTCGAAAGACTGAACGATGTAGTCATAAGACGGATCGTCATAGCTGCGCGCAGCCGGGCCGATGCGATAGTGCTTGGCCACCCGCCGCTCGGTGCGCAGCAGGCTGGTCTGGAATACTCGGTCGTTCAGCAGAACAAAGACCGAGCCGTCCGGCCAGACATCCGGCATCACCGCATCCGTGCCCAACTGTCCCCGCAAGCGACCGGACAAGGCGTAAACGCCCGGAGATTGCAGGCTGGCGTCCGCGAACTGAAACACCTCCCAATTATTGGGTGATCCGTCGCCGATGGCAGCCAGATTGACACCGTTCAGCAAGGCCGAGCGCGGGCGCGATTCCAGCAGACCGTCGATCAGCTTTACCTGCAGCGCCGGGCCCTCGTCCCAGATACCGCTGACCGCGCGCCTGAGCGGGGTTTCGGTAAACCCGATCACAGCCTGGCCCGAGATCACGTCGCTCAGCCGATAGTCTTCATCGTTGGTCGAAGAATAAACGGCAGCGCTGCCCGGCCACGGATCGGCAGAGACGGCAAGGTAGGGCGCGTGCGGCGCCTCGGCACCAGTGATCAGCGGCAGGTCCATGAAAACCGGCAACACCGGAACAGGTGCGACATACGGCTTCACCGACACCGCATCCTCCGCAAGATCCGAGGTGGAATAGACCCCGTGTTCGACCCTGACCGCGCCGGCCAGTTGCATCTCGGCCTGTTCCAGACGGTCGATCCGATAGCGCGCACCACTTTGATCATCTGAAAGGCTGACCACATCCCCGGCCCCCAGATGCATCAGCGAGGGCGGCAACGCAAAACGCACCGTGTCGCGCGAGACCCGCGCCTCGCTCAACCACCGTTCAACCGTCTGACGGCCTTCAGTACGCGTCATCGACAAGGGCACCTCGTTGACGGCCACCGCATGGGTGCTGTCATCCGGCAACACCGCTTCTTCCGCCACCACATCATGATCCGCGTCCGATTGCACAAAGCGCAGGCGCACCCGACCGGTCATTTCCGCTTCGGCCTCGCGGCGATGTTCGACGGTGCCTTCAATGTCCGGGCTGACGGCGAGTTGATCGAGGCCTATCGACGCCGCGCCCAGAGCGTTGCGCATGCGGAATTGCAGCACACCGCCGCGTTCGATCGCGTCGAACCCATAGCGCAGCATCAGCGGCTGCAGCGCCGAGCGTGCGTCCGACACGTCCTCGACCGCGTAGCCCCGAACAACGCCGTAGAGGGCCGAGACGTCGATATCCGTTACCCCTGCCCCTTGGCAGATTTCCGTCACCACCGACGCCAGCGTTCGCGACCCGGAGCGGCCGTTCAACCAATGGCCCCGCGCATAGTTCTCACCATCGTTCCACTGACTGCGCAGGTTCGGGAAAGTGGGAAACGGGCGTGCGTCCCAGGCCCAGACATAGGCGTTTGACATATCCACCATGGGGGCACCGTACACGGTCGACACCGGATTGACGCTGTCATCACCCCAATAGCCCAGCATCGCCGTCAGGTACTGAACCTGAATGAAATCGTCCCGTAGACCGTTAGAATAGGCCGGCAGTTTGGATTCTGACGACTTAGGGTCCAGGAACTTGTTGGGCTGGTTTGTACCTTTGTCTATGGCCGCACAACCCAATTCGGTGAACCAGATCGGCTTCGACCCCGGAACCCAGTCTGTGGGGTTCGTCTGGCGAACGCCCCCGATCCGCTCATGATGCGTATTCGCCCACCAGTTCCGCAGATCCTTGTAGCGCCAGATCCATGGTTCGTCATGGTCCGCATCCTCAATCGGTGTCCGGATCTGAGCCTCGGCCTCCTCGGGGGAAGCGTAGTACCAGTCGTACCCTTCACCCCCTTCGATATTGCCCCGCAGATAATCCAGATTGTAGATCGCGCCGGCATCGGCATCACGGTGATCCTCACCGTCGCGCCAGTCTGACAACGGCATGTAATTGTCGATCCCGACAAAGTCGATGTTGCCGTCCGCCCAAAGGGGATCGAGATGGAAGCACCTGTCGTCGGTGCCCGCAGGCTGGTACCCGAAATATTCACTCCAGTCTGCTGCATAGCCGATTTTTGTGTTCGGCCCGAGTATCTGCCGCACTTCTGCCGCCAGCGACCGCAATTGCGCCACAGCCGGAAAGCCAGCGGCACCGCGAATTTGCGTCAGCCCGCGCATTTCTGATGAGATGCAGAAGGACGCTACTCCACCGGCGGCCTTACACAGCATGGCATAGTGCAAGATGAACCGACGCAACCCCCATTCACCGGGGCCGGAGTAGTTAATTTCTGTCCTGGTTTTTGCTTTTTTCTTTCCTCCAAAACCCCCGCTTCCAAATAGCCTGCGCTCGTCATCCTTATCACCGAACAATCCACCACCACCGCCAGTGCCGACAGACCCAACAGCAGCGTCGTCATCTTCGTTGATCGAAAAGTCCTGAGCGCGCGCGCTGCCGAAAAATGTGGCCACCTGCGCATCGGCTGCAGCCGTCTGATCTGGCGACCCCGCACGCCCCGGTGCGACATCCAGCGTGATCCGGCCCCGCCAGGGCAAATACGGCTGATCAGGGGCATCGGACCACGGGTCGGCAAGGCCGTTGCCCCGCAGTTGCTCCATCAGTATGAACGGGTAGAACATGACCCGTTTGCCGGTCTCGTTCAGATGCCGGATGGCTTCCACCACAGCGGCATCCGCCGGTGTTCCTCCATAGACCAGATCGTTGCCATCCCGCGCGACGACCCCGGCGGTGTCCCGCGTCAACCCGGCAACGTTCCAGGGCATGTTCTTACCGTCAGCCTCCTTGTGTTCCACTCTGGGCCTGATCTGACAATCGCCACAGCGCAGATCGTCGCCGAACCACGACACGATCAGCGATGCAGCATCGCAGCCGGGAAGCTCTTTCTCCAAAGCCCGCGTCGAGGTGATCAGATCCGGCAGACCAGAGGCCGAGTTCACATTCGCGGTCGTGCTTTTTCCGCGCCCATGATCGTAGTTCACCTGACTGCTGGCCAGGGCATACTCTCCGGTGCCCGGCATCAGGGCAACGCCGCGGACCAGATTGGGTAAAGAGCTTTCGTGATCCGGCAAACCCTTTTGCGAGGGGCGCACAACTTCGAACGAAAACTGCGGAACGCGGTTGCCAAAGGCACCAAGCTGGAAATCCTCGATGACCACATAGGCCGTACCGCGATAGGCCGGAACATTGCCCGTGCCCTCAATCGCCTCGATCAGCGGGTCGGGCAGTTGGTCTTCCGTACCTTTGTAAATCCGCATGTTCAGACCGGCGCGTTCCTGCTCTTCGCCATCGGCCCAGATGCGCGCGACATCGGCAATCTCCCCGGCCCCCACCGCAATGGCGAGAGAAACCGAGTAGCTATAAGTGACGGTTGTCACCTCGGGCGGCTTCGGAGAGCCCTTGCCCCCACCGGAAGACTCGGTGGACGATTTGCGCGTTTCCAGAAAGTCCGATGCCCAGATCACCTGGCCGCCGACCCGCATCCGACCAAAGATCGTGGACACCGCAGCGCCCTCGCCCGTTTCGGTCAGGCGGAACCGGTCCAGGCGGCCGGTTTCCACCACTTCGCTACCGCCCCCCATGATCGCCTGACTCATAAGGCGCTGGTCAATCACGCGGCCAACGGTGGCCCCGATCGCACGACCAATGATCGCAGTCGACAGACCTGCAACCGTCCCTCCGATCGCCCCCCCGAGGGCCGCACCCGCTGCGGAAAGTACAATAGTAGCCATCAGAGATCCTCCACCGGAAATTCGAAACAGGCGACCACCCGGCGGCGCCAGGGATCGCTCAAGGCGTTTTCGACGACACCGTGCCCGGAATAGGCGTGGATAAACCGCGTTACGTTATGGGCACTGCTTACGATGCCAAGGTGCTTTGCGACGCTGCCGTCCCGCATTCGAAACAGCAGAACATCACCCCCCGCCATGTCGGCAATCGGCTTTTCTGACAAATGCCGCCTCGCCGCCGACCACATGCGTTCCTCGCCCTGTGGCTCGGACCAATCCATGCTGTAAACAGGAACGGCCTCTGGCTCAGCGCCAACCACCGCACGCCACACGCCGCGCAGCAGACCCAGACAATCCGCGCCAGCCCCTTTGACCGAGGCCTGATGCACGTAGGGTGTCCCCAGCCAGGCGCGGGCCTCATCAACAATATCCTGTCTGCACAAAGTCACCGCCTGCTGCCTCCGTTATGGGAGTTGCCTTGCCTTGGAACTGCCAGAACCCAATCTTCACCGGGAAGGTCTGGGAAGCCCTGAAAATTCAGAAGGTTATTGAACTTCAATCGGCAAGTTTCCATGCGTTTGTCGCACCCAGCGGTTAAACTGACCCGGTCGCCCACGGCCAGTCCACCGCTGATACCGGACCACAGCGTAATCTCGCGCCCGTCCATTGTTCGGCGATCCTGCTTGATCGCGGCCCACAGCCCTTTTGCCGCGCCGGAGACCACATCCAGCCTGCCGCGTTCAAACCAGGCCTCGTCCACCGTTGCTGCCCCGGCAAGCCTCAGTTGGGTGCCACTATCCAGCCCTGTGACTTCAGCTTCGGCCCGATAGCCAGGCGCGTTCGTGTCAAAACGGCACGACCCATCCCCCAGAACCGCCGTACACGGCTTCTGATAGATGCGCCCCCATGGCCGGTTCAGCAGGTCGGTCAGCCCGCGCAGTTCCGCGTGAAAAGCTCCGCCTGCCCGCCGCAACTCGCCAATCGAGCCCCGGAACTGCAAGACGCGCTGGTCCAGATCGGTCCAGTTGACCAACCATGCCTGTACCTCTGCCCCGTCGAAACGACCGGCCTCGATATCATCCTCACGGACTGAGGCATCGGACAGAGCGCCCATTGCCTCGGTATTGTCAATCGAAAGGCCCGTCGCCTGTTCCACGGCAGCAGCGGTCAGCCCTGTGCTCGCCTTAAAGGTCAGACCGTCGAACCGAAGTTCCATATCATGATCGGTGAAACCTAACGTCGTCCCGTCGGTCCGCGTGATCGCCCAACACCGGCAGACGGTCGTCAGCCCGGTTTGCAGATGGCCGTACAGGCCCTGTTCAGCCACGCTCATCGGACCCGTACCTCGACCACCGGAACGTTTGGGACATCGCCCGCCTGAAAGCTGGCTACGCTTGTCTGGATCTTGTCCGTGTCAAAGCGCACCGGCACGTCGAATTCGAACCCGGCGGTGATTTCGATCTGTTCCGGAGGCGGGTCGGCGAACAGGATCGAGCCACTGTTCAGATCCACTTCAAAATCAACCCCCTCGCGCACCTCATCCTGATCTAACCCCAGCCGCACTGTCCCCAGAACCGGCTTGGCGATAGGCCGAACATAGCTGACACCACCCGAGCTATAGGTCTTGACCAGCTGAAACTCGACCGTCTCGCCATCGCCCCGCGCAATCACCTGATCGCCCTGATCTACGTCAGAGGTCGCCGCGCCCGATTTGAAGTCCGACCAGTCCTTCCAGCGAAACCCGAACATCTGCCCCTGCCGCGCCTCGAAGAACGAGATCAGCGTCTCGATATCGTCCAACGAGCGCATCCCCAGACCCGCATCATAACGCCTGCGCGAATGCGCCCAGGGGGTGTTGCGTTCCTCGAACCCGTTGGCCAGCGTCACGATATCCGTGCGCCGCTCGGGCCCCCCGACCGAGCCGAAACTCAGGCTGGCGGGAAATCTCACCTCGTGAAAATTCATCTTCTGCTCCCCTATCTGTTGCGATTGCCACGACCCAAGGCGCGGCTCATCTGCGCCGCGATCTGACCCTGAGATCGACGGAACCCCTGCACATCCGGCGTGCTGATATTCATCACCACATTCACCGCGCGACCGCCGCCCTGCGTCCGCACGCCCAGCTTGCCGTCAGCACCGCGCGCCAGCGGCATGATCGCCTCGGGGCCCGCCTCACCCATCAACCCGGTGCCGCCGCGCATCGGGAACATGGTCGGGCTGCTGACCACGCCGCCATTGGCAAAGGGCATCACGCGGCCCTGCGCAAAACTGCCACCATCGGCAAAAGGCAAAATGCCCTGCACCAGATTGCCGACCCCGTTGGCCAGCATGCCCCCAAAATGATCCGTCACCGGCTTAATCGCCGCCGAATAGGCCGTGCGGATCATCGAGTTTTTCAACACATCCAGCGCGCCCGACAGGTTCATCCCGTCCAGCACCACACCATCAAACGCCTTGCGCAACCCGCCCGACATGCCGCGTTCCAGCGTCGCCACATCCTTGCCAGTCTCTTCAAACGCGGCCCTGATGCGCTTCATCTGCCCGTCAAACGCTCCGGCCATGGTCGCCGCATCGCCCAGCGCATCGCCCAGCGCCTCGCCCCGCTCCTGCAGGTCGTCAAACCCTTCACGATCCGTCATCACGTTCTCCTTGTTCCTTGTCCGGATAGGCCGCCAGCAGCGCATCCAGCCCCGCCCGGTTCATCGCAGGCATCCCCGCGCCCTGCCCCAGCATCAGCCGCAACTCGGCCGGGGTCAGACGCCAGAACTGTTCCGGCGTCAGACGCAGGCCCAGAAACCCGGCCCGCATCAGCGCGGGCCAGTCGAACCCGCTCACTCGGGCACCATGAAGGCACGCGCCAGCAATTCAGCCGCCGCCCGCGCGCCCGCCATCGGCCCGCCCGCAATCTCGGCATGCAGCAGGTCTTCGCGGCTCACCTGCGCGCCCCCACCGCGCAGCCCCGCAACAAGCAAGGCCAACACATCGCCGCTGGAATACCCGCCACCCTCAAACCGCTGCACCAGCTCGACCAGAGACCCGGCCTGCAACGCCTGTTCCAATTCCGCCAAAGCACCCAAAGTCAGCTTGAGCACCCGCTGCTCCCCATCGATGGTCAGCGCCACCTCGCCCGTCCACGGATTGGCCATCAGAGCGCCGTAAAGCTCAGCGCACCGGCGCTTGCCATGCTCATCTCATAGGTCGCCTCACCGTTATGCGAGCCCGCATATTCGATGCTGCTGACCTGAAACGGCCCTTCGACAATGCCGAAATCCGGAATGATCACCTGAAAACCGGGCGTTTCACCGTCAAAGAACAACTGACGCGCACGCTCATCCGTGCCCGCATCCTTGAACACGCCCGAGCCGGAAATCGCAGCGGATTTCACCCCCGCGCCCGACAGCAACTCACGCCACCCGCCCTGACTTTCCAGGCTGGTGACATCCACGCTTTCCGCATTGAAACTGATCCGCGTGGCACGCAGCCCCGCGATGGTCTGAAACAGGCCGGTGCCGTTCATATCCACTTTGACCAACAGGTCTTTTCCGTTCTGGGCAGCCATATGCTCTCTCCGTTGATTGCTTAGTCGTCTTCCACGCGAGCGCGGAATCTCAGGTCGATCTCGCGGATCGCGCCGCCGGTTCCCGTGCGCCGGGCGCTGGCGCGTTCGAACCACAGCCCCACAAGGCGGCCCCGGTCCAAGCTCAACGCCGCACCTTCCAGCGCGTCACACACCGCGCCCGCCAGCGTCTTGGCCGCGCCAAAGCCCGCCGCCTCAGACACCACCGAGACCGTGAATCGATGCACCGCGCCCGCACCCGACCGGTCCGAGGCATCGCGCACTTCCTCTGGCCCCAGCGTCACGTAGGTCTGCGGCAACACGCCCGAGGGCACCGCGTCATAGATCGCCCCGCCCGACAGCGCGCCGACCTGCACATCCGCCGATAACTGCTGAAACACCGCCGCCTGCAAAGCGGCTGATACGCCGTAACTCATGCCGCCACCTCTTCATCTGCAAAACAGGTCAGGTACTGGCCGCGCCCATCGCGTTCCGCCACAGCGCGGATCACAAACCGTCGCGCGCCTTCGCGAAACCGCTGATCCGGCGCCGGGCGCATCGATGATCCCTCGGGCGCACCGCGCACCACGATCCGATACCCAACACGCGACACAGATGCGCCACCCACAGCCCGCTCCGCCCCGCTGCGCGCCGTCACCTCGGCCCAAAGCGCGCCCAAAGCGGCCCATGTCTCGGTGTACCCGCCCGCGCCATCCGCCACGCGCGTCGGGGCCTCCAGCACCAGCTTGCGGTTCAGTCGCGGCGCGCTCATTGCATCACCCCCGCACCAAAGCGCACCGTGCGATAGCGCTGGATCAGGCTGGTCACGCCAAAGGGCATGCACCCCGCGCCCAACGCCGTCTCATCGCGGTATTCATAGTAATGCGCCGCCAACAGCAGCACCGCCTGACCCAGATCGGCGGGCAGCCTGCCCCAATCCGCGGCCATCCCCGCAGTGAAGCCAATCTTCACCGATCCACCTGTCTGCACCTTAGGCAAACAAGACCCCGAAGGGCGCAGCCGAGGGCGCTGCATATCGCCTTCCAGCCGATACCCGGCGGCATCCACCACGGTCTCGGCCCCCGCCGCATCGCTCAGCGTCACCGCACCAACCGACACCACCGGGGCCACCGGCAGCACCTCGCCCGCCGGATCACGCCAGGCACTAACGGTCCACGAGAAATCCCGCTCGATCAGCACCTTGCCGGTCCGCGCCTCAATCGCCGCAAGGGCCGCGCGCAGGAACCCTTTCAGCACCTCGCCCTGCACATCACCCTCGGCGAACCCCGTGCCCAGCCGCAGATGCGCCTTGAACTGATCCACCGGCAGCGCCGCATCCGCGATGGCGGTTTCTTCGATCAACATCATCCATTCACTCCGCAATCTCGGTCCCCTCCGGGGCCGACCTTCAGAAAATGACGGGCACGCGCCGCCCCACGTTGCTCGGACGGAGGGGAGCAGCTAGACAACGCAGAGGATCTCACCCCGGCCCGCGCCCGCCGCCCGAGAGGCACGCAGCCCCCCGGATTCAGCCCGCCTTAGGCGGTACCGAATTTCACCAGCTTGATCGCAGCAAAATCGCTCACGTCGCCGCCGACGCGCTTGGTCGCGTAGAACAGGACATGCGGCTTGGCGCTGAACGGATCGCGCAGCACGCGCAGATCGGGACGCTCGGCAATAGTGTAACCGGCCTGGAAATCCCCAAACGCAATCGAGAAACTGTCGGTCGCTGCATCCGGCATGTCCTCGGCAATCAGCACCGGGTATCCCATCAGACGCGCAGGCTCACCCGACGCCAGACCATCCGACCACAGGAAGCGGCCATCACTGTCCTTCAGCTTGCGGATCAGACCAGCGGTTTTTGAGTTCATCACGAACGTGCCGTTAACCCGGTACTGCGCACCCAGCGCGTAGACCACATCGACAATCGCATCCGCATCGACACCACCGTCAACGCCAGTGGCCACATAACCCAGGCTGCCCCAGGACCAAGTGTCGTTGGAAACAGCGCGGTGAACCATCAGGCCCTTCGGCTTGTCCGCTCCATCGCCATTGATAAACGCAGCCGCCTCGGCCCGTGCAAACTTGTCGGCGATGCGACCCGCCAGCCAACCCTCGACATCAAACGCACTGTCATCCAGCAAACGCTGCGACGCTTTCGGCAGCGCGCTCAGCTCATGCAGCGGGATGGAAATGCGATCAATCGACGGGGTCGCGGTCTCAGCGGTGGCTGAGGTTTCATCCGCCCAGCCCGCACCCACATCCGTATGGTCGATCAGCACGTCGAACGAGTTCGCCTCGACATTCACCACCGACGCGATCGAGCGGATCGAAGCGGTCGAGTTCAGCACCGACTTGATCATCTCAGCCGTCTGCGGATCAACCAGATAACCGCCATCGCTGTTGACCGCGCTCGACAGCGATTTCGACTCCATCTCGAGCCCGCGCAGCCCGTCATCCTCGCCCGAACGCACATAGGCGTCGAACGCCTTCTGATGCGGTGCGCCATCCTCAACGGAGGCCGCAAGATGCGGGCGCGCCGCGATGGTTGATTTACGATCCAGCATGGTCAGTCGCTCTTCTGTCTGTTGCATTTTGGTTTTAACTTCGGCCTTGAGGCCCTTGAATTCATTCACGAAGCCAGCCATCGCCTGCTTCACCTCCTGAACCAGGGGCGCACCCTCTCCGGTCAAGGCCGGGGTCTCGGTCTTGCTCATCAGCACTTCCTTTTCTGGGTGGGTTTTGAGGCGCTAGATCCGCGCCAGCTCCTGCCGGGCGTCACGGAACACCTCGGCAATACTGCGCCAGGTGAACGCGGTATCAGGGTCTGCCCCCTTTGCCGCCACCCGCGCACTGGGCAGCATCGGGAATGTCACCAACGACACCTCCCACAGCTCCAGTTCGGTCAGGACGCGTTGGCCCTGGTCATTCTTCACGGCCCGCTTGGTGCGATAGCCAATCGACAGACCATCCATCGCGCCTGCCCGGATCAACTCCGCCGCCTCACGGCCCTTCTGCGTGGCCTCCAGCAGACGTCCCTTGACCCACAGGCCGCGGTCGTCCTCGCGCACCTCATCCCAGACACCGATAGGCTGCGCCGGATCGTGTTGCCACAGCATCTTGACCCGCTGGCCCGCCTTGGACAGCCCGTCAAGCGAGCCTCGATACGCCCCACGCTGCACCACATCGCTGCCCTGATCGACCTGCCCGAACAGGCTGGCATAGCCCTCGATCACCGCATCTTCGGACACCGACAACCCGTCTCCGAACCGTGCGAATTTATGCTCCAAATCCATGAACTTCTCCATGTAACCTACTGAACTCATGGCGTTACCACCAAGATCGACTGAAAGGCCTGCGCTAGGATAACGGCGACCACGCCGTAAACCGTCAGCCACAACCGCTTCTCCAGCCGCTCCATCATCTCTTCGATCTGATCCAGCCGCCGGCACAGATGCGCGTGCTGGATCTCGGCCACCCGCTCATGCGCAGCCAACCTCAGCCCCGGCGCACACTCGAACGAGGGATAGTCACCCATCGCCACGCTCCGGCAGCCCCAGCAACGCGCGCTTCTCGGCATCTGTCAGGAAATCAGCCCCATTGACCCGCGCCCATTGTGCATCGCGTTCCGCCGACAGCGCAGGCACCTGATCCAGATCGGGCTTCAGCACCAAATCCTCACCCGAGAACCCCGCCAACCATTCCGACACCGCCGCCGCCACCCGCGTCACCAGAGGCAGCACGGTCAGGCGGTAAAACGCCCGGTTGGCCTCCTGATAGTTCGAATAGGTCGCGTCGCCCTGGATACCCAGCAACATCGGCGGGACCCCAAAGGCCAGCGCGATCTCGCGGGCGGCGGCTTCCTTGGTCTTTTGAAACTCCATATCGGACGGCGAAAAGCCCATCGGCTTCCAATCCAAACCGCCCTCCAGAACCATCGGACGACCCGCATTGCGCGCCCCGCGATAGTTCTGCTCGATCTCATCCGACAGACGCCGGAACTGATCCTCGGCCATCACCCCATGGCCATCACCCTTCCAAACCAGCGCCCCCGAAGGTCGTGCCGCGTTATCCAACAGAGATTTCGACCACCGCGACGCGCTGTTATGCACGTCAATCGCCATCGCCGCCGCCTGCATCGGCGAGAAGCCATAGTGATCATCCTGCGGGTGGAACGATTTGATATGGCAGATATTTTCCGCCGCAAACCGGTGCTTCTTGCCACCAACCGCGTAATCATACGCCTTGGGCCACCCATCCGCCCCCGGCACCACGCTCATCCGGTCCGAGCGCAAGACATGCAGCTCAACCGGCAGCCCCTCATCGGCCTGTACCGCCTCAACATACGCATTGCCCGACAGCAGCAATTGCCCGAACAGAGCTTCCATCAACTCTGCCCGCCCCTGCGCCGCATTCGGACGACGCATCAGCGACAGGATCGGATGCACATCAAACCGCTGCGCCTGATCCTGCAGCACCAGAGGCAAAGCCGCCGCCGCCTCGGCAATCAGCTTGACCGAGCGAAACCCCACCGGGTTCCCCGAAAACCCCGTCCGCGTCAGCGACACCGCGTCCCGAGGGCTCCACGCCACGCGCCCGCCCGTCTGCCACGCCACCACAGGCCCCGCCGCGCTCGCCTTCGCCTCGGGCGCTTCGCCCGCCGATCCACGACGCAAGAAATCGAATACCATCTGTGCTCCTTTCTGCCGCCGCTCTGCCCGGCTTGTTGAAAGGAGTTATGACGGAAAGAAGTTTAAGCCTTGGGAACGGGGCGTACGGGGGTTGGGCAACGCCCGCAGCAGCTACTCAGGCAACGGAAACAGTCTTTTGATAAGGCGGTCCGCCTCAAGTTTATTAATCAACACCGCGAACTCGCGCCACTTCGCAAATTCTTGACCCTTGTTATGAAATTGGATCGCGGTGGTTCTAAAATTCATATACGCCGCATAGAACCGTCTGTTTTCCTGAGTCACTTCCTGCTCGCTGTCCAATATCTGTTTCGTTGCGCTATAAATAGACAAAGCTCGTTCTATGTCGCCTTCGAACAACTTGATATCAGCCAGAAACAGATTGTATCCTACTGAACGCGGGTATTTCTCCAGAAGCCGGCAAACAATTCGCTCTGCTTTGGAATACTCACATTTTGCGACCAGTCGTTGCGCTCTGAGCAACTCATAGTTTCGAACAAGCCGTGCAAGCATTTACAATCTCCAAGCATTTAATGATAGAACTCTGGTTATGGACGCATTGTTTTTCAAGCATTTTTCTTAGAGTCAGAAGCTAAGGCGGGATCACAAGGCCCTCACCCTCGGCCGCCGATACACCCCGGCAGGCCCCACCACCAACTCATGCAGCGCCCAGACCAGCGCGTCGACGCGGTCGGGTGAGCCCTGCCCTTCGAACCCGCGCGCGGTCATCTGGCACATCTGCTCCTCCAGCGCGTCCAGCCCGGTCACATGACGCACCCGCCCCTGCTCGTACAAGGCCGCCACAGGCTCGGCCCGCGCCACCTTGCCGCGGGATGCCCGCACCGCGCGATAGGGGACCAGAGGGTCCACCTGCCGCACGACCTCTTCCACCAGTTGCCCGCCCTGATTGACCTCGGCCACCAGCCGCTCGGCCCCGAACTCATCCATCGCGCCAATCGCCGCCTGCGCCCAGCCCGCAGGACCCGCGCCCTGCACCGTTCGGTCAGCCAGCACATAGGCCCGCCACTCCTCGGGCGGCCCCTGTAGCTGAGCGCCCACAACCACGATCCCGCAAGCATCCGCATCCGCCCCCGCCGTCACCGCCGGGTCCAGCGCCACGACGATGCGATCCAACACAGGCACATGCGCGTACCGCGCCGCCTCCAGCATCGAGCCTGTCCACAGCGCGCCTTCAGCATCCGACAGCAGCACCCCGTCCAACTCCTGCCGCCCCAGCCGCGTGCCGGCATAGCGCGCGCGCACCTCGTCTAGAAACGAGTCCGCCAGATTGGCCCGGTTCGCCTCGGTCGGCGCGTGGGTCTGCACGGTCGACGGCGACGCCAGCAAATCCTTCAAAACCTTCACATTCCTCGGCGTCGTGGTCACACAGACCCGTGGCCGATCCCCCAACCGCAACGCAAATTGCAGCATATCCCAAGTCTCGGCCGCCTTCTTCCACTTGGCCAACTCATCCACCCAGGCCGCATCGAACTGAGGACCCCTCAGTCCCTCAGGATCGTGCGCCGAAAACGCCTGCGCCTCGGCCCCGTTGGGCCAGACCAGTTTCCGTTCCGATGCCTTCCAAACAGGCCGACGATCCGGCGGAGAACACTGCAAAATCCCGCTGTCGCCAAAGATCATCACATCGCGCACCTGATCAAAGGTCTCACCGACCAAAGCCACGCGACACGCCTCACCGCGATCCAGCGGCAAAGACCCCTCGACCATCGACCGCACCCATTCAGCCCCGGCCCGCGTTTTGCCAGCCCCACGCCCGCCCATGATCACCCAGGACCGCCAGTCCCCCTCGGGCGGCAGTTGATGCGGCAGCGCCCAGAACTCGAACAGGACAGGGAGGGCACATAGCCCTCCCTCCCCGATCTCACTCAGAAACCTGTCCTGCACCGCAGCAGGCGCGGAGGCGAGCCAGCCTGCACCCGATCTCAGATCGTGCCCGATCAAGGTCGAGCGCATAGCCCCCTTGGGCAATTCCGGCTTGTCTGTGATGTTGTTCGACAAAGCTTGTCTCCACTTTCTGGCAACTTCGGATCAGCCCCTCTAGCTGACCCAGTTGCTTGCCTGTTCCGGCAAGGTCTGCATCCTCCCCGGCACCGATCTGTTTTCGCAGTTCTTCCGCTGCCTGACGCAGATCGCGAATGGACCGTTCAAGCGACTGCAACAAATCAGCCGTCTGAGAAATCCGCTCTTCCGGGGTAATCAAAGTCATGTTTGGCTTTTGACCTCATGCGTGAGTTTTTCCGCACGAGAGAAACGAAAAACGGCCACGGGGTCGCCCCGGGGCCGTTGCCCACTTCTTCTAGCATGACACAACTTGTGCAAAATAAAGCGCGCAAAGTCAATAGTTTACGCAACACACCCGCAACACCCAACGTTCGGTTTGTTTATAAACCAACCTCGCCCGGGCGCGTTCAGCCCCGGACAATCTCCAGAAACGCAGCGCTCACGATCAGCGTGGCCCCGATCAACTCTCTCAACCCAAACGGTTCCCCTGAAAAGACAGCCGCCGAGATCAGGCCGACGACGACCTCACTCATCAACAACAACCCGACGCGTGCGGGTGTCAGCTTGGTCGCGGGCCAGATGGTCAGAAAGATCATCGGCAGAGTGTAGAGCGCAGACAACAACGCAAACGGGCCGATCTGCACCGCCAGTTGACCCGCCCCACCTGCGGGCTCAAGCCCTGCGCTGAAGGGCAAACTGCACACAGACAGCACCAGCGCACCCGCGATGAAGGCAAAGACCTGGCCCGGTACCGAAATACCAGACGTCCGGTAGAGACCGAGGGTCCCCAACGCCCAGGCGATGCCCGAGATCAAAGCCAACCAATCCCCTGAATTCCGCGGCCACGGCAGGCCCTGCTCTGCGCCCAGAACGATGAACATACCACCCAGACCACAAATTAAACCCAGAACGCGCGCCAGATTTGGACGCTCACCAAGCACCACTATGCCAAGAATCGTCCCCCAGACCGGCGTCAGATAAAACAGCAGGATCGAGCGGACGACATCCGTATAAACCAGACTGATAGTAAACAGGCTAAACGCAGCGCCCGTGAACATCCCGCTCAGGATCAACCCGCGCCATCCTCGCACCAGGGCCAGCCGTTCCCGCCACAAGATGGGCAACAAAACGACAAGCGCCGATGTATACATCGCGATCCCGGGCCAGGGACCGTCCAGCCCCTGGCTCACAAGGTATCGAACCGGGATCCAGTACAAGCCCCACATCATCCCTCCGATGACAAGGGCGATACTTGCCGTTCTCAAATCGGCCCCCTCGAAAGCTCTGAGCGTCATGATCCGTCCCGCAAAACCTGTCTCACGGTATCTGCCAAAGGCCCGACCTTCGCAAGTTCGCTACGCATTCGGTGCTTGACAAAGTGGTTTGCAAACCGCATGTGCCTGTCAAACAGCGCTACCGCGTGAGCATTCGGGCCATCCAAGGCCCCCACAGCGCCCGATTCACCCTATAGTTCCCCATCACGCAGGGTTCTTGACGCGAAGACCGGATAAAGCAGGATGCGCCTGCCTGTCCCGAGGTCTCGCACAACCCTCGCTGGTCGCGGATGCGGCCCATGACGACTTGCCCGTTGGTCAGTGCCACGGGCATGGAAGGATAGATTTTTGTTCGACTTTGATATGCTCGGCCTTGCGCCAGCACTGAATGACGCGCTGAAACGTGCGAATTTCACTCAACCCACCCCGATTCAGAACCAGGCAATTCCGCTGGCGCTGAACGGTCATGACATACTGGGTCTTGCTCAGACCGGCACCGGCAAGACGCTGGCCTTTGGCCTGCCGCTGATCGACCACCTGCTGGCCCAGCCCGGCAAACCCGCGCCCAAGACCGCCAAGGCCCTGATCCTTGCCCCCACGCGGGAGTTGGTAAACCAGATCGCCGAAAGCCTGCGCGGCCTGACGCAAAAGACGAAACTGCGGGTCGCGACCGTTGTGGGCGGGCAGTCCATCAACAAGCAGATTTCGTTTCTGTCGCGCGGCACGGATATCCTTGTTGCAACACCTGGCCGCCTGATCGACCTGATGGATCGCGGCGCGGTCGATCTTGGTTCGGTCCGCCATCTGGTTCTGGACGAAGCGGACCAGATGCTCGATCTGGGCTTCATCCACGCCCTGCGCAAAATCGCGCCTCAGCTTGGAACGCCGCGCCAGACGATGCTGTTCTCGGCCACCATGCCCAAACAGATGGAAGAGCTCAGCCGCGCGTATCTGACCAACCCGCAACGGGTGCAGGTCTCGCCCCCCGGCAAAGCCGCAGACAAAATCACGCAATCGGTTCATTTCGTCAGCAAGCCGGAGAAACCGGCGAAGCTGCGCGAAATCCTGTCTCAGGAAATGGACGCCCTGACACTGGTATTCTCGCGCACGAAACATGGTGCGGAGAAGCTGATGAAAGGCCTCGTGGCCGATGGGTTTAACGCTGCGTCGATCCACGGCAACAAAAGCCAGGGCCAGCGCGACCGCGCCATCAAGGCGTTCCGGGCCGGGGAAATAAACGTCCTCGTCGCCACCGATGTCGCGGCGCGCGGCATCGACATTCCGGGTGTGGCTTACGTAATAAACTACGACCTGCCCGAGGTGCCCGACAACTATGTCCACCGGATCGGCCGCACCGCCCGCGCCGGGCGCGAAGGTGAAGGCATCGCCTTCTGTTCTCCGGAGGAGGTCGATCTGCTGCGCCAGATCCAGAAGCTGATGAAAATCGAGATTCCGGTCGCCAGCGGCACCCAGCCCGAAGCGGTTGAACCCAAGAAACCAGCAAGGCGTCAGAACAACCGCCGTCGCGGCCCAAAACCGCAGGCGGCGAACGGAGATGCCAAACCGTCGTCAAAACGCCGCCGCCCTCGCCGTCGGCCTGCCGCATAAACAAAAAAAGGGCGGTGCAAAACACCGCCCTTTTCAATTCAAACCTTCGGATTTAGTTGCCCGAGTTCCTTTCGGCCTCAATCTCCCGCCATTTCGCGACGTTCCGATTGTGCTCCTGCAGCGTTTCGGCAAAGGCGTGCCCGCCGGTTCCGTCCGCAACGAAGAACACATAGTTCGTCGAATCCGGAGCAACAGCCGCCTCAAGGCTCGCTTGTCCCGGATTGGCAATCGGTGTCGGCGGCAGACCGTCAATCACGTAAGTATTCCAAGGCGTTGGGCGGCGCAATTCGCTGCGGCGCAAGCCCCGGCCCAGCACGCCTTGCCCCTTGGTGACACCATAAATCACCGTCGGGTCCGTTTGCAGTTTCATACCTTGCCGCAGACGATTCACAAACACGCTGGCCACCTGACCGCGTTCATTCGGCACCCCGGTTTCCTTCTCAATGATCGAAGCAAGGATCAGCATTTCCTCGGGGTTCGCCAAAGGCAGGTCATCCTGACGGCTTTCCCACACAGCATTGATCCGCAATTGCTGCTTGTCCTGCATCGCCTGCAGCACCGCGCTCCGGTCATCACCCGGCTTGATGTCATAGCTGTCAGGGGCCAACATTCCCTCGGCAGGGATTTCAGTAACCTCACCGGTCAACGCCTCAAGACCCTTCAGCGCCTCAACCACCTGCCACGAGGTCACGCCTTCGGCGACCGAAACCCGATAGCGGGTATCCGCCTCGGCGCGCTTTTCGGCATAGGCTTCGGGGATTTCTTCATCCGTAGCGTCGAACAAAGCGATCTCGTCAAAATCCAGCGTGGCCGGGTTCAACTCGCGCACGCGCGTCTGAATGCGGGTGACACCGATCCGATACTCGATCTCGGACCCGCATGTGCTGACACCGCTGCTGGTGATTTCGTCGATGATCTGCTCCATCGACGCGCCCTCGCGCACCAGAAAGCTGCCCGCCTTCAACTGCTGCGCCTTGTCCGTATAATCCGCCGCCATCCGAAACAGCATCGAACTGCTGATCGCCCCCTGATCCTCCAGTTCGCGGCTGACGCGGGTCATGTTCGACCCGCCTTCGACCTGCAGGCAGATGGCAGTTTCCAGCGGGCCCTCGGCCTTGTACTGAGACTGCCCCCACAGGATCAGACCGCCCAGCAGAAACAGGCTGACCACCAGAATGGTCAGCGCGTTCGATGCCAAGGCCCGCCACATTTAACTGACCTTTCCGAAGATCACGCTGGCATTGGTGCCGCCAAACCCGAACGAATTCGACAGCGCCACATTGATCTCACGCTCGCGCTTGGCGTTGGGCGCCAGATCAATCGGGGTTTCCACTGCTGGGTTATCCAGATTGATCGTTGGCGGCGCGACCTGATCCCGGATCGCCAGGATCGAAAAGATCGCCTCAATCGCGCCCGCGGCCCCCAGCAGGTGGCCAGTAGCCGATTTGGTTGAGGTCATGGTCGCATTGCTGGCGTGATCGCCCAGCAGACGTTCAACAGCACCCAGTTCAATCGTATCCGCCATGGTCGAGGTGCCATGTGCGTTGATGTAGTCCAGATCCTTGGGTTCCAGCCCGGCACTGCGCAGCGCCGCTTTCATCGACCGTTCAGCACCGTCGCCGTCTTCGGACGGCGCTGTGATGTGATAGGCGTCGCCCGACATGCCATAGCCCAGCACCTCGGCATAGATTTTCGCGCCGCGCGCCTTGGCGTGCTCGTAGTCCTCAAGAACGACGATGCCAGACCCTTCGCCCATCACGAAGCCGTCGCGATCAATGTCGTAAGGGCGGCTCGCCTTTTTGGGATCGTCGGCATATTTGGTCGACAACGCCTTGCACGAGTTGAACCCGGCGATACCGATTTCACAGATGCAGCCTTCGCCGCCACCCGCGATCATGACGTCAGCGTCACCCGCGCGGATGATCCGGCTGGCATCTCCGATAGCATGCGCCCCTGTTGAACAGGCGGTCACGACCGAGTGGTTCGGCCCCTTGAAACCAAACCGGATCGAAACCTGCCCCGACGCGAGGTTGATCAACGCGCCCGGAATAAAGAAGGGCGAAACCCGGCGCGGGCCCTTGTCGCGGATCAGGTTCGCGGTTTCCGCAATCGACCCAAGCCCACCGATCCCCGATCCGATCAGAACGCCTGTGCGCAGACGGTCCTCTTCATCCTCGGGCAACCAATCCGCGTCCTTGCAGGCCATTTCAGCCGCAGCAATCGAATAGAGAATAAAGTCTTCGATCTTGCGCTGCTCTTTCGGCGGCATCCAGTCATCGGGATTGAACGTGCCGTTTGTACCGTCGCCGCGCGGCACCTCACAGGCATAGGTGGTTGTGACACCGCTCGCCTTAGCATCGAAAAGGGTGATCGGGCCTGCGCCGGATTCTCCGTCCAACAGACGCGACCAGGTTTCCTCGACCCCACTGGCCAAAGGAGTGACCAATCCCAGACCGGTAACAACGACTCTGCGCATGAAGTGCCTCTTGCCTGCTTCCTGTTATGAGAACCGCTCTTACCCCGGCGCAGGGGGCGGGGGCAAGAGCAACAGCACATTCCGCACCATCAGACGAACGCCAGTACCTCTTGAGGCAAACGGAAAACGGCCCAAATCCGCCAAAAGCAAATGCGGCCTCTTGCGGTTTCCCGAAGAGGCCGCAGTTTTCATGGGCTAAGAAGCTTACTGGAACTGCGCGACCGGCTCATGCGCCCCGGTCGTCACCGCGAGCGCCTCGGTCAGGTCCACAGTCTTACGGAACAACGCGCGACCGACAATCGCACCGGAAATGTTGGGAATATACGCCAGCCGCGAGATATCATCGACTGTGCGCACCACACCACTTGCAATCACCGGTGTCCGCGAATGCTGCGCCAGACCCGAGATCAGGCCCAGCTGCGCCTCGACATCTTCCATATCGCTGTCGATATCGGTCACAAGAATGGCCGCAAACGGTGTTCCCGCAAAAGCATCAATGAACGCTTCGGGCGTAAAGGCGCTTTGGCTGCGCCAGCCTTCGGTCATGACAAACCCGCGCCACACGTCGACCGCCAGCACGATCTGATCCGGGTACAGCTTGGCCAGTTCCTTGACCAGGTTCGGGTCCCAGGCGGCCAGCGTACCGATCACAACGCGCCCTGCGCCCTTGCCGATCCAATGCTCCACCTGTTCACGGGTGCGCATGCCGCCCGCCAGCTGCACCGACATTTCGGATGTCCGGATGATCTCTTCCACAAGCTCGGCATTGGTGTCCCGGCCTTCGATCGCATCGAAATCCGTCAACTGCATCCAGTCAGCACCAGCCGCAGACCAACTGCGCGCCGTTTCCACCGGGTTAACATGCCAGATCATCGCGTCTTCCAGTCGGCCCTTGTCCAACGTGACACACCGGCCGTTCTGCAGTTCCATTGTTGGGTAAACCCTCATGAGCATGGTCCTCCGCTCAATCGCTGTGCAAATCCAGCATACCATACACACGCGTCAAAAGCGCGTTTGGACTGGGATCGGCAAAGTTTGGTCCTTTTGCGGCATGCGCAAAACTCGGCGGAATTATGCGCGGGCTGGCGGACCGTTCCGTCGCAGAAGATGCACAGGCGTACCCCCATACGTTTCTTCGCGCATGACCACGTAACCCAGTTTCTTCGCAAGCTTTTGCGAAGCGAAGTTGCTCGCATCGACCATCGCGACCAAACGTCCCGGAATCACCCGATCAAACCAGTCATGAGCAGCCTTCGCAGCCTCATACCCGAACCCCTGCCCCTGCACCTCGGGGGCCAGAACCCAACCGGCTTCGGGAAAGGCATCAAAATCTTCGCCCAAGTTGCGATTGCCGTAGAAGAATCCGGCCTGTCCGACCATCTTCCGATTCGATTGCTGCAGCACCGCCCACTGGCCAAATCCGGCCATTTGCCAATGACCCGCATTGCGCAGGAACGAATCCCACGCCTCGCCCCGCGATTTGGGTGAGCCCCCGATATGACGCACGACACACGGGTCGCGCCATATCTCGGCGAACCGGTCGAAATCCTCAGGCCGCATCGCACAAAGCGTCAGCCGGGCGGTATTGATCATCGGGGTGGATCTTATCATGGTCTGTCCACTTGGAATTATGCCTCAGTGGAAACAGTGATAAGCGCGCACAGGTTACGCAAGCGTGAATTTCGTGCGGAAACAAAAAAGCGGCGCCTCCGTTGCCCGGAAGCGCCGCTTTCTATCAGCTTCGAAACGCTTAGGACGCTTCGGTGATGAATTTGACGGCGTCGCCAAAGGTCTGGATGGTCTCGGCTGCGTCATCGGGGATCTCGATGCCGAACTCTTCTTCGAAGGCCATGACCAGCTCAACAGTGTCCAGGCTGTCTGCGCCCAGGTCGTCGATAAAAGAGGCGTTTTCCGCGACTTTATCTTCTTCAACACCCAGGTGCTCAACAACGATCTTCTTAACGCGATCTGCGACGTCGCTCATATCAATTCCTCATTCCGTTTCAGGGCGCTCTGCCCGGTTCTGCCCTTGCCCGCGCGGGGTGGCCTTGATTTGCCCGTTCCGGGCGGTTTGGGTCCCGTGTCAGCGGGAAAGTAGAAGGCCGACCTGAACGACCGGCCCCTGTTTGAATGCGCCGCCTATAGCACAGACAACGCCCAAGGCAAACGCTTTCGCATCCGCCCCGTGTCGCCGTCACAACATGGCCATACCGCCGTTCACATGCAAGGTGCTTCCTGTCACATAACCCGCCTCGGGGCTGGCAAGATAAACCACTGCCGCCGCGATTTCCTTGGGATCACCCATGCGGCCTGCAGGAACTTTAAGCAACAGCCCCTTCTTCTGTTCCTCTGTCAGCTTCTCGGTCATCGCGGTCGTAATAAAGCCCGGTGCAACGGCGTTTACGGTAATACCCCGCGTTGCGACCTCGTGGGCCAGGGCTTTGGAAAACCCGATCATTCCGGCCTTTGAAGCCGCATAGTTTGTCTGACCTGGATTGCCGATTGCCGCCACGACAGACGAGACATTCACAATCCGGCCCCAGCGCGACTTCATCATGCCGCGGATAACACCTCTGCACAGTCTCATGGTCGAGGTCATGTTCACGTCAATAACGCTCTGCCATTCGTCATCCGACATGCGCATGAACAGATTGTCCCGTGTAATCCCGGCGTTATTAACCAGAATGTCGACCGAACCCATCACTTCGGCGGCCTGCTTTGGCAAAGCGTCGACCGCCTCGGGGTCGCTCAGGTTGCAGGGCAGCACATGGGCACGCTCGCCCAATTCGTCGGCCAATGCCTGCAGAGGCTTAACCCGCGTACCCGACAGTCCGACCGTGGCTCCGGCGCCGTATAGTGCGCGAGCAATGTCGCCGCCAATTCCGCCCGAAGCACCGGTGATCAGTGCGTTCTTACCTGTCAAATCAAACATTCTGTTTCCTTCGTACTGCGCCCCGTGGGGCGCGTTTTATCCTTACGAATCGGCCTGAACAGCCTTTTGTACATCTTCGGGCGTGCCCACCGCCTTGCCCGCGATGGCGCGATCGATCTTGCGGATCATACCAGACAGAGCCTTACCAGCGCCAATCTCCCACGTTTTGGTCACACCCTGCGCCGCCATGTACTGAACGCTTTCGCGCCAACGGACCGATCCTGTGACCTGCTCGACCAGCAATTTCCGGATCAGGTCCGGATCGCTGACCGCCTCGGCGCGCACATTCGCGATCAGCGGAACGGCAGGCGCTTTGATTTCGACCGCAGCCAGAGCTTCGGCCATGACATCGGCAGCGGGCTGCATCAGCGCACAATGGAACGGGGCACTCACCGGCAGCATAACCGCGCGTTTCGCCCCTTTTTCCTTGGCAATCTCAGCCGCCCGTTCCACGGCGGCCTTTGACCCCGACACCACAACCTGAGTCGGGTCGTTGTCGTTGGCGGCCTGACATACCTCACCTTGCGCGGCCTCTTCAGCGACGGCGCGAACCGCGTCCAGATCGAGCCCCAGAATGGCGGCCATCGCGCCCTCGCCCACCGGCACGGCGCTCTGCATCGCCTGCCCACGCGTCCGCAGCAGACGCGCAGTGTCTGCGACGCTCAGCGCACCGGCGGCCGCCAGCGCCGAGTATTCACCCAGCGAATGCCCTGCCACGAAAGCTGCTTTCGTGACCGAGACTCCCTCAGCCTCAAGCGCGCGCATCGCTGCTATCGAGGTTGCCATCAGCGCAGGCTGCGCGTTCTGCGTCAGCGTCAGATCGGCGATATCGCCCTCCCAGATCAGGCTGCTCAGCTTTTCACCTAGCGCCTCGTCCACCTCATCGAAAACGGCCTGCGCGGCGGGATAAGCCTCGGCCAGAGCCTTGCCCATACCGATGGTCTGGGCGCCCTGCCCCGGGAAAACGAACGCGAGTGTCATTGCAACCTCATGGATGACGTTAGGTTGCGGCGGGGTGTAAACTGACTGAGCACGCGGCACAAGCGCTGCGTTTGCTCTGCATTCGGGCACCGGTGTTGTGCGCAGCCACCTACTTGTGTCCTGTCCGCACCGCTTTAGGTTGGTCCCAACCGACCAACCCGGGAGCGTTCGACCAATGGCCCTGACCAACACATTCTCCAGCTATGGCAGCGTGACCAAGACCTTCCATTGGCTCATCGCTTTGCTGATCTTCACGGCGCTGCCTTTGGGCTGGATTGCGAATGACCTGGCCCACGCGATCTATGACCCGGACATTCCGACGACCGAGGCAGATATCGCCCTTGCCGCACGCCTGTTCACGATCCACAAGACGGTTGGCGTCACCGTCTTCTTTGCCGCCCTCGCCCGCATCCTGTGGGCGCTGTCACAACCCAAGCCGGGCCTCTTGAATGCGGAGAACAAGCCCGAGGCCTTCGTCGCCGAGACCGTGCACTGGATGCTCTATGCCTCGCTGGTGCTGGTGCCCCTGACTGGCTGGGTCCACCACGCCGCCGCCGAGGGGTTTGCCCCGATCTTCTGGCCATTCGGCCAAAACCTGCCCTTTGTGCCGAAATCCGCGCATCTGGCGGAACTAACGGCTGCACTTCACTGGCTGTTCATTTGGGTCCTGGCCGCGTCGCTGGCACTGCACATCGCGGGCGCCCTGAAACACCACGTTGTCGATAAAGACAGTACATTGCGCCGCATGCTGCCTGGCCAGTCCGACGCCCCGCAGCCGCCGGCACAGAAACACTCGGCTGTGCCTGTTCTGGCCGCGGTTGCCGTCTGGGGTGCCGTGCTGGCAGGTGGGTACGGCATGGGGGTCTTTTCCCACCACTCGACCGCCGCGACAGACACCGCCGACTTGGCCGAGGTCCAGTCCGACTGGCAGGTGCAGGACGGCACGCTGTCGATCACCATCACCCAGCTTGGCAGCCCGGTGACCGGCAGCTTTGCCGACTGGACCGCCGCCATCGCCTTTGACGAACCTCCCGAGCTAGGGCCAGCCGGGTCCGTCGATGTGACCATCGCCATCGGATCGCTCAGCTTGGGCACGGTGACCGATCAGGCGATGGGGGCGGATTTCTTCGACAACGGCCAGTTTCCGACCGCCAGCTTCAAGGCTGACCTTTTCAAAACCGAAACCGGCTACGAGGCCCGTGGCCCACTCACCATCCGGGATAAATCCCTCGACGTCGTGCTACCCTTCACGCTTGAGATGCAGGACAACGCCGCAGTGGTGTCCGGAGAACTGGAACTGAACCGGCTGGATTTTGGCATCGGCGCCTCAATGCCTGCCGAGGATTCACTGGCCTTTGCCGTGACTGTCGCGATCAACCTGACCGCAACACAGGGCGAATAAAAAAACCGCCGGGGCAAAGGCCACCGGCGGTTTCACTGTTTCGGGGTTGAGGTTTACTCGGCCTTTTGCGCCTCAACCGAGATCTGGATCTGCACCTCGTCGCTGACGAACGGCGCGAACTGGCCCAGATCGAACTCGCTGCGGGTCAAGGTCGTGGTGGCGTTGAACCCGGCCCATGGCTTGTTGGCCATCGGGTGCTGATCGACCTTGTTCAGCTTGGCGTCCAGAACGACCGACTTGGTCACGCCGTTCATGGTCAGATCACCGGTGATGTTGGCGGTGTTTTCGCCAGTCACTTCGATCCCGGTCGAAGTGAAGGTGATCAGATCGCCTTCGGTTGCGCCAAAGAAATCCTCGGTCATGAAGTGATCTTCGCGCGGTTTCCAGCCGGTGAACATCTCAAGCACAGGCATCGACACGCTGACAGTCGAGGCAGACGGATCTTCCTGATCGAACATGATCTCGCCCTCAAAGCCCGAGAACATGCCGGTGGTGGTCGAAAACCCCAGGTGGTCATAGCTGAAAACAACCTGACTGTGGCTTGGGTCCAGAACGTATTTTTCGGCGCTTGCAAAAGCCGTGGTTGCCGGCACGGCCAGAGCGGCGGCAAGTAGGATGGGTTTCATGACAATCTCCGCGTTTTTGTGGATGCAAACCAATTTTGGGTTGCTCACAACAAAAATGTGCCGCCTTAGGGCGGCACACAAGTATTTTTGTTTCACAAACTCTGTTCCTTTTTGAACAGAATAAAACTCAGGCGAAAATTGTTACGCTTTGGCTGAGCTGACCTTTGAGCGCGCGGCTCACATCTGTCGACTGCAACGGCAGTTTCATCAACAGGCTGCCGTCCACGTCATACAACTCGACATCATCGTCCGAGAAGCGCGCACCGCCCAGCGTATCATAGGCACGTCGCAATACGGTTTGGGGACGTCCGTCTTCATTTTTCTGCAGAACACGAACTTCGCGGCGAATGGGGTCAAAATATGCGTCAGGCCGCGGATCGAGGATTTCAACGGTCATCAGGCTGACACCGACAATCAGGAACAGCATCGAAGCCGCCAATTTGATCGGCCAGACATCCGCGCCGATAACCGATCCGGGCATCAGCCACATCGAGAATGCAGCCAAAATCATAAAGACGCCGATGACGCGAGACAGTATCTGCCGGGCTTTCCAATTCGGCGCGAAGGCAATCATGACCGGCACAGAGTTTTCAAAACGTGCGCCGGACGTCTTTTCCTGAAATGTATTTGTGTTTGTTGCGGTCATAACATTTTTACCCTGCATAAGGTTACCGTCATTAGTGTTGTCCGTTCCGGTTAATATCCGGTATACAAAACAACTTCGGGGTGAAAAGCGTCAGGAATTGGGCGGCCCAATGGAAATTGGGCGACTTCACAGGGGCATCTGTGGCAGGGCTTGCCCCGCCGCCATAAACGTGTATACGGGGCCATCCTTCGCAAACGATATGAATCGCGCAGCCTCTCGTGGCAGGGTCGCGAAGGACCTATGACCCCGCCTTTGAAATGCGCCTTGATATAAACAGGAGTGCACATGCCACTGTATGAGCATGTAATGATCGCGCGTCAGGATCTGTCCAACGCGCAGGCAGAAAGCCTTGTCGAACATTTCGGCACCGTTCTGGCTGACAACGGCGGCAACGTCGTCGACAGTGAGTATTGGGGCGTCAAGACAATGGCCTACAAGATCAACAAGAACCGCAAGGGTCACTATTCCTTCCTGAAGACCGACGCCCCCGCTGGTGCCGTTCAGGAAATGGAGCGCCTGATGCGCCTGCATGAAGACGTCATGCGCGTTCTGACCATCAAGGTCGACGAACATGCCGAGGGCCCCTCGGTCCAGATGCAGAAGCGCGATGAGCGCGAAGGCCGCCGCGAGCGCCGTTGATCAACGCCTGACGAAAGGACTTAAACCATGGCCGCAAAACCATTTTTCCGCCGCCGCAAGGTCTGCCCCTTCTCGGGCGACAACGCGCCGAAGATCGACTACAAAGACACCCGTCTTCTGCAGCGCTACATCTCTGAGCGTGGCAAGATCGTTCCTTCGCGCATCACCGCCGTTTCGGCGAAAAAACAGCGTGAGTTGGCCCGTGCGATCAAGCGCGCCCGCTTCCTTGCCCTGCTGCCCTACGCCGTGAAGTAAGGAGAGACTGACATGCAAGTTATCCTGCTGGAACGCGTTGCGAAACTGGGTCAGATGGGCGACGTCGTTGACGTCAAGCCCGGCTACGCCCGCAACTTCCTGCTGCCCCAAGGCAAAGCGCTGAGCGCGTCCGAGTCGAACATCGCCTCGTTCGAAGCCCAGAAAGCACAGCTTGAGGCCCGCAATCTGGAAACCAAGAAAGAAGCTGAAGCACTGGCTGAAAAGCTGGACGGTCAGCAGTTCATCGTGATTCGCTCGGCATCGGATGCTGGCGCTCTGTACGGCTCGGTCACCCCGCGTGACGCCGCAGACGCTGCGACCGAGGCGGGTTTCACCGTCGACAAGAAACAGATCGCCCTGATCGCACCGATCAAGGAACTGGGTCTGCACTCGCTGGCGGTTAAACTGCACCCCGAGGTCGAGGTCGAGATCCAGATGAACGTTGCCCGTTCGGAAGAAGAAGCCGAACTGCAGGCATCGGGCAAATCGATTCAGGAACTGGCTGCTGAAGAAGAAGCCGCCGCTGAATTCGAAATCGCCGAACTGTTCGACGACATCGGATCCGCTGCGTCGGAAGACGAAGAACTGGTTGCCGAAGAAGCACCGGTTGAAGAAGACGAAGCCAAAGCCTGATCCGGCTGACAGCACCAGAATTGAAAGGCCGCGCTGCTCTGCGCGGCCTTTTTTTCACACGCACACCAGCGAATTTCAGCCAGAATTTCCGGCGACAGTTGCGGTCAGAAACCCAACCCCTATCATCGGTCCTCGGACTTCGGAGAAACCTTATGCCCCAACTACTTCGCCGCAGCATCTTGGCCTTTTTGCTTATTGCTCCACTGGCGGCGTGTAGCGGGCCCAGCAATCAGAAGGCGGAACCGTTCGATCCACCGCTCTACCCAAATGAAACGCCAGAACTGCGCGCCTCGATCAACAAATGGGCGGACCATTACGATATGCCGCGCGAGTTGGTGCACAAGCTGGCCATCCGGGAAAGTACCCATCGCCCTTGGGCCGTGAACCGACCCTACTACGGCCTTCTGCAAATCCTGCCCGCCACCGCGCGTTCAATGGGATACAAGGGCGATGCGAACGGGTTGCTGGACGCGGATACGAACCTGGAGTTTGCCGGAAAATACCTGCGCGGGGCGTGGCTTTTGTCGGACGGAGACCAGAAAAGAGCGATCTTTTTGTACGCCAAAGGTTACTACCCCGAGGCCAAAGCCCGGGGGATGTTGGTTGAGACTGGTCTGGTGCCCGCACCCTGACGGTTGTGACACAATCGGCCAACGTAGGCCCGTTAGTGACAAATATAACTCTAATCAGAGCCCACAGACACGCGAAATGTACGCACATTAAGTGCGTTGTCTTGTCATAGTCAAAAAAGTGTGATGTTGTTTTTACCGTGAGGTAAATTGGGTTCCACTCTAAGTCAAGTTAAAGCTCGGCAACACCACCGAGTTTAAGATGGGCCGCAGCTGGTAGGCGCCGCATGGAAATTTTTGATCTGAGCACTTTGCCGGATTCAGAAACTCGATATACCGAGTTTCTTCACCAGGTCTGCGAAAAGCACGACATGGATCATGCTGCTTATGCCGGTATGAACCCAGCGGCCGGTACGGTGGCTGGCTACGTCACTTACGACGATGCATGGAAGGAACATTATCAGGACCAGGGCCTGATTATGATCGATCCAACCATCCACATGGCGCGCCGCAGCATTGCCCCCGTGGATTGGAGCAGATTGGAGCGCAGCCCCGATTTTCAGCGCGTCTTCAGAGATGCCCATGATTTTGGGCTGCCCAGTCAGGGCGTCACGATTCCTGTCCGCGGCCCTTATGGCGATATCGGATTGCTGAGCGCCACGCGGGAATGCAGCCGGGAAGAGTGGAAAAAGCTCTTTACCCACGTGATCGCTGACCTGCAGTCGATGGCAGTGCATATCCACGACAACGTCGTATCCTCGGATGATCTGACCGGGGCCCTGTATCATCCGACCCTGTCGACGCGTGAGGCTGAGATCCTGCAATGGGTGGCGGCAGGCAAATCTCAGCAGGATATCGGCGATATTTTGTCGATTTCCCACCGCACCGTCGAAGTGCACTTGCGTTCCAGCCGGGAAAAGCTTAGTGCACTGACCACCCCACAGGCCGTCGGGCGCGCGGTGGCAATTGGGCTTATTACCCCAGGTTAAACACAAAATTGGCCGATTTCCGTCAAAATACGGGAAACCCCCAATAGAAATTCTCCCCCAAGCCGGTAACGTCTAGTTTACCGAACAACCACTCGAAGGGGGTAGAAATGATCATCGTGGTAGATGGCCTGAACAGACATATGTTCAGCGACGTTCTTGACGAAATGTTTGAGTTGAGAGCACGAGTATTTGGCGGCCGCCTTGGCTGGGACGTCAAAATCGAAGACGGCAAAGAAATCGATGAATTCGACCATCTGGATCCGGCATATGTAATCGGCCTCGACGACGGGGGGAATGTCGTCGCAGCTGTGCGTGCCCTTCAGACCACCGGACCGCATATGTTGTCCGACGTATTCTCGGCGATCCTTGACGGAGAAGCACCGCTCCGCAGCGCAACCATGTGGGAATCCACCCGGTTCTGCGTCGATACCCAGCGCCTCACACGCGGGAAAGAGAAAAATTCAGTTTCGTACGCCACCTGCGAACTGATGATCGGCTCGCTTGAATACGCCCGCAACTCGGGTATCCAGGACATCATCACCGTTATCGACCCGGTCATGGACCGCGTCCTGAAACGGTCGGCCTGCGCACCTTATGACTATGTCGGGAAAACCGTCCCGATGGGCAAGGTCGCCGCACTGGCCGCCCTGCTGGATTGTACCGAGGAACGTATCTCGGCCGTCCGCGACTTCGCAGGCATTCACGAAGATGTCTTCCTGGAAGAAGAACAGGCGCTGGACCTGTTCAACGCCAAGAAGGCGGCTGAACTCAGCCCTGCCAATCGCGACCACAAACCGCTCACCGATCTCGAAAAGTACTTTGTCGAGCAGATGAGCGCGGCGCGGACCGAGGCGGAACGGCAGGATGTCCTGAAACTGATTGAGGCGCTGACCGACACCTTCACGCCAGAACAGAAGACCGCTCTATTGCAGACCCCCCGTGCTTTTGCTCATGAGGCCTGACCCCCTCACCTCATAGAGAAAAGCCACCCTAGCGGAGCCACCGAATTTCCCGGTGGCTCCGTTTTATTTTGCCCCCGGCGAAAGGGGCGGAAGAGGGATTACTCCTCTTCCAGTGCCTCAACGGCTTTTTGCAGATCGTCTTTGCTGACTTCCTTGTCAGCGACCTGCGCCAGTTCGAACACATAGTCCACGACCTTGTCTTCAAAGAGCGGTGCGCGCAGTTGCTGCTGCATCTGGGCGTTCTGCTGCACGAATTCAAAGAACTGACGTTCCTGACCCGGGTACTGACGCGCTTGGTTCATGATCGCCTGGGTCATCTCGGCGTCAGACACTTCAACCTCGGCCTTCTGGCCCAGTTCCGCCAGCAACAGGCCCAGACGCACGCGGCGTTCGGCCAGCTTGGTGTGCTCGTCGGTGGGCTCGATCTCGGCGTGGTCGTGGCCTTCAACCTCGGGGTTTTCCTCGTGCCACAGCTGATGCGCGATCTGCTTGGCCTCAGCATCCACCAGCGACGGCGGCAGATCGAACGAAACCTTCTCGTCCAGCACGTCCAGCAGCGCACGCTTCATGACCGCGCGCGAGGCACCTGCGTATTCGGCTTCCAGACGCTCGGAAATCTGAGTTTTTAGCGCGGCCAGATCTTCGGCACCAAATTTAATGGCCAGATCATCGTTTACCTCGGCAGCGACCGGTTCCTTCACCTCTTTAATGGTGCAGGTGAACACGGCGTCTTTACCGGCCAGATGCTCGGCACCGTATTCCTCGGGGAAGGTCACGTTGACGTCTTTTTCTTCCTCAGCTTTCACGCCAACCAGTTGCTCTTCAAAACCGGGGATGAAGCTGTTCGAGCCCAGAACCAGAGGGTAATCTTCGGCCGAACCGCCTTCGAATTCTTCACCGTCGACCTTGCCGACAAAGTCGAACACGATCTGGTCGCCGTCCTTGGCTTTCGAACCCTTGCGGCGCGCTTTGAAATCCTGCGCTGTCTCAGCGAGGTTATTCAGCGCCTCTTCGACCGCTGCATCATCCGCCTTGACGATCAGCTTTTCCAGCTCGACCGATTTCAGGTCCACCTCGGGGATTTCCGGCAGCGCCTCATAGGACATCGCGACCTCGACATCGTCGCCTTCTTTCCAGTCCTCATTGGTCATCTTGACCTCGGGCTGCAGGGCCGGACGGTCACCGCTGTCCTCAAAATGCTTGTTCATCGCGCCGTCGATGCTTTCCTGCATCGCTTCGCCCAGCAGGCGCTGGCCAAACTGCTTCTTCAGCAGCGCCATCGGCACCTTGCCTTTGCGGAAACCCTTCATTTCGACTTCGGGCTGCGCTTCGGTCAGTTTCTCATTGACCTTCTCGTCCAGCTCAGCCGCGGTCACGGTGATGTTGTAGCCGCGTTTCAGACCTTCGTTCAGCGTCTCGGTAACCTGCATTATGGTAGTCCCCATAGGATTCGGGGCGCGCAAAACGGGCGCGCCGGGCAAATTTGAGGCCTTCTATTTGCCCAGCCCCCTGCGTGCAAGGGGCAACTGTTCAATCCGCTTTGTTTTGACCGGCTTTTGGCCAAAATATTGGTGAACAGGCGGCCCCAACCTGCCGTTCACCCAACAAGACGCTCAGGCCCCAATGTTCTGCAAGACAGCAGGCAATTGCTCGGGCAAATCCTCGGCAATCAGGCCCGGACCAAAGTTTCCCGCGCATTCCACATGCAGCCACGCGGCAGTTTCCGCCGCCTGCATCGGGCTGAACCCGCGCGCAAGCAATCCGGTGATGAACCCCGCCAGTACATCGCCGGACCCAGCGGTCGCCAGCCAAGGGGCCGCGCGCTCATAGAACGCCGCGTTGACCGAGCACCGTCCGTCCGGCGCGGCGATCACCGTGTCAGGCCCCTTGAACAGAACCACGCACCCTGCCCTTTTGGCAGCCTCACGCGTCGCATCCACCTTTGAATAGGCCGGACCTTTGGTTGGCAAGGCTGCCAGTTTCTCGGCAATATCCGGAAACAGCCGGGCAAATTCCCCACCATGCGGTGTCAGAACGCAATGCTCATGCAGTTGCGCAAACAACGCCAAGGGATCATCCGCAAATGCCGTCAGCGCATCAGCGTCCAGCACCGTAGCGCGCTTGGCTTCAAGGGCAACCGGCACAAGCTCCTGCGCCCGTTCAACCCCCAACCCGGGGCCCAGACACAACGCATTTAACCGCTCATCCGACAGCACCGCTGACAGGCCCTCCGCCCCCTCAACCCGCTGCAACATGATGGCCGTCACCTGCGCCGCCACCTCAAGCTGTGCGGACGGCGGCACCCCCACCGTCACCAGCCCCGCACCGATCCGCAATGCCCCGCGCGCGGCAAGACGAGCCGCCCCGTTTCTGGCCGGACCGCCCGAAAGGACCAGAGCGTGGCCGTGGTTGTACTTGTGCTGAGCGTCCCATTTCCCACGAAACCCCCTGTGCATGGGGTCGGTCTCCAACTGGACTACGTCCGTACTATGAATGGAGTTCAGACCAATGTCGGCGACCACAACTTTGCTCGAGAGCCCCGGACCTCCGCCGTATTGACCATCCCCCACCAAATAATGCCCAAGCTTTGGGGAATGGAACGAAACAGTTAAGTCTGTTGGGAAAGCGCCAAAGTTCTTGCCGGAATCGCAGCAAAGACCGCTTGGACAGTCTACCGCAACATATTTTTGCCGTCGCTCTTTTGAAGCAGTATGCGTCACAGTCGGGACGAACCCGTGCCATGCTCGCTCAGTATCATCCGGCATCGACCTCGTGATACCAGTCCCGAACAACGCATCAACAACAAGATCATGGTCTTGATCGTCTAGAACATCTTCAATTTCGTTATCATCCCAATCACGAACGACATTCGACGCGGCCCACTTTTCGTAGTTTGTCTTCGCATCCGGCGGCAACTTCTCCGGATCACCATACAGAAAAACCTCAACCTCCCAACCCAGATCACGCAACAACCGCGCTACAACAAACCCGTCACCCCCGTTATTCCCCGGTCCGCACAGAACCACCGCGCGCAAAGGATCCTCTTCATCTGGCCCCAAATATCCCGGGGAGCGCGAGGGGCTGGCCCCTCGCCTGTCCAACCCCGGCCACTCCTCGAAAATCGCCTCAACAACGCCCCGCCCGGCCCGTTCCATCAACTCCAGTCCGGTCACCTCTCCAGACTCAATCGCGGCTTGTTCGATGGCCCGCATCTGCGCGGCTGTCAGCAATTCCGTCATCTCAAATCCTACGGCGATTCAATTCTGATTACTTTTTGTGCAAATCGATCAAAATTTGACCCGCCGTCTGTTTTCCCCGCACATCAGCACGGCCAATTTCGCATTCAGATTGCCGCCCGATCTTAGACGTGGTCACTGCCATCCTGACAAGAGTTAAAGGGAGCCCGGGATGAAGAAGATCGAAGCGATCATCAAACCGTTCAAACTCGATGAGGTGAAAGAGGCATTGCAGGACGTCGGCGTCCAGGGCCTGAGCGTGATCGAGGTCAAGGGGTTTGGTCGTCAGAAAGGCCACACCGAGCTGTATCGCGGTGCGGAATATGTCGTCGACTTCCTGCCCAAGGTGAAGGTCGAGGTCGTTCTGGACGACGATCAGGTCGACGCCGCCATCGACGCCATTGTGTCCGCGGCAAAGACAGACAAAATCGGCGACGGCAAAATCTTCGTCTCGCCTGTTGAACAAGCCATTCGTATCCGCACCGGTGAAACCGGCTCGGACGCGCTGTAACCGAACACTCCAATCAGAGGAATAGTGAGTATGAGCAAGGACGCAGTTCTCAAGCTGATCCAGGACGAAGGCGCTGATTACGTCGACATCCGCTTTACCGACCCGCGCGGCAAGCTTCAGCACGTCACCATCATGTCCGATCAGGTTGACGAAGATTTCCTGGACGAAGGCTTCATGTTCGACGGATCGTCGATCGCAGGCTGGAAATCGATCGAAGCATCCGACATGAAACTGATGCCCGATACCGACAGCGCCTATGTCGATCCGTTCTATGCGGAAAAGACCATCTGCCTGCACTGCTCGGTCGTTGAGCCCGACACTGGCGAAGCCTACGAGCGTGACCCGCGCGGCACCGCGCAGAAAGCTGAAGCCTACCTGAAATCCTCGGGCATCGGCGACGCAGCCTTCTTCGGCCCCGAGGCTGAATTCTTCCTGTTCGACGACGTCAGATTCTCGAACAGTATCAACAAGGTATCCTACGAAGTTGATGCAACTGACGCATCGTGGAACACCGACACCGAATACGAGATGGGCAACATGGGCCATCGTCCGGGCGTCAAGGGCGGCTACTTCCCCGTGAACCCCGTTGACGAAGCGCAGGACCTGCGGTCGGAAATGCTGTCGACCATGAAGCGTCTGGGCATGAAGGTCGACAAGCACCACCACGAGGTTGCCTCTTGCCAGCACGAGCTGGGCCTGATCTTCGACAGCCTGACCAAACAGGCTGACGAACTGCAGAAATACAAGTACGTCATCCACAATGTCGCCCACGCCTACGGCAAATCGGCGACCTTCATGCCGAAGCCGATCGCGGGCGACAACGGCACCGGGATGCACGTGAACATGTCGATCTGGAAAGACGGCAAGCCGCTGTTCGCTGGCGACAAATACGCGGATTTGTCGGACGAAGCACTGTGGTTCATCGGCGGCGTTCTGAAACACGCCAAAACCCTGAACGCCTTCACCAACCCGTCGACCAACAGCTACAAGCGCCTGATCCCGGGCTTTGAAGCCCCCGTTCTGCGCGCCTACTCGGCCCGGAACCGCTCGGGCTGCGTGCGTATTCCGTGGACCGAAAGCCCGAAAGCCAAGCGCGTCGAGGCCCGCTTCCCCGATCCGGCTGCAAACCCCTACCTGGCGTTTGCTGCGCTGCTGATGGCCGGTTTGGACGGCATCAAGAACAAGATCGATCCGGGCGAAGCCATGGACAAGAACCTGTACGATCTGCCTGCCGAAGAACTGGCCGACATCCCGACCGTCTGCGGCAGCCTGCGCGAAGCGCTGGAAGCTCTGGCATCCGATCACGACTTCCTGCTGCAGGGCGACGTGTTCACCAAAGACCAGATCGACGGCTATATCGCACTGAAGATGGAAGAGGTCGAAACCTACGAGCACACCCCGCACCCGGTTGAATACGGCATGTACTACAGCTGCTAGTTCCGCCTTGCGAGGTCAATAATCAGGGGCGTCCTTCGGGGCGCCCCTTTTACGTTTGCTCCATCGCGCCGGGATCAGACTGCTCCAGTGCGAAATGGGCATAGATCAGGATCACGGCTGAGACCGCCGCCGTGACCCAGAACACAGCAGCAAACGACCCGGACATGGCATAGACCGTGCTGCAGATCGCCATCCCGAACGTGCCGCCCAGTAGCTGGCTGCTCAGCACGATCCCCCCGGCCTGCCCTTGCATCCCCGGCGGGACCGACATCATGACAGCGCGCTGCGGCGGTACGAACAGGAACGAGATCGCCACGCCCGAGAACAGCAGGCCTGCATAGACCAGCAGGTTAACTCCCAGCCCCATCCCGATTGCCATGGCGACCAACCCGGCCAAGGTCCCCAGAACCCCCAGCAGGGACGGCAAGCGGGTTCCGTAGGTATCCGCCGCCTTGCCCGCAATGGTCGCGGTTAGCACAGGCGGTACGACAGCGGGCAGAAGCGCGACGCCCGCCATTAGGGGGGACAGACCGCTGACCCTCTGGAAATACATCGCACCGAAGACAAAGGTTGCGATTTTGACGAACTGGGCCAGCAGGACAATCATGTTCGACGCCGCAAAGGTGCCGTTTGAAAACAGCCGTATGGCGATCAGCGGCGCAGTAACCCGTAACTCCATCGGCACCAAAATGCCCAGCATCAGAATGCCCAGGATCAACGGCCCCAGCACGTCGAGTTGACCCCATCCGCGCTCTGGCCCCTCCATAATGCCGAACACGGTCAAACCCAGCCCGCCGACCAACAGCAACAGCCCGGTCCAGTCAAAGGCAGGTTCCTCGCGATGCGGCGGATCGCGCCAGAAAATCCACGTGATAAAGGCGACAATCAGAACGATCGGCGGGTTGATCCAGAAGATCCACCGCCAGGACAGGTAATCCGTCAGCAGCCCGCCCACGACGGGACCAAGCGCCAGAAAACTGGTCCCAATCGCACCATAGATGCCCAGCGCCATGCCTCGGTCCTTGTCTTCGAAGGACATCGACACCAGAACCAGCGAGAGCGGAAAGATGATCGCGGCCCCGACGCCCTGCACCGCGCGGGCAAGAACGATAGCCGCACCGCTATTGGCAAACCCCGCTGCCATTGAAGACAGGCCAAACAGCAGCAACCCAATGACAACAAGCGTCCGCGTCCCAATGGTATCACCCAGCCGCCCGGCGGCTCCGGCCAGAGCGGCAAGGACCAGCAGGTAGATACTGACCACCCAATGCGCACCCAGATCGCTCAGCCCGATGTCCTTCTGGATCGTGGGCAAGGCCACACCCACGACGGTTTCATCCAGCAGGATAACGCCCAGAATTGCGCCCATGGCCCCCAACACCCACCAGCGCCTGTTCTCATCCTTGCCCATGTGTAAACCACCCTTTCGGAATACTCTTTATTGAACACGCTGCGCGAAACAGGCGTCAAGGGCCGGGCTGTCCCGTGTATCAACGCGGTTGCAGCCCAAGGCCAATTTCTGGCGGCGGCGGGAATTCACTTCTGTGCGGCAACCGGGCCCGCTATCCTTACCGGAAAAGAAACAAAGAAAGAGCGGTTCATGAAACGTCTTGTCGGTCCTCTTGCCGCCCTTGCGGTGTCCTTCGCCTCTGCCGGGTATGCGGCGCAATGCGGAAACACCAGCAGCGGGTTCGAGGCATGGAAAAAGGACTTTGCCAAACAGGCGCGCAAAGCCGGCGTCAAGAAAAAGGGCCTGCAGGCGCTGGCCCAGACTCAATACGCGACACGGACTATTGCCGCGGACCGGAACCAGAAAAGCTTCAAGTATTCGCTGGACAAGTTCATGCGCATTCGCGGCGCGGATACAATCGTTGCGCAGGGCCGCAAGCGCAAGGCGCGCAATCCCGAATTCTATGCCGCGCTCGAACGGCAATACGGCGTTCCGGCGGGCGTGCTGATTGCCATCCACGGCATGGAGACAGGCTTTGGAAATTTCATGGGCGACAGTCAGGTTGTTTCCGCAATCACAACACTGGCCTATGATTGTCGCCGATCCGAGTTCTTTATACCGCACGCAATTGGGGCACTGAAACTGGTTGATCAGGGCAGTATCACTATGGCGACAAAGGGGGCGAAACATGGCGAGTTGGGCCATACCCAATTCCTGCCCGGCAATGCGCTGACCTATGGGGTCGATGCCACCGGGGATCGCCGCGTGGACTTCTACAACATGACCGACGCAATGGCCTCGACTGCGAATTTCCTGCGCAAGAAAGGCTGGAAGCCCGGCCGTGGGTATCAGCCGGGGCAGCCCAACTTTGCCGTGATACAGCAATGGAACGCCGCTTCGGTCTACCAGCAATCCATCGCAATTATGGCGGCCCGAATCGACGGCTAGCTGCGCCTTGCCTCGACCATCGCGACAGCCCAATTCCGCCACATTGTCGCCATAGTGTGCGAAAAAAGCCGAATTTCCTTGGTTTCCAATACGTAATCAATCCTCAGAAAATTTCTTTTTTTTGCATTTTCGTCAAATTCTCCCCCAGATGGGTCGCTAGGTTGTGGTGTCAGACGAAATGCAACAGAGGACAGAGCTGTGTCTCGGAAGCAAAGCTACCATGGCGGCCTGCAATTTGACGGCGATACCGAAGGCGCGATCGAACGCTTCGGAACCATCGTCGCGGCAACGCTGGAAGACTACGGTCATTTGGTCGAGCGGAAGGCGTTGCTCAGCCAGACCGAGGCCAGCATCGTATCCAGTCAGTATCTGGTGCGGCTGTCTCTGACCTCTGAGGCCGAAAAAGCCGAGGATCGGTACGAGCGCATGGATCGCGCCGCCGGTCTCAAAACCCTGACCCGCCCCAAGGTCAGCAGCCCGCGCAACAGGCTGGTGGTTACGGTCACACCGGTTTCGCCGCTTCTGGATGACAGCGAGATATCCGAGCTGATGCTGGTGGTTGTTTTGTACCGCATGATTGACATCTGCACCACGCGACGTGTCGAATGGCTGTCGCCCCATACGGTGCTGACTGTCGAGCAGTTCATGAGCGCCTTTGACACGCTGGCATCCAGAAAACCGCGGGACAGGAAACAGATTTTCCAATCCGTCACTGGCCAGTTCGCAGGGTTGACCGTCGCCACGCCCGAGGAAACCGCCGAAGGAAACGCCCCCGAGGCGCGCCCGATCCAGTTGACGGACGAGCAGTTGCTCAGCATCGCGTTCCGCTCAGCCGATACGGATGTGATGCCTGCCGACCTGGCCCGGTCGGATGAAGATGACGACAAACCCAGCGATGTGCTGCGCCTTGGCACATGGTGCATGACCGGCGTTATCGCCAGTGTCTCCACCCCGATCGCCCTGTCCATGGCCGCCGTGAACCTGCTGCGTGGTGAAGACTTCCGTCTGAATACTCAGGTGCTTGTCTTTTCCGTAGCCATCGTCGGCCTGAATGCCAGCAATGCCTTTGCGGGCGTGGCCGGGATGCTCGGGCACTAACAGAATTACAGAAGACCCTCCTAGGAGGCCCCGCCGTCAGGCGGGGTTTTCCGTTTTTGGCACATGGTTCTCGGCCAGAACATAGGTGTGGATCGAAAACACCACCGCCCGCGTCTCGGGCAAGCGCAGCAGTGTCTGGCGCTCGCTCCGCAGATATCCGGCAGTGCCGGGCTCAACGGTTTCCCTTCGTTCATAGGTGCTGCGCGGCTGGTACAACTCGGCGTCCGCATACCAAAGCGCGTTGAACCGCCACAGCGGACGGCCCGGCTGGATACCATCGAACAGGCGCTGCACCCGCCGGGCGATGTTGCCGTCATAACTCTCGATGGCCCCATGAATATGCATCAGCGGGCGCATGAATTTCTCGGACAAGCGCCAACTGGCGGGAAAGCACAGGATAGCCCCAGTCAGCACATGTTCGTCGCCGCTCTTTTGCAGAATGCAGAAATCCTCCTGCACCAGTCGACACAGGGTGTCCAATGGGTGATCCCGGTCGATTGCCACGGACACGCCGTCTGGCCGTGTGATCCGGTCGGCGTCACCCTGATAGGTCTGGGCCAGAACCAGCTCCAGCAGTTCCAGCGCTGCAGGTTCGGCGATGGGGCTCAGCGCCAGAACATCCTCGCGGCGCTCGGCCAACAGGGTTTCCCGGCGCTGCATCTGACCCGCATAAGCCTCATCCCGATGCAGCCAAGTGTCCATCGTGGCGGGCTGAATACCCGGCAGCGCACGATGGTCGAGCGGATTGTAAGGGATGGAGGTCTGCAGCACCGTCATGTGCCTGACCTATCATCCGACTGCGCAAATGTCGGTCAAAAAGCGACAACGGAGCCGTCGCAAATCACCGAGACGGGAAACTGATGAATCCGCAGGCTAAATATGCAAGCAGGGAGGCGAGCCGTGAACCATCATTATCGGGATACCCGCAAGATCGACCCGACCAAGGGCGCGACCCTCGGCGATGGCACCCCCAACGACAACGACCGGATCGAGATCGGGCCGACCCAGCTGGCCTTTGATGAATGGGCAGCGGCGGGGTTAGAGCTACCCAACCTCGAACGAATGCGCGAGTTTCGTTGGAAGCGGCTGACGCAGGCGATTGTTGATCGCGGCTATGGCGGTCTGCTGATGTTTGACCCGCTGAACATCCGCTACGCCACCGACAGCACCAATATGCAGCTTTGGAACACCCACAACCCCTTCCGCGCGGTGCTGCTTTGTGCCGATGGTTACATGGTGATCTGGGACTACAAGAACTCTCCTTTTCTTTCCAAATTCAATCCCTTAGTGCGCGAGCAGCGCTCGGGCGCGGACCTGTTCTATTTCGACCGCGGCGACAAGGTGGACGTAGCCGCCGATGTCCTGTCGAACGAAATCCGCATTCTCATCGACGAACATGGCGGCGGTAACAAACGTCTGGCCGTCGACAAGATCATGCTGCACGGGCTGCGCGCCTTGGAGGCGCAGGGCTTCGAGGTGATGGAGGGCGAAGAAGTCACCGAAAAGACCCGCGCCATCAAAGGCCCGGATGAGATCCTTGCCATGCGCTGCGCCAGCCACGCCTGCGAAACCGCCGTGGCTGAGATGGAGAGGTTTGCGCGCGCCAATGTCGGCGACGGCAAGACATCCGAGGATGACATCTGGGCCGTACTGCACGCCGAAAACATCCGGCGGGGAGGTGAGTGGATCGAGACCCGGCTGCTGGCCTCGGGCCAGCGCACCAACCCGTGGTTTCAGGAATGCGGCCCGAGGATCACCCAACAGAACGAGATCATTGCCTTTGATACCGACCTGATCGGCTCTTACGGAATTTGCGTCGATATCTCTCGCACCTGGTGGATCGGAGACCAAAAGCCTCGCCCCGACATGATTTACACCATGCAGCACGCGCATGAGCATATCATGACGAATATGGAGATGCTGAAACCCGGCGTCATGATCCCGGAACTGACGGCAAATTCGCATCGGCTGGACGACAAGTTTCAGGCGCAGAAATACGGCTGCCTGATGCACGGCGTCGGTCTGTGCGATGAATGGCCGCTGGTCGCCTATCCGGACAAGGCGGTTGCGGGGGCCTATGACTATCCGCTGGAACCCGGAATGGTTCTGTGTGTCGAAGTCGCCGCAGGTGAAGTCGGCGGGGATTTCTCGATCAAACTGGAAGATCAGGTTCTCATCACCGAAGATGGCTACGAGAACCTGACCAAGTACCCGTTTGACCCGCAACTGATGGGTCTGGAATAGGGCACGGCTATTGCGACCAGTTGGACCGGCGGACATTGCCGTGCCAGTCCTCGATTTCTGAAACGGCCTGCTGCTGCGCCGAATACCCGGTCACCGGCCAGGATTGACCCAGTGTGAAACCCAGCACAGACGCCAGAACGATCGCGATCAGCGTCCCGCTATGGGCCGAAGATACTTGGGGGGTTGATGCTGTATGGGCCATGAGGACCTCCTTTGGTTTGTCCGTGGCTCCAACATGGGGGAGCACATGAAATAATGAAAACGAATGTTTGTTTATGCATGCATCACAAAATTCGATTATTCGAAATCGCTCACCTTCACGTGACGCGGGTGACAAAAGGGTTGTGACCCCACGCGGATGCACACAATATCAGGGGCATTCCCCCAGCAACCCAAGGAGCCGACATGCCCACGGAACGCATCACTTTTGCCGGACATGACGGCAGCCAACTGGCGGCACGGCTCGATCTGCCGGATGGGCCGGTGCTGGCAACGGCGTTGTTTGCGCATTGCTTCACCTGCTCCAAGGATATCCCGGCGGCGCGGCGCATCTCGGCCCGGCTGGCGGCCATGGGCATTGCCGTTTTGCGTTTCGATTTCACTGGTCTGGGCCATTCCAAGGGGGAATTCGCCAACACCACCTTTACATCGAATGTCGAGGACCTGATCGCCGCCGCGCAATACCTTGCAGGTAGGAACATGGCCCCTGCGCTGCTGATCGGTCATTCGCTGGGCGGTGCTGCCGTCCTGCGCGCGCGGGCGGGCATTCCGTCGGTCAAGGCCGTTGTAACTCTGGGCGCCCCCGCTGATCCCGGCCATGTGTCGCATCATTTTACAGATGCCCTGCCGGAGATTCAGCAGGAAGGCAGCGCCGAGGTCTCGTTAGGCGGTCGCCCCTTCCGCATCGGTAAAGCCTTCGTGGACGACATCGCCGAGGCCGCGCTGACACCGGCAATCTCCGAGCTTAAAGCCGCCCTACTGATCCTGCACGCGCCCCGGGATGAGACCGTCAGTATCGACAATGCCAGCACGATCTTTCTGGCCGCCAAACATCCCAAAAGCTTTGTGACCCTTGACGATGCCGACCACCTGATCACCCGCGCCTCGGACGCGGAATACGCCGCTGACGTCATTGCGGCCTGGGTGACGCGCTACGTGACCCTCTGCCCCCCGGCCCCTCCCCCCGGCGCACCCGAAGGCATCATTCGCGTGACCGAGGCTGGCCCAGACGGTTTCCTGCAGGACATTCAGGCCGGGCCGCGCCATCACTCGGTGGCCGATGAACCTGCGTCATATGGGGGCACCGACAAGGGCATGTCGCCATATGGGTTTGTCTCGGCCGGTTTGGGGGCCTGCACATCTATGACCATCCGCATGTATGCAAGGCGGAAAAACTGGCCGCTGACTGGCATCACGGTCGATATCTGCCACGACAAGGTGCACGCTCAGGACGCGGGGCTGGCAAGCGAAGGCAAGGTAGACCAGTTCCGCCGCAAGATCCGGCTGGAAGGTCCGCTGGATCAGCAACAACGGGACCGTCTGCTGGAAATCGCTGACAAATGCCCGGTGCACCGCACGCTGGAAGGCACAGCGCAGATCACCACCGAATTGCTGGACTGAACTGGCGGCCCCAGACGCGTCAGGGGCCACCCAGAGATCAGCGACGCCGCGGCGCGGGCCGGTGAATCGGCGGACGGGCCGCAGGCGGACGCGCAACTGGCGGTCGGGGCCGCGCTGGTGGTTTTGCAATCGGCGGCTTCGGACGCGCCGGAGGTTTACCCACAGGCGGGCGATCCGGTCTGTTCGGGCGGTCCACGTCAATATCGACATCCACATCGTGGTAGTAGTCGTTCCACAGCATCGAGTCGTAAAACGGGTCATACCCGTACCCAACTCCAACCGTCACACCATCACAGGCGGACAGAGTGATGCTCGCCACGCCGAGGCCCAGCGCCAGAACCGACCGTTTGATAAGTTTGCGGGTCATGTGCGCCTCCGTCACTGCAGGGACCGGAACGACGCGAACACGTCATTCACATCGTCCACATAGGCCGGGTCGGCCCCATCAAGCAGGATGACAACCGCAACAGCGACCCGATTGTTCGGCAGGTCAATCACGGTCGCAGTGAAATTCACGCCACGCCCGTCACGGCTGCCGGTGCCCCGAAACACGCGCGCAGGCAGACCACCGATCCTTGTGTCGCTTGTGCTGGTAACAGTCGGGTCTTTGACCAGAAATTTATCAATATCTTCAAGGTATCGCACGGCGCCTTTAATGGAGCCAACGCCCGCAGGTGAGACAAATCCCATCCACACCTTGTCATCCGTCACGGGCCGGAACCCCATTACCCGCGCCACGGCGCGAGCATCGCCCAGTTCGGTATCTTCAATCTCGCGCGGGCCTCCGGTGCGCAGGAGCCAGAAGTCGGGAACTGAAAAGCGGAACAGCGCGCGCCCTTCGTCGGTATATGTAACCGGTGTCTCGGCGGCGGCGGGTTCTGCACCCCACATCCACAAAGTCGCGCAGGCGGTAAGGGCCGAGCCTAAAAAAATACGCATATCTCAATAGCCTGATGGTTTCTCTGCCATCAGATTGAACGCGGAGCCACAGCTTTGTCCAGTACACGTTTGACAGGGCAACAAAAAACCCGCGCCAGGAGCGGTCCCGGCGCGGGTCAAATATCTTCGAGGCAAAGCCGATCAGGTACGGGCGTTACCCACCAGTTTCCACAGCGCAGGGATCAGCATGGCCGCCAGCGCCAGCTTGATCGCATCACCCACGAGGAACGGCGTCAGACCCCATTGCAGGATCGGTTGATCCCAGCCGTAAAGCTGACCCAGCCAAATCAGGCCGGGAACGTAGATCACGACATTGGCCAGCAGCAGCGCCACAGCCATCTTACCGACCGAACGGTCCCAGCCGCGCGCGGCCAGCGCGCCCAGCATGACGGTTGCCAGCACGTAGCCGACCAGATAGCCGCCTGTGCCGCCCATCATATAGGTCAGACCAAATTTCTCGGCCGACGACCCGGCAAAAACGTCAAAGCCCAGCGCCCCGACGAGCAAATAGCCCATCATGGTGATCAGACCCAGACGCGCGCCATAGGCGGTGCCGATGGTCAAAACGGCAAAGGTGCCCATGGTGATCGGAACCGGCCACATCGGAACCTTGATCTTGGCGGCCACGGCGAGCGCCAGAATACCCAGAGCGACCAGAACAACCTGTTTGACACGCAGCGCGGTCCCCTCGCGCGGGCCGATTGCTTCGGCCAGAACATTCGCATTCATTTCTTTTCTCCGCTGTCGGATGGATTTGCGGCTGCAGCATTGCCCGCACTATGCGGAAATGGCAAGATGATTACGCTATCGCAGCCGGTATTCTGTGTCCATTTCATAAGATTTCCGCGGCCCCGACACCGTCCAGCGGACGCTCCAGCGCGGCCAATCCGTGAAATCGTATAATGCATCATAGCTGTCGGGCGGGCAATCATGGTGATCGGCGGCCTGCTCCAGATCGAGTTTCAGGTTGTGGAAAAAACGCCCGTCATCGAAATGGATGGCAACCCTGTCACCGGCATCCCGCCACAGATACCGCCGCGTCCCCTTCATCGCGGGTTGCCCCGGCAGAAGCAGCGTGACCTGCTCGTCATAAGCCAACCCTTCGTCATCGGGGACCAACACCGCCTGCCCCTCGGCCTCGACAATCTGACCGGCCCTGGCGTCGCGAATGATGCGCTTCAGCACCCAGGTGCCTACGAAATCAGAGATATGGCGCGGCAAGCTCACTCGGAATAGGTTCCGTCGGTGATATTGCCAGCGTCCCCGACAAAGCGGATCGTCTCACCGTTCTGCAGCACGTCGTAACAGGCCCAGACATCGGATGGCGGCCATTGCGAGCAATAGCGATCCTCGCGCACCGCCCAGCGGCCAGCGCTTGGACCGCCCGAGAAATACTGCGTCAGCATATGATCGTGGAAGGTCTGCGAAACGCCCTGCCCGTATTCCAGCCGCTTGCCGATCAGCGCCGACAGAATCTGATCGCCGGTCAGCCGCGTGAACTGGTCTGCTGTCAAAACGCCGGGCCACAGGGCCAAAATCAGGGCAAACCGTCTCATCTGTCTACTCGCACCTTGTTCCTGTGGCGGGTCGGGTTTAAACCCCGCCGCAACGCCTCCTGCCAAATCACAATAAGGTGCCGCCGCCAATGATTCCACGTTATTCCCGCCCCGAGATGGTCGCCATCTGGTCGCCCGAGAGCAAGTTTCGCATCTGGTACGAGATCGAGGCGCATGCCTGCGACGCCATGGCCGATCTGGGCGTGATCCCGCGTGAGAATGCCGAGGCCGTGTGGAAAGCCAAGGACGTGGAATTCGACGTGGCCCGCATTGATGAGATCGAGGCCGTCACCAAACACGACGTCATCGCCTTCCTGACCCATCTGGCCGAGCATGTGGGCAGCGAGGAAGCGCGTTTTGTGCATCAGGGCATGACCAGCTCCGACGTGCTCGACACTTGCCTGAACGTGCAACTGACCCGCGCGGCTGACATTCTGATTGCTGACCTCGAAGGTCTGCTGGCCGCCCTCAAGCGCCGCGCCATCGAACACAAGGATACCGTTCGTATCGGCCGCAGCCACGGCATCCACGCGGAACCGACGACGATGGGCCTGACCTTCGCGCGTTTCTACGCCGAGATGGACCGCAACCTGTCCCGCATGCGCGACGCCCGTGCGGAAATCGCCACCGGAGCGATCAGTGGCGCGGTCGGCACCTTCGCCAATATCGACCCGGCGGTCGAAGAGCATGTCTGCGATAAGATGGGTCTGGTGCCCGAGCCGATCAGCACTCAGGTCATCCCGCGCGACCGCCACGCCGCGTTCTTTGCCACGCTGGGCGTGATCGCCAGCAGCATCGAAAACATCGCCATCGAAATCCGCCACATGCAGCGGACCGAGGTGCTAGAGGGGGCCGAGTTCTTCTCGATGGGCCAGAAAGGCTCGTCTGCCATGCCGCATAAGAAAAACCCGGTGCTGACCGAGAACCTGACCGGACTCGCGCGCATGGTCCGCGCGGCGGTGATCCCGGCGATGGAGAACGTGGCGCTGTGGCATGAGCGCGATATCTCGCATTCCTCGGTCGAGCGCATGATCGGTCCGGATGCGACAATCACACTGGATTTCGCGCTGGCCCGACTGACGGGCGTGATCGACAAGATGCTGATCTTCCCCGAGAACATGATGGAGAACATGAACAAGTTCCCCGGTCTGGTCATGAGCCAACGGGTTCTGCTGGCGCTGACCCAAGCCGGCGTCAGCCGCGAGGATGCCTATGCCATGGTCCAGCGCAATGCGATGAAGGTTTGGGAACACCGCACCGATTTCAAAGAGGAACTGCTGGCAGACGCTGATGTCACCGCTGCGCTGAGCCCCGAAGAGATCGAGGAAAAGTTCGACCTTGGCTATCACACCAAGCATGTCGATACGATCTTTGCACGTGTGTTCGGCGACTAAATCGCGCGTCCACGTTCTTCACAAGGCTCGGGCCCCACACAGCCCGAGCCTTGTCTTTTGCCAGATCGCCCAAAATCGGCTATCCTGCCCATGACTTTCTGATGGGAGAGGCACCATGATCCGCACCATTCTCTGCTCATTCGCGCTGGTCTGCGTGGCATCCGCAGGCATCGCCTGCAGCGGTCACTCCAAACAAACCCAGTCCTGCGCACCCGGCACGTTCTGGGACAGCGAAAGCCAGAGCTGCATGAAAATTGTCAATAGCTGACATTTTTCTGTCCTGCTTGTGAATAATTGCGACCCGGCCGGTGTTAGCTTTTGTGAAGATCACGCTATGATTTCAAAAAGCAGCCCTGAGACCGGAGTAGTATAATGCGCCTCATTTTAGCTTCTGCAATTGCCTTTCAAGCCTTTGCCTTTGCCCCCTATGTCCACGCCGCAGGCGGCGACAGCAACCCGCCCAAGCCTACCAACACCACCAAAAAGTGCCTGTTCGGGCGCGTCTACGACAAGGATCGTGGGCGGTGCGTGAAGCCGGACAAAACCAATTTCACCGAAGATCAACTTTATGACGCGGTGCGTGAACTGGCCTATGACGGGCAGTTCGAAAATGCGCAGGACATCCTGCGCATCATGGATCAGAATGACGACCGGGTTCTGACCTATTGGGGCTTCACCTATCGCAAATTGGGCGAGCTTCAACTGGCGAATGTGTTCTATCAGGACGCGATCGACAAAAACCCCGACAATATTTTGGCGCGCAGCTACATGGGCCAGGGTTTTGTGTCCGAAGGCAAAACCGACCTCGCCATCGCGCAATGGCGCGAAATCAAGGCCCGTGGCGGCGAAGGCACATGGGCCGAGGCCTCTCTGCGCGAGGCGATCAGAACGGGTCTGACCTATAGCTACTAGGCTTCAGCTTTTCTTTACCCGATTCCCCATAATCTGCCTGTGGAACAGAGTTTTTGGCACCATGGGCAGATGCAGGATTCAAACGCATTGATACAGATGGCACCGGGGCAATCCGCCCCGGCCGCCAAGACGGTTGGTGACGCGCCGCGCGTCGTTGCCAGGGCATTGAACAACCGGGAAAAGGCCGCCGTTGTCGTGCGCCTTCTGCTGAACGAAGGCGCAGATATCCCGCTTGAGGAATTGCCAGACGATCTGCAGGAAAAGCTGACCCACCAACTTGGGCAAATGGGTCTGGTGGACCGCGTGACGCTGGATGCCGTCGCGCAGGAATTCGGCGATGCGCTGGACAGCGTCGGTCTGGCTTTTCCCCACGGGCTGGCCGGGGCGCTTGACGCGGTGAATGGCAAGATCACGCCAACCACCGCTGCCCGCCTGCGCAAAGTGGCCGGGGTACGCCAGATCGGCGATCCGTGGCAGCGATTGCGCGATATCGCGGTCGAGGATCTGGCCGCCATGGCACAGGCCGAAAGCACCGAGGTGGCGGCGGTGATGCTCTCCAAGCTGGACACGGCCAAGGCGGCCCAATTGCTGGGCCACCTGCCCGGCCCGGTGGCGCGGCGGATCACCTATGCTGTTTCCAAAACCGCAAATGTCACGCCTGATGCGGTCGATCGCATTGGCTGGTCTCTGGCCGCGCAACTGGATCAACGCCCGGCTCAGGCCTTTGCCGACGATCCCGGCGCACGGGTCGGCGCGATCCTGAACCAGTCCGCCGCCTCAACCCGGGATGGCTTGCTGGATGCGCTTGACGAAGAAGACGCCGATTTTGCCAGCGTGGTGCGCCAGTCACTGTTCACCTTCGCGCACATCGCGAGCCGCGTTATGCCGCGGGATATCCCGGCGATCCTTCGGGAGGTCGAACAACCGGTTCTGATCAGCGCCCTCGCCGGGGCTGCGGCCGAGGATGACAAAGCCTCAGTCGAATTCCTGCTGTCCAACATTTCGTCGCGCATGGCGGAAAACCTTCGCGAGGAAATGGGTGAGCACGGCCGCGTCAAACGGGCCGAGGCCGAGGACGCGATGACGCAGATCGTGACCGCGATTCAGAATTTGTCTGGCGAAGGCGCGATCACCCTGATCGTGGCCGAGACAGAGGAGGAGGACGTTTAACAACACCCAGCGTTTCGCCACTTGAACCCCACCGCCCACGATGCGCGCTTGAGGTTGAAAGCGACGGGCTGTATGTCTGGGCCAACAATTCGCAACTTGCGGTGAGACGCCTTTATGCCCGTCGAAAAGTCGGAGCTCAGCCGGTTTGAGCTTGGAAAATACTATACCACCAGCTTATTCCTGAAAGGGCTGATCGGCGCAATGCGTCTACTGCCCTACGAACGGCGCATCGCAACGATGGGGGCACTAGCGCGCGGTGTGACCCCCCTGATCGGCTTCACCAACCGGGTGCGGCGGAACCTGAAACTTACTTGCCCCGACCTGCCCGAGGCCGAGGTCAAACGCATCTGCCGCGACGTTCCCGACAACGCTGGGCGGGCGATCATGGAACACTTCTCGCCCGAGGATTTCACCAAGCGCCAAAGCACCGCCAAAGTGTCTGGTCCGGGGGTTCAGGCTTTTGACGCCGCCGTCGCCGAAGGCCATCCGATCATGATGATCACAGCCCATTTCGGCCACTATCTGGCGGCCCGCGTCGCCTTGCAAACACGCACCGGTAAACCGATCGGCTGCCTCTACCGCCGGATGGCCAACCCCTATTTCAACGATGCTTATGTCGAAGCGTTCTACAAAACCGGCGCACCCATGTTCGAACAAGGCCGCCGGGGCATGGTCGAAATGGTCCGGTCGCTCAAGAACGCCGGTATTATCGCCATCGTCTCGGACCTGCATGCCCAGGGCGGTGAAGAGTTGATGTTCTTTGGCAAACCGGCGGTCACATCCATTCTGAATGCCGAATTGGCGATCAAATACAAAGCCGTACTGATCCCGTGTTATGCGGTGCGACAACCCAATGGCGTCGATTTCGAGATCGTCCTGCACGACCCGGTTCCGCACACCGATGCGAAGACGATGACGCAGTTCACCAATGACGATCTTGAGAAGATGGTGCGCCAGCATATGGGCCAATGGTTCTGGATTCACCGCCGCTGGAAAAGCTGGAACGGGCTGGGCGTGCACCCCAAGGACATGCCCTGATCACTTGACCCGGGCGGCCGCCACAATCGGCCCGTGCCCGACCCGTTGCACCAGAACAACCGCCGGTAAGTCCGAGACCAGCGTGGCCGAGAACTGCTGCGCGGCCACCCCATCCCATCGCCCGGCAACCTGCCAGCTTTCGACGACATTGGCATAGTCCAACTCGTGCCCCGCCAACTCACCCCGGCGGATCGAGGCATGGCGCATCGGGGTGTACTGCACGACCCGGACGTCAAAGCTCTCACCCTCTGGCAGTTCGACAGGCGTCACATCCACCGTCACATCGTTGCCGGACCGCACGGCGGTTACATAGGCTTCCGCAGCGGCTGTGAGATGGGAGTCAATCAGGCGGTTCAACTCACCGGCCTTTGCTCCGACAACATCCTGCTGGCCATTTATGACCATCTGCGGCGTATAGATCATCGACCGCCCGCCCTGCCGCGCATAAGCGCGCTGCCGCTTCGCATGATCGGGATCGGCGAATTCATCCTTCCAGCCGATGTAATCCCAGTAATCCACATGCAGCGCCAAACCGATCACGTCATCCCGCTGGGCCAGATCATGCATGATCTTATCCGCAGGCGGACAGGACGAACATCCTTGCGACGTAAACAACTCGATCACGACGGGATCCTCTCCGGCTGTGGCCGGAACAGTGAATAAAAGAGATGCGGTTGCCGCTACGGCAAAGGCTTTCAGCATGATGGGTCTCGGGCTAGGTTCGGTGCATCAAGGTTTACTGGCTCTGCCGATCAATCGCCAATCAACGTTTCTTGAGACACAACCGACCTGCCGAAATATCTCTGTGCACAATGGCATACATTTTTCTGACCGTGGGCTCCTCTGAAACCTTGAACAGGGCAGAAACGTGATACAGATAACGTGCAGCGAATCCCGCGTTCCAAGTCATTTGAGAGGGAGGCCATTAGATGCCAATCAAAGTTGGACACGATACAGCCAGAGCTCGGCGCAGCCTGAACGTGAATGGCAGATTGATAGATTATTTCTCCATTCCCGCCGCGCAAGAGGCTGGTCTGGGAGATTTTTCCAAACTTCCCGCGGCTTTGAAGGTCGTGCTGGAAAACATGCTGCGGTTCGAGGACCAGGGGTTCTCGGTCTCAGTCGACGACATCAAAGCTTTCGGCGAATGGGCCGCTAATGGCGGCAAGAACCCTCGCGAAATTGCGTATCGCCCGGCCCGCGTGCTGATGCAGGACTTCACTGGCGTTCCAGCGGTCGTTGACCTTGCCGCAATGCGCGACGGGATCAAGGGACTGGGCGGCGACGCGCAGAAGATCAACCCGCTTAACCCGGTTGATCTGGTCATCGATCACTCGGTCATGATTGACGAGTTCGGCAACCCGCGCGCCTTCCAGATGAATGTGGACCGCGAATATGAGCGCAACATGGAGCGGTATCAGTTCCTGAAATGGGGCCAGAACGCCTTCAACAACTTCCGCGTTGTGCCCCCGGGCACCGGCATTTGCCATCAGGTGAACTTGGAATATCTGGCCCAGACGGTCTGGACCGATACCGATCAGGCTGGCAATGAGGTCGCCTATCCCGACACGCTGGTCGGAACCGACAGCCACACCACCATGGTCAACGGCATGGCCGTTCTGGGCTGGGGTGTTGGCGGGATCGAGGCCGAGGCCGCGATGCTGGGCCAGCCAATCTCAATGCTGATCCCCGAGGTTGTGGGCTTTGAACTGACCGGTTCCATGGTCGAGGGCACGACCGGCACCGACCTCGTACTGAAGGTCGTCGAGATGCTGCGCGAAAAGGGCGTGGTAGGTAAATTCGTCGAATTCTACGGCGAGGGTCTGGACCGTCTGCCGCTGGCCGACCGCGCGACCATCGCCAACATGGCACCTGAATACGGCGCGACCTGTGGGTTCTTTCCCATCGACGGGGAAACCCTGCGCTACATGCGCAACACCGGCCGCGACGAAGATCGGATTGCACTGGTCGAGGCCTATGCCAAGGAAAACGGCTTCTGGCGCGGCGCGGACTATGCGCCGGTTTACACCGACACGCTGAGCCTCGACATGGGCACCATCGTTCCGGCGATCTCGGGCCCGAAACGCCCGCAAGATTATGTCGCCCTGACCGATGCCAAGGCTGCATTCACCAAAGAAATGGCCGAGACCTTCAAGCGCCCCATGGGCAAGGAAGTCGCCGTCAAAGGCGAGGATTACACCATGGAATCGGGCAAGGTCGTGATCGCGTCGATCACCTCCTGCACCAACACCTCGAACCCCTATGTGATGATCGGCGCAGGTCTGGTTGCGCGCAAAGCGGCTGCTTTGGGTCTGGACCGCAAGCCGTGGGTCAAGACCTCGCTGGCTCCGGGATCGCAGGTTGTATCGGCTTATCTTGAGGCCGCGGGCCTGCAGGATGATCTGGACAAGATCGGCTTCAACCTTGTGGGTTATGGCTGCACCACCTGTATCGGCAACTCCGGCCCGATTCAGGCCGAAATTTCCGATGCCATTGCCGAGGGTGATTTGGTCGCCACCTCGGTTCTGTCAGGCAACCGTAACTTCGAGGGCCGGATTTCCCCGGATGTGCGCGCCAACTATCTGGCCTCACCGCCGCTGGTGGTCGTTTACGCGCTGGCCGGGACACTGGATATCGACCTGACCTCGGAACCCATTGGTCAGGACAAGGAAGGCAATGACGTCTACATGAAAGACATCTGGCCGACCCAAAGCGAAATTGCCGAACTGGTCGAGGCGACCGTGACCCGCGAAGCGTTCCAGACCAAATATGCGGACGTCTTCAAGGGCGATGAGCAATGGCAAGGCGTCGACGTTCCGCAACAGGAAACCTATGACTGGCCGCCGACCTCGACCTATATCCAGAACCCGCCCTATTTCCAGGGGATGGGACCAGAGCCGGGGACGATCTCGAATATCGACGGGGCCAAGGTTCTGTTGATACTGGGCGATATGATCACCACCGACCATATCTCGCCCGCCGGGTCGTTTGCGACAACTACACCCGCTGGCAAGTATCTGACCGACCGCCAGGTTCAGCCGCGCGAGTTCAACTCCTACGGCTCGCGTCGCGGCAATCACGAAGTCATGATGCGTGGCACTTTCGCCAATATCCGCGTCAAGAACGAGATGCTGGATGGCGTAGAAGGCGGATATACGCTGGGTCCGGACGGCCAGCAGACCTCGGTCTATGAGGCCTCGATGGCGCATCAGGCCAATGGCACCCCGCTGGTGGTGTTCGGCGGCGAGCAGTACGGCGCGGGGTCTTCGCGCGACTGGGCGGCCAAGGGCACTGCGTTGCTGGGCGTCAAGGCGGTGATCGCCGAAAGCTTTGAACGTATCCACCGGTCCAACCTCGTTGGTATGGGCGTGATCCCGTTCGAATTCACCGGCGGCGATACCCGCAAGACGCTGGGCCTGAAGGGGGATGAAACCGTCTCGATCCACGGGCTGGACGCGGTTGAACCGCTGCAGGAGGTTCCCTGCACCATCGTTTACGGAGACGGGATCGAGAAGACCATAACCCTGAAATGCCGGATCGATACCGCACCCGAGATCGAATACATCGAAAACGGTGGTGTGTTGCAGTATGTGCTGAGGAATCTGGCGAAAGCGGGCTGAGGTTTCGCCGGTTCAGATGTTGAAAAGGACGCCTGCGGGCGTCCTTTCTTTATGCGAGGCTCTGCCTCGCGCCCCGAGGTACTTTTGAACAGAAGAAGTTGTTGCCGTGCCGCTTTCTGCGGCTGGTGAGCATGGAGAAGGTGGCGTTGGTAACGGGCCTCTATCAGCTATGAGCCGCCAGCCGCTTTTTCCAGCGCGGGACGGATAGTGCTTTCGATGACGCGCTGGGTGATCGGGCCTGCGAAGCGCAGAATGACCGTGCCTTCGCCGTCAATCACGTAGGTCTCGGGCACGCCGTACAGGCCCCAGTCGAGCGCCATGCGCCCTTGCTCGTCCCGGCCGATGGCCTCATAGGGGTCGCCCAGTTCGGTCAGGAACCCTTCGGCGTTGTCCAACTGGTCTTTGTAGTTGATGCCGAGAACCGGGATACCCTCTTGGGCCAGCGCTTCGAGGTTGGGGTGCTCGGCGCGGCAGGGGGCGCACCAGCTGGCCCAATAATTGACCAGCTTGACCTCACCATCGCGCAGCGTGGCATCATCGAACAATTGCTTGCCGGGGAATTCGGTGAGGACAACGGGCGGCGCAGTCTGGCCTTCACGAGCCGAGGGCAGCGCGTTGGGGTCGTCGCGGAACATTCCGATCCCCGCCAGAACGGCAAAAGCGCCGAAGATTAGCGGCGGCGCGATCATCAGGGGCGAGACTTTAGCCATTGCGCGTCATCCTTTGTTCGACCTTCTCCATCTCGGCGCGGACCTTGCGGCCCCGCATGATGCTGAACACGACCAAAGCCACCAGCAAGAGGATGGACGCCGCGTAAGAGGACAAGACAGCGTCCGCATATTTTCCAAGATCGGGGATCATCCGCCCACCCTTTCCCGCGCCAGCAGCGCCTTGATCCGGCGCGCGCGAATTTCAGTACCGGTGCGGTAGAGCACTAGCGCAACGAACAGCAGCACAAAGCCGATGATGCAGATCAGCAGTGGATAGAAGAAGATGTTGCTGACCTTTTCCTCGGTATCCGTGCCAGTAACGGCTCCGGCCCGCATGACCGACGCGCCCTGATGCAGGCCCTGATTCCAGAAGTTCACCGCGTAGCGGCTGAGAATCGCAAAGACCGAGCCAACCAGACACAGGACCGCCGTCAGGTCGGCTGCGGTATCGGGGTTCTCGATCGCTTCCCACAAGGCGACATAGCCCAGATAGAACAGGAAAAGGATCAGGAACGAGGTCAGGCGCGGGTCCCAGGCCCACCAGGTGCCCCACATCGGCTGGCCCCAGATCGCCCCGGTCGCCAGTGCGATCAGGGTCATCACGATGCCGATGGGCGCGGCAGCGCGGGCGGCCAGCGCGCTGACATGGTGACGCCGCACCAGCCAGACCAACGAGGTTGCCAGCATCATCAGCCAGCAATTGATGGCCATCAGCGCCGCCGGAACGTGCAGGTAGATGATCTTGACCGTCGAGCCCTGCTTGTAATCATCCGGCGTGAAGAAGAAGCCCCAGACCAGACCGACCACGATACAGGTCGCCGAGGCGATCCAGAAGAACGGCAGAACGCGTTCGCTGGTTGCGAGGAACTTTCGCGGGTTGGCATATTCCCAGAGGGCGTTGGCTTTGGCTGCGATAGACATGGGCCTTATCTAGTCCGACTCGGGTGTTTTCTCAATTGACCTCGGTCAATCTTGTGGCGCTTCACCGCAGATTGATCCGCAACACTGCGGAGCTTGCAAAAGGCAACAGCGCAATTGTGGCCGCCGTGATCCCGGCCAGCATCAGCAACGGTGTCTGAACCTCCATCCCGATGGCACCGCGGCGGGCGACCTCGGCCCCGAAGATCAGGGTTGGGACGTAAAGCGGCAACACCAGCAGCGACAACAGCAGGCCGCCGCGTTTCAGGCCCACGGTCAGGGCCGCGCCGAAGGTGCCGATGACGCTCATCGCCGGGGTGCCGATCAGCAGCGAGATCACCAGCCAGGCGAAACCGGGCACCGGCAGGTTCAGCAGGACGCCCAGAAACGGGGCTGCCAGCACCAGCGGCAGACCAGTTGTCAGCCAATGGGCCAGCGCTTTGATCGAGACCACGGCTTCGAGCGGCAGCGGAGCCGTAGCCAGAAGATCGAGCGAGCCGTCTTCCCAATCCAGCGCCAGAAGGCGGTCCAGCGACAACAGGCAGGCCAGCAGCGCACCCAGCCACAGAACGCCGGGGGCGATGGTCGAAAGCAGGGAAGATTGCGGGCCGACGGCGAAGGGCACCAGGACCGTGACGATCAGGAAAAAGGCCAGCCCCAGTCCAAAACCTCCGCCCGCACGGAAGGCCAGTTTCAGGTCGCGCAGCAGCAGGGCGATCACAGGAAACCTCCGTCGAAGTCGTCGATGGGTTTGGGTTTGGCCTTGTTGGGGCCGACATCCAGAACCTCTCCGTCAAGGCCAAGGTCGATATGGGTGGCGATCAGGGCCGAGCCGCCCTGCCCCAGATGCGCGCGCACCGCATCGGCGAACATCTGCACCGCGTTTTTGTCCAGAGACACTGTGGGTTCATCCAGCATCCAGATCGGACGGCCCGTGACCAGCATTCGCGCCAGCCCGAGGCGGCGTTTTTGTCCTGCCGACAGGTTGCCTGCATGACGGTCTGCCAGATCGTTCAGGGCAAAGGCGTCAAGAGCGGGTTGGATCGTTGTGGTACCGAAGACCGAGGCCCAGAAGCTGAGGTTCTCTGTCACCGACAAGGTGGGTTTCAGCCCGTCGGAATGCGACGCATAGGCGATCTGATCGTCTGCCCCTTCGATGTGCCCTTCCAGGGGCGGTTGCAACCCGGTCAGCGTGCGCAGCAGGGTCGTTTTGCCGATCCCGTTCGGCCCGCGCAGGATCAGCGCCTTGCCGGAGTGGAGCGTGAAGCTTAGCCCTTCGAGCACGGGAACGCCGCCACGGGTGATGGTCAGATCGGTCACAATCAGTGTCATGTGGCCCGCTTAGCGGATTGTGTGGGCGGACAAAAGGACGGAATTGCCGCAGAGTGGTGAGGGTTGGGCTTGTTTGGTCGGGGCGGAGCGAGGGGCCAGCCCCGCCGCCATTGGCGCTCGAACCAATGGCGCACCAATGGCGGCTCCCCGGGATATTTATGGACAGATGAAGATTGGATCCCTCAGACGGGGATCAGGGCGAGGGCAACCCGGCGGCCTTCGGAGAGCAGCACGTTGTAGGTGCGGCAGGCGGCGGGGGAGTTCATGATCTCTACTCCGATGCCTGCGTTTTCGATCTGGTTGCGAAGGTCGGGCGGGATGTGGGTCAGGTCTTTGCCGGTGCCGATGAACAGGACGTCGATGTGATCTGCTAAGTTCATCAGGGGCGTTTGGTCGTCATAGCCGCCCCACCCTGTTGTTCCAGTGGGTCCGGTCAGAACCGGGCCCTCGTGTACCTGTCCGCCGATGCGGAAGAAGCCGGAGCCGTAACCGTCGATCGGGACTGCGTTGGTGTATTTAATCTCGTTCAGGCGCATGCAGCGGTTCTAGCCCCAAAGCGGCAGGCCCGACAAGGCCGCCAGTGCGATGGCCAGATAGGCGGCTGCTCGGTAGAGCCTTTCTCGCTCGGGGCGGAACATCCATCCGCCCAGCCAGTTGCCCACGAGATTCGGGATTGCCAGAGCAAGCCCCAGCGCGGCGGCGACCCATGTCACCCGCCCGATTCCGGTCAGGTAACCGAGAAGGAGGAAGTCGAACGCAAACAGAAACAGCAGGATCGTGGCGCGGATCACTTGCACCGGCAGCGGGCGGGACATGTAGAACAGGATTACTGCAGGCCCCGGCAGACCGGCGACTCCACCCAGAAAGCCCGCAGCCGCGCCGATGCCAGAGACCATCGCGCGGCTGACTTGGCCGTTATACCGGAGCCCCAATATCAGAACCGCGAGCATAAAGAGCGCGAGCAGGCTGACCGCATACCGAAACACCTCGGGGTCGACCTGCGTCAGGACCCATAGGCCTACCGGTAATACCACAGCGCATCCGCCGACCAGTCGGGTTAGGTCGCCCTTGTCGACCTCAGCCCAGGCGCGGCGCAGGTTGGGCAGCGGGCCGAAGATATCCATGATGGTCAGGCCGATCAGCGCGCCGAACGGGCCGAGATGTGGGGTTGCGATTGGAAGGAAAATCAGCGCGGTACCGAAGCCGGAAAACCCGCGCACGACGCCGCCCAGAAAGGCTGCAAAAAAGAGGATGGCCAGCCCTTCAGGGGGCTGGCCGAAGAACTCAGGCATCCACGTTGGCAAACTGGTTACCCGCCGTGTTCGACGGTTTGGACCAGTCGCGCTTGACCCCCAGCCACAGCAGGATGGTCGAGGCCACGAAGACCGAGGAATAAGTCCCCACGATCACGCCCCAGATCATCGCGAAGACGAACCCCCGGATCACGTCGCCGCCCAGAACATAGAGTGAAATCAGCGCCAGCAGCGTCGTGACCGACGTCATGACCGTCCGGCTTAGCGTTTCGTTGATCGAGATGTTCAGGACCTCTTTCAGGTCCTTCTTCTTGTACTTCCGCAGGTTCTCACGCACCCGGTCGAAGACAACGACGGTGTCGTTCAGCGAGTAGCCCACGATGGTCAGCAGCGCCGCGATGATGGCCAGATCGAAGCGGATTTGCAGTTCCGAGAAGATACCGATGGTCAGGATCACGTCATGCACCAGCGCGGCAACCGCCCCCAACGCAAACTGCCACTCAAAACGCAGCCAGATGTAGACAAGAACCGCTCCGATGGCCAAGGCCACCGCGATGACGGCGGTCTGGATCAACTCGCCCGAGACTTTGGGGCCGACGGATTCGACCGACACGAACTCGATGTCCGGTGCCGCGATTTTCAACGCCTCTTCGACAGCGGTCACGGTGGCGGCCGAAACCGCCTCGGCATCGTCCTGCGCCTGGATACGGATCATGGCGACGTTTTGATCCGGTCCGAAGGTCGGGTCGAAAATTTGGGTGATCGTGATATCGCCCAGTTCCAGCGGCGAGATGGCATCGCGATAGGCACCGACGTCGATTTCCTGCGCGCTTTGGGTGCGGATCGTGGTGCCGCCCCGGAAGTCGATGCCAAAGTTCAGGCCTTGCAGCAGGAACGACCCGAAGGCCAGAACCATCAGCAAGCCCGAGATGCCCAGCCAGACCTTCCAGCGGCTAAAGAAATCGAACGAGGTGTTTTGCGGTACGAGTTTAAGTCTCATGTCAAACCTCGATCATTTTCGGACGGCGGCGTTCGAACCACATCACGATCATCAGGCGCGTCACAAAGATCGCCGTGAAGACCGAGGTCAGAATGCCCAGCCCCAAGGTAATGGCGAAGCCGCGAACCGGGCCACTGCCCATGGCAAACAGGATCGTTGCAGTGATGAAGGTGGTGACGTTGGCGTCCAGAATGGCCGACAGCGCCTTTTCATAGCCCAGTTCGATGGCGCGCGCCGGGCCTTTGGCGGATTTCAGTTCCTCGCGGATACGTTCAAAGATCAGTACGTTGGCGTCCACCGCCATACCGACCGTCAGGACGATCCCGGCAATACCCGGCAGAGTCAGCGTGGCCCCGATCAGCGAGAGCAACCCGAACAGCAGGCCGACGTTGATGATCAGCGCGACATTGGCAAAGAGGCCGAACAGACCATAGCTAAGCGCCATGAAGGCCAGCACTGCGATGAAGGCCACGGTGGTCGCCACCTTACCCGCGTCGATACTGTCCTGCCCCAATTCGGGGCCGATGGTGCGTTCTTCCAGGAAATCCAGCCCCGCAGGCAGCGCACCTGCGCGTAGCAGGACGGCCAGATTGGTGCTTTCCTCGACGGTGAAGTTGCCGGTGATGATGCCCGAGCCGCCCGGAATGTGGCTTTGGATCACGGGGGCCGAGATGACCTCGTCATCCAGAACGATGGCGAAGGGCGCGCCGATGTTTTCCAGCGTGTAGTCGCCGAATTTGCGCGCGCCTGAAGTGTTGAAGCGGAAGTTGACTGCAGGCCTTCCGTTCTGGTCGAAGGATGGTTGTGCATCGACCAGTTCTTCGCCGGTTACCACGGGTGCGGAGTCCAGCGTGTAGTAAACCCCCTGCTCGTCAATAGAAGGCACAACCTTTTCACCCGGACGAGCTATGGCATCCGGGTCGGTGCCGCGACCGGCAACCGGGTTGAAGGTCAACTGCGCAGTCGTGCCGATGATATCCTTCAACTCACCTGCGCTGCCGATGCCCGGCACCTGGATCAGAATCCGGTCAGCGCCCTGCCGCTGGATCGTCGGCTCGCGGGTCCCGACCTCATCAATCCGGCGGCGGATGATTTCGAGCGCCTGACGCACCGTCCGATCATCCGAAGCCAGTTTCTCGGCATCCGTCAGTTGCACGACAATCGTGTCGTTACCCTCGGCGCGGGCCTCGATGTCGGTTGCACCCACACCCGTCAGGGTCTGGATCTGACGGGCCAGTCCGCGCACAACCTCCAGCGCACGGGGTAACCCCTCGGGCTGGCTAATGCGGACGCGAATCTCATCCGGGGCCGAGTCCTGTTTGCGGATCGTGCCGACAATCGCGCGTTCGTCCCGCAGGGCATCACGGATTTCGGGCCACATCGCCTCCATCCGGGATTCGTACACATCGCCGACCTGCACTTCGGCCAGCAGATGCGCGCCGCCCCTCAGATCAAGGCCCAGATTGACCAGAGACGACGGCAGCCAGTTCGGCCACTGCCCGGCTTCGGCCTGCATCTCGGGCGTGTCGATCCCCAGCTCTATCGCGGCTTTCGCATCATTGGATTGCTCGACGCGCGTGTAAAACGCATTCGGCAGGGCCAGAAGCAGGCCGGTCACACAGACCAGCCAGATCAGAACCCGCTTCCAGGTATCAATTTGCAGCATTACCCTGCCTTTTGAATAGGTTGTAGGGCGAAGTTACTTCGCGGGCTCGGTCTTGTTCAGAACCTGAGCGATGGTCGATTTGACCACGCGCACCTTCACACCATCAGCGATCTCGACTTCGATCTCGTTTTCGCCTTCCTTGACCTTGGACACCTTGCCGATCATCCCGCCCTGGGTGACGACCTGATCGCCCCGGCGCACGGCCTCGACCATGGCCTGATGTTCCTTCATCTTCTTCTGCTGCGGACGGATCAGCAGGAAATACATGATCGCGAAGATCAGGATCAGCGGGAGAAACTGGGCGATTGCGCCACCTTCCATGGGATATTCCTTTTGTTTTGGATTGCGGCACCGTTCCGCAAATTTGGCCGGAACCTATGCGTAGACATGCGCGTTTGCAAGCGAAGGCGGCGCAGTGTCTCACCTAGGAGCTATCCGTTCGGTCAAAGATGGGCCGGACCGTTGCAGATATGCCCTAGGCGCGCGATGCAACGGGGTATTGCGGCGCGATTGGCAGGTAAAACGCCCTTCGGCACAATTTGCGCAACCGGTGCTACACCCCGCCTGTCAGATAGTGCATAAGCGGCAACAGTGATTCACGCATTAAGGACTTGGACTATGCACGACATCCGCGCTATTCGCGAAAACCCTGCCGCATTCGACGCCGCTCTTGCGCGCCGCGGGGACGCGCCGGTGTCGTCAGACCTGCTGCGGCTGGACGAAAGCCGCCGGGCCAAGATTCTGGCGGCTGAGACCGCGCAGGCCGAGCAGAACAAGGCCAGCAAGGAAGTCGGTGCTGCCAAAGGGCGCGGGGATGAGGCCGAGTTCGAACGCCTGCGCGCGCTGGTGGCCGATAAAAAGGCCGAAGTGGCCCGCATGCAGACCGAGGCCAAGGACCTCGACGCGCTGCTGACTGACCAACTGGCCCGCATCGCAAACCTGCCTGCCGACGATGTGCCGCAGGGCGCGGATGAGAACGACAACGTCGAGGTCAACCGCTGGGGCACCCCGCGCGAGTTCGCTTTCGCTCCGAAAGAGCACTACGACATTCCCGCCGTTGCAGCCGCGATGGATTTCGAGACCGCCGCCAAATCCAGCGGCAGCCGGTTTGTGAACCTGACCAAAGGCGTCGCCCGCATTCACCGTGCGCTGGCGCAATTCATGCTGGACACGCATATCGAAAAGAACGGCCTGACCGAGACCCAAACTCCGGTACTGGTTCGGGATGAGGCGATGTATGGCACCGATAAACTGCCGAAATTCGGCGAGGACAGCTATCAGACCACCAATGGCTGGTGGCTGATCCCAACCTCCGAGGTCACGCTGACCTATTCGGTGGCCGGCGATATTCTGGACGAATCCGCCCTGCCCATCCGCATGACCGCCCACACCGTCTGTTTCCGGTCCGAGGCAGGCAGCGCCGGCAAGGATACTGCCGGTATGCTGCGCCAGCACCAGTTCGAAAAGGTCGAGATGGTGTCGGTCACGCACCCCGACACCTCGGACGAGGAACAAAAACGCATGCTGCGCTGCGCCGAGGATCTGCTGGAACAGCTGGGCATCCCCTATCGCACCGTGGTTCTGTGCACCGGCGACATGGGCTTTGGCGCGCGCCGGACCTTTGACATCGAGGCGTGGTTGCCCGGTCAGGACACCTATCGCGAGATCAGCTCGGTCTCGACTACCGGGGCTTTCCAGGCCCGCCGGATGAACGCGCGCTTCCGTCCCGAGGGCGGCGGCAAACCGGAATATGTGCATACCCTGAACGGTTCCGGCCTAGCGGTCGGGCGCTGCTTGATTGCGGTTCTGGAAAATGGCCAGAACGAGGATGGCACCGTGTCCCTGCCCGCTGTTCTGTCCCCCTATCTGGGCGGCAAGCTGACCCTGCAGACCGACGGCACGTTGGCCTAAAAGAAACCGGCGCGCGTCTGTCGCGGCGCCGGTTCAGAAATCGGAAAGGCGAGGAGGTTACTTCTTCGCCTTTTTACCCTTCTTACCATCCTTCTTCGCGTCTTTCTTTTTCCCGTCTTTCTTCTTGTCGCCTTTTTTCTTTTCGTCCTTTTTGGACTTTTTGCCCTTCTTCGACTTTTCCTTGACCTTGTCCTTGGCCTTCGAGAACGCAGCCTCCATCTCTTTCCGCTTCTTCGCGGCTTTTTCAGCCTTGGCCTTGGCTTTTGCCTTTTTCTTTTCCTTCGCCGCGGCCAGTTCAGCGGCGGCTTTTTCTTCGGCGGCTTTGCGCGCGGCCTCTTCCGCCCGCTTCTCGGCAGCGGCGGCGGCTACGGTCTTTCGCGCGGCTGGTTTTCTGACCGCCGGTTTTCGTGCCGCTGGCTTACGCGTGGACGGTTTGCGGGCGGGCGTCCGGCGTGAGGCCGGTTTTGCGGCGGCTGGTTTGGCGGCAATCGCCTCTTTCGCGGCGGCAATCAGCGAAACTGCGCGCGCTTCACCCACGCGCGGGACCTTGACCAGAGCGGCGGGGGTCGCCTTGGCCAGGGCTTCGGCGGTTTTGAACCCGTTCGCGGCAAGCGCCTGCGCCAGCGTTGCTCCTACACCTTTTACATCGGTCACTGCGGTCATTATCGGTCCTCTCTCTGTCTCTCAGCATCTTCGTACATGCGCAGGGAAACACCCCTGCAAACCAACTTTCGCGCTGCATCAGCCTACAGCCTTAGCTGCTATGAGCAAGATCGGCTGTGCGTTCCTTTTTCGGGAAGGGCACAAGGCGCTTTGCGTCCTCGTCCCAAAGCTTTAGCCTCAGCGCTGCCAACGCCTCGGGGAATTTGATGCGGCGGGGGGTGTATTCCGGTGGCAAGTTATAGTGGCAGGCACGCAACCGATAGGACGGGATTCGCGCATTGAAGTGGTGGATGTCGTGCAACGTGATGCAGGCCACCGCCGTATCGAACCACCAGCCGAAATCCAATGCCGACGAACCGTGCAGCGCTGCCAGTTGCGGGTCCAGATCGGGGCGGCGGTCCCAGTAGGTGTCTTCGAAATTATGTTGCAGATACACGAGGAACACGCCCAGCATGCCACCCAGAATCGAGAACACCAGCCAGACCAGCATGCCGGTGGAGCCTGCGGTCAGGTACAACAGGCCCAGAAACACAACAATCGAAAGGTTGTGCAACAAGACCCCCCGAACCCCGAAGCGGACGGTATTCTTGGGCCAGCGATAGCGGATGAAATAAGTAAACAGTGCCCCAACCGGGACCAGGATGAACGGATTGCGGTAAAGTCTGTAATACAGACGCTTTTTCCAGTCCGCATCATTCCATTCCCGCAGGGTCATGGTGTGGATCTCACCGGTTTCGCGATGTTCCAGATTGCCGATGCCCGCGTGATGCAGGTTGTGGTTCTGCTTCATCACCTCGAACGGCGCGAAGGTAAAAGGCGACAGGACATGCCCGGCCCATTCGTTCTGCTGGCGGGTTTCGAACAGCGAGTGATGCCCGCAATCATGCTGCAGCACGTATAGACGCACGGCAGAAAAGGCGAAGACGACCCCGGCGGGGACCATGACGTACCAGCGATCGACAAAGACAATCGCCAACGCCAGCGATGCGAAATACACCGCAAATGTTCCGAAGTAGCTCAGCGCAGCCAGTCGGTTGTCTTGTACCGCGTATTGCCTTGTATACTCTCTTAAATCCATCCAGCCCGCTCCCCACGATGGCCCGATTTCCCTTATCTCAAAACTAGGCGCGGTCGATCCGCAAACAAGCAGCGCGCGCGAAAACAAATGCACGCAACTGAATGCTAGCGCGGGGAAATGGCGCTGTCACGCCCTGCAAGTAAAAACGCTGAAAATTGGCGCAGTTACGCGCGGCCCTTGAGATGTTTGGCCAACGCACCGGCGTTTTTCTTGCGCCGACCCTTATAGGGATTCTTGTCGCCCTGCCCGCGCAATGTCAGGCGGATCGGGGTGCCGGGCATGTCGAAATCCTCGCGCAGGCCGTTCACCAGATAGCGCGAATAGCTGTCGGGCATCTTGTCGGGGTGCGAGCACATGACCACAAACCCCGGCGGGCGGGTCTTGGCCTGAGTCATATAGCGCAGCTTGATCCGTCGGCCTTGCGGGGCTGGTGGCGGGTGCTGCTGCAACATCGCGGTCAGCCAGCGGTTCAGCGCAGCGGTTGGCACACGGCGGTTCCACACGTTATGGGCACGTAGAATGGCAGCGCGCAGGCGTTCCAGCCCCCGGCCTGTTTTTGCCGATACCGTGATCAGCGGCGCGCCGCGCAGTTGCGGTAGCAGGCGGTCAAAGGACTCTTTCAGATCGCGTAGCTTTTCCTGCTTGTTGTCCTCAATGTCCCATTTGTTCACTGCGACGACCACAGCGCGGCCCTCGCGCTCGGCCAGATCGGCGATGCGCAGGTCCTGCTGCTCGAACGGGATGGCGGCGTCAAGCAGGACGACGACAACCTCGGCAAATTTCACCGCGCGCAGACCATCCGAAACCGAGAGCTTTTCCAGTTTCTCCTGCACCTTGGCCTTTTTGCGCATCCCAGCGGTATCAAAGATACGCATCGGGGTGCTACCGCCCTCGGGGTCGGCCCAGTCGATACGCAGGCTGATCGCGTCGCGGGTGATCCCGGCCTCGGGCCCGGTCAACAGGCGATCTTCGCCCATGATCTTGTTGATCAGCGTGGATTTACCGGCATTCGGACGACCCACCACAGCGACCTGCAAAGGCTTGGCGGCGGTGATCAGAGGGGCCTCGCCCTCGCCATCCTCATCCAGTTCGATATCGGTTTCGGGGGTATCATCGACGGCCTGTTCCTCGGCCGCATCTGCCAGAGGCATCAACTGCGCATAGAGGTCCGTCATCCCCTCGCCATGCTCGCCCGACAGGCGGACAGGCTCGCCAAGGCCCAGATTATAGGACTCAAGCACACCCGCATCCGCTGCGTTGCCTTCGGCCTTATTGGCGGCCAAGATCACATGCTTCGAGCGTTTACGCAGGATTTCGGCGAACAACTCATCGGTCGGGGTCAGGCCCACCCGCGCGTCGATCATGAACAGGCAGACATCGGCCATATCCACCGCGCGCTCGGTCAGGCGGCGCATCCGGCCTTGCAGGCTGTCATCGGTCGCATCTTCAAGGCCCGCCGTGTCGATCACGGTAAAGCGCAGGTCACCCAGCCGCCCTTCGCCTTCGCGCAGGTCACGCGTCACGCCGGGCTGGTCGTCGACCAGGGCCAGACGTTTGCCCACAAGGCGGTTGAACAGGGTGGATTTGCCCACATTCGGGCGCCCCACGATGGCGAGGGTCAGCGACATGTTCTCAACTTTCAAGACTCAAGAAGCGCCCTTTAGCGCATCTTGCCGTCAACGGAAAGCGTGTAGATCGCCCTTGGTCGAGACAACATACAAGGTTTGCCCAGCCACGACCGGCGCGGTGGTCGCACCGCCCGGTACCTCGACCTGATGCACCAGCGCCCCGTCAACCGGGTTGAAGAAGCGCAGATATCCGTCGTTCGAGGCGACAACGATCCGCCCGCCCGCAAGGATCGGGCCGTAATGGGCAAAGATCGGGCCTCGGCGTCCACGTTTGTCTTTGACGAAGCCCGGCAGGTCCTGCGCCCAGATGATCGACCCATCAGCTGCGTTCAGACGCACCAACTGGCTGCGGTCGCTGATCAGGAAGATGCTGTTGCCGGCAGGCCAGACCGTATCAACGGCCCCCTCATCCGCCGTCCAGCGACGCTCACCCGAACCCGAGTCGAAGGCGACGGTGCGGCCCGAGTGGTTGCCGATGTAAATCGTATCGCCAACCACCATCGGCCCGCCGGTGACATCCACGATCTGCGCCGCCGCGCGGCCCCGGCGGCCACCAGCGACCGAGGCGTTCCAGCGGCGGATACCACCCCGGCGGAACGTCGCGGCGATGTCGCCCGAGCCAAAGGCAAACACGGCCAGATCCGATGCAATCACCGGCGCAGGCGCGCCCAGAACGTTGCCCACGCTTGGAGTGCCGTCGATTTGCCAGGCGATGCGACCGTCATTGGTATCAACCGTCCAGCCGGTTTCATCGCCGGCCACCAGATACAAAAGCCCGTCATTGACCAACGGCGCGCCGCTGCCGGTTGCGTTCAGGCGTTTCTGCCAGCGGATCGCCCCGGTTTTGGCGTCCAGCGCGGTCAGTCGCCCGAACCCGGATGAGACGTAGAGCACACCGTTGGCAAAGGCCAAGCCGCCACCCGTGGCATCCGAATCGCCATCCTGCGACGGGATCAGGTTCGTGTCCCAGACCACCTGCCCCTGCGGCGACACCGCAGATACGGTAGCACCGGCATCCAGAGTGTAGATCAGCCCGCCTGCCACGACCGGCTCGGCCGTGATGCGTTGCTTGCGCGAGTCGCCATCGCCAATCGACGCCGACCAGATGCGCTGCGGCGTGGCCCTAAGTGCGGCGTTAGTCGTCCGGTAGGCAGGCGTTCCCGGGCTTTGCGACCAGCTTGAATTTGCGGAATGTCCCGGCAGGCTGATCGGTTGCGAGCCCTGTCTTTCGACTGTTTCCAAGTCCGAGGCCGGACGGATATCTTCACGGGCACCGGGCAGGATCGCCTCGGGCTCTTCACAGGCGGCCAGCGCGGTCAATGCGAGTGCCGCAATCGGCAAACCCATGCGGGAAAATACTCTTGTCACCATGATAATCCGAACTCGCCTGTCATTTCGTCTTGCCCCGCCAGATCAGCCCTGCTGCGCCACAAGCGGTTCAGGTTCACCACCCAGCGCAACGATCAGCTGAGCCGCACGTTGCTGCAGATCGACGCCGACCTCGGCATCCTGACGCAGCGCTTGAAGCCGGTCCAGCGCGGCGTCGATATTGCCCTCGGACACGTCGATCAGGGCAAGCTGTTCCTCGGCCAGCAGGCGCAGTGGTGCCCCGGGTGTGGCCAGAGCTTCGAACTGCAGCCTACGGTCTGCGGCGGGGAGTGTTTCACTTTGCAGCAGCAGCGCCTTGAAGCTGGCCACGGCACGGTAAATCTCGGGGATATCACCCTGCGTGGCGACCGCGTTCAGGCTTGCGACCGCATCCTGCTCGGACCCGGCTTCGACCTGCGAGGCGGAGAGCAGCATGTTCAGCACGGCGTCACCGCCCGGCGACTGCGCCTGAACCGCCTGCAAGCCGGATGCACGTGCGGCGGACTCATTCTGGGCCAGCGCGGCCAGAATCTCATCTCCCAGGTTCTGCGCCTGCGAGGTGTCCCGCGCCTTGCGGTATTCGTTAAACGCAGCCCCGCCCACGATCAGGATCACGATCAGAACGCCAACCCAGCCCCAGCGCCGCAAAAGCAGGTACATCCGGTCGCGGCGCACCTCTTCCGTGACTTCATCAATGAAACTGTCGACGTTGCTCATCCGTGTCCCCAGGCTGTGTACTGCGCGTTCGTGCGCCATGTCATACCCCGGCACCAAAGCCAAGCCAAGGGTCCGATTTTGCCCATTTTCACCGTCATGCCGCACCCTTGCGCAAAAAAACATATTGAACTATTCAGTTCAGCGTGGAAAAGCCCTGTGACGTGCCCCATTTTTATACCAGTACTTAGCGGTCAAAGTGGCTGATAATTCCAAGAGAGGTCCTTTATGCGTTTGATTTCATTCATCAATGCCGCCTTGGTGATTGCTGCGCTATATCTGCTGGTTTTTGAACGCGACGCGTTGTTTGCCTTTGCCGGGCGCGAAGAAGCCCCGGCCGAAGAACTATCTGACGCAACGTCACCTGAACAGCCGACTACGGATCAAGACGCGGTTGGCGTGGTCGCGCTCCGCTCGGTTGCGCGTGAAATCGACAGCGCAGTGCTGCTGCGCGGCGAGACGCAGGCGAACCGACAGGTCGAAGTTCTGGCCGAAACCACCTCGACTGTGACGTCCGAACCCAAGCGCCGGGGTGCGTTTGTCGAAGCGGGTGATTTGCTGTGCGAACTGGACCCCGGATCGCGCCCCGCCGCGCTGGCGGAAGCCAAGGCCGCCAAGCTGGAAGCCGAAAGCCGCATCCCAGAAGCCGAGGCGCGTCTGGTCGAGGCACACGCGCTGGTGGCCGAGGCCGATATCAACCTGAAAGCCGCGCGCAAACTGTCGGAAACCGGGTTCGGCTCGGAAACCCGCCGTATCTCCAGCGAGGCCGCCATGAGCTCGGCGAAGGCTGGCATCAAATCCGCCGAAGCCGGGCTTGAAGCCACACGCGCTGGCATCGAAGCCGCCGCTGCCGAGGTCGAAGCCGCCGAGCGCGAGATGGACCGCCTGACAATCGAAGCCCCCTTTCGGGGCCTGCTGGAAAGCGACACTGCCGAACTGGGCAGCCTGATGCAACCCGGCGCGCTGTGCGCAACCGTCATTCAGCTTGATCCGATAAAGCTGGTCGGTTTCGTACCCGAGACCGAGGTGAACCGGATTACCGTTGGCTCAAAGGCCTCTGCCCGGCTGGTGACGGGGCAGCAGGTCGAGGGTCTTGTGACCTTCCTCAGCCGCTCGGCGGACGAAACCACCCGCACCTTCGAGGTTGAGATCAGTGTTCCCAACCCCGACCTGACCATCCGCGACGGCCAAACCGCAGAAATCCGCATCGCGGCTGAGGGCGCGAAGGCGCATTTGCTGCCGCAATCCGCGCTGACGCTGAACAACGACGGGCAATTGGGTGTGCGCATTGTCGGCGATGGCGATGTTGTTGATTTCGTGCCGGTCCGCCTGCTGCGCGATACCGCTGATGGCGTCTGGCTGGGCGGCCTGCCCGAAAGCGCCGAGGTTATCGTGGTGGGGCAGGAATTCGTCACACGCGGCGTCGCCGTCGCGCCGACATATCAGGACGTCTCGCAATGACGGGTGTTGTCAGTTGGGCAGCCGGCCGGGCCCGAATGGTTCTGGCCTTTATCGCGATCTCGCTGATCGTCGGCGGGTTCGCCTATGTCGGTCTGCCGAAAGAGGGTGAACCGGATATCGAAATCCCCGCCCTGTTCGTGTCGGTGCAATTCCCCGGCATCTCCGCCGAGGATTCGGAAAACCTGCTGATCAAGCCGATGGAGACCGAGCTTGCGGATCTCGACGGCCTGAAAGAGATGACCGCGACCGCTGCCGAAGGTTATGCGGGGATCGCGTTGGAGTTCGATTTCGGTTGGGATAAAACCGCGATCACCGCCGATGTGCGTGACGCGATGAACAGTGCGCAGGCCGATTTCCCGGAAGGGGCCGAGCAATACACGCTGACGGAAATCAACCTGTCCGAATTCCCCATCGTCATCGTCAACCTGACGGGTGCCGTCCCCGAACGCACAATGGCCCGTGTGGCCAAAGACCTGCAGGACGATCTTGAGGCGCTGGATTCCGTCCTTGAGGCCGGGATCGCGGGCAACCGGGACGAGTTGCTTGAGGTAATCATCGACCCGCTGCGGCTTGAGGCCTACAACGTCACAGCCGACGAACTGATCACCGTCGTTCAGAACAACAACCAACTGATCGCTGCGGGCGAGGTCGAGACGGCGCAGGGCAGTTTCTCGGTCAAGATTCCGTCCTCGTTCAAGACCGCCGAAGACATCTATAGCCTGCCCGTCAAGGTCAACGGCGACCGCGTGGTGACGCTGGGCGAACTGGCCGAGATCAACTACACATTCGAAGACCGCGAAGGCACCGCCCGGTTCGACACCGAACCGACCGTGGCCCTGCAGGTGGTCAAGCGTAAAGGCTTCAACCTGATCGACACCGTGGCGCAGGTCAAAGAGACCCTCGCCGCCGCGCAGGAAAAATGGCCCGCCGAACTGCGGGCAGCGGTCGATGTCGGCACCTCGAACGACCAAAGCCGCATTGTGGATTCCATGGTGCGCCAGCTTGAAGGCTCGGTTCTGACCGCCATCGCGCTGGTGATGATCGTGGTTCTGGCCTCGCTGGGTACACGCGCGGCGCTTCTGGTGGGTTTTGCGATCCCGACCTCATTCTTGCTGAGTTTCGCCTTCCTCGCGGTGATGGGCGTCAGCATCTCGAACATGGTGATGTTCGGGCTGATTCTGGCCGTGGGGATGCTGGTCGACGGAGCCATTGTCGTCGTGGAATACGCCGACAAGCGCATCAAGGAAGGCATCGGCCCGATGCACGCCTATGTCGAGGCGGCGCAGCGGATGTTCTGGCCCATCGTGTCGTCCACCGCAACGACGCTCTGCGCCTTCCTGCCGATGCTGTTCTGGCCCGGCGTTCCGGGTGAGTTCATGAAGATGCTGCCGATCACGCTGATCTTCGTGCTGTCCTCCTCGCTGATCGTCGCGCTGATCTACCTGCCGGTGGTGGGTGGCGTCTCGGGCCGCCTCAGCCGCGTCTTTGACCATGCCGCACACTGGCTGCGGGGGGCCGCGCCGTGGTGGCTGCGCGCGATTCTGGTGCCGCCGTCGCTTTACATGATCTTCCTCGGCGCGATGCAGATGCTGAACCCGGCCTATCTGATGCCCGAAGGCAGCGCAGGCGGGGTGATCTTTGGCGCTCTGCTTCTGGTCGCTGGCGGGTTTGCTGGCTCCGTCACCCTTAGCGCGGCCAAGATCGAACGCAGTCGGGAAGAGCGTGTTCATACCGCCAAAGAACACACGCCCTTCGGGTACGTCGTCAAGTTTCTGGTCGGTAACCCGATCATGCCCATTGTTTCGATTGTTGTCGTCGCTTTCTGCGTCATGACCGTTATGACCTATTTCGGAGCCAACAACCGGGGCGTGGAATTCTTCGTCGAAACCGAACCGGAACAGGCCACGGCCTTTGTCCGCGCACGGGGCAACCTGTCGCTTGAGGAAAAGGACGAGATGGTGCTAGCCGCCGAAGAGGTGATCGGCGCGCATCCGGCTGTGACCAACGTGTTTGCCTTTGCGGGCGAAGGCGGCCTGACCCAGAACGACGGCGGCGCATCCTCGCCCGCCGACACGGTCGGGCGTGTCCAGTTCGAGATCATCCCGTGGGAAGACCGCCCCAACATCACCGAAACCGTTGCGGGCGGGTTGTTCGAGCGCAGCATCATCTCGCCTGAGTTTGACGGCGACTATGTTCTGGACGAATTGAATGCCGAACTGGCCAAACTTCCCGGCATCATCGTTGAAATCACCCCGCTGGAACAGGGCCCTGCCTCGGCCAAACCCGTGCATCTGCGCATCAAGGGGGATGGCTGGGAAGACCTGACCGCCGCCGCTCTCTCTGCGCGCGCGGTCTTTGATGAAACGCCCGGCCTGATAAAGATTGAGGATACGATGCCCCTGCCCGGCATCGACTGGCAGATCGACGTGGATGTCGCGCAGGCCGGTCGGTTCGGCGCGGATGTGGCCACGGTTGGCGCGATGGTGCAACTGGTCACGCGCGGCATCCTGCTGGGCGAAATGCGCCCCGACAACACGGATGAAGAGGTCGAAATCCGCGTCCGCCTGCCCGAGGAAGACCGCGTGCTGTCCACACTGGACTCGCTCAAGGTGCGCACACCGGACGGTCTGGTGCCGCTGTCGAACTTCATCACCCGCAAGCCGGTGGCGAAACTGGCCGAGATCAACCGGATTGATCAAGAACGGTACTACGACGTCAAAGCCGATGTAGAACCCGGCCTGTCCAAGGTGATTGTCGACGGACCGGAAGGCTCTGAACAACGGCTGGCCGTTGTTCGCGAGGTGGCCGAGGGGGCCGAACCCAAAGGCACGGTGATCGCCAGCCCCGATGGCACCCGGTTCGAGCTTCTGCAACTGACAGGCGCCGAAACAACGGACAGTCTGCGCGCCGCCATCGACAACGGAGACGCCCGGTTCGCCCTGATCAACCCCAACGAACGCATCGCCGTTCTGACCGAGTGGCTGGACACAGACCCCTTCTCGAAAGCGATAAGCTGGGAATGGACCGGCGATCAGGAGGATCAGGAGGAATCCGGTGCCTTCCTGATGAACGCCTTCGCGGGTGCATTGGGGTTGATGTTCGTGATCCTGTTGGCCCAGTTCAACTCGTTCTACAACTCGCTTCTGGTGCTTCTGGCCGTGGTTCTGTCCACCACCGGGGTTCTGATCGGGATGCTGGTGATGCAACAGCCCTTCTCGATCATCATGACTGGCACGGGCATCGTGGCGCTGGCGGGGATCGTGGTGAACAACAACATTGTTCTGATCGACACCTATCAGGAATACAGCCGCTATATGCCCCGGATCGACGCCATCGTCCGCACGGCCGAGGCGCGTATCCGCCCGGTTCTGCTAACCACCCTGACGACAATGGCTGGCCTTACCCCGATGATGTTCGGCCTGTCGCTGGACTTCATCAACGGCGGCTATTCCATCGACAGCCCCACCGCGCTGTGGTGGAAGCAACTGGCGACCGCCGTGGTGTTCGGGTTGGGCATTGCCACAGTTCTGACGCTGATCGTGACACCATCCTTCCTGGCGCTGCGGGTCTGGGTGACGACCTATGCCGTATGGCTGGGCAAGGTGCTGGCGCGGGTCACTGCGGGCCGGTCCAGCAAGATCGCGCAGGACATGGCCATCGGGCGCACCGCGCGCGACATGCAATCGACCGAGATTGTCTGGAGCGATACCCCCGCCCCGTCACCGGATGAAAATCCAATGGGCGATCATCCCCCCGGCCCGCCGCTGAAAGCGGCTGAATAGAGCAAATGGCGAGCCGCAGGGCTCGTCATTTTCCTTTGGACTACGAAAAGCTAGGACTGCAATCTGGTCCAGGTCTGATGCGCGCAGATATGGTGCTCACACCCTTTGACCTTGAGCTGGTCCCCTTGCAGGGTCATCTGCGGCACCGCATCGACGTCAATCAGCGGCACCCAGAACTCACCGCCGCCGTATTTGCCGCCGCCTTCGCCTGCCACATCCCAGAACAGCTTTTTGCCGATATTCGGCGTCTGCACTTCCTTGCCGGAACTGTCATAGGCCGAGAGAATCTTGCCGCAGAACTTGTCCCCGCAAGCGGTGATCTGGATGTGAGAGGTCAGGTTCTTGCGATCCGGCTCGGTCTTCCAGACGCCCACGATCGGGTCCGCCCACGCCGCAACCGGCATCAGGGCGACAAGTGCCGAGATCAGAACTCCAACTGATATATTCCGCATGCCACCACCTCCGTTATGCTTGCCAGTCTAACAGATTTTCTCTCAGGCCGCCTGAGTGTCCGATTGTTGCCGGTTCCAAAGCTGGGCATAGCGCCCCTGTTGGGACAGCAACTCGTCATGGGTGCCCTGCTCGATGATCTCGCCGCTTTCCAGAACCACGATCCGGTCGGCCTCGGCGATGGTGCTCAGACGGTGCGCAATGGTGATCACCGTCCGCCCCTCACCAGCGCGGGCCAGCGCATCCTTGATGTCCTGTTCGGTGTCTGTGTCCAGCGCCGAGGTCGCCTCATCCAGCAACAGGATCGGAGGGTTCTTCAGCAAGGTCCGCGCGATCCCGACCCGCTGTTTTTCACCGCCTGACAGCTTCAGGCCGCGCTCGCCGACCTTAGTGTCATAGCCCTCGGGCAGCGTAGCGATAAAGTCATGGATTTGAGCGGCTCGGGCCGCAGCCTCGACATCCTCCTGAGTGGAGCCGTCACGGCCATAAGCGATGTTATAGCGGATCGTGTCGTTGAACAGCACGGTATCTTGCGGCACGACACCGATAGCCGCGTGCAGGCTGGTTTGGGTGACGTCCCGCACGTCCTGGTCGTCGATTTTCAGCGCACCTCCGGTCACGTCGTAGAACCGAAACAGCAGCCGCCCGATGGTAGACTTGCCGGACCCGGTCGCCCCGACAATCGCCACCGTCTGCCCCGCCGGCACGGTCAAAGACACGCCTTTGAGGATTTCACGCTCGGGGTCGTAGCCAAAATGGACATTCTCCAAAGTCACTTCCCCGCCGTTCACAGCAAGATCGGGCGCATCTGGCTTGTCCTTAACCTCGGCAGGTTGTTCGAGCAGATCGAACATCTGCCCCATATCCACAAGCGACTGCCGGATTTCCCGGTAGACCGTGCCCAGAAAGTTCAGCGGCACTGTAATCTGGATCATGTAAGCGTTGACCATCACGAAATCGCCGACGGTCAAAGACCCGTTTTGCACCCCAATCGCGGCTAGAACCATGACGCCGATCAGGCCGCAGGTGATCAGGAAAGACTGGCCAAAGTTCAGGAAGGCCAGCGAATAGGCCGTCTTCAGCGCGGCCCCCGCGTAGGCCTTCATCGACACATCATAGCGGTCAGCTTCGCGGGTTTCCGCGTTGAAATATTTGACGGTTTCAAAGTTCAGCAGACTGTCAATGGCGCGCTGGTTGGCCTCGGTATCCTGATCGTTCATCTCGCGCCGCAGCTTCACCCGCCACTCGGTCACGGCAAAGGTGAACCAGATGTAAAGGGCGATGGTGACGGCGACGACCACCAGATACCAGACGTCGAACAGCCACATCAGGATGATGGCGACCAACAGCAGTTCCAGGATCAAAGGGCCGATCGAAAACAGCAGGAAGCGCAGTAGGAATTCAACGCCTTTGACACCACGCTCGATAATGCGGCTCAGACCGCCAGTGCGGCGGGTCACGTGATAGCGCATCGACAGTTGGTGAATGTGCTGAAAGGTCTCCAGAGCCAGCGCCCGTAGCGCGCGCTGCCCCACCGGAGCAAAGGCCGCATCGCGCAACTGCTGGAACCCCACGGTCATCATCCGCGCCACGCCATAGGCGACGGTCAGCCCCACGGCCCCCAGCGCCAGCGGCGGCACGCCCTCACCCGCCAAGGCGTCAACCGCGCCCTTGTACAGAATCGGCGTGTACACCGCGATCAGCTTGGCCAGCACCAGCATGCCCATGGCAATGACTACGCGGCGTTTGACCCAAGGTTCATCTTCCGGCCAAAGGTAGGGCGCGACCTTGCGGATCGTGCGCCAGCCAGAGCGGCGTTCATCTGGGTCCGGCATATCAGCGGTGGTCATTGGGGCTGTCCGTCTCATCACGTACCTTGTCTGCGGTCAGAGATAGACCCCGGCCCGCGCCGAGGCCAGAGACGATTTCATTCGGGAATTGTAAATATCTGTCCCGGATAGATCAGATCGGGGTCACGGATCAATTCGCGATTGGCCTCGAACAGGCGCACATACAGTACGCCATCGCCAAACCGCTCGCGTGAGATGGCCCACAGCGTGTCGCCCCTTTGAACGGTGACCGAGCGGATCGGGGCCGCCTGTTCAAGCGACGAGTCCCCTGTTGCGGCTTCGGCGGCTTGCAGAACTTCGACCGGTTCGCGCTTGAACGGCGTTTCCACGCGGCTAAGCACGGTTCCCTCCGTATTCACTTCATCCACTCGCAGGGTGTAGACGCCAGGGTCGATCCCCTCGAGCTCACCCCGCCAGTTGCCATCGTCTTCCGGGTCCAGATCGGCGACAAGGCGGTTGTCCAGATAAAGGCGCACAGCCGACCCGTCCGGCGCACGCCCGGTCAGTTCGACATCGCCCGTGTCCGAATATCCGATGGTGTCCAGAGCGATCTGTTCCGGTTCGTCGCTTTGCGTCGCCGGGGGCTGAACCAGTTCAACGCCTTCCTCGCCCGAGCGCAGAACGGCGATTTTCTGATCTTCGGGCGCAGCCTCGGTCGACGCTTCGGCGGTCTCGGTTTCGCCGTCGGCGGTCTGCGGTTCGACCTCGGCAGTCAGAGTCTCTTCGGATGTTTCGGTCTGTAGCTCATTGGACGCGTCCGTCGGCGTCTCATCGGCAACTTCGGGCTGCGCCTCGGGTTCGGTGACGCTGGCGACTTCAGTTTCACCGGTCGGCTCTGTATTCTCAGCGGCCTCCGGCTGGCCTTCTTCTGACGGCACCTCAGTAGCTGCGACCTGCTCTTCCACCGGTTTCGGCAGCGCTGCGATCAGGTAGTCATCCGACCGAGCCGTTTGCTCTCCATCCGAGTTTTCCAGAACCAGCCCCTGTGCTGCGTCGCTGAACGGGATGGTGACGAATTCCGCAAACTGACCGCCGGGGCCAACGATAAACTCATGCAGCACTGCCCCGTTCAGCAGTACCCGCATCCGACTGCCGGGTTCTGCATCCCCGGAAAGCAGGGCGTTGCCGTCCTTCTCAACAAATATCTGATCCAGAACGGGCTTCCCCAGAGGGGCTGGTTCCGTTTCCTCTGCAGCCTCGACAGGGGCTTCTGCCTCCGGCTCTGACGCGATTTCCTCGGTTTGATCAGGTGCTGGTTCCGCAGCCGCCTCTTCCACTGGCTCAGCAGCGGGCTCCTCCTCGGCAGCCAGTTCAACCGGCTCAGCGGCCGGAGCGCTGTCTTCAACGGCTGCGGGCGCCTCGGGCGGCTGGCTTTCCGAGGTCGGGACGTCTGCAGTCTGCTCCTGCTGTTCCACCTCGGGCGGGGTACTGAAAACGCCCGACAGGTAAAGGCCACCCGCACCCAAGACTGCGACAAGACCGGCAATCACCCCCCAGACAAAATTCCCGGAGCTTCCGTTTCCCGATTTGGCGTCCATTCTTTTCCTTTCGCTCCGCGGCGCAAATGCTTTGAGTCAATAGCATTCCGGCGGACAGTTGAGCCAATCTATCAATCTCGCTATCACGGGTCAAAACGTCTGACACAAGCCCGGAGACCCCCTTAGATGTCCCAGAAATCCGTCTGTGTGTATTGCGGGTCACGCAATGGTGAAAATGCGGCATATTCCGAAGCCGCGCGGCAATTCGGCACATTACTGGCAAACGAAGGCTGGCGGCTGGTCTATGGGGCCGGAGATGTCGGTCTGATGGGCGAAGTGGCGCGGGCGGCGCAGACGGCGGGGGGCGAGACATTCGGCGTCATCCCCGTGCACCTTGTTCAGCGCGAGGTCGGCAAGACCGACCTGACCCATTTCGTGATCACCGAAACAATGCACGAGCGTAAAAAGGTCATGATCATGAACGCAGACGCTGTCGTGGTTCTGCCCGGAGGCCCCGGATCGCTGGATGAGCTGTTCGAGGCGCTGACATGGCGGCAACTGGGCCTGCATGACAAAACCATTTTGGTCATGAATGTGGACGGATATTGGGACGCGCTGCGCAGGCTGCTGGATCAGGTGATTGATCAGGGCTTTGCCGATGCCTCACTGGGCGAGTTCATCACCTGGGTTGAGGACGCGGAATCGGCGATGTCTACGTTGCGAGAAAAACTGAAGTAACGACGGGATCGGGCGGCCTGCGCCGCCCGAAGGATGGATCAGGCCAAGCGCGCATCAGGCTTTAGCCGGTGCGTCAGAACCTTCTCGACCTTGTGCAAGGGATGATTGGTCAGCGTCTTGTCGACCTCGGCCACGACCTTGGCCAGCACTTCGCTGTGCAGCCGACGGCGCAGCAGGCCGAGCACGCGTGGGTTGGCGACCAGAACCAAGCGCTTGAAGGCCCCTTTCAACCCTTTGCGATTCAACAGATTGGCCAGATCCTGCACGAACAGAGATTTGGCATGGGTCTTCCAGCTTGCATCCTCGACGGCTGACTTCTGGTTCGGACCGTTGTCATTTCGACGCCCGGCCCGGTCGGTTGGTTTCGATTTCGGGCTGTCCTGTTCCTCGACCGAAAGGACAACCAAATTGGGGTCCTCGGCGTCGGTGATGTTCTCCATGAACAACGCCTTTTCCCCGTCTGCAATGATAACCCATGTTCCCTGTGCAAGTGCGACCATCGTGATCTCCTGTTAAGGTTTCTTTTGGGTATCCCTCATCCGCCGGGCGCAATTGTTCTGTCGCGCGCCTATGGCTGCAGGCGCGCCGCCCGTTGTTTTTGAATGTGCGGATTTCTCCCTCCCGCACAATATAAGCTAGGTATCGCGGGGTCGCTTACAATAGATGGGGGTGCCGAAAGTTGACGCGTCGGCAGGTTTTCACCCTTGTCGGCGGTGTAATCGCTTTTGACAAGAAAATGCACTTAGTGAATGCCTGCGGTCAGACCGCGCATCAACCATCGCTGCAGTAACAGCACGACAAGTGCAGGCGGCAATAGTGATAAAAGCGCCAAAACCATTCCTGCCGTGCCGCCAAACCCGGTATAGGCCATCCCTCGGACCAGCGTATCATGATCTTGGCTGGTCGTCGTGATCATGATCGGCCAGACATACTGGTTCCAACCCAAAACGAACAAGATCGCAAAAACCGCAGCGATCATCGGCAAAGATATCGGGATGACGATATCAACCAGGATCTGCAGCGACCCAGCACCGTCAATCCGAGCGGCTTCCATCACCTCGGTCGGGATTTGCCGCATGTATTGCCGGAACACCAGAACACCCAACCCGCTGGCTGTGATTGGAAGGATCATTCCGGCATAGGTGTTCAACAACCCGATTTCATTGGTGATTGCAAAGGTGGGCAAAATCCGTGTCTCGATCGGAAAGAACATTGCAACAAGGATCAAACCATATAGCACCTCCGCAAAGGGCAGGCGAAAGAAAACCAACGCATAAGCCGCCAGCAGCGAGATGGCACTTTTGATGACAGCGACCCCAAGCGCCAAAACGAGCGAATTCCACATCATCGCCCCTGCCCCAATGCCCGCGCTGCTTACGCCATCTCGCCAGATCTGCACAAACAGCACCCACAGATCCCAGAGTTCGAGAGCGGATAGCAATTGCCAGATCAGCAAGCAGACCGGACCGCTCATCAGGACAACACCGGCCAAAAGGATCACATGATCTAAGATTCGGTTTCCACGCAAACTACGGGTCCAGTTGTTGAAGCGATGTCTTTTACGGCCGGCCAGTTCAGGTCTCTCATGGTCGACACTCACCCGCAAGGCGAACGGTACATGCCCACGCAAAAACCTTGATTTTTTCGGCGGATAGACCCAGCCAAAAAAGGGAATGTGCACCGAATTTCGATCTGAACCAACGCTCTCTGAAACAGGTTACGTGATCACTGCCACCATTGTTCTACGAAAAAGACCCGCCAGCGTCTCCGCAGGCGGGCCCAGACACGTCCTTAGTGGACCAGTGTTCACATCCGCGACGCGACGTTTTCCCAGTTCACCAGGTTATCGAGGAAGTTCGAAAGGTAAGCCGGGCGCTTGTTGCGGAAGTCGATGTAATACGAATGCTCCCAGACGTCGCAACCCAGCAGTGCAGTCTGACCGAAGCACACCGGGTTCACGCCGTTCTCGGTTTTGGTCACGGCCAGCGAGCCATCGGCGTTCTTGACCAGCCACGCCCAGCCCGAGCCGAACTGACCAGCGCCAGCGGCGCTAAATTGCGACTTGAATTCGTCAACCGAGCCGAAGCTCTCGGTCAGCGCTTTTTCCAATTCACCGGGCATGGCGTTGTCGCCGGGGCCCATCATCTCCCAGAATTGGTTGTGGTTCCAAAGCTGGCTGATGTTGTTGAAGATACCGTTCTGCGCCACGGCGTTTGCGTCGTAGGTGCCGGTGATGATCTCTTCCAGCGACTTGCCGTCCCACTCGGTGCCCGCGATCAGCTTGTTGCCGTTGTCGACATAGGCCTTGTGGTGCAGATCGTGGTGATATTCCAGCGTTTCTGCGGACATACCCTTGGCTGCCAGCGCGTCATGTGCATAAGGAAGATCAGGAAGTTCAAAAGCCATCTCGGCCCCCTGTTGAAATGATTGTTGCGGTTCCAAAGGTTACATGCTTTGACAAGCGCCGCAGGTCAAGGGCCGCGACAAGAAAACCCGGAGGTCCGCGATGCTGACACAGGCGCGCAAGATGTTCTACCGCGCCCGCGGGTACTATGATGGCCGGTTGAACGGCGAAACGTTCCGGCTGGACCCTTATCATTCGAAATTCTGGCGCAAAGCCTCTGCCGGCGACTGGGAGCCCGAGACATTTGCCGTTCTGGACCGGTTCCTGACCCCCGAAAGCGATTATCTGGATATCGGCGCATGGATCGGCCCAACGGTCCTCTATGGCAGCCGCAGGGCGCGGCATGTCTGGTGTTTCGAGCCGGACCCCACCGCATTCCGGCATTTGGCGTGGAATCTTGATTTGAACGACATACGCAATGTCTCAGCCTTTGGCGTGGCCTTGTCGGACCAGTTTGGCGTGGCCCGCATGGCCTCGGTCCGTGGCGAGCCGGGGGATTCCACCAGTTCCCTACTCCATGATGGCGCGCATGGTTCGGATGCGCTGACGATTGGCTGGGATCAGTTTGAGGCGGCGAATGATCTGTCGCGCGTGTCTCTGGTCAAGATGGATATTGAGGGGGCGGAATTTTTCGTTCTGCCAGCGCTGGTAGGCTGGCTGAAACAGCAAAAACCCACCCTGTTCCTGTCGCTGCACGGGCCGTTACTTGCGGAAGGCGACCAGTTTGAGGCGACCCAGAAGTTGCTGCAAATGCTGGACTTCTACCCCAATCTCAAGGATGAAACCCTCCAGACTTTGTCACCTGAACGGCTTCTTTCACAAAAGGCTCTGACAAAGTACCGGACCGTGTTGCTGCATTTCTGAGCCACCTGATCCAACCTCTGCGTCCACTGACCGGCCGGGTTGCACGAGGTGTGTTTACGAAAGCCCCGGGACCAACCCGAGGCTTTTGGTTTTGCGACCCGAACAGGCTGGGATGTCGCATTAAGAGGCGTAGAGCGACCCACCCGTGTTCACAGAACAACCGCCATACCCCGAGGGCCGGTTCGCCGCGTTTGCCTGCGGGAACCTGGCCACCATGTCCACACGTTGTTTTTCAGGATTCAGCGTGGCCGTGTAGCTGACATAGATCAGCCCACCATTGGTGGCGGGAATTTTCATCTTCCACATCAGCCGGTAGTCGCCTTTACGCGTTTCCTTGAACCTGACATCCTTGGGCTGGCCATCAAATTTCTTGATATAACCATCGTAAACGCGCGCACGCTTGTTTTCGGCATCGACACTCAGGATTACACGTTCCGGAATCCACCCACGCTCCATTCGGTGCAGGGTGCAGTCATAGGTCAAAATTTCCGCGTTCGCTATGGTTGCGGCCAGGGTCAAAGCCAGGGTGGCCAACAGTTTCTTCATCTTCTTATGCTCTCAAGTTATGCGAATAACACTGCAACTTGCGGCCTTATAATCCTTTAATCACAAAACAATCTTAGGGAGAGACCGCCCGTCGGCTTTCTCCATAAATGACCGCCGGACCCTTGTTCAAGACCAAAATGAAAACGGCCGCCTTGTTCAAAAGGCGGCCGCGACATGCGGCTGTTTTGTTGGTTTATGCGCTCAGTAAACCCCAACCTCACTGCCCGGCTGCGCCGCGACCTTGAGCAGTTTGAAGACGTAATCCGCCGTCGAGCGGAAGCAGACCACGCGGAAGGTCTCGGCATCATCCATCCAGAACGCGCCCGCCACCTGTGCCAGACGCGAGCGGCGGATTTGGCCGGGTTGGAATGCGCCCGCTGACAGGTCGACCGGGGCCAGCTTGCCCAACACCTCACGCGCGCTGCTGCCAGAGATGCGGAATAAAGCGCGGGCGTCCGAGACGTTGACGGCCAGAGCATGCGTGCCGCTAAGCGCATTGGTCATGGCGGCCAGTTTGGCCTCGACCTCGGCATAAGGCACCAGCACCAGCAATTCGTCGGTGGACATCCAGCAGACGCCGGTGTCGCCCTCAACCAGAGCCTCGCGCTGGCCCGGCACCTTCTGGCCGGTGGCGTCTTTGACGGATTTGGCCAGCACCTTGTCCGACAGATCGCCGCGCAGGGTTATCATGCCCTGCAGACCGCATTCCTCGACCTTGGCGATGCCATCATAGCTGGCGTGGTTCAGTGCGCTGATGGGTTCAGACATTCTGCTTCTCCCCGTCCTTGTCGTAGAAGATCGGGTCCACGATCTTGGCTTTATAGGTTTTGCCGTCGGTGCCGGGGAATTCGACAATCTCGCCCATCCGGTCCGGCCCGTGCTTGATCAGGCCCATGGCGATGCCCTTGTCCAGATTGGCCGAGTAATAGGTCGACGTGACACGTCCGATCATGTTGCGCTGACCGTTGGCGTTGACGCCCTCGCCCACCGCATAAGCGCCATCCGGAATGACAGAACCATCCACAGTCTCAAGACCGACCAGTTTCCAGCGGTCGGGATCGGCCATATTGCTGCGCGTATGGGCGCGTTTTCCGAGGTAATCCTCTTTCTTCTTCGAGAGCGCCCATTGCAACCCCAGATCCTGTGGGATCACGGTGCCGTCGGTCTCGTCGCCGATCATGATAAAGCCCTTCTCGGCCCGCAGGATGTGCAGACATTCGGTGCCATACGGCATCACCCCGAACTCCTGCCCAGCCTCGATCAGAGCGTCCCAGAAAGCCTGCCCCTGCGACGCGGGAACCGCGATCTCATAGGACAGCTCACCTGAGAACGAGATGCGATAGGCCCGCGCATCGAACTCACCGATCTTGCCGTCACGCCATTCCATGAATGGCAGCGCCTCTTTCGACAGGTCCATGCCGCCCAGCTTCGCCAGCACCTTGCGCGCGTTCGGACCCACGACGGCGACCTGAGCGTATTGCTCGGTCACGTTGGCGACATAGACTTTCCAGTCCCACCATTCGGTCTGCAGCCATTCTTCCATGTGACCATGGATGCGCTCGGCCCCGCCGGTGGTGGTGTGGCACAGCCATGTGTCGTCATCAATGCGGGCCACAACGCCGTCGTCGATCAGAAAGCCGTTCTCGGAACACATCAGGCCATAGCGGCATTTGCCGACCTTCAGCGTGGACATCATGTTGGTGTACATCATGTCCAGGAACTTGCCCGCGTCGGGCCCCTTGACGATCAGCTTGCCTAGCGTCGAGGCATCCAGCAGCCCGAGGTTTTCACGGGTGTTTTTCACCTCGCGATTCACCGCGTCATGCACCGACTCGCCGGGGCGGACATAGGCATAGGTCCGGCGCCAATGGCCGACGGGCTCCCAATCTGCGCCGTTCTTGTCGTGCCAGTTGTGCATTGGGGTCTGGCGGATTGGCTGGAACACCTCGCCACGCGCTTCCCCACCGATCGACGCCAGCGAGATCGGCGTATAGGGCGGACGGAAGGTAGTGGTTCCGACCTTCGGGATTTCCGACTCCAGTGCATCAGCAAGGATCGCCAAGCCGTTGATGTTGCTCAGCTTACCCTGATCAGTCGCCATGCCCAGCGTAGTGTAGCGCTTGGTGTGCTCGACACTCTCATAGCCTTCGCGCGCGGCCAGTTGGACGTCGGACACTTTCACGTCGTTCTGGAAGTCCAGCCAGGATTTCATGCGCAATTGAACCTCGGCATTGGCTGGCATCAGCCAGACAGCGGCCATCGGGGCCTCGGTGGTGGTTTCACCGACCGGAGCTTTGGTGCGTTTGGCTTTGTAGCCAGCCGCCTTGGCCGCCGCCTTACCGGCTGCATCCGCGTCTTTCAGCACGTCACACAGTGCCATCGGACCGTTCGAGGATCCAGCGGCCAGCACAAGCCCTTCGCCATCCGCGCCTAGCGGGGGGCGGTCGGGATCGGGGCGGAAATGCGCATGAGTCTCATCCCAAATCAGCTTGCCGCCGCAATGCGACCACATATGAACGACCGGAGACCAGCCACCCGACATGGCGACCGCATCGCATTCGACCTCTTCCCGCGCGCCGCCGATGCCGTCCTGATTGCAGAGGGCAACTTTCTTGACACGCTTGCCGCCTTTGACCTTGGCAATCGCCTTGCCCGGATCGACGCGGATACCCAGTTGACGAGCCTCTTCCGCCAGCGGTCCGGCGGTTGCCCTCGCGTCAACAACACGCAAAACATCCACACCTGCCTGCTTCAGGATAATCGCGGTGCGGTAAGCGTCGTCATTATTGGTCGCAACGATGACTCGTTCGCCCGGAGTCACCCCCCAGTTGACCACGTAATCCCGCATGGCCGAGGCGAGCATCACGCCCGGCACATCGTTCCCCGCGAAGGACAATGGGCGTTCTATCGCACCAGTTGCAGTCACAATCTGCTTGGCCCGGATGCGCCACAGGCGATGACGCGGGCCCTGCGTGCCCGGCTTGTGGTCGGTCAGCCGTTCGTAGCCAAGGGCATAGCCGTGGTCGTAGACGCCTGCGCCCATGCAGCGCAATCGCATCGTAACGTTGTCCATTGTTTCGAGTTCGGAAACCAATTGTTCCACGAACTTATCCACAGGCTCATCATTAACCGTGCCGCCATCAACCGGAGCGCGACCGCCCCAATGCGCGGTCTGTTCGATCAGCATGACTTTGGCACCGGACGCAGCCGCCACTTTGGCCGCCTGCAAACCGGCGACACCGCCGCCAATCACCAGCACATCGGTGAAGGCGTAGAAATGCTCATACGTGTCCGCATCGCGGCTGTCCTTGTCCGGCGCTTTGCCCAGACCGGCGGACTGGCGGATGAACGGCTCGTAGACGTGTTTCCAGAACGGCTTGGGGTGGATGAAGGTCTTGTAGTAAAACCCGGCCGGCAGGAACCGCGCGAAGGCGGTGTTGACCGCGCCGATGTCGTGTTCAAGGCTCGGCCAGTGGTTCTGTGAGATCGAGGTCAGCCCGTCGAACAGCTCGGTCGTGGTGGCTCGCTGGTTCGGCTCGAACCGGTTGCCCTGCCCCAGACCGACCAGAGCGTTCGGTTCCTCGGCACCGCTGGCGACCATGCCGCGCGGGCGGTGGTATTTGAACGAACGGCCCACCATCATCTGATCGTTGGCCAACAGCGCCGAGGCGAGCGTATCGCCTGCATAGCCCTGCATCGAGGTGCCGTTGAAGGTGAACGTGACCTGTTTCGAACGGTCGATCAGGCGGCCTTGTTTTGCGAGGCGGGTGCTCATGGTGCGGACCTTTCGCATGTGGAGGCGTCGGGGCCTCCGGCGGGAGTATTTTTGAAAAGATGAAGCATCAGGAGAACTCTCTCCACGTCCAGCCGGGGCGTTTGGCCGTGATCGCGGCCTTGACCTCTTTCGGCGGCTCGGTGATCTGGGCCGGATAGGTACCAAAAACTTCGAGCGTCTGCGTACAGCGGGCGGCATGGAACCACTTGCCACAGCCATTGGCATGGCGCCAGCGTTCGAAATGCACGCCCTTGGGGTTTTCGCGCATGAACAGGTAGTCGTGGAAATCATCATCCGATGAGCCGGGGCCGTAGCGCTTCAGATGCGCTTCGCCGCCTGCGGCCAGTTCGGTCTCTTCGGCATCCACGCCGCAATAGGGGCAATTCAGGATCAGCATGTGGTCATCCTTTCGGCAGGCGCGACGGGGCAGCCTGTAAAACTACGTAGAAGGTGCCCGAGATTTTTCGACGAAAAATCTCCATCAGTGCGCCACCCCGGCGGCGACGCTTTCGTCGATGAAGCGGCCTTCTTTGAAACGGTCCAGAGTAAAGGCTTCGGTAAGTGGCGAATGGCCTGTTGCCATCAGTTGCGCCATGCCCCAGCCCGAACCCGGAATGGCCTTGAAGCCCCCGGTCCCCCAGCCTGCATTGATAAAGCATCCGCCCAGAGGCGTTTTCGACAGGATCGGAGACCGGTCACCGGTCATATCCACGATCCCGCCCCACTGGCGTAGCATCTTCAGGCGCGAGATCATCGGGAATGTCTCGACCAGTGCGCGCACGGTTTCCTCGATATGGTGGAACGATCCGCGCTGGGTGTAGTTGTTGAACCCGTCGGTACCGCCGCCGATTACCATCTCGCCCTTGTCGGACTGAGACATATAGCCGTGCACGGTGTTGGCCATCACGACCACATCCATACAGGGCTTGATCGGCTCGGACACCAGCGCCTGCAGCGCCACGGCTTCCAGCGGCAGGCGGAAGCCCGCCATCTCGGCCAGCTGACCTGAGTGCCCCGCAACCACGATGCCCAGCTTTTCACAGTCTATCGCGCCTTTGGTGGTATCGACCCCGACAACGCGACCGTTTTCCTGGCGCACGCCGGTGACTTCGCATTTCTGGATGATGTCCATCCCCATGGCCGAACAGGCGCGGGCATAGCCCCAGGCCACCGCATCGTGACGCGCGGTGCCGCCGCGTTCCTGCCAGAGGCCGCCCAGAACCGGATAGCGCGGACCTTCCAGATTGATGATCGGCACCAGCTCTTTCACGCGCTCGGGGCCGATCCACTCGGTCTTCACGCCCTGCAGCGCGTTGGCATGCGCTGTGCGCTGATAGCCGCGAATCTCGTGCTGGGTCTGGGCCAGCATGATCACACCGCGCGGGCTGAACATGATGTTGTAGTTCAGGTCCTGGCTTAGATCCTCGTAGAGGCCCCGCGCCTTTTCATAAAGCGCCGCCGAGGGGTCCTGCAGATAGTTCGACCTGATGATCGTCGTGTTCCGACCGGTGTTGCCACCGCCCAGCCAGCCCTTCTCGATCACCGCGACATTCTGGATGCCGTAGTTCTTGCCCAGATAATATGCCGTCGCCAGACCATGGCCCCCCGCGCCAACAATGATCACGTCGTATTTCTTCTTGGGCTCGGGCGAACGCCAGGCGCGTTCCCATCCGGTGTGATAGCGCAGCGCTTCCCGCGCCACCGCAAAGGCTGAGTAGTGTTTCATAAGCGAATCCATCCGGTTCGGTGATTGCACGCACATATGCCGTGTGGCGGCATAATACCCGCGCCATGCAACGTCACAATACTGCGCTATTGCGACATGAGTACCCCTCGCGTCTTTTTGTCCCTTTTTTCCGGGCGCGTGCAGGTCTAAGTCAGGACAACCATACCGGAGGGACCATGACGTTCTGGGTTCTGATACTCCTCATCGCGCTGCTGATTGCGGCTTTCCTCAGCTACACGTTGCTGCGCACCCGTCGCGGTGCGGAACCGGCAGCGGCGTATGATCTGCGCGTGTATCGCGAACAGCTTGCCGGTGTGGACCGTGATTTGGCGCGCGGCGTGATCGGTGAGGCTGATGCAGAACGGGTGCGCACCGAAATCTCGCGCCGCATTCTGGCGGCGGATGCGCAGATGCAGCAGGACGGGGATCAGGCGGGGCCATCTCGGGTGGCTTCGGTGATTACCATATCAGTGCTGGCGCTGTTCCTGATTGGCGGGGCCCTTGCGATGTACTACAGAATGGGTGCTGTTGGCCTGCCGGACTTGCCCTTGAACGCGCGAGTGGAAATGGCCAAGGAAGTGCGCGCGAACCGCCCGGGCCAAGCTGCAGCCGAAGAGTTTACGAACCGGCCACAGCCACGCGAATTGGACGAAAGCTATGCCTCCCTTCTCAAGCAGTTGCGCGAAACGGTTGCAGCGCGACCGGACGATGCGAACGGGCACATGCTGTTGGCGCAACACGAAACCAACGCCGGTAATTTCAAGGCCGGATACACCGCTCAGCAACGGGTGATCGAGTTGTCTGGCGAGGCGGCGACAGCGGACGCTTACGCGGATCTGGCCGAGATGATGATCCTTGCCACCGGCGGCTATATCTCGCCCGAGGCGGAACAGGCCTTGAAACAAGCATTAGACCGCGACCCGCAACATGGTCCGGCCCGCTATTACTGGGGGCAGATGCTGGCGCAAATCGGGCGTCCGGACATTGCCTACCGTGTGTGGGCCGAAACCCTGCATGATGCACCAGCGGGCGCGCCGTGGGCGGATATTATTCGGGCGCAGATCAACGAACTGGCCTTTCGCGCAGGCATCTTCAACGGACCGGACCTGAGTGTCGCGCCATCCGGGTCTGGCCCCAGTCAGGAAGACATGGCCGCCGCTGCGGACCTGACGCCCGATGAGCGGCAGGAAATGATTCAAGGCATGGTGGATCAACTCTCGGACCGTTTGGCCACTGAAGGCGGCTCGCCCGAGGAATGGGGCCGCCTGATCGCCGCCCTTGGGGTTCTGGGCCAGGCCCAGCGCGCCATCGATATCCGGGATGAAGCCATGACCGTTTTCGCCGATGACGCAGCCGCGCTGCAGATCATCGACGCCGCCGCCCTGCAAGCCGGAATCGCGCAATGATCTATGACGAGTTCGAGGGTTTTGCCGAGAGCCTCGCGCCCATGACCGCGTTGATGGGGCTGGACCTTGGCGAAAAGACCATCGGCGTCGCGGTGTCGGACCGGATGCGCGGGGTGGCCAGCCCACTGGAAACCGTACGGCGCAAAAAGTTCACGCTGGACTCGGCGCGCCTGCTGGAAATCGTCGCGGATCGCGAGATCGGAGGCATCCTGCTTGGCCTGCCAAAGAACATGGACGGCACCGAAGGCCCGCGCTGCCAATCCACCCGCGCATTCGCGCGCAATATGTCTCGCCTGACCGAATTGCCCATCGGGTTCTGGGACGAACGGCTGAGCACCGTTGCGGCAGAAAAGGCACTGCTTGAGGCGGATACGACACGAAAACGTCGCGGACAGGTTATCGATCACGTTGCGGCTGGCTATATCTTGCAGGGAGCCTTGGACAGGCTGCGCTTTTTGTAACCGGTCGGAGGCCGCAAATGACGAACATGGTTTGGAAACGGAACGAGGTCGAAAGCCCTTGTATCCAAATCTGTGTCGTGCACCCGACCGAGCGGATTTGTACCGGCTGCTACCGTACCATCGACGAAATCTCGCGCTGGTCGAAAATGGACAGTTCCGAACGCGCCGAGATCATGCATGAACTGCCCTCGCGCAAGCCGCAGCTTTCGAAACGCCGCGGTGGTCGCGCCGGGCGTTTGAACGGGTCTTAATCCAACTATTTTCGCTGTTTCCGAAGCTCTTCGGCGTGGCTTGCGCAGGCACGGGCCAAGATTTGCGCCGCCGCAGGTCAGGCCCGGGTTCCGAGGGGGTAAGAAACCTAAGGGCTTGGAGTCGAATAGCCGACGACCCACGGCGGCGCGGCGCGATCACGCAGCTTCCCGTCCGTGATGGGAAACGCCCGCGTTCTGTTGCTTTTTGACCAATCAATCAAGAAAAAATCCCCTCGGCCAACGCATTCCCTTGCGTCATATTACGCTCGCTCAAGTGCGGGGTACTGCCCCCATCAATTTTCGGATTTGATCTCCCGGTTTTCCGGCTTTCATCCCAAGTCACGAAGCCCTGCCTAACCGGCGGCCAGCCAGGCTTTGGCATTCTCAAAATCACCCGATGGGAAAAACTGGGTCCGTGTCCCCAGAACATGGATCGCGACCCGCTGCGCCATGTGTTGCCAGGCCTTATCCCCGACAATCGCCGCGCGGTCGAGCATCCCGATGTGGCGGCTGGCCACCCGGAAATGCGCCGCCAACGCCGACAGGCCCTGCCAGCCATCAAACTCTCGCAGGTCAATCAACAGGCGGAACCCATCGCGGCCCTGTAGCAGCGTGGCCAGATCGGTCTCGGCCTGTTTGTACTGGTCGGGGTCCAGCTTGCCCAGCAGCCCGATTTGTACACAGGGCGCACCCAGATCGGTGACGTGGATCGAGCCGAGTGACTCGCGTATCCAGCGACGGGCTTCCTCAAGTTCGGCCAGTTCGAACACCTGCACCGGGCAGGGCAAGATTGGGGCGGCCAGGCGAATGCTGGTCTGCACCCAGCCCTGATCCGCCACCACGCCGATCCTGTCGAACCCGCGCCAATGGCCAAGGCCCAGCTTTGTGTCGGACCAGACCGCACCCAGATCATAACCTTTGAATTCCGGCTGCACGATGGCCAGCAGGCGCACCGCGTCATGCTCGGCCAACGCGGCCTCGATCGAGGGGGCCAAAGTGTCAGAGTAATCGGCGCTGGTGACCTCGCCCGACAATTCGACTTCGATCTGCGCACCGTCGGTACTTGTGTGAACCGTCATCATGAGCCAAACCCTCCGAAATCAAAGAATGACAGGAGGTTATGGGGATTCGATCCATTCGGCCACTCCCCCGGCGCATTCGGGGCGGAAATACACGATCATCCGTCCATCCGGACCGGCCGAGGCCCCCTGCCCCCACGGGGCCACTCCGTGCAGGCAATGGCGGTGCAGCAGGTAGGATTCGCCGGGTTTGGCGGGCAGTTCGATCCTTGGGCAGGTCTCAAATACCTCACGCCGGGCGGCTTGGTAGATGTCAGTGATGTCCACCTGATGCAGCGTCTCGCGTGGCTGATTGGCCAAGGCGCGGGCAAAGGCCTGTTGCATGATGATGTGGCTGCCTTCCCACAGAACCATCGGCGCAGCATCCGCGCTGGCTTCGGTCAGCGGAATACCCAATATCCAAGCATGCGGCTCATCCACCCGGCGGCGGCGATCCGGCCCCATCGGGCGCAACCCGTCCACATGGGCCGCGTCCCGGTTGCGGCGATAGCGCGTGGCGGCTTCGCCCTCACCCCGGCGTGGGCGTGGATAGCCGGGATAGATGACCGAGATCTGCCCCTTGTGCAGCGGTAATGGCCCGTAATGCTGCGCGATGAACTCTGCCGCTCGCCCGGCCAGAGGGCCGGACTGCCCTACCCGGCCCAAAGCGTCATTTGGCAGGGCATCGACACCGATGAACCATGTGCCCTCACAATCCAGCCACTCGGCATGGGCGGGATCGGTGGTCGCGGCCCGCGCAATGGGCAGGGCATGGTTCACCCACTCGGCCAGCGTTGGATCATACGGAAACCTGATCCACCCTTTGGCCCGGAAATCGCTCATAGTCCCAAAGCCTTGCGCAACATATTCAAGGCAACCAGTGTCAGGAACACCGCAAAGACCCGTTTCAACGGCTTGGGGTCCATCGCATGGGCCAGTTTGACACCCCACGGCGCTGTGATCATCGTCATGGTGACAACAATTGCGAAGGCCACAAGGTTGACAGCCCCGATGGTCAACGGCGGGCGGTGTTCTGCAGCGACATCGAGAAACAGAAACCCGATCACCGAGGGCACCGCAATGATCACACCAAACCCGGCCGCCGTCGCTACGGCGCGGTGAATGGGCGTGTTGTAAAGGCTCATCAGCGGCACCCCGAAACTGCCGCCTCCAATGCCCATCAGCACGGACAGAAATCCAACCCACGGGGACAGCAGGGCGCGCTTGACCCCTTTGGGCATCGCGTCGCCCAACCGCCACTCGGACCGGCCAAAACCCAGATATGCGCCAATGACCATGCCCAGTACGCCGAACAAGGCCTGCAGCATTTCCGTCCGCAAAGCTGATGCCACAAGCACGCCGAAAATCGCTCCGACTATGATGCCGGGCCCCCAACTGCGCAGGATATCCCAATCGACAGCGCCCTTTTTGTCATGGGCCAGCACCGACCGCAGAGAGGTCACAATGATCGTCGCCAACGAGGTCGCCAGACACAGTTGCATCAACTGCGGCCCGCCATAGCCAAGCGTATGAAAAGCGTAGAAAAAAGCTGGCACCAGAACGATACCGCCGCCAACGCCCAGCAGCCCGGCCAGCACTCCGGCCAGCGCCCCGATTACAAGCAAAAGGCCCAGCATCTGGGCCAGCAACATCGCGTCGGGCATCTTCCCCCCAAGTTGGCCATCCGGGCCGTGGTTCAGTTCCTTCAGACCTCGGCCATCGGGGCCACGTGATCCAGTGCCTGCATCATCACCTCGGGCCCGGCCCCTTCGTGCACCGCGCCCTCGGACAAGGCACGCCGCCACGCGCGTGCGCCGGGACGGCCCGCGAAAAGGCCCAGCATGTGCCGGGTGATCTGATGCAAGCGGCCCCCGGTGGACAAGTGCCGCTCGACATAAGGCACCATTTGCCGGACGATGGCAATCGGATCGCTGTCCGTTCCGCTCTGGAAGATCAGCGTATCGGCCAAGGCCAAAATGTCGGTCGGCTGATGATAGGCCGCGCGTCCGATCATCACGCCATCCAGACCCGCATCCAGATGCGCGCGTGCCTCGTCCAAAGACGTGATACCCCCGTTGATCGAGATGTGCAGATCGGGGAAATCCGCCTTCATTCTGTGCACAAGATCGTAATCCAGTGGTGGGATATCGCGATTTTCCTTGGGGCTAAGACCCTGCAGCCACGCCTTACGGGCGTGGATCGTCACACGTTTGCACCCTGCAGCGCTGATCCGTTCCAGAAATGCGGGCAGAACCTGATGCGGGTCCTGCTCATCCACGCCGATGCGGCATTTGACGGTCACGTCAACATCCACCGCCTCGCGCATGGCCACGACACATTCGGCGACGCGGGCGGGATCTTTCATCAGCACCGCCCCGAACGTGCCGGATTGCACCCGGTCCGAGGGGCAGCCGCAGTTCAGGTTGACCTCATCATACCCGGCCTCGGCCCCCAGCTTTGCTGCCTGCGCCAGCTCATCCGGGTCCGATCCGCCAAGCTGCAGGGCGACCGGGTGTTCCTCGGGGTTGTAGGCCAGCAGATGCAGCGCACCACCCCGCACCAAGGCGGGGGCCGTCACCATCTCGGTATACAGCAAGGTCTGGGAACTCAGCAGCCGGTGCAGATAGCGGCAGTGCCGATCCGTCCAGTCCATCATCGGTGCAACGCTTAAACGCGCGGCTTTTTCTGCGTTACTTTTCAAAGCACCAATTCCGTCTGCTTCTTTGCGAGGCCAGTTCCTGATTCGACTGCGGTGTAGCATATCCACAGGCCGCAGACAGCCGCCCTTCTTTGCGGGTCTTAGGCACTCCCGAGTCCGATTTCTTCCCAATTTCGTCCGACTTGGGCGCGACGAGCGGCCAAAAACCCGCGATAGTCTGGCAAAGGAGTCCGATCTCATGCGATATTCTGGCCTGCGCGTCATCAAAGAAGCCCTGACGGGGCATCGGGGCTGGGGACCCGCATGGCGGGATGCGGCCCCGAATTCCGACTATGATTATGTCATCATCGGCGGCGGCGGGCATGGGTTGGCCACTGCGCATTATCTGGCGAAGGAGTTTGGCCAAAGCCGGATTGCCGTGCTGGAAAAGGGCTGGATCGGCGGCGGCAATGTGGGGCGGAACACGACCATCATCCGCTCGAACTATCTGCTGGACGGGAATGAGCCGTTCTATGAGTTCTCGCTGAAACTGTGGGAGGGGTTGGAGCAGGACCTCAACTACAACGCGATGGTCAGCCAGCGGGGTATTCTGAACCTGATCCACTCGGACGCCCAGCGCGATGCCTATGTCCGGCGCGGCAATGCGATGCTGCTGCATGGCGCGGATGCCGAGTTGCTGTCGACCGAACAGGTGCTGGAAAAATACCCGTTTCTGAACGTCAACAATGCCCGGTTCCCGATCAAGGGCGCTCTGGCACAGCATCGCGGCGGCACCGCGCGGCATGACGCGGTGGCCTGGGGTTACGCCCGCGCCGCCGACCAGCGGGGTGTGGATATCATCCAGAATTGCGAGGTGACGGGCTTTCGCATCGAAAACGGCAGGGTTGTGGGGGTCGAAACCTCTCGCGGTTATATCGGCGCAAAAAAGGTGGCGTCCTGCGTGGCCGGGTCATCCTCGCGCGTGATGGAGAAGGCGGGGATGCGACTGCCGATTGAAAGCCATGTGCTGCAGGCCTTTGTCTCGGAAGGGTTGAAACCTGTCCTGCCGGGGGTCGTCACCTTTGGGGCCGGGCATTTCTATGTCAGCCAGTCCGACAAGGGCGGTCTGGTCTTTGGCGGCGATATCGACGGTTACAACACCTATGCCCAACGCGGCAACCTGCCGGTGGTCGAGGATGTCTGTGAAGGCGGCATGGCGATCTTTCCGATGCTGGGCCGGGTGCGGCTGCTGCGGATGTGGGGCGGCGTGATGGATATGAGCATGGACGGCTCGCCCATCATCGACCGGACCGATATCGAGGGGCTCTATTTCAACGGCGGCTGGTGCTACGGCGGCTTCAAGGCCACGCCCGCCTCGGGCTTTGCCTATGCGCATCTGCTTGCCACCGACAGGCCGCATGACACCGCCACCGCCTATCGTTTTGATCGTTTCGCCAGGGGCCTGATGATCGACGAAAAGGGCGCGGGCAACCAACCGAACCTGCATTAATGGGCAAGAGAAATGATCATCAACCATCCGCTCCTCGGGCCGCGCGATGCTGCTGAGTTCACTTATCTGGGCGACGCCCGCATGATCCAGCGCCCGGACTGGCAGGCCGATAATGCCTTGGAGCGGTTCATCGACTATGGCTATCTGCGCGACAATCCGGCTGGCATGCATCGCGAGCTTTGGTTCCACGAGCAGGGCGACCGGTCATGGCTGGTCGTGACCCGCGACACCACCACGCATGAGATCACGCAGGTCGAACTGGCCCGAGATGTGGCCCGGGCCGAGGGGCGTTCGACATGACCCAGAGCAATCGTCTGACCGGTGGGCTGATCGACCGCGCCACAAGCTTTTCCTTCCGTTTTGATGGCAAGCAGATGACCGGGTACAAAGGCGACACGCTCGCCTCGGCTTTGCTGGCGAATAACGTGCGTCTGATGGGACGGTCCTTCAAATACCACCGCCCGCGCGGGCCTTTCTCAGCCGGATCCGAAGAGCCCAATGCCATCGTCGAACTGCGCGGCGGCGCGCGGCAGGAACCCAACACCCGCGCCACCACAGCCGAACTGTTTGACGGGCTAGAGGCGCGATCACAGAACCGTTGGCCGTCGCTGGCCTTTGATGCGATGTCGATCAATGATCGGCTGTCCGGCTTTCTTGCTGCCGGGTTTTACTACAAGACGTTCATGTGGCCTGCTTCGTTCTGGGAAAAGCTCTACGAGCCGATTATCCGCCGTGCAGCCGGTCTGGGGTCGGTCAGTCATGAGCCCGATCCCGACAACTATGACAAAGGCTTCCGCCACTGCGATCTGCTGATCATCGGCGCAGGACCGGCGGGTCTGGCGGCGGCTCTGACCGTTGGCCGGGCCGGGCTGGACGTCATCCTTGCCGATGAAGATTTCCTGATGGGCGGGCGTCTGAATGCCGAAAGCTTCGCGGTCGGTGATCAAAGCGGCGCGGATTGGGCCGCCGCCACCTGCACTGAGTTGGCCGCCCTGCGCAACGTGCGCCTGATGCCGCGCACCACGGTGATCGGGGCCTTTGACCACGGGATCTACGGCGCGGTCGAGCGGGTCAGCGATCATCTGCCCCAACCCGACCCCGGCAAGCCGCGACAGATCCTGTGGCGTATCTATTCCAAACGCGCGATCCTGTGTGCAGGCGCAACCGAGCGTCCCATCGCGTTCCAAAACAACGACCGACCAGGGATCATGCTGGCCGGGGCCATGCGCGCTTTTGCCAACCGCTGGGCCGCAACCCCGGCGCAAGAGGTCGCGATCTTCACCAACAATGACGACGGACACCGGACAGCCTCCGACCTGCATGCCAAAGGCGTGCGCGTGTCCGCCGTGATCGACACCCGACCCGACGCCCCTCGCAGCTATGACTTCGAGGTTCTGGGCGGAGCTACCATCCAAGGCACCCAAGGCCGTCTGGGCCTAAAAAGCGTGGATGTCACCCTGCAAGACGGCAGCCTCCGGCGCGTCTTTTGCGGCGCGCTTGGGGTCTCGGGCGGGTGGAACCCGAATGTGCAACTAACCTGCCATCAGCGCGGACGGCCGGACTGGGATGCCTCGGTTGCGGTCTTTGTGCCCGGTGCGGCGCTGCCTTCGGGCCTGTCCGTCGCAGGCGCGGCGCAGGGGGTGTTTTCGACAGCGGGCGCTCTGGCATCCGGGGCCGAGGCTGCGGTCACTGTGGCGGATGATCTGGGCCGAACGGCCAAGCCCCCGGCCCTGCCCGAAGCCGAGGACGCGCCCGTCAACATCACGCCCTTCTGGCACGTCCAGGGCGCGAAACGGGCATGGCTGGACCAGCAGAACGACGTGACCGCCAAAGACGTAAAGCTGGCCCATCAGGAAAACTTTGTCTCGGTCGAGCACCTGAAACGCTACACGACGCTGGGCATGGCCACCGATCAAGGCAAGACCGCGAACGTACCAGCGCTGGCGATCATGGCCGAGCTTGCGGGCAAATCGATCCCCGAGACCGGCACCACCATCTTCCGCCCGCCCTACACGCCCACCGCCATCGGCGTGCTGGCCGGACGCTCGCGCGATGCAGAATTCCGCCCCACCCGCAAAACCCCCAGCCACCGCTGGGCAGAGGAACAGGGCGCGGTGTTCGTCGAGGCCGGCATGTGGCTGCGCGCCCAATGGTTCCCCCGCGCGGGCGAGACCCGCTGGCGGCAATCGGTCGATCGCGAGGTGCTGCAGACCCGCAAGTCGGTCGGGGTCTGCGACGTAACCACGCTGGGCAAGATCGACGTGCAGGGATCGGATGCGGCGGCCTTTCTGAACAAGCTCTACTGCAACGGCTTCGCAAAGTTGCCGGTCGGCAAAACCCGCTATGGCCTGATGCTGCGCGAGGATGGAATCGTCATGGATGATGGCACCGCCGCCCGGTTGGCCGAGGATCATTTCGTCGTCACCACAACCACCGCCAATGCCGTAAGTGTCTATCGTCACGTGGAATTCGTGCGCCAGTGTCTGTTCCCGGATATGGACGTTCAACTAATCTCGACCACAGAAAGCTGGGCGCAGTTTTCCGTCGCCGGGCCCAACGCACGCAAGCTGCTTCAAAAGGTGGTAGATTCCGAGTTCGACATCTCGAACGACGCCTTTCCCTTCATGGCCTGTGGCCAGATCACCGTATGCGGCGGGCTGCGGGCGCGGCTGTTCCGCATCTCTTTCTCGGGTGAGCTGGCTTTTGAAATCGCAGTGCCCACTCGCTATGGCGACGCGATGATCCGCCGTCTGATGCAGGCGGGCGAGGAATTCGACGTCACCCCCTATGGCACCGAAGCGCTTGGCGTGATGCGGATCGAGAAAGGTCATGCAGCCGGGAACGAACTGAACGGCACGACCACGGCGCTTAACCTCGGGTTGGGCCGGATGGTGTCGCAGAAAAAGGACTCGATTGGCCTGATCCTATCGCAGCGCGAAGGGCTGATGCAGGACGATGCGCTGAAACTCGTGGGGCTGAAACCGGTCGATCCAGACAATCAGGTCCCGGCAGGGGCGCATCTGATGACCAAGGGCGATCCGGTCGATGCGGCGCATGATCAGGGCTATGTCACCTCGGCCTGCTATTCGCCCCATATCGGCAGTCACATCGCGCTTGGCTTGCTGAAATCCGGCGAGGCCCGGATGGGTGAGACGATCCGTCTGGTCAGCCCCCTGACCGGGCAGGATCACGACGTCGAAGTAGTCAGCGCCCATTTTGTCGACCCGGACGGAGACCGCCTCCATGCATGATCTGACACCCCTTACCCCCCTGTTCGCGGAAGCTGCGCAGGTGGACACAATAGCTGGCGTCACGCTACGCGAGGTGACCGACGTGGCGCTTGCCTCGGTCGCGGCGCGCGCGGGCGGTGAGGCTGAAACCCAAGCGCTGGTGGCTGGTTTCATCGGCGGCGCGGCCCCCGGACCGGGCCACGCGACCCTAGGCAACCTGTCCGCGTTTTGGACCGGGACGGAGCAATGGATGATTGAGGCCCCTCTGGACAGCCACGAGGACCTTGCGGCCCAACTGACCGCCAAAACCGGCGGCAAGGCCAGCGTCACCGAACAGACCGACGGCTGGTGCCGGTTCGATCTGGAGGGCGAAGGGCTGGCGGCGGTGTTCGAACTGCTGTGCCCGCTGGATTTGCGCAACTGCACCGGCGGCGAGGCGACGCGCACGACAATCGACCATCTCGGCTGTTTCGTGATCTGCCGCACGCCGCAACTGATCTCGGTTCTGGGGCCACGCTCGGCCGCCGGATCGCTGCACCATGCGTTTGTGGCGGCGATGCGGGCGGCTGGTTGAGAAAGACCAAACGCTAAAGCGACGGAACCGGCAGGTTACCCTGCACCCGATACAGATTGATCCGCTGCCGGTCCTCTTTGGGTGAAATCCCGAATTCCGACTGGTAGTGGCCGGAAAACACCTTGACGTTGGCATAACCGACCGCTGCGGCGATATCGGCCATCCTTTCGTTCGAATACATCACAATCTGACGCGCCGCCCGCATGCGCATAGTGCGGAAAAAGCCGGTCGGGTTGCGGCCCGTCGCCTTTTTGAAACTGCGCTCGATATGGCGCGGCGACACCTTCAGGATTTCCCCTAGCCGCGCAATCGGCATCGGGTCCGCCAGGTTCTGCGTGTAGAGCTCCACCGCGCGGGCCACCAGCGGCGGGAAGCTGGCGTCGGTCTGGTCGTTGGCCGCCACCGGAACCACCTGCTTGACGCCTGCCTTGCGCATCATCGGGTGCTGGAACCAACAGGCGACCTCGGTCGAGATGCGGGGGCCAAGCTGCGCCTCGATCATGCTCAGCGCCAGATCAAACGCCGCCGCTGCGCCCGAGGCGGTGACGATGTGAGGTCCGATTTCAACCACCTGATCCGAGGCGGCCATCTTCGGAAACTCGGTCCGAAACGCCGCCGCGTAGCACCAGTGCACGGACACGGCATCGTCACCCACCGCCCCGGATCGGCATAGTGGAAAGACGCCGCCGCTGACCGCCCCCAGCCGCGTCCCGTGCCGTAGTAGCCGACGCAGATGGGCGGGGGATTGCGGATCGGAAAACGTGGCACTTGGCGCGGACAGAAGGATCAGATAATTCAGTGATTTCAAATCTTTCAACAGCACTGAGGGGTCAAAGTCCACATCCGCGCTGGATCGTACTTTACCGGGTTGTTCCGAGATCAGGGACCAGGAAAATACCTCTTGGCCCGAGATCTCATTCGCGGCGCGCAAGGGCTCGATCAGCGAGGTCAGGCAGGCCATGGGAAAGCCCGGAAAAATCAAAAATCCGGTGCGGGTCTGTCTTTGGGTCATGATGTGCCACTGGTCCGATTCACTCCGGGTAGCTGTATCACGGCCAGTTGGTTTTCGTTTAACGGAAAATGAGTGCAACCGCCCCTGGCACCTTACCCGTTGGCAGAGATTCCATACCGGCTGATCATCATCTCAACGCTGTTCTCTATCGTTTCCGCCATCTCGGCCTCGCTGAGCACCGATCCCGAAAACAGCAAGGGCCAGAACGCCCGCGCCTTGATCAGGCCGATGAACTCACGCCCGGCTTTTTCCGGATCGTCGATCTGCAGCTGCCCGTCCTCAGCCGCGTCGCGCAGCATGTCGATAAAGGCTGCGGTCTTGTCCAGCCTTCCCTGCGCCTCGGCCGCAAGAACCGGGTTGCGCAAGGTTTCGCTGATCACCATCCGCGACATCGCCATCACGTCCGGCGACATCAGGATGCGGCCCTCGGCCCAGGCGAGTTCGGTTAACTGATCACGTACATCGCGCCCTTTTTCGTAGCGGATTTCCACCACTTCGGCAAAGCGGCTGGACAGTTCGATCACGATCGAGCGGAACAGGTTTTCCTTACTTTCCACATACTTGTACAGCGTGCGCTTTGACACCTCGGCCCGGGCCGAGATGCGATCCATACTGGCTGCGGCAAAGCCCTTTTCCTGAAACTCTGCCACCGCAGCTTCGATGATCTGTGCATGCTTTGACGCGTTAGGTGCGCTGCTTTCACTCATGCCCGAGCTATAGACCCATTGACGGGCCGCGGTCAAACACTAGGTAAACGCAAGAGTTTACAGACTCGATTTTCTGTGCCACTAGTAAACCCGTGAGTTTACCGACTCAGGTAACCAGCCCAACATGGAGATCCCCCTCATGCCACTCACACTGAAACTGAACGGCGAGACCCACACGGTTGACGCCGAACCCGGCACCCCGCTTCTGTGGGTGATCCGGGATGAGCTTAAGCTGACCGGAACCAAATTCGGCTGCGGCGTCGCCTCCTGCGGGGCCTGCACTGTGCATCTGAACGGCGAGCCGGTGCGCTCGTGCCAGACCTATGTCGAGGATGTCGAAGATGCCGAAATCACCACGATTGAGGCCATCGGAGATGACAAAATCGGGGCTGCCGTACAGCAGGCCTGGGTCGAGTTGGATGTGGTGCAGTGCGGCTATTGCCAGTCGGGTCAGGTGATGTCGGCTGTGGGTCTTCTGTCCGAGAACCCCAAGCCCAGCGCCGAAGAGATTGACAGCTACATGCACGGCAACGCCTGCCGTTGCGCCACCTATCAACGCATCCGCGCCGGTATCCAGCGCGCGTCCGAAATTCTGGAGGCCTGATCCATGACCCTCAACACTTCTCGCCGTGGATTTCTGAAAGGCGCCGCTGCTGCCAGTGCCGTTCTGCTGGTTGGTGCCCGTCCTGATGGCGCACTGGCAGCGGCGTCGTCCGAAAGCGCCATGCTCAACCCGTTCGTGAAGATTGACGCCGATGGCACCGTGACCGCCATCGTCAAACACTTTGAAAAAGGTCAAGGCCCCGCAACCGGCCTGCCCACACTGATCGCTGAGGAAATCGGCCTGACCATTGATCAAATCGGGTACGAATTCGCGCCCTCTGATCCCAACGTCTACAACAATCTGGCGCTTGGCCCGTTTCAGGGCACCGGCGGCTCGACCGCGATGGCGAATTCCTGGCTGCAATACCGTCAGGCCGGGGCCGCCGCGCGGGAAATGCTGATCAACGCCGCTGCACAAAGCTGGGGTGTGGATGCTTCGGGCGTCACCATCGAAGACGGTATCGTCAAAGCGGGCGACAAATCCGCTCCGATCGCGGAATTCGTCGCTGCGGCGTCGCAACTGGAGGTCCCGGCGGAACCGCGTCTTAAGGACCCTTCCGAATTCCGACTGATTGGCAATGAAGCAGTCCGCCGCAAGGACTCGGCGATCAAAGGTAATGGGCAGGCGATGTACGCGATGGACGTTCACCTGCCGAACCAGATGGTCGCAATGATCAAGCGCCCTGAAGCGCGCGGCGGCACCGCACTCGGTTTTGACGACAGCGCGTCGAAAGAGGTCAAAGGCTATATCAACTCCGCCGTTCTGCCCAATCAGGCGGGTGTTGCGGTTTATGCCGAAAACACATGGGCCGCGATCCAGGCACGCGATGCGCTTGAGGTCGAGTGGGATATGTCGAGCGCGGAAACCCGCGATTCCGACCAGATCAGGGCCGAGATCATGGCCGCGCTGGAGGCTGAGCCCACATACAATGTGAACGGGGCAGACACCGCAGCCGTTGTGGCGGCAATCGACGGGGCGGACAAGGTCATCGAAAAGACCTTCTACTTCCCGCTGCTCGCCCATGCCCCGATGGAGCCCTTGAACTGCACCATCGAACAGACCGCCGAGGGCGATATCGTCCTGCATGACGGTGCGCAGATGCCGACCGGGCCGCATATGGCCTATCAGCAGATCTTCCAACTGCCCGCTGAGAAGATTCACATCAAGACAATGCTGGCCGGTGGCTCTTTCGGGCGTCGCGCCACGCCGGACGCGGATTATCAGGTCGAGGCCGCGTTGGCCTTTGTCGTCACCGACCGCACACGCCCGGTGAAGCTGGTCTGGACGCGCGAGGATGACATTCGCAGCGGATACTATCGCCCCGCCTTTGGCCACAAAGTGCGCGTGGGTCTGGATGCCGATGGCAATATCGTCGGATGGCAGCATCAGGTTGCCGGGCAGTCCATCATCAAGGGCACCGCGTTCGAGGCTATGGTGGTTAAAGATGGCATCGATCACACTTCGATCGAAGGCATCGGCGACAGCCCCTATGCGATACCGGGCATGGCGGTGGGGTTGACCGACACGCCCAAGGCGACCTCGGTCCTTTGGTGGCGGTCGGTGGGGCATACTCACACGGCCTATGCGATGGAAACGATGATGGACCTTGTGGCGCAAGCTGCTGGCCGCGACCCGGTGGAATTCCGGCTGGCCCATCTGGTTGACGACACCGACCCGGATCAAAAGCGTAAAGCAGGCGTCCTGAAACTGGCCATTGAAAAGGCCGGTTGGGGTAACGTGCCAGCCGGCCGGGCGCAGGGTGTGGCGGTTCACAAGTCGTTCGGATCCTACGCTGCGCAGGTGGTTGAGGTGTCTGGCGACCCGGAAAACGGCATTCGGATCGAAAAGGTGACCTGCGCCGTGGATTGCGGCATCGCCGTCAACCCGGACGTGGTGCGGGCGCAGATGGAGGGCGGTATCGGTTATGGCATCGGCCATGTGATGCGTGACCAAATCACCCTGACCAGCGGGGCCGTGGATCAGTTCAACTTCCCGGATTACGAGCCTCTGCGGATTGGTGACATCGCCGCCATTGACGTACATATCGTGCCGTCTGCCGAAGCGCCCTCGGGCGTTGGGGAACCCGGCACGCCGCCATCTGCCCCGGCGCTGGCGAATGCGATCAACGCCCTGTCCGGGGTGCAGGTCGCTGAAATGCCGATGGCCGAGAACGGGGTTAACTTCCTCTGACCCGATGGTCCCCGCGCCTTGGCGACAGGGCGCGGGGATTATCACCTAAGGACCGGCCACTAAATTTGATCAAATTTAGTGACAAGCGCGGGCGGCTCCAGTACATCTCGGGAAACGAGAGGAACGGAGACCCCAATGGACCTGAGCGCCCTGCACAGTTTTCGCGTCGCCGCCTGTGACCTGAACGGCCAGTTGCGGGGCAAACGCGTGCCGCCTTCTTATGCCGACAAGCTGGACAAAGGCGCGGTGCGGATGCCGCTTTCGGCGCTGAACGTGGATTTGTGGGGCGCTGACATTGATGGCAGCCCTCTGGTGTTTGAAAGCGGCGACGCCGACGGCGTTCTGCTGCCCACCGAACGCGGCCCTGTCCCGGTGCCTTGGCTCGATGCTGAGACGGTCCTGGTGCCGATGTGCCTCTATGATGACGCGGGCCAACCCTTCCCCGGCGATCCCCGGCACGCCCTGTCCGCAGTGCTGGACCGCTACGCAAAGCGCGGTTGCTCCGTGGTCGCCGCGACCGAGTTGGAGTTCACCCTGATCGACGCCTCCGGGGCGCAGCCGCAACCCCCGATCAACCCGATCACCGGACGCAGGCTGTCGGACGAGGCGGTCTTGTCCCTAGCCGAAATGGACGCTTTTGAGGCCTTCTTCACCGACCTTTACGACGGCTGCGCGGCAATGGGTCTCCCGGCGCAAACGGCCATCTCGGAAAGCGGCATCGGCCAGTTCGAGATCAACCTGAACCATCAGGACGCAATGCGCTGCGCCGATGATACATGGCTTTTCAAGGCATTGACGCGCGGCTTGGCGCGGAAACACGGGTTCTGCGCGACCTTCATGGCCAAGCCCTATGCGGATGATGCCGGGAATGGGATGCATGTGCATTTTTCGGTTCTTGATCAGGATGGGCGCAACGTCTTCGACGATGGCGGCCCCGAGGGTACCGACCTGTTACGCTCGGCCGTGGCCGGGTGCCTTGCGGCCATGCCCGGCAGCACGCTGATCTTTGCACCACATGGCAATTCCTACACCCGCCTTGTGCCCAGCGCCCATGCGCCGACCGGGGCAAGCTGGGCCTATGAGAACAGAACCGCCGCCATTCGTATCCCCGGCGGCCCCTCGGCTGCGCGGCGTATCGAGCACCGCGTTGCGGGCGGGGATATCAACCCGTATCTGATGCTGGCAGCCGTTCTGGGCGCGGCTCTGGTGGGGATCGAAGACAGTCTGAAACCCCCCGCCCCGATCTCGGGCAACGCCTATCAGATCAAGGGCCTGCCGCAACTGGCCAGCGACTGGGCCGCCGCCGTCGAGGCCTTTGAAACGGACCCAATGGTCGCCCGCCTGTTTCCGCCCGACCTGATCCGGTATATGGCTATGACCAAACGGCAAGAGATCGCGCGCTTTGCGGACCGCCCCGCCGAGGACCACTGGCTGAGCTATCTCGAGGCCGTCTGACCCCACTTGCCCGGCAAAACCAACTCGGGTAGGTTAAATTTGATCAAATTTGGTGAACCATGAAAATCGGTATTCTACAAACCGGCCACTCTCCTGATGGGTTGAAAGACGAATTCGGGGATTATGATGATCTGTTTCCGGCGCTTCTGGATGGCAACGGGTTCGAGTTCGAAACCTTTGCCGTTGTCGATGATGTGTTTCCGGACAGCACTGCGGACGCGGATGGCTGGCTGATCACCGGATCGCGGCACGGCGCGTATGAGGACCTGCCCTGGATTCCGAAGCTCGAGCAGCTGATCCGCGATATCCATACCAGCGGCGCGCCGATCGTCGGCGTGTGCTTTGGCCATCAGATCATCGCGCAGGCGCTGGGTGGCCGGGTCGAGAAGTTCTCGGGCGGGTGGTCCGTGGGCCGGACCGAATACGACTTTGACGGCAAGAAGGTCTGGTTGAACGCCTGGCATCAGGATCAGGTTGTCGAGGCCCCCGCAAGCGCGCGCGTCGTGGGGCAGAACGACTTCTGCCGGAATGCGATGCTGTCTTATGGCGACACGATCTGGACGGTTCAGGCCCACCCGGAGTTTTCGAATGATTTCGTAACCGGCCTGATGCGCACGCGCGGCAAGGGTCTGGTGCCCGACGCCCTGATGGAAGCCGCCGCAAACCGGCGGACAGCCCCAGATGACAATGCCAATATCGCGCACTACATGGCCGAGTTTCTCAAGAAAGAGAGGGCCTGATGGCCGACTGGACAGATCAGCTGCCGCAGGCGGCGCGCACCTATATTGACGGGCACCGATTGGACGAGGTCGAGTGCATCATCTCGGACCTGCCCGGCATTGCGCGCGGCAAGGCGGTGCCTGCGTCGAAATTCGCAAAGCAGACCTATTTCCACCTGCCCGACAGCGTCTTTTATCAGACGATCACCGGCGACTGGGGTGAGGCTGCGGGTGAGGACGGGTTCATCGAACGGGATATGATCCTGAAGCCCGATTTCTCGACCGCGTCCGCCGCGCCGTGGACCGGCGACTGGACGCTGCAGGTGATCCACGACGCCTATGATCGCGATGACAATCCGATCCCGTTCAGCCCGCGCAACGTACTGAAACGCGTCGTGCAATTGTATCTCGACAAGGGCTGGAAACCGGTCGTGGCCCCGGAGATGGAGTTCTTTCTGGTCGCCCCCAACGTCGATCCCGCACAGGGGATCACGCCGATGATGGGCCGCTCGGGCCGCCCTGCGGCAGCGCGTCAGGCCTATTCAATGACGGCGGTGGATGAATTCGGCCCGGTGATCGACGACATCTACGATTTCGCCGAACATCAGGGGTTTGAGATCGACGGCATCACCCAGGAAGGCGGGGCCGGTCAGCTTGAGATCAACCTGCGCCACGGCAACCCGGTGAAGCTGGCTGATGAGGTGTTCTATTTCAAACGTCTGATCCGCGAGGCCGCCCTGCGGCACAATTGCTTCGCCACCTTCATGGCCAAACCGATCGAGGATGAGCCGGGCTCGGCCATGCATATCCATCACTCGATTATCGACATGGAGACCGGCCAGAACATCTTCTCGGGCCCTCAAGGCGGTGAGACGGACGCGTTCTACAACTTCATTGCCGGTCTGCAGAACCACCTGCCCGCCGGTCTGGCGGTGATGGCACCCTACGTGAACTCGTACCGGCGCTATGTGAAAGACCACGCCGCGCCGATCAATCTGGAATGGGCGCGCGACAACCGCACGACGGGCATCCGCGTGCCTCTGTCCGGGCCGGAAGCACGGCGGGTCGAAAACCGCATCGCCGGGATGGATTGTAACCCGTATCTGGGCATCGCGCTGTCGCTGGCCTGTGGTTATCTGGGCCTGACCCAGCAGGAACGCCCGCGCCGTCAGTTCTATGGGGATGCCTATGAGGGCGACGGCGACATTCCGCAGGTCATGGGCAGCGCGCTGGAACTGTTCGATGGAGCCACCGCCTTGCACGAGGTTCTGGGGCCGGAATTCGCGCGCGTCTATGGGATCGTCAAACGGGCCGAGTACGAAGAGTTCCTGCAGGTGATCTCTCCGTGGGAGCGAGAGCATCTTTTGCTGAATGTCTAGGCCTTTGGGACCGTTCGGGATGTCCGTATTTGGAACGAGAAGAAGCCGGGGCGCGGGATGAACCTGCTGTATTCCAATGATCGGAAGGCCGAGTACCCGGCCAGTTGGTATGCGGCAACGGCCAATTCGATGGACCGGTTTCCGGCGTTGGATGGCGATACCAAAGCCGATGTTTGCATCGTGGGGGGCGGCTATACCGGCCTGTCGGCGGCGCTGCATCTGACTGAAGCAGGGTTTGATGTTGTTCTGCTTGAGGCCCATCGCGTGGGCTTTGGCGCGTCGGGCCGCAACGGTGGCCAGTTGGGCAGCGCGCAGCGGATGGATCAGGAGGATCTGGAGCGGCTGGTTGGCGATGACGACGCCGCCAAGCTGTGGGACCTGGCCGAGGAGGCTAAAGCGCTGGTGAAATCCCTGATCTCGCGCCATCAGATCGACTGCGATCTGAAACCCGGCGTTGCCAGCATGGCGCTGAGCGATGGCGAGCGGCGCGACCTGCATGACCACGCCGCGCATCTGTCCGGTCGCTACGGGTACGACCAGATTGAGCCTCTGGATGCTGAGGCGGGCCGTGCGCTGTGCCCCTCGCCCGTCTACAAGGGCGGGTATCTGGACAAGGGGGCGGCCCATCTACACCCTTTGAATTATGCGCTGGGTCTGGCACGCGCCGCCGCGCAAGCAGGCGCGCGTATCTTTGAAGGCACCGAGGTTCTGGACATCGAACAAGGCCCAAGCGTTTCTGTCCGGACAGCACAAGGCACGATCACTGCGGATCACGTCATTCTGGCTTGTAACGGGTATCTGGGCGGTTTGAACCCGCAAGTGGCGGCGCGGGTCATGCCGATCAACAACTTCATCGCCGCGACCGAACCGCTGGGCGCGGATGTTGCCAAAGTTCTGACGCAGGACGTGGCCGTCGCTGACACGAAGTTCGTGGTGAATTACTTCCGTCTCAGCGCTGATGGCCGGTTGCTGTTTGGCGGCGGCGAAAGCTATGGCTATCGCTTCCCCTCTGACATCGCCGCCACCGTCCGCAAACCGATGGCGCAGATTTTCCCGCACCTTAGCGATGTGAAAATCGACTACGCTTGGGGCGGTACACTGGCCATAACCATGCGACGGATGCCGTATTTGGCGCGGGTGGCCCCCAATATCCTGTCCGCCTCGGGCTATTCCGGTCATGGCGTCGGCACGGCTACCCATGCCGGTCAGCTTATGGCAAAGGCCATTCAGGGACAGGCCGAGGGGTTCGACACTCTGGCCCGCGTGCCCGCCCTGCCCTTTCCCGGCGGTCCGGCGTTGCGCAGCCCCCTGCTGGCGCTGGCGATGACGTGGTACGCGTTGCGGGATAGGCTGGGGATCTGACCCTTTTCCCATTGCGACAGTTTGGTGAAATTTCGCCGACCCGCCGAAAGGGGACTTGGCATTGGCAGGCTCTTTGATTTAGATAAACAAAAGTTAGAATTCGGGATTTCCAAATATGACACTGCCGCCCAACGTTCATGATGCCGAACCCATCCCTGCCGCCGCCCGCGAGGCGATTGACGCTTTGATGCAATCCGGCGACCTGTTCCGCTATACCGCACCGCAGGACGCCCCGGTTGCTTTGCTCGAGGCTGAGTTTGCCGAATTGCTGGGCTCGAAATACGCGCTGGCGGTATCGTCTTGTTCCGCCGCTTTGTTCCTGTCGCTCAAGGCGCTTGGCCTGCCACGCGATGCGCGCGTGCTGATCCCGGGCTTTACCTTTGCGGCCGTGCCCTCGTCCATCGTGCATGCCGATTGCATCCCGGTTCTGTGCGAAGTGGGTGACAATTATCGCATCGACATGGCAGATTTTGCGGCCAAGCTTGCCGATGTTCAGGCGGTGATCATCAGCCACATGCGCGGACATACCTCGGACATGGACGCGATCATGGCGCTGTGTGATGCGCGCAACATTCCGGTGATCGAGGACGCGGCCCATTCACTGGGCACCACCTGGCACGGGCGCAATATCGGCACCATTGGCAAGGTCGGCTGTTTCTCGTTCCAGTCCTACAAGATGATCAACGCGGGCGAAGGTGGCATCCTGATCACCGATGACGCCGATCTGGTCGCCCGCGCGGTGATCATGTCGGGCGCTTATGAGCACAACTGGAAAAAGCACAAGGGCCCGCATGGCGACAACTCGCCCGAGTTACGCGACGCTTTTGCCCGCTGGCAGAACCAGTTGCCGCTGTATAACCTGCGCATGAGCAACCTCAGCGCCGCTGTGATCCGCCCGCAAATCCCGGAACTGGCGCGGCGCGTGCGGGATGGACTGGCGAACCACGACTACGTGGCCGACCGCCTGAACACATCGCCCTATATCGACGTCCCTGCCCCGCTGGCCCCGGAACGCCGCGCGCCGGATTCGATCCAGTTCAATCTGGTCGGGCTGAGCGAGGATGAAATCCGCGCCTTTGCCGAAGCCTCGGAGGCGAGAGGCGTCAAGGTTCAGGTCTTTGGTCTGAGCGAGGACAACGCCCGCGCGTTCTGGAACTGGCAGTTCCTGCCCGAAAAGTTCGACCTGCCCCAGACCCGCGAGATGCTGATGAAGGCCTGCGACGTGCGCCTTCCAGTGCGCCTGACCCGCGAAGAGTTGGACGTGATTGCCGACATCCTGCTGGCCTCGGTCGGTGAGGTGATCGGCCCGGTTCCTGCCTACGGGACCTGAGGGTCAATCCGCAATCGCATCCACAGACACAAACAATGCGTTGATCCCTTCCGGGGTCGCCGCAATGCGTGACAGAACACCGGCAATCCGCAGGCCCGATGGGGTTTGCACCAACAGCGGTGCGCCAGAATCGCCCATCATCACCGGGCAGGTCGCGATCATCAGCCCTTTAGCCACTGTGCGCGAACGGCAATCCTTTGTCCGGCTCTGGACATGAGGCCGCAGGCCGGGGTAACCGGCAACTGTTCCTGCGGCAGGCCGGGCGTCGGCTTCCGCAAGTCCCAGAAACCCCAGGGATTGCCCGACGGGTTCGGTCAGTTCGAGCACAGCCCAATCCCGTTCGGGGCGATTGTCAAAACCGGTGGCACCCTGATCGGGGTGCAACCGATAGCTTTCGACGGTTGAAACCGAAACGGCCTCTCCACGTTGATACCCTGCCGCAAAGCGGATGCTAGCGGCGGGAATCCAGCGTTTACGGGCGCTGTTGAATAGGCAATGGGCGGCGGTCAGGACCTGCCGGTCCGAGATCAGGACACCCGTGCAATGGGACCGCTGAGACCGGCTGGCAAAGTTGACCCTGCCGATAGCGCGCCATGGCGCGGCGGAGGCATCCAGAATCTCGCGCGCGCGGATGTCATCGCATCCGGCATCCGCACTGGCACCCAGCGTGCAAACAGGCGACCAGATTTCGGTGAAGCGGCCTTGCGCCATTGCCGCCGGAGCGAAAAGCAAAGCGACGCAAACGGCAAGCCAGCGCATCGTTTGAAGGATCAGTTCAGCTTGGACAGCTTCTGCTGCAACTCGGCGAGTTGCTTTTTGATATCGTCCAGATCCTCTTTGGGTTCGGCCTGTTCTTCGTCGCTGTCGGGGCCGGACCAGTTGCCCGACAATCCTCCGGTCATCGCCTTGAGGAACGCCTTTTGCTGCGCCTGCATCGCTTCGAACCCAGGCATCTGGGACATCGGATTCATGGCGTTCATGTTTTCCATCATCTTGGACTGGCTTTCGCGCAGCATCTCGAACGAACTTTGCAGGAACTGCGGCATCATCCCGCCGCCCGGAACCATGTAGCTGCGCACAAGGTCATTCAGCACGTTCACCGGCAGAACGTTTTCGCCCCGGCTTTCATGCTCGGCAATGATTTGCAGCAGATACTGGCGCGTCAGGTCGTCGCCGGTTTTCAGGTCGATAATCTGTACTTCACGCCCGTCGCGGATGAACCCCGCGATATCTTCAAGCGTGACATAGTCGCTGGTCTCGGTGTTATACAGCCGACGGCTGGCGTAACGCTTGATCAACAACGGTTTTTCCTGGTTCGACACCCTTAACCCTCCCCAAGGATGATGCATTGCAGCACAGGTTATGCGACTGCAGCACAAAAAGAAAGGGCAGGTCAAGCGACCTGCCCAGCGCAACTGCACCAGTTGGGAGGAATGGGTGCCTGTCGCGCCCCTTCCTTACTTGGCGGCGGCCGCTTTCTTGGCAGCGGTCGTCACTTCGTTGGTAGCTTTCTTGACAGCAGCAGTTGCTTCTTCTGCAGCGTCTTTACCGGCAGCCATCAGCAGTTCGACGGTTTCGGTCTGAACTTTTTTCGCGATTTCAGCGAAAGCGGCCATGTTTTCGGCAGCAACTTCAGCCGACGCGCTTGCGAAGTCGGTTGCGGCTTTTGCGTAGTCAGCAGGCTCTGCCTTTGCTTTCGACATCTCGGTCAGTTTGGCCAGAGTTTCTTTGGTCCATTTGTTCGAGATTTCAGCCGATTTTTCAGCTGCTTCCAGAGCAACGCCCGACAGCTTTTCGTTCAGCGAAGCGGTCGATTTGAATGCGTCTTCCATTGCGGCGGTGTCTACCGGGAATGCGCCCATCATGTCTTTCATGATCGCGGTGAAGTCTTGCGTCTTTGCCATTGTCCTAATCCTTTTTGCCGAACCGGGCCCACCCCGGCTTTCATCAGCTTGAGGACAATATGGTTTCTGCAGCGCAGCATTGCAAGCATTTTCTTGCTGCGCTGCAGAAAAATTGAGTTTCAAAATGAAATCAGCGGTTTGCTTTGACCAGAACATAGGACCCCGGAGCCGGGCACAGGCGCTCATGGTCCGAATCGCCCGTATCGCGGGCCGGAACCTGCTTGCCTGAGCGCTTCTTCAACCACGCCTCCCATAGCGGCCACCATGACCCTTCGTGGAAGTCCGCCTCTTTCAGCCAGGTATCGGCATCCGCCTTCAGGTCGGGATTGGTGTAGTGGCCGTATTTCTTCTTGCTGGGCGGGTTAACGATACCGGCGATATGCCCCGATTCAGACACGACAAAGGTCTTGGATTTCGACCCGGTCTGCCGGAATCCGCGATAGCAATCTTTCCAGGTGGCGATATGGTCGGTCTCGCAGGTGATCGCCATGATCGGAACATCCACGTCGCTGATGTGCAACTTGTGCCCCATCAGTTCGAAACCGTCCTCGACAAAGTCGTTGTTTTGGCACAGGCCGCGCAAATACTGGACCGCCATCTTACCCGGCAGGTTGGAGCCATCTCCGTTCCAGAACAACAGATCAAACGCAGGCGGTGTCTCACCCATCATGTAATTGCGGATGGCGGGCGTATAAACAAGGTCGCGCGATCGTAGGAAGGACATGGTGCGCCCCAGAATCCAGGCGTTCAGCAGCCCTTCCTTGGCAACGTGTTCCTCGATACCGTCTACGAAATGGTCCTGCAGGAAGGGCGTGAACTCTCCCTGCTCACCGAAATCCGTCAGGGTGGTAAAGAACGTCGCCGATTTGACCGACTTGTCGCCCCGCTGCTTGAGCAGCGACAGCGTCAGGTTCAGGGTCGTTCCCGCGATACAATAGCCGACGGCATTGACCTGCTTGACCTTGCAGATCTTCTTGACCTCTTCAATCGCAGCCAGGAAACCATCTTCGATGTAGTCCTCCATTCCGACTTCCGCATACGAGGCATCCGGGTTGATCCAACTGACGACAAACAGGGTATAGCCCTGTTCAGTGATCCACTTGATCATGCTGTTCTGGGCTTTCAGGTCCAGAATGTAGAACTTGTTGATCCACGGCGGGAACAGCACGATAGGCGTTTCACAGACCGTTTCCGTCACAGGTTTGTACTGGATCAGTTCCATCATGCGATTGCGGTAAACCACATCACCCGGCGTGGTCGCCAGGTTGCCACCGATCTCAAAGGCGCTGTCATCGGCCAGCTTGACGACAAGTTCACCGTCATTGGCTTCCAGGTCCGATACAAGATTTTCCAGCCCCTGGATCAGCGATTGCCCCTCGGTCTCGATCGCTTTCTCCAGCGCATCGGGGTTGGTGGCCAGAAAGTTGGTGGGGGCCATCATGTCGATGATCTGCTGCGAGAAATACTGAAGTCGCTGTTTGTCGGTCTGATCCAGGTCTTCCACCGATGCCACGGCTTGTTCCAGCGCCTTGGCATTGGTCTGGTATTGCTGTCGGATCAAACGGAAGTACGGATTGCTTTCCCACAAGGGGTTCGAGAACCGCTTGTCCGTGGGTCTGGCCTCTTCGTCTTCGACTTCGCCTGTTGTCAGCGCCTGATGCGCTTCGGCAAAGTTCATGACCGACTTGCCCCAATACTCGATCTGTTGCTCAAGAAGTTTGGCGGGATTCTGCCAAGCTTCGGCCCAATAAGAGGTTGCTGCTCGCGCGAAAAGATCTTGATTCGGACCGTCCAACGCAGAGGTTCGGGGCTTTTTTACAGCCATAATCTCGACCAAACGTTTGGAAAGCTGTTCGACTTTTTCCATATTTTCTTTAAGCCGTTCAATATGTTCTTCGCTAATGTCAGACATTTGACCTTCACTTGTTGTCATTTTAACAATTCCCACCTAATCTCGCTGCCATGCAGAATAGCGTCGTGGGCGTCGGGGGGCAAAGCGACGAATGGTCCGGACTTACACGACACCGCACAGGAGGCCCCGTCGATGCGCTACATGATGACCTATGACCTGATGGAAACCATGCGCAACACGAACCAGTGGCTTGGTGCCACTGCAAGCGCGATGGCGTCTTATCCCATGTTTTCTATGGTTCCCAACCCGGCATTCGGATGGATGGCCGCCTGGGGTGAGGTGACAGAGCGCACATTCCAGCGCATGGTCGTCAAGCCCGACTGGGGTATTCGCACATTCACCTGCGAAGACGGTAAAGATCATCTTGTTGATGTCACCACGGTTTTGGAACGCCCCTTCGGGGACCTGATTCACTTCAAGGTAAACGGGCGTGAGACGCAACCGCGCAAGGTGCTGTTGGTCGCGCCGATGTCCGGGCACTATGCCACTTTGATGCGGTCGACCGTCAAAAGCCTGCTGGTCAATTGCGAGGTTTACATCACCGATTGGCATAACGCGCGCGATATTCCCGTGTCCGCAGGCAAGTTCGATGTCGAGGATTACACCCTCTACCTTGTCGATTTCATGAAGGAACTTGGCCCCGACACGCATGTGGTCGCCGTGTGCCAGCCCGCGCCGCTGACATTGGCCGCCACGGCCTATCTGGCCGAGGTCGAGCCCAAGGCCCAGCCTAGCACACTGACGTTGATCGGTGGCCCCGTCGATCCAGACGCGACCCCAACGGACGTGACCGATTTTGGTCGGCGTGTCACGATGGGTCAGTTGGAAAAGACCATGATCCAGCGCGTTGGTTTCAAATACAAGGGTGCTGGCAGGATGGTGTATCCCGGCCTGCTGCAACTGGCGTCGTTCATGTCCATGAACGCAGATCGCCATTCCAAAGCGTTTTCTGACCAGATTCAGCGCATCATTCGGGATGAGGCGTCGGATCACGACGCCCACAACCGCTTCTATGATGAATATCTGGCGGTCATGGACATGACGGCAGAATTTTACCTGTCTACCGTTGAACGCATCTTCAAAAACCGGGAAATCGCCCGCAACGAATTTGTCGTTGCCGGTCACAAGGTGGATATCGGCAAAATCACCGATGTTGCGGTCAAGACCGTCGAAGGCGCGAATGACGATATCTCGGCACCTGGTCAGTGCATCGCTGCGTTGGACCTGTGCACCGGCCTGCCGGACAGCAAAAAGGCCAGCCATGTGGAGCCCGGAGCGGGTCACTACGGTATTTTTGCCGGACGTAGCTGGCGGGACAATATCCGCCCGCTGGTGATCAATTTCATGAATGAAAACAGCCGCAAACCGCGCCGTCGGGCGGCGAACAGCAACAAGGTCGCCTGAGGACAATGGGCGAGCGCGCGTCAGCCGACCTCGCCTTTGCCTGCACCTGCGGGGCCCTAAGCGGTCGCATCGCGGCATCGGGTTTGCCGCTCAGCACGCATGCCGCCTGCTTCTGCCATGACTGCCGCGCAGCGCAGTTGTATTTCGGGCAGCCCGACCCGGCCCCCGGCCCTGTCGACGTTCTGCAGATGGTGCCCGAGGCGATCGTGATTGATCAGGGCGCGGACCATCTGGCGGCGATGAAGCTTAGCCCCAAGGGCATGCTGCGCTGGTATGCCAAATGCTGCAATGCCCCGCTGGCGACCACGCCGAACACTCCGAAGTTTCCCTTTGCCGGGTTCATCGTCAAACGGCTTGCCGACCCCTCAGGCCTTGGCCCGGTGAAAACGCGGGGGTTTGTGCCGCAGCCGAACGGCAAGCAAAAGCATGAGCATCTGGCCCCCGCGGCCATCGGGTTGCTGCGCCGCGTTGTCAAATCCCGATTGTCCGGAAGCTGGAAAGACGCGCCGTTCTTTGATCCGAAGACCGGAACGCCGGTCGCCCGGCCCACAGTTATCAGCAAAAGCGACCGAGCCGCGCTTTATACGTAAGCCATCATCTGAGGCGCGCTCAGCCAATCCCCCATCGCATCATTGACGATGTCCGGAGCCTCCAGCGTTGGCAGATGCCCTGCGTGTTCAATGGTTTGCAAGGTGGCCTCGGGGATCAGCTCGGCCATGAAGGCGTGTTTTCGAACCGGCGTCAGCGTGTCATGGGCACCGCACAGGATCAGTGTCGGCACCTTGATCCGCCGCAGCGCACCCTGCTGGTCAGGCCGTCGCTGCAACGCCCGCATCTGTCGCACGAACACATCCGGCCCCAGTTCCGTCGCCATGGCCAGAAGGGTGTTCAGATGCGGTATCCGCTGCGGCCCCGGAGCCAGCGCATCTGAGCCAACGACCTTGCGCATGACCTCCTCCAACCGACCGGCCTGCGCGCCAATGATCAACTCCTCGCGCCCGGCTGCCATCTGCGGCGTGTCCGCCTGCGCATCGGTTGCGATCAGGCACAGGCGCGACACCCGTTCGGGCGCGCGGCGGACCAATTCCAGCGCCACGACGCCGCCCATACCAAGCCCGGCCAGGGCAAAGCGGTGCGGCAACTGATCCAACAGGCCCGAGGCGATTTCTTCAATCCGCTCGCCCTGCGAAATCGGCGCAACAGTCACCGCCCTGACGCGCGACAGCCCCTCGATCTGAGGGCGAAACAGCCGGGCATCGGCCATGAAATCAGGTAAAAACACCAGCGGCTCGATCACGCGGGTCCCTCCCTCTGCTCGGTTATCCGAGTCCTTTCCGTTTGCTCTCAGGATGAAAGTTTTACCCCTGCGGGGCAAGGAAAACTTCACGGATAGCGAATGCCGCGAAAGGTGGGAAAATCCGCGTATCGGGATTGCCGTTGGCGCAGGTCCTCCTCGGGCTCGGCCCCGGGTCGCAACAGGCACCCGCGCGGCGCGATGTAGCTGTCGATCCGACGATGAGGCTGGGGCCGCCACACCAGATTGAAGGCGCAGAGCTTGGGGAAGAACCAGATCTCCGAATAGTCCAGATGATCATGCATCCACCACGCCAGATCGCGCCAGTCGCGCCCCTGAGCATAGCGATCCGCAAACCACGGGATCACGATGGACGCACCCGCAATGCGCGCCTCGCCCGTGCCGCGATCCCAGATATGGCATTCCATCGGATTGTCATTGCGGGCGCAATTCAGGCGGTTCTCATTGCCAAACCGGTTCAGCGACGGGGACCGATAGCCCGAGCGCACGGCGATCCGGCCAAAGGTCTCCTCCAAAGGGTCCAGCAGGGTCTCGCAAAGGGCACGACCCGTCTGAATTGCCAGATCGGGGTTGTCGGGGACGTTCTGTTTCTGATGAAAACTCCCGATCTCGGAATACAGAAAATCCCGCATATAGAAATGCCGCGACAGGCGCACGCGACCAAGGGTCTCAAGGCTCCACATGCTGCCCGGTTTGCGCATGTTCAGACCCGTGTGAATGGAGAGCGCGTCATTCGATCCCCTGCCCCTTTAGCCAAGCCAACATCGCCTCGACCGCCGCATCAGTCTGGCCCGGCGACATCAGGCGACCCGCAATGACATGCGACATCGGATCATCGCCCGGTCCCATTGTCACCGTTTCAACGGTCACCGGCCCGCCCCAGGATTCAGCCACCTTGTGAGTCCGCTTGGGCCGCACGACCTGATCATCATCCGAGAACATGAACAATGCGGGCACCGTCGCGCCCGAGAAATCAAGCGCATAGACCGTATCGACCAGAACCGTCATCGGCACCACGGCCACCCAGGGGTAGACAACCGACCAGTATTTGTTCTTTTCCGGGTCCGAACTGGACACATCCCGCTCCTCCCCCATCACCAGCGGCAGCCAGTCCCGCGCCCAGGGCAGGCCCGGCATGAAAGCAACTGGAGAGTTCACCCCAAAGTTGGGAGAGACAAAGATCATCGCCGCCACATCCGCGCTGAGGTCAGGGTCTAGCGCCGCCGCCGCCGTCAGCGTGCCCCCGGTCGATGTCGAGATGACCACGACCTTGTCGCCAACCGCGCGGGCTGCGGCCAAGCCCTCGGCCATATCCTGCATCCAGCCCGAGGCGGTCGCCTCACCCATCGCCGCGCCGTCACGGCCATGCCCCTGCAGGCGCGTGTAGACCAGATTGGCCCCCAACGCGTCCGCGACCCGATCAGGCACCGGGCGGATTTCCTCGGAACTGGCCGAAAACCCATGCACGTAAAGCACCGAATACGGCGTGCGCTGTTCCTTGAACCCGTCCTGCCAGATCACCCGTTTATCAACGCCGGGCGTGATGTCGTCAAACCCCGACTCAATACTTTCGAAATAAACCTGCACACCTTCGCCAAACTTACGGGCATCGAAAGAGGGGGTCAGATCCACCTCCTCCCGCGGCCCGAACCAGTAGATCAGCCCGCCGACCACGATCAGCGCCAGCAGCAGACGCCCCAATATCCACCCAAAGCGCCGCATCAGCCTGCCCCCAGCACGTCAAGCACCGCGTCTTCGATCAGGCCCAGACACGGCCCATCCGAGAACCGATGGTCGGCATCTTTTACCAACCGCAACTGCATATCCGGCCCCGTGGCATGTTCCAGCAACCGCACCGCCGTTTCGACAGAGACCGCCGTATCCGCCGTGCCCTGCAGAAACCGCACCGGGAAGGGCAGGCTCAAAGCCGCGCGCAGAACAAGGCGCTCCCGGCCATCCTCGATCATGCGCTTGGTGATGATGTAGGGCTCCATATAGTCCGAGGGCAATTCCACATGCCCAACCGTTTCCAACGCAGCCTTCTGCTCGTCGGTAAAGGACGCCCAATACCCATCTTCTGTAAAATCCGGCGCTGCAGCGATGGTCACCATCCCGGCAATCCGCGCGGGCATTTCTCTGGCCAGCAACAAGGCCTGCCAGCCGCCCATCGAGGACCCCACGACAATCAGCGGCCCATCGGTCAGAGATGTCACTGCAGCAACGGTATCCTCATGCCAATTCCCGATACAACCCTCTGTAAACGCGCCAGAACTCTCACCATGACCCGAATAGTCAAACCGCAGAAACGCCTGCCCGCGCGCCTGCGCCCAGGCCTCAAGATGCACCGCCTTGGTGCCCTCCATATCCGACTTCAAACCGCCCAGAAAAACCACGGTCGGCCCTGCGCCCTCACTCTTGTGATACGCCAACCGCCGCCCCTGCGCCGTCTCCAGAAATTCTGTCGCTGCCATGAAACCCTCGCCGCTATTCCCCCTCATCATGCACGTCCCACCCCTAACCGCAATTCCCCGATCCCCCTTCATCTGGCCAAAAATATCCCGGGGTGCGCGAGGGACAGCGCCCCTCGCTCCAACCCTTGACACACGCACCACCACCTGCCAAAGCAGCGCAACACACATAACCCGCAACCGGGCGTTCAGTGGGCGCCAAACCGACGAGGAGAGCCGATATGGCCCTGGATTCAAAATCCGTCTCACTCACCTTCCCCGATGGCAATGCAAGATCCTATGACGCTGGCGTCACGCCAGCGCAGGTGGCAGCCGACATCTCGACCTCGCTGGCCAAAAAGGCCATCTCGGCCACGGTCGATGGCAAGCATTGGGACCTGCAATGGCCCATCAACGCCGACGCGCAAATCGCCATCCACACCATGAAGGACGAGGCGCAGGCCAACGAACTGATCCGCCACGATCTGGCCCATGTCATGGCCCGCGCGGTGCAAGAGATCTGGCCCGACACCAAGGTCACCATCGGCCCCGTCATCGAAAACGGCTGGTATTATGACTTCGACCGTGCCGAACCCTTCACCCCCGAAGACCTCGGCCTGATCGAGAAAAAGATGAAGGAAATCATCAACAAGCGCGACGCCGTGACAACGGAAGTCTGGGACCGTCAGCGCGCGATCGATTTCTACACCGCCAATGACGAGCCCTATAAGGTCGAGCTGATCGAGGCCATCCCCGGGGATGAGCCGCTGCGCATGTACTGGCACGGCGACTGGCAGGACCTCTGCCGCGGCCCGCACCTGCAGCACACCGGTCAGCTGCCGGGTGATGCGTTCAAGCTGATGTCCATCGCCGGGGCCTATTGGCGCGGCGACAGCTCGCGCCAGATGCTGCAACGCATCTACGGCGTGGCCTTCACCGGCAAGGAAAAGCTAAAGGCGCACCTGCATATGCTGGAAGAGGCCGCCAAACGCGACCACCGCAAGCTGGGCCGCGAGATGGACCTGTTCCACATGCAGGAAGAAGCCCCCGGTCAGGTGTTCTGGCACCCGAACGGCTGGACCATCTACACCCAACTGCAGGACTACATGCGGCGCAAACAGCGTGCAGGCGGGTATAACGAGATCAACACCCCTCAGGTCGTCGACCGCAAATTGTGGGAGGCCTCGGGCCACTGGGAGAAATACCAGCACCATATGTTCCTCGTCGAAGTCGACGAAAGCCGCGATGGCGAGAATGACGACGCCAGCTCGAAAAACCGCGACCAGACCCGGATCAACGCGCTGAAGCCGATGAACTGCCCCTGCCACGTGCAGGTGTTCAATCAGGGCCTCAAAAGCTATCGCGATCTGCCGCTGCGGCTGGCCGAGTTCGGATCATGCGCGCGGTTTGAACCGTCGGGGGCCCTGCACGGCATCATGCGCGTGCGCGGGTTCACGCAGGACGACGCTCATATCTTCTGCACCGAGGACCAGATCCAAGAGGAATGCGCGCGCTTCATCGATTTCCTGGCAAATGTCTATGACGAGCTCGGCTTCAAAGAGTTCGAGATCCGCTTTGCCACCCGCCCCGAAAAACGCGTGGGTACCGATGAAAGCTGGGATTATGTCGAAGGCGCGCTGGAAAACGCGATCAAGGCGGTGGGCCGGGATTATACCCTGGAACCCGGCGACGGCGCATTCTACGGCCCCAAGCTGGATTTCTATCTGACCGACGCCATCGGCCGGGTCTGGCAATGCGGCACATTCCAGGTTGATCCCAACCTGCCCGAGCGTCTGGACGCGACCTATGTCGGCGCAGATGGCGACCGGCACCGCCCCTATATGCTGCACCGCGCCTGTCTGGGCTCGTTCGAACGGTTCATCGGCATCTTGATCGAGAACTGGGAAGGCAAGCTGCCCTTCTGGCTGGCCCCGCGTCAGGTCGTGGTCGCCTCGATCACCTCGGACGCCGACGCCTATGTGATGGAAGTTGTCGAAACGCTCAAAGCCGCCGGTGTCCGCGCCGAGGCCGATATTCGAAACGAAAAGATCAACTACAAAGTCCGCGAGCATTCGGTCGGCAAGGTGCCGGTCATTCTGGCCGTCGGCCACCGCGAGGTGTACGAGCGCACCGTCAGCGTTCGCCGTCTGGGTGAAAAACAGACGCAGGTTCAATCGCTTGAGGCTGTAACAATTGAACTGTCGCAGGCGGCGACTCCGCCAGACCTGCTGTAACATTCGGCATCATATCGCCACCAATCCGGCCCCAAATCCGGGGCCGGATTGAAACATTTCCCCTTTTTCAATTCAAAAACAGTATGTTAACTTACAAGTGGGCACAGTGTTGCCTGACGCGCTTGTGAGACACGGGCTCGTGAATTCAAACCCGGCCTACAAGCCATTACCTTTGTCATTGTCACAAGCAGACATACGCAGTCATCAAAAGGGATTACCGAGATGTCGAACACCGCAAAAACACTGGTCATCGCAAGCGCCGTGGCAGCAGCCGTATCGGGCGCAGCGACAACCGCAACCGCCCAGGCCAAAGAGAAATGCTATGGCGTTTCGCTGGCCGGTCAGAACGACTGCGCCGCAGGCCCCGGCACCACCTGCGCGGGCACCTCGACCGTCGATTATCAGGGCAACGCATGGACGCTGGTCGATGCAGGCACCTGCGGCGATATCGAATTGCCGAAAACCGCTGATGGTACCGACCGCAAGGGCTCGCTCGAGCCGCTGGATCGCGACCTGCCCGCATAAGGCTGTCCGAATGAATTGCGAAGGGCGGGCAGGTTCGCCCGCCCTTCTGCTATGATCAGGGGATTCGCAGATGTTGGATGACGCACTCAGGTCAAACCGATTGCCCGCCGCGCCGGGCGTTGGCTACAAACCGCAGCATTTTGCGCAAATCCTTGAACACGCCAAGCCCGTTGCGTGGCTGGAAATCCACGCCGAAAACTACATGGGCGATGGCGGGCGACCTCTGGCGCAACTGCGTCACCTGTCCGAACAGTTTCCGATCTCGGTTCACGGCGTTGGCTTGTCCATCGGCGGCGAAGGTCCGCTGGACCCGGATCATCTGGCGCGTCTGAAACATCTGGTCGACTGGCTGAATCCGGCCAGCTTTTCCGAACATCTGGCGTGGTCGACCCACGACACCAGCTTTTTCAACGACCTGCTGCCCCTGCCCTATACCGACGAAACGCTGGCGCGCGTCTGTGACCATATCAATCAGTTGCAGGACACGGTCGGGCGGCAAATGCTGCTGGAGAACCCCTCAAGCTATCTGGCGTTCGAGGAAAGCACCTGGTCCGAGCCCGATTTCCTGCGCGAGATTTCGAAGCGCACCGGATGCGGCCTGTTGCTGGACGTCAACAATGTCTTTGTGTCGGCCACCAATCTGGATTTTTCACCGCAGGGCTATATCGACGCCTATCCGCTGGATCAGGTCGGCGAAATTCATCTGGGCGGACATGACGAAGACGAGGACGACCACGGCCATCCCCTGCTGATCGACAGCCACGGGCGAGAGGTGGTCGACCCCGTTTGGGCACTGCTGGATTACGTGCTGGACAAATCCGGCCCCAAACCGCTGTTGGTTGAATGGGATACCGACGTCCCGGATTGGCCCGTGCTGCGGGCCGAGGCCGAACGCGCCCAAACCGCGTTAGACCGGGTACCCGCATGAGTGTGTCTCAATCCACCTTTCAGGCAGCGTTGCTGGATGCGCAGGCCCCCGTCCCGGACGGGTTGACGGATGCCGAATCCCGGCCCGCAGGTCGGCGGTTCAGCGTCTATCGCAACAACGTGGCGGTGTCGCTGACCGAGGCGATGCAGCAGGCGTTTCCGGTGATCACCAAGCTGCTGGGCACGCAGAATATGGATGGTCTATCGGGTATCTTCCTGCGACAGCACCCTCCGTCCTCGCCATTGATGATGTTCTATGGCGACCGGTTTCCCGAGTTTCTGGCCGACATGCCGCAGCTGTCGCATCTGGGATACTTGCCCGACGTCGCTCGGCTGGAACTCGCGCTGCGGCGATCGTACCACGCCGCCGACAGCACCCCGGCTCAGGCGGATGCACTGGCCGTGCCGCCCGAGGATATCATGCGGGCAAAACTCGGCTTTGCCCCATCCATGCAGATCATCCGCTCGGACTGGCCCATTCACGCCATCTGGCGCTTCAACACCGAGGCCGACGCCCCGAAACCCGAGCCACGGGCCGAGGATGTGCTGATCACCCGCCCTGACTATGATCCCGTTCCGCAGGCGCTGCCTCCGGGCGGGGCCATTTGGATTACGCATCTGCAAGCCGGTGACACCATCGGCGGCGCGTTTGAAAAAACCACCACGGACATCCCGGAGTTTGATCTGGGAACCACTCTGGCGCTGCTTTTGCAAGGCAGTGCAATAACTTCTGTGACTATCGAAAGGCTGTAAACATGACTGCCCTGATCTCAACCTATAATTCCGCAATGGAAAAGGTCGACCATTCCTCGGGCTGGCTGACACCGACCCTGGCGCGGGCGGTCTTTATCGCGGTTCTGTTCTTCTACTACTGGAATTCGGCGACGCTGAAGATCGACGGTTCGATCTTTTCGCCCTCGGCAGGTGCGTTTGGCCAGATCTTCCCCAAGGCGGCCGAGGCCGTTTTGTATGACGTAACTCAGATGACCTTCTTTCAGCGCATCGTGATTTTCTTCGGCACAGTGGCCGAGTTCGTTCTGCCCGTTCTACTGCTGGTCGGCCTGCTGACGCGTCCGGCTGCGCTGGCGATGATCGGCTTTATCTGGGTGCAGACCCTGACCGATGTGGTTGGCCACAATATCGCTTTGGGCAGCCTGTTCGACAACGCTATCACGCTGATGGATCAGCGCGTGATGTGGACCTTCCTGATGCTGGTGATCATCATCAACGGGGCTGGTCCGATCTCGCTGGACAAGTTGTTGCGGCTGAAGTGATCTAGAAATGCGCCTTGGGCTTGTCCGGCTGACCTGCGGCAAGCCCAAGCAGACCGGCCACGCCGGCAAATGCGATGGGGAACATGGTGAAGACACCAAACCCGAACGCGTAGTACATCCCCGCCGCCGACAGCAACAGCAACAGACCCGCAACCAAGGCGCGGGCATGGGCCATAGCGCCGCCAGCAATCGCCAAAAGCGGGGCAAGGATGGAAACCGTCTGGATCAGCGCGGGTCGTCAACCTGTTCGGCGAGGCCCTCGATGCCGCCAAAATGGCGGATCGCCTCGACAATTCCGTACCCGACGAAACCGACGATCATGCCGATCAACCCGGCGATGACACCCAAAACCATGGCGGCGCTACGCATTCCATATCCTCGCGATTGCTGATCACCAGATATGTACGCGATCACGCAACGCCAAGCGCAGCCCGTGTTTCAGCGGTCCAACCCAACGACAAGCCGCCCTCTTTTTCGATCAGGGGACGTTTCATCAGGGTCGGATGGTCGGCCAGCAGTTCCATCACAGGGCGCGCGCGTTGCTCCTCATCCAATCCACGCCAGGTTGTAGAGCGCGTGTTGAGCAAAGCCTCGCCGAACGCGGCAAAAGCTTGCGACAGCACGGTTTCCGGCACGCCGTCGTTGCGGACATCCACAAATTCCGCATCCGGCAAGAATTTCAACGCCTTACGGCACGTATCGCATGTCTTCAAGCCAAAAAGTCGCATTTGGTCACTGCTCCTGCATTTGATTCTATTTTGGGCATTTCCGCCTGTTGCCTGCGGTAATTCTTGATTTTTTACTTCACCGTGCAATGTTGAAAAAGGTGAAACATGCAATGTGGAGTGTATCGGTTGCCCCAAAACCGGCCGCGTTGCTGTCTCACTTGTCACCGCCCCCACCAATTTGTGGGACAATGCGTAAGTAGAAGGAGACACGGGACATGCCAACCGGCACCGTGAAATGGTTCAATACCACCAAAGGCTATGGGTTTATTGCCCCTGACGAAGGGGGCAAGGATGTGTTTGTTCATATCTCGGCCGTAGAACGCTCCGGCCTGACCGGGCTCGCTGACAATCAGAAAGTCTCGTACGAGTTGCAGGACGGGCGCGATGGCCGCCAGATGGCAGCTGATTTGAAGCCGTTGTAAAAACAGCCCCGCATTGCGCGGGGAGATTTCAGAGAAGGTTGGCGGCCAATTTCAGGCCGCCGACCGCCCCCATCCGGCAATTGCCCAGTTCCCATGCTGACCCGATCTTCGCATGGGCGTCTTTGTTTGGTCTGTTGTGACGATGCGCCTGCAGTTCAACCTTCGCGGATAATCGTTTCGAACTCACGCCATTCACGCGCTGTCATGCCGGAGTTCTCCTGCGTGACCGCCTCTCCTGCCAGCATCCGGCGCAGGCTGTCGACCATCTGCGCAGACAGGTTCACGGCGCCCAGACGGTAATCCTCGAACGCTTTGTAGGCGAACGGCACCCAGTCGGCGACGATCTTGCACATCTCTTCCGCATACACCCGGATTTCGTATTGCGCATGCGGATCGGCGCGCAGGCGCAGGAAATGGAACAGGTTGTGCAGATCCACCTTCCAGTACCATTGCGTGTAGATATTCGCAGGCAGGTTCATCCGCGCGAGTTCCCGCGCCAGACCTTGCTGGCCATCCTGGCTGATCATGTTCTCGTAGTTGTCATAGCACCGCGCGCTGTCGGCCTTGAGGATGTCCAGCACGCGAGCAGCCTCTTCCCCCTCCAGCGCAGAGCCGCGGCCCTGGTTGTTGACCTCGGACTGGGCGGCGACATGTTCGGGCGCGGGGATGTAAAATTCGCGGTCCAAAATCGAATAGCGCGCCGAGTATTCATTCACGTTCGCCGTGCGGTGGCGGATCCACTGACGAGCGACGAAGACCGGCAGTTTGACGTGCAGCTTCACCTCGCACATTTCAAACGGGGTCGAATGCCAATGACGCATCAGATAGCGGATCAGCCCTTCGTCATTCTGAACCGATTTGGTGCCTTTGCCATAGGACACCCGCGCCGCCTGACAGATCGCCGCGTCGTCGCCCATATAGTCGATCACGCGGACAAAGCCGTGGTCCAGAACCTGATGCGCCGTGTAAAGACGCTCTTCCATGCCCTCTGCAACGACGCGACGTGTTGGATGCGATTGCGCGCGTTGCGCTTCGACCTCGGCCAGTTGATCGGCGGACAGCGGCATGAAATTTTCCTTTCGAGCAATGAGTCGCCGACCACTATATATCGACAACCCAAGCACCGGAACCGCCATATGTACGGCCATGCAGGCAATATTGAAAATGTGTTCCTTCTGCCCCCTCGACACATCAGGTCCGCGCGCTAAGCTGCGTTAAACCATAAGTATCGAAAGGAAGCCGAGATGGGGCTGACATATCTTCACACCATGATCCGGGTGAAGGATCTGGAGAAATCCATGGCGTTTTACAAGCTGCTCGGCCTGCAGGAAACGCGCCGGTATGACAGCGAACAGGGCCGGTTTTCGCTGATCTTCATGGCCCCTCCGGGGCAAGAAGATGCGCCGATCGAACTGACCCACAACTGGGATGGCGACGACGGGTTGCCCAGCGACAGTCGTCATTTCGGCCACCTCGCTTATGGCGTCGACAATATTTACGAGACCTGCCAGCACCTTCAGGACAATGGCATCGTGATCAACCGCCCCCCGCGCGACGGGCGCATGGCATTTGTGCGCTCGCCCGACAATATCTCGGTTGAGCTACTGCAGAACGGGGATGCTCTGGCCCCTGCGGAACCCTGGGCCAGCATGGAGAGCACCGGCCACTGGTGATCCGATCGATCATAGCTTTGGGCCTGGCCGCGCTGGCCAGCCCTGTTAACGCTGAGCCGTGCCGTCTGGCGCTGGCCCTTGCGCTGGATATCTCTGTCTCGGTGGATGCAACCGAGGACACCCTGCAGCGACAAGGCCTTGCCGCCGCCCTGATCGCGCCCGAGGTTCAGGACGCCTTCTTTTCCTCACCCATGCCCGTGGCCCTGGCGGTATATGAATGGAGCGGGCAAACCAATCAGCATGTCATTCTGAACTGGCGGCTGATTGAAAACGCAGGCGATCTGTACGCAGCAGCTAACCAGATCAGTCAGTCAGTTCGGTCCAACAACGAATCTGCCACGGCGATGGGTTATGCGCTGAGCTTTGGTGCCTCTTTAATGAAACAGGCCCCGCCATGCTTGTTTCAGACCATCGATCTGTCCGGAGACGGGACAAACAATGATGGCTACGGGCCGCAGATCGCCTACCGCCATTTTCCGTTCCAGAATACGGTAGTGAACGGTCTGGTGATCAACGCCGCCGATTTTGAAGGGGAGTTGTTTCTGATCCCGTTTTTCGAAAACAATGTCCTGCACGGACCCGGCGCGTTTCTGGAAATTGCCTATGGGTTCGAAGATTTCGAACGCGCGATGCGCAAGAAACTGGAACGCGAGTTGAGCGGATTGCAAATCGGTGCGCTGGACGGATCCCCTCCATGATCCTGCGAGTTCTGGCCATGCTTTGCTTAGCAGCCAGCCCCGCCGGGGCGCAGTGCCGTCAAGCCTTGGCGCTTGGGCTGGACGTGTCCGGATCGGTTGATGCTCGGGAATACCAGTTGCAGCTTGGTGGCCTTGCGTCAGCCTTGAGCCATCCAAAGGTCAGCCAACTGATCCTATCGAATTCCACCACCCCCGTGCGCCTGGCGATCTTTGAGTGGAGCGAACCTGGGCATCACAGGATGCTGCTGGACTGGACCGAGATCCGTTCTGCCACCGATCTGTCGCGGATTGCAGTGCGCCTGCAAAAGGTCAAGCGCAGCGCGGCGCCGCAGGGAACCGCCGTCGGGGCGGCCATGTCTTTTGGCGCTGAACTGCTGGCGCAACAGGCGGAGTGCTGGAAACGAACGCTGGATTTGTCGGGGGACGGAAAGCACAACCTGGGCCCGCATCCGCGCGACGTGAAATCCAAACTCAGATCGACAGATGTCACCATTAACGGTCTGGTGATCGGGGCAGACGATCCTCGCAACGGCGATAGACGCTACGTTCAGGTGGGCGAGTTGTCCGCCTACTACAACGCGTGGGTCATTCTGGGAACCGACGCCTTTGTTGAGGTTGCATTGGGTTTCGAGGCCTACGGGGACGCCATGGCGCGAAAGCTGATCCGGGAGCTTGACAGTCTGGTGCTGTCAGACGCGCGCCCCTGATCAGTAGATGTAACGGATTTGATCCGTCCAATATCGCTCAACCCGGCGCAGAGAGGTGGTGATATCCTCAATCCCTTCAAGCCCCAGAACGCCCCGGCCCTGCAGCCCCTCGGCATGGCGCGAGAACAGGTCGGACACAACATCGCGTATCTCGCGCCCGCGCGGGGTCAGCCGCACCCGGACCGAGCGTCGATCGATCTCGCACCGCTGATGGTGCATATACCCCATCTCGACCAATTTCTTCAGGTTGTAGCTGACGTTGCTGCCCTGGTAGTAGCCACGGCTTTTCAACTCGCCCGCCGTCACCTCATGATCGCCAATGTTGAACAGCAGCAGCGCCTGCACGGCGTTGATTTCCAACACGCCGACGCGTTCGAATTCGTCCTTGATGACATCAAGCAGCAACCGGTGCAGCCGTTCCACAAGGGCCAGCGCCTCAAGATAGCTGGTCATGAACCCCTTGGTTTCCGGCACCGAGACCTGCATTTCCATACTCATCCGACCCTCCGATTCAGTCGCGCGGTTTCACACACAATGAACCGAATTCACCAATAATCGGTTAAGCCGGATTTTCTGTTATTTTTGAAAGGTCTGTCCGATATTCGCGATCAGATCCGCATAAACGGCCGGTGGCTGAACCTGACCCGTGACCCATTGATACAGGTCCTGATCGTTTTCATGCAACAGCGCGTCATACATATCCAGCCCGGCTGCATCCATATGGTCCAGATTGCGATCCGCATAGGCGGAAAGGATCAGGTCCATCTCTTTTATCCCACGCCGCATCGAACGCATTTTCATGCGTTTGATCCGGACCTCGCGCGTTTCAGTCAACTGTCCCGCTCCAACATCAGGCGCAGCTTTTTCTCAAGACGCGCCGCGCGCTCGGCACAGGATCGCATCTCGCCCCGAATGGCGCGCAGTTCCGCAACGGCGTCCGCCAGCTCGATATCGCCTTCCATAGCCTCTTGTGGCGCATCCATCCCTTCGCCTTCGCCGGTCAGCAACCACATGATCGAGACATTGATCATACCCGCCATCATCGACAACCGGTTTGCGCGCGGCTCGGACAGGTCATTCTCCCAAGCGACGATTGTGGATTTTTTCACGCCCAGCCGCCGGGCCATCTCGGATTGGGTCATCCCCGCCGCTTCGCGCGCGCCTGCTAGCCGGTCTCCGAAAGTTGCTGCATCCGGACCGTACCAGTCGCTTTCGTCGTTCATCGGGGTCTCCAATTCCTGGGTTCATATCGCTTGATCGTCATTCGGGCGCACCCTATGACAGTCAGGTTGATCATTCAAACCGAGGCCGACCATGAGTTTCCTGTCTGCGACACTGTCACGCGTTAAACCGTCGCCCACGATCGCAATGACGGCAAAAGCCGCCGAATTGCGGGCCGCAGGGCGCGACGTTATCGGGCTGAGCGCAGGCGAGCCGGATTTCGACACGCCCCAGAACATCAAGGATGCGGCAGTGGCGGCCATCGCGGCTGGCAAGACGAAATACACTGCGCCGGACGGTATCCCCGAGTTGAAACAGGCCGCCTGCGCCAAGATGAAACGCGATCACGGGCTGGATTACACGCCCGCGCAAATCTCGGTCGGCACCGGCGGCAAGCAGACGCTATATAACGCGCTGATGGCAACGATGAACGAGGGGGATGAGGTGATCATCCCCGCGCCCTACTGGGTCAGCTATCCCGATATGGTGCTGTTGGCGGGCGGCACGCCGGTCATCGTGGAAACCACGCTGGAGAACAGCTTCAAGCTGACACCCGAACAGTTGGAAGCCGCAATCACGCCAAAGACCAAGTGGTTCATTTTCAACTCACCCTCGAACCCCACCGGCGCTGGCTACAGCCCGGCGGAATTGAAGGCGCTGACCGATGTTCTGATGCGCCACCCTCATGTCTGGATCATGTCGGACGACATGTATGAACACCTCGCCTATGACGGGTTCCAGTTCTGCACACCGGCTGAAATTGAGCCCGGGCTTTATGACCGCACGCTGACCTGCAATGGCGTGTCCAAAGCCTATGCCATGACCGGCTGGCGCATCGGCTATGCGGCGGGACCGGTCGAGATCATCGTCGCAATGCGCAAGATCCAGTCGCAATCCACCTCGAACCCCTGCTCGGTCAGCCAATGGGCGGCGGTTGAGGCGCTGAACGGCACGCAGGCGTTTCTGGCCCCGAACAACGAAACCTTCAAGCGCCGCCGCGATCTGGTGGTCGAGATGCTGAGCGCCATTGACGGCATCACTTGCCCCAAGCCGGAAGGCGCGTTCTACGTCTATCCCTCGATCGCCGGGCTGATCGGCAAAACCACCCCTGCCGGAACCGTCATCGACAGCGACGAAACCTTTGCAACCGCCTTGCTGGAAGAGGCCGACGTGGCCGTGGTGTTCGGCGCAGCCTTCGGCCTGTCGCCCAATTTCCGCGTCAGCTATGCGACCTCGGACGAGGCGCTGAAAGAGGCCTGCACCCGTATCCAACGCTTCTGCGCCGCCTTGACCTGACCGGAGCCGCACATGTCCACCGAGTTGCCCGAATACTATTTCCGCGTGCGAGAAAACGGGGCCGTTGTGTTCAGGATCGACACCGAGAACCGATTTCGGCGCATCGAAATGGACCAGATTGCAGTGATCAACATCCGCAACGGCGAGGTCAAACCCCATGGCCAGCGCACGCTGACCGAGGCGGATAGGGCCGAGATCACCCGCTGGATGGACGCGCGCAAGGCGTTGTTGGCGCAGCGGGATATCGACGACATTCACCGCGCGGTCGATTACCTGAACCTAACCGCGCAATGGGCGCAGTCAAAGGCGTCGGATCAGCAGCTTGAGGATGTGACCGACCGGTTGCTGATGGCAATGCACGATCTGCGCTCGGTGCTGGTGCGGAAAAAGGCGGACCGGCTGGAGAAGGACTAGGTTTATTCTGCCGGAACGCCGATTTCCCGCACAGATCTCAGCCAGAAGCGGGCCATCAGCAGCACCGCCGCGCAGGCCAGCCCCAGCACCAGCCCCGTCCACACACCGATCCCGTCCATCCCCTGAACGAACCCAAAGTAATACGAGGCCGGGATACCCACGGCCCAATAGCTGAGCGCCGCCATGACCATCGGAATCTTGGCGTCCTGCAGGCCGCGCAGCAGACCCAGCGCGATGACCTGCGCCCCATCCACCAGTTGGAACAGCGCCGCCATGGCCAGCAGGCCGGTTCCGATCAACAGGATTTGCGGGCGCTGAGGATCATCGCTTTCCATGAACAGCGAAATCAGCGGCTCGGCGCAGGTCAGGAACAGGATCACCGTCAGCACCGACGTGACCAGAGACATCCCGGTCACCGCAATCGCCCCCTTTTCCAGATGCGCCCGGTCCCGCCGACCCAGCGCATTGCCCGCCCGGATGGTGGCCACATTCGACAGGCCCAGATGCACCATGAAAGTCGCCGAGGCGAGGTTCAGCGCGATCCCATGCGCCGCCAGCGGCACGGGCCCCAGCCAGCCCATCATCACGGCTGAGGTTGCGAACAAAGAAACCTCGGCCAGCGTTGTCAGACCGATGGGCACGCCCAGGCGCAGGACGCTGAAAAACATCTCCCAATCCGCGCGCCAGAAGCGTTGGAACAGGCTGTGCTCGGGCAGCGCCCTAACCGCATAGATCACAACCGCCACCAGCGACACGACCTGCGTCAGGACCGAGGCGATGGCTGCACCGATTACGCCAAGCTCGGGCGCACCCCAGTTGCCAAAGATCAGCGCATAGTTCGTCACCCCGTTGACCACGGCGGCCACAACAGTGATCCACAGCACGATCTGGGTCCGCTCAAGCGCAGCCAGATAGGATTTCAGCACCATCACCAGCAGCGCAGGGAATAACCCCCAACCTGCCACCCGCAGGTATTGTGCTGCGGTTTCAGCAATTTGCGGCTCTTGCTTCAGGGCGATCAGGATCGGATAGGACCACCACAATAGCGGCATGACCACGACGGCATAGATCAGCGACAACCACAGGCCCATGCGGGTCGAGCGGCGAATACTGGTCTCATTCTCCTCCGCCGCGGCGGTCGCCACCATTGGCATCACCGCCCAGCCGAAGCCCGCACCAAACAGAAATAGGACAAAGAAATAGCTACTTGCCAGCGTGACCGCAGCCAAGGCCTCGACCCCGTACCAGCCCAGCATGATGGTGTCGGTCAGACCGATCGCATACTGCGCCAGATGCCCGCCGATCAGAGGCAGGCCCAGCACCGCAATCGCACGCGCATGGCCGGGATATGTCATCACTTTCATCATCGCCCCAGCCATATGCGCGGGCCGAAGCCGGGACAAGAGCGGAACGACAAAATTTCAATATGAGACAAACGGCCATCACGCCGGGCACCCCGGCGTGATGAAGTTACCGCGCCGGTTAGCGCGCTTCCGGATGCAGGGCCGTGCCCAGAATATGCTCTGAGCGGTGGATCACATGATGCGCCTGCCCGACGATCAACGGATCGGGCTCGCCGACAATTTTATGATCCTTGTCCGGGTAATCCAGCGTCGACAGGAAGTGACGCATGCAATTCAGCCGCGCGCGTTTCTTGTCATTGGATTTGACGATGGTCCAAGGCGCATCGGCGGTGTCAGTATAAAAGAACATCGCCTCCTTCGCCTCGGTGTAATCATCCCACTTGCTCAGGCTCGCCTTATCGATCGGAGACAGCTTCCACTGCTTCAAAGGATCGGTTTCGCGGCTCTTGAACCGACGCTGCTGCTCTTCCTGCGTCACCGAGAACCAGTATTTGTAAAGCTGAATGCCCGACCGCACCAACATCCGCTCCAACTCGGGCGTCTGGCGCATGAATTCCAGATATTCGTTGGGCGAGCAGAAACCCATCACCCGCTCAACCCCAGCGCGGTTGTACCAGGACCGGTCATAGAACACCATCTCGCCCACGGTGGGCAGTTGCTGCACATAGCGCTGGTAGTACCACTGCCCCTTCTCTTCCCAGGTCGGCTTGTTCAGCGCAACCACACGGGCCTGACGCGGGTTCAAATGCTCCATGAAACGCTTGATCGTGCCGCCCTTACCGGCCGCATCGCGTCCTTCGAACAACAGCACAAAACGTTGCCCGGTCTCTTGCGCCCATAGCTGAACCTTCAAAAGCTCGGCCTGAAGCTGCGCTTTCTCGGCCTCGTAAACCGAGCGCGCCATTTTGCGCCCGTAAGGGTATTTGCCACTTTCAAAAGCCTGCCGGATTTTTTCCAGATTGGGCGCAACCGCCCCTGTTTTGCCGACCGGCTCAGCGGTAATTTTCTGGGGTTTTGTATCGACCTTGGCAACTGCGTCCATGCATAATCTCCTAGCGTTCACTGTTCGCAGTGACGGCTAGCAGAAAAGGCCAAGACGCGCTTTGATTGGTATCAAACCTGAGTCTGGTACAGATAAAATATCTACGGACCACCCCTTCTTCTGTTCAAAAATACTTCGGGGAGCGCGAGGGGCTGGCCCCTCGCCCCTACCGATGTCCCCAATCGTCTGGACTATCCGAATTGTTCGGCGACAAGCCCAACACATCCCCCTCGGTCGAACACCCCAACCCCAGCACCGTGCGGTTGGCATATGAAAAATACGCGCAGACCTGATTGATCTCGAGTATCTCGCCGTCGTCCCACCCGGCATCACGAAGCGCGATCACGTCCTGTTCCATCAAATCCGCCGGGGTCTCGGTCAGCTTGCGCGCATAGTGCATCGCCGCAATCTGCGCCGCGTGCAACGGGGCCTGCTCGGGCGCGCGCGCCTCAATCGCCGCACGGATCGCATCCCCGCGCGCAGCATCACCCAGCAACCGTTGCAACCCGCTGAAATGATGTTCAACGCAATACCCGCAACGGTTCAGCGAACTGACCCAGACGCCAAGCACCTCAAGAAACCACTTGGGAACCTGATTGGCCGAATGGTGCAGCACGTTCTTGTATATCGCCATATGGCCTTCCATCGAATGCGGCCGCAGGGAATGCGCCATCATGATGTTGTCGATGTGGTCAATTGAGCCCACGCCTTTGAGTCGATCATATAACATTTTTAGCTTACCAGACGCTGCCGCATACTCGATCGTTTTGATCCATGCCATGAGTCTCTCCCTGCTTTAATGGGCACAGTTTAAAGGGTTTTCTATCTGCCTCGAAGAGGCACGTTGCCCGTCACGGCAATGCAAGGGACGCCGTTGGGGTAGCAAAGGAGATCCCAATGGCACTTGAAAAGCAGTTCAATCTGGAAGCAGCGGAAAAGCCCAAAACCACGCAGCCGTCACATCAGCGTCGTCAGAAATTCATCGCAGCCATCGAAAAGCAGTTGGCCGGTATGGCGACAGGGGAAATCAGCAACCCGACGAAAAGCACTTGGGTTTGGCAGTCGAGCAAAGGCGAATGGTTCATCTCGCCGAGGTACGGTAAAGCGTCTCTCGAACTGGCTCCGGGATTGTCAGCGATCAAATGCACGGACGCAGAGGACGTGGTGCAAAACCTTGAAAAGCTGAAAAGCCTCACGAGTGACGGCAAACTGGATGCGGTCCTTGAGACCGCTGCAACAGCCATCCGCAGCCGGTTCGGAAAGTGACATCAGCCAGTTGCTTTGGGCATTCAATTGGTCCCGTTGGGTTTGGATAGAACGCAATGGGACCTTTTGCTTTCCGGTCTGTTCTTATCACGAGCAACAAAAACCCAAACCATGCGAAGCACTTCACGAAGTGAAGTTGATAGCGAAACGGTAGCTGGATGATTGGGATGGTTGACAAGCGTTGATCTCATAGGGGCTGTCAGGTCCAATATGGATGGTAGTGGGATCAAGTTTATCATCCCGTCAGCCCAATCATCGAACCAAGATCACCAAGCACATGCGAAGCATTTCACGAAGTGAAATTGATGGCTATTCAATTGCTGGTGGATGGCAATAGGTAGAAATCATGTTCCATTTTGGTCCTGACGGCCACCAGACCGAACGCCATGGGACCAATTACTTTCCCCGGCCAGCCCAACCAACCGGTTGAAACAAGCACATGCGAAGCACTTCACGAAGTGAAGCAGGTAGCTATCTTCTGGCAATGATTGATCAATCGCTTGCTTCGCAAGACATTCGCTGCGCGAATGTTATTCCTTTTTGGTCAATTTGGATTTTGGACATACTTCTCCTATCCGTTGAGGAGAAGTCCGACGAACCCGGGGGTTCTGTCATACCATCCACACACGATTGCTTTTCCAAAGCACGGCTGGCGGTTATCCGGTCTCAGCCTACGTGCTGCTTAAACAGCGGACCGATATGCTAGCTTTGCGTGGACGGCGGCGGGGCTAGCTCGGCGACGGCACTTCCCCGTCTCGTGATGACAATTATTTTGCTCTGGCTCTCTTATGGGGGCTTTCATCCTTCCCCCGCTTTCGCTGTTTCCTGACCCTACTATTCGATGACGTCATGTCTGCTGGCCTACTGAATTCGGTTCGTCACCATCCGGCGGAAAGTACCTTCTGATCGCATGACGCTTCGGGCTGTCTATATGTGGTTTGCATCGCGGTCCTGATGCAAGAGAGCTACGAGCTGTGTTCGATGTGGCGATGTGTGTTGTCGTGTGTGGTGTGTGCCTGCGTATGATCTATTTAGGGGGCACAGATCGAAACTTGGTCGTGAATCCATGATTAAAACGGGGTCGGCACAAATTAGGGAGAATGTCCCACGTCATACGTGGATTGGGGCAAATTCTCCCACGACTGTGCAGTCGGACATCGGCAAAAAAATAGTAAAAGTGCCGTGTGGGTGTAAGGGATTAACAATTACCATTTTTGCCGCTATGGCAGCGTGGCACCTTCCAGCATTTTGATCTGAACTTGGGGTCCCATGCAAGCCAAACTCACTTTTCGGAATGACCAGTTTTATCCGAAGAACCAGAAGAACTCTCGGCACATTCGTTACCTCGTCATCGGCTTTGACACCGAGTACCAGAGGGAACCGTTTGTAAATGCAGATGGTCTGGCTGAGGTCCGTAATCAGGTGTTGTCCTACCAATACAGCTGCCATGTCATTACGCCGGGCAATGCAGGGGATGAACAGCACTGGTCAGGCATTGTATTGCCTAAGGGGCCAGCAGATGAAGACCGGCTGACCTTGGCCGAGTTTGTAGAACATGCGCTGCGGGATGGATTTACCCAGCACCCCAATCTGAAAGTGCCGGTGAATGTCTATCTGGTCGCTCACTTCACACGTGCAGATGTGCCGGGGTTCTCTGACTTCAAGGAGGAGAAAACCCGGAAGGCCATGAATCTGGAGAACGTCCGCAATCTGTTCATGAATGTCGAAAAGGACATCAAAGTTAATCTGAAGCGGGGTGGAACGCTCAGGCCGATCAAGCTGCATGTGGCAATCCGGGACACGATTGCTCTGGCCCCTGCAGGAGCCAAAAGCCTTGCCAAGCTGGGGGAAATCCTTGGCTTTGAGAAGCTGAAGCTGTCGGACGATCCAGAGCAGGAGCAATACTACAAGGAGCATATGGGAGAACTGCTGGATGCCAATTGGCCCCTGTTCCGGGACTATGCCATCCGGGATGCTGAGGTCTGTGCGCAATATACTGTTCGAATGATCCGGCTTTATTTTGAAAAGACCGGGGAGTTCAAATTGCCGGTAACACTGACCTCCATCGGCGTTAATCTGTTTCAAGCACATTGGTGGGAAAAAGGGATCGACCCGCTCGACGTTGTTGGCAAGGAAATCGTGTACGAGAAACACTGGAACAAGAAGCATGGTCGATACCAATCCAAGCAAAAGATCGTCCCTATTCGAAAGCTGTTTATCAATGAGGATTTCTTCACCGAATGCTATCACGGTGGCCGTAATGAACAGTTCTGGTTTGGCCCTGCACCTGATGGCGTTTGGTATGATTACGACCTGACAAGTGCGTATCCGTCAGCCATGGCACTTATTGGTGTGCCCGACTGGTCAAGCATTCGGGAGATACGGGATACTCATGAGTTGTTTAGCGGTGAGTTGGTTCATGGTGATCTGGCATTCGCCAATGTGAACTTCGAATTTCCGGATGATGTGCGGTACCCTGTTCTGCCGGTGCGGACAGAGAACGGTTTGGTGTTCCCGAGGAAAGGGAACAGTTCCACCCATGTCAGCGAAATATTCCTGGCCCAACAACTTGGGGCCGATATTGAGTTGGTGGATGGCAAGCGGATCGACTCCCGCAGAGTTGGTAGGGCTGATGGAATAGACGCTAAACGACCTTTCACCGGCTTCACCCATCACTGCATCGAAGAACGGGCCAAGCATCCCAAGAAGACCCTGCACAATCTGTTTTGGAAAGAGCTGGTCAATTCCACATACGGCAAGACGGCGCAGGGTTTGCGGGAGCGGCGTATCTACGATTTGAGGGAAGCCGAAACCAAACCGCTGGGGCCGAGCAAGATCACCAATCCGGTTTTTGCATCCTTCATTACGGCCTTTTGTCGGGGTGTTCTTGGGGAGATCATGAACGCTCTGCCTGAGGATGTCAGTATCTTCAGTGTGACGACCGATGGCTTTCTGACGACGGCCACAGATGAGCAGATGAAAGCAGCCGCGACCGGATTTCTTGGCCGCAACTATCTGGCATCACGACGCAGACTTACTGTTGGCGATGAGCCTTTCAACGAAACCAAGATTTATGAAATCAAACATATCGTACGAAAGCCGGTTGGTTGGCGTACCCGTGGCCAAGCCACATTGGAGCGGTCTGAGCCCAAGGATTGGGACGGCACCGGCATGGTGCCCAAGGGAGACGAACGGGTGGTGCTGGCCAAGGGCGGGATCAAACTGGAGTCCAAACTGTCGAAGGCGGAGCAGAATGGCAAAATCGTTGATCTGTTCTTTGACCGCAAGCCTACTGACACGATGACCGTCACGATGGGTGCTGGTATCCGGGAGATGTATGAACAGGGGATGGACTTCGTGGACAAGACGATGACCAAGCGACTGTCGATGGAGTTCGACTGGAAGCGGCGACCGGAGGCTGCAGGGGATGTGAACGTGGCGACCAAAGATGGTCAAACCCGTTCCCATTTGGCATTCTCGACGCAGCCGTGGGACACGGTAGATCAGTTCAACACCACTCGAGAAATCTGGTCGGACTACAACAAGCAGACTGCGCATTGTCTGAAGTCGCTGTCGGACTACCGGGCATGGGCTTTGTACTTTGAGGGCAAGCTGGCCGCTCAGGGTCCGGCTGGGGCTTACATTGCCAAAGAGGATGGTGTCCTGAAACGTCTCCGCCGGGACCTGAGCATTGCGCATAGGCTGCGGAAAGCAGGCACCCACAAGATTAACGTGGGGTCGTACCAGCGGGATAACATCACCCCTGACTACAAGCTGAAGGTGAAAGAGCTAGCCCAAATCCTGAATGATGGCTTTGGTATTCCCTGCACAAAAACGGATGTGGACAATGCCCGGAAGAAGAAGGTGTTCGTGCCACATCAGGTGCCTCGGACGGCACAATCCGTTGAGCTGTTGGAAAACATCAAGCAAGCGTTGTTCCCCGAACTTGATGTTGAACAATTCCTGACACCGAAAGCGGCGTTTGATCTGGCGGTGGAAGAGGCCGATATGACGCTACACCCTCGGGACCCTGTGAAAGATGCGCTGGATGCTTTGGTGAAAGGTGAGGCGTAAGTCGGTCCAATGTGTCTAGTTTTGGCCCAATAGAACCTGCTTCTGTGCAACTGACCAATGTCTTATTTAAGAATGTGGGCGCTTGACACAGTAGTCACGAGCTTAATTTACTGTCACGTCTTGCCGGGCGTCTTTTGATCGTAGGCCGCTGAGAAGTCTTACCCAATTCAAAAAAATCATAGGTGTCGCAAAGATAGGGTGATATCATGCTCGGCAAGTTTTCTACCTTTAGGTGAGTTTCCATAAGGCTTTTTCTATGAGGAAGATTTTCCAATTTGCGGACGTTTCTCTAAAGCGAGCGGGTGAGAATGCAGATTTTATTGCCGGTCTCTTTCTTGTTCTAGGGATTTGTGTCGCTGCGATGTCACCGTTGCTTGGTGTGGCCAGTGTTGAATGGGACGGCGTCATTGGTGGTCAGTCAGTAGAGGGGTTCGAGGGTATCACGTCTAAGCAGGTTGGGTATCTTTGGGCTCCCAATTGGGCATTGGCCTCGGTGATCCTGCTACCCCTTGCTCTGCGCAACTTGTTACTTGCGCGTCAGGCTATAGAACCGCTGATCGACAGCCTTGTCGACAATAACATGCTGATATCGACATCCGACACCCCGGTCGACAAAGCGACGCTAACACTAATCTGGGAAAAGACCTCCAGACGATGGTCCTTGGTCAGCCTTTTGCTTTTTTTAGTTGCAGCAATTTTCACCATTTTCGGTGACTTCTATGTGGTTGTCTTTCAGTGGAACGTTTTTCCGGAAAGTATGTTGGCACAGTTCAGCGCAGACGATCCGTTGGTTTTAAGTCACCCAATATTTGAGTTCGACTGGTCGGTAGCTTCAGCATTTTCGAACCCACAGGTTGGTCCACTTTCCAACTCCTTGTTTGCTTTAGCCGCCTACGTTCTTGTTGCTGTAATTGGCGCCGGTTTCTTGCTTTCTGGGTTCGTTTGGATGATTTGTTTTTGTATCTTCTTTTCACGTCCTCAACTGCGCAGACATGGACTTATCTTAGTCCCCGATACAGAAAGTACGGACTCGCGATTGGGTTTTGAACGCTTCGAGGAAATGTTTGATCACCTCGTTCAGGCGGCACTTTTTACCTCTTTGTTAGCGCTTGTGATGCATCTGCAGAATGTTTATTTGCGTTCTCCGACCCACGAAAATATTGTTCAGATGGTTTTCGGAGGTGCAACAGACACATTTGCCCAGTTCTTAAACGGGGACTGGGCGCTGGGGCTGATTTGGAAGTTCCTCACCACTGTTGAAGATGCGATAGGTGTCCAAATTGATGGTGCGAACTTTAACATCTTCATCTCGGCTTTAGCTATGATTCTGATTGCTGTAATCGTAGTTGGTTTTGTCTGGACTTGCCTAAGACGTGCTGCAATCGACGGGTCCCACTATCTTTTGGAGAAGTCCAACCTACCGGAAGAAAAGGAGGATCGCATCAATGCGATGGTAATCTGGCCTGTCGGTTGGATTTCTTTGAACTTGCTAGGGATAATTGTATTCGTCGTTTTCATGTCGATGTATTTCGTAAACTTCGTTTCGCTCGTGGTTTTGGGGGCCTTGGCATTCTTCGCAGCGCAGATCATTTCCAGGATAGTGAGGGCGGTTTTCTCGGGTGGACAATCGCAAAGAAACAACCGGCCTCCACGGTAGCGTTACGAGATTTCCGAAAGATTCTTATGCAGGTTAAGAATATGCTACTTTTTACTTTCCTTTTGATCGGGACCCTTCTGGCTGGCTGCGTGGTGGCGAACCGTTTCTATGTGCCACCAGAGCTAGAGGCGGCAGAGTTTACTTCTGGTAAAACCGCTCCGCTAGCAGGTGATCGCCTTTCCGTTATCACTTGGAACATCGGATATGCTGGGATGGGTAGGGAGAGCGATTTTGTCTTTGATTTGGGCGAGCAACGTCGCCCGCTCAATGCTGAAATCGTCGACAAAAACCTTTCAGGGATCCAGCAACAATTGTCTCGCATGGACGCAGATGTATTTTTTTTGCAGGAAGTTGCGCTGCCATCTTGGAACACCTATCAGCGTGACGTTCTTAGCGGTGTAACTGGAACCTTGAAAGACTACGCTTGGACTTTCGGGCCTGATGTGAACACTCGATTCGTGCCTCAAGCACTGAACGTCAGCGTGGGTAATATGATCCTGTCGCGATTGGATATCTCATCCGCCGAACGCCGTGGATTGCCTTTAGAGCCCGATTTTGAACTCGGTATGTTCCGCAAGGGATACCGCATGCACATCGCTCGTATTGAAGGCAATCGGAGTTGGGTTTTGGTGAATATACACCTCTCGACCTTCGACTCCGAGGAAGAGGACGTGCGGCGGCGCCAAGTTGCTGCTCTATTGAAATTCGCTGAAGCTGAATACAAAGCGGGTCATCACGTGATAATCGGAGGAGATTGGAACTTGCGCCTCTCGGATCGAGAGTTCCCGCATCGGACCGATGAACGCTTTCTTTTCTGGATCAGGGACTTTCCTAAGGAACTTATCCCAAATGGGTGGCGGTGGGCCGTGGACGCAGACGTTCCAACGGTGCGCACGGCCTATCAGCCCTATGTGCCCGGCGAGAACTATGTGTTAACTATCGATGGCTTCTTGACGTCACCTAACGTCTCGATTGTTGAGAGCAAGGGTTTAGAGCTTGGCTTCGAAATGACAGACCACAATCCGGTGCGCGCCATCTTTGAGGCCCAGCCGCAGTGAAGTGCGCAGAGCACAGGTGCCTCAAGCGCTTTACGACTCAGCGCTGTTCAATGTCACTGCGTAGTTGATCACTGTCTGCGGATGCCAGCGCCTGCTCGAACTTAGGGCGTATCATTTGGAAGAATTTTCGCTTCCCAGTCCTACGTTGTATCCGACCCGTTTAGGCGGACTTGACTTGGTCTTTGATTTAAAGCCAATTTTGATGTATTCTGTGCCCGAAACGTTTTTTGTAGCGTATATCAGTTTCAGGCTGGGAATTGCGCAATCCTTGGTTATCAATTAATTAGAGTTTGTTTTTGTGTTTGACAAAGACTTCCTCAAAAACGGTGTTATTGTAGGCCTTCCAGCCAAAGGGCGCTGTAAAAACAGAGAGTTTCGGCGAGCACGTTTTCACTGCTTGCGGAGCTTGGAATATGGATAACTTGTAAGCATCCAAACTTAGTAGAGAGGCGCTGTATTCTGGAAAACTTTACGTCATATTGCGTATCGGTCACTCCAAGATTTGAGTGAGTATTCGAGAAAGGCAGATCACCTCAAACGCATTGCAATGACGCTTTAGACTGGCTTTTGTACAAGACTGCATTGACGAATAACTTATTTAAATGAAAAGGGGAATTCTTATGTCCAGTGTTAACGTATCCGACAATCTAGTAAATTCTCAACCCGTGCCGACCGGAAACTATATTGTACAGATGCAGCCGGGGACAAAAACCACAACTGCGGTTAAAAAACTTGCGGCTGTTAGTAATATGAATGTTGCCGTTGCGTCTGATTTCGAGGGTCAGGTGGATTCCTATTCTGATGCTCTTTCGGAACAAGCCGTCTTGATGTTGGAGAATCTCAATGTCGCTGTCATAAGGCCGAGCGAGAACATGCCGGCGGCATCAATCATGACAGCTATGTCGAGTAGCTCGGATGTGAAATCGGTGCGTCCGGAATTTCATATGTTCGCAATCGATTCTCTAGAAGAACGCTACAACGAATGGGTTCGTCAGGGACTTCGTATCTTAGCAGACGGCCCCCTGCGCGCAGGACTGACGGATATGCCCACCAAGATTGCAAAGGTTCAAGCAGAAGACGTTGCCACTTGGGGCGTTCAAGCGGTCCGAGCTAGCAGTTCGTCTTTCAGTGGACGTGGGATTAAGGTGGCAATCTTAGACACCGGCTTTGATCTTGAACATCCAGATTTTGTGGGACGCGAGATTGTTGCTCGCTCGTTCGTCGCCGGAGAAACCGTACAAGATGGCAACGGCCACGGCACTCACTGTGTTGGTACAGCCGCAGGGCCGCTATCACCTTCGGGAGTGCCGCGATATGGTGTAGCGTATGAGGCTGAAATCTTTGTGGGAAAGGTCTTGAACAATATTGGTTCTGGTCGTGAAGGAGAAATTCTTTCGGGAATGAACTGGGCGATAGGGGAAGGTTGCCATGTTATTTCTATGTCACTTGGGCGCCCCACGTCGCCGGGCGAACCCTTTGATCCCATTTATGAAGACATCGGACAGACAGCACTAGAAAATGGTTGCTTGATTATTGCGGCGGCTGGCAACGAAAGCGCCCGCCAATTCAACCACATCGCACCAGTTGGAGCGCCCGCCAATTCTCCATCCATCATGGCGGTTGGTGCTGTGGATGAAGAATTCCGGGTCGCACGTTTCTCTTGTGGTGGCATTAATTCTGACGGAGGAGAGGTAAACATCGCGGCGCCAGGCGTTGATATTCTATCGTCCTCTCCTATGCCTCGTCGCCATGTTCGTTTACAGGGAACGTCTATGGCTTGCCCACACGTCGCTGGAGTTGCCACATTACTTGCGCAATCTGACAGTAATCTGAGAGGTCGTGAGCTTTGGGATGCTCTGCGTAGAAGCGCTGTCGATATCAGGTTGCCAATCCGTGATGGCGGAGCGGGGTTGGTCCAGTCCCCGGGCTCCGGAGGTTCTCTGATCGCCTGATATAGGTTGACCTGACGGTCCCTCACCCCCAATTATTGGTTAGGGATCATTTAGAAAGGTCGTGAGATCATGTCAGAAAAGAGGCTTGTAGTACTGGTTGCTCGTGAGCAGCGAGACCAAATTGCAGGTATTGCCGAAAAACTTGGTAGAGTCGGCATGAAGATTGAGCAAAAACTCAACAAAGTTGGCGTAATCACGGGTTCCGCTGATGAGTCCGTTGTCGATGCACTTCGAAAAATAGACGGTGTTGAAAACCTTCGCGACGAAGGCATTCTCCACGCTATCTAGGTTAGTTGGACGGAGCAGCCTACACATAATTGGCGATTTTGTTGACAGTCGCTAATTAAAATACTGAATTAGCGCTATAGTAGCGCATTTTGACGCGGGTATAATAAGGGACTAAGAAAAGAGGAATTTGCTACTTAGTGTCATCGATGAAAACGGAGTAATTCTTAACGGTCTGCGGATGCCAGCGGCCACCCTTGCATGTTGTCACACCACGTTCGTTCAGCAGTCTTGCCGCCCCTGAATATGATCCTGCCTCAGCAACCGCCCGTTCAAACTCAGTTCGGATGGTCTCGAAGAACATCCGCTTCTCTGTCTGCCGTTGGGCGGCCAACGCCTGTGCATTCCATCCGAGGACGGTTCCCCGGTTCTTTGCCGCTCTGAGTGCGGCTCTGGTGCGTTCTGATATCTGTCGGCGCTCCTCCTCGGCAAAGCAGGCCAGCAAGTGCAGAAAGAATGTTGACACGTTCGGGTGTTCGCAGACGACCAGCTCAATCCCTTGGTCGATGATCCCGGATATGAACGACACCTTCCGGGAAAATCTGTCCAGCTTTGGGATCAGCAGCTTTGAACAGGTCTTCTTCACAAGGTTGATGGCGTTCCATAGCTCGGCTCGGTCGTCCCGTTTGCCGGATTGGATTTCGGTGAACTCGGCAACCACTTGATCGGCGGGTGTCAGGAATTGTTCCACCATCGCCCGCTGTGCTTCCAGCCCAAGGCCGGAACGTCCCTGCCGTTCGGTCGAAACTCGGTAATAGACAACATACTCGACCATGGCTCATCTCTCCGTCACCGACAAACGTTGGTTTGTCGTAGAAGGCGTCGGAATTTTCGGAAGGGAGGGCAACGGGTAGTTGGTTTCGTCAATGGTTCTACGCAGATTGCCGTTGATGCATCAAAGCTGACGTTGGCTGTTAGGTAGCCGATCTTCATGGGAAAAGGCTAAAAAATCACGCCGAGATACGCACTGGATTTATGCACCATATCCACATCCTGATTTTCGGAGTCCTCACATGTGGTGCACAAATCGTGACTTATGCGCTGCGCTCTCAAAAGAAACGAGCGTAGCTCATTGCTAGGCCCAAGACTGCAAGTGACGTTCCGATCACCCATTTCCACTCCCGAGATACGAAACTGACCACGGCGCGCGCAACATTAGCAGACCAGTGCCGTCGGTATGTCCCTCCCATCAAGAAGACTCCGCTGTCGTCATCGTTGTCGTAGGGAACAAAAGTGCCATTCCACCAATGCTTGATCAATCATCTACCTCCTCATGAGGTTTATGAACCTTCCAACCATTCACATCGACATACACCACATCGGCAGTGTAGTCGTAGTGCGGTGGAAACTCATCACTAACCGTGAATGTCAAAACAGTCCCCGCTTCCAGTCCCTTTTTGTACGTGTCCATTCGTATCGTGACTTCTGAGCCAATCGGGGGAACGATGCCTGTTTCACTCTTAGCAACGACACTTCCGCTTATACAAAACCAAACTTCCATATTTTCCTCTTTGCATTTTTTGACTGCTATGCCGAAGTGACCAAACCGCCATAGACTTTGACCGCTTCGCGATCCCAAGCTTTGTTGAACCACTTGATGTGGTTTCTAACCTGATGTCTGATCTCTGACGCATCGAAAATATCAGCCGATTTATAAGCGTACTGAATAAAGTTACGCCGTATTCCTTTGTGCGTGTATCGACTCAACAGTTCTCGTTTGAACACCTTAAACGATGGAACTCCTTGCTGCTTCGCCGCTACTAATTTCGCATGGATGCCGTGTTTCATCTTTGAGCGGTATGCATCCATAGAAGAGGGCCGGATCAAGGTCTGCTCTCCATCGAAAGTGAATCCTAGGTACTGAATCGGTTTATCGCCAACCAAGGCACCGCCGTTGAAGTCTGCGGTTTCCGTTTTGTCGGTAGACAGCGCGAGCGCAAAGTCTGCGATGAACTTTTCAATAAGTCCTACAACATGATCTTGCTTTGCTCCTAGCGGCAGTGTGACCGCGATGTCATCGGAATAGCGACGGTAGGAACCGCCAATACTGTTCACCAATCGAAAAATTTCCTGATCAAAAGTCCGGAGGTAAATGTTGGCATACAGCCCAGAGACAGGGGTTCCTTGGGGGATACCAAAATCGAATTCATGCTTGCGGACCAAGCCACTTTTGCGACCTCTGACATGCGATTTGAATTGATCGGGTGTACACACCCTCCCGTGCCGCTTACGTTTTTTACCGAGCAACGTATCCAGATCATCGCATTCCACCCAAGAATATCGGGTGACATTGTGGAAGACCGTCCAGTCGTGATCATTCAACCGATCTACACCGACCAAACGCGAAACTTCATATTTCAGATGATCATGGTTGAGGCAGTCAAAGAACCCAGAAATGTCCAAGGCGAAAACACTGCAATTTTGCCGCTGTGAGATTTCGTCAAAGAGCGACTTTGCGTGGTGAATATTGGTTCCCCCTCCACGCCGATAGGCAAGGACACTGCCGCTCGTTCCGTCTTCCATAAGTGCGGCCTCATAGATTGGTCCAAGGTGATCAGCATATGCTTGCAGATATGCGGCATCTTCGTGAGCCGCAAAACGAATGGGCCGCTTCTTAATCTTTTCGTGTCGGTTGCCGCTATCGTCCCGAACAAACTTCCGGGTGATATCTGTGTACCCCAACAGTGGTAGAAAACGGCGTGGCGCGACCTCGGACGAAAAGTCGAACTGCTGGTTTCGAGCTTCATCTGATAAAGGGAGATCGAAGTGCTGATATTGGCGTTCTTTTGCCAGGCAGTGAAGAATGAAAGCGTCGGTGTGGGGATCGAATTCTTCTTCAGTAGGTAGGTAAAACCCGGGCATAGCGACTCCGTTCGTCAAAAACTGCCCGGGCTATTTGAACCTAGCTCCCATCAACAGGCGCAAGCGCCCTCCGGTACGGAATAACCTAGCGTGGTATATTACAACCACATTGTGCCAAGTAGGATGCGACATGAACCCAATCACGCCGATGATCCCGCCGCGCGCGAAGATAACGCTTGCGGTCCTTAACACGGTTCATCCGGGTCCGATGCCCCGAAGCGATATATACCTAGGCACTATAAATTCTGCTTCAAGGGTCTACCCGTACAAAATCTGGTGATTTCAGAATTGATAGGCGCATAGGCCCTTGTATGTTTTTCTGAACCGTCCAGTACAAAAAAAGCTGACCTTCGTGCTCGGCGCAGCATCCGGCAAAATGAGCTCTTAGCTGTCGTGTTTTGCATGAGATACAAATGTCAGCATTCAACTTTGGCCGTCTGTTTTATCCACTGCCAACGTTTTCTAGCCGCTCACTTTCGTCGCGCCAATCACGAATGGTCCGGCATATGGTGCTAAGCGCCATTCCCACCCGCAAGCCGCTGCTAAGAAAGACCACCCCTTCGGTGAACAATGGTTCAGTTTCGCCATCTGCGACAAATTGAAACTCACCAGTGTCCTCCTCTTCGTTTTTGATGAAGGTCCAGGTCCCAAGAAATTCACCGTCACGGGTAATCACGTCGCCACTGGTGGCACCGTGTTCAAAACCAACGAAGTTGATGGGGTATGTAAGTTCCATGTCCGACACGTAAGTCGTTAGATTCATGCATACAACCGTTTCGGCTGATGTTGTTCAATTGTTCATCATTGAGTGGCGGAAACACCCGCAATCTTGGGTGCGGCTAAAGTGCCCGTCGATATAGCCGAGATACACTGTTTGTTTGGCTTAAGTTCGAGTGGCCTACGTGCACAACAAAATTGTTAACTCTCGTGCAAATCTATTCCCGCAGTCGCTGTTGCAAGGGCCACAAAACGACGGAGTACGTCATTGGTAAGCCAAGTCTTTTCGGTCAAGTGTTGTACCCATCCCAAAATCTGCGTGCTCGTTTCGCATTTGTGCAAAGGGATATTGTATTCACTTGGGGCATCACACAGCTCGAATAGGTCGATAACAATATGACCATCCTTCACACAAACAATGCGCTCCATTTTTTCTCGGTGGGCCAGTGCTGCTGCTTGTGCCTCTTCAAGTGTACTCATTGCAAACCCCTATTTTTTGTGAGCAAACTAGCTGTCTATACTGTCTTCGCAACGGCAGAAAATTTGCGTCGCGTGTGAAGCTCTTACGTTGATATCAGTGGCGTTAATCTTAGTGATCTCTCGCCGGGTCAAGCTCCTCAATTACAGATGTGAGCCGGGCAAGCCGTCTTCATCAGAAAATAGCATGTGGTCTGGGAGTGGTTGACACTCATGACCAGTCCCCACTGGATACCAAGCCATGGTTTCGGTTACCGCACAACTCTCGTTCCGGGATGTGACGAGCTCAGGCATAAAGTAATTACCATATACCATACGGAGATCCGTCTCAGCGGGTTCAAATTCCATCATGACCTGTTGGTTGAGATGGTGACGAAGTCCATCAACACTGTTCCCTCCGTTGGCTTCATAGCCCACGTGGATTGCGCTAGGTATGTCGTCTGGAAGTTGTTGAGACGCCCGCCCCACCACGCTCCGAAAATGCCGTGCCTTTCGTTGAGCCGCAGCCTCAGAAGTGCTCCTCCATATAACGAGACTCGCTTGGTCTACCCAAGTCGCATGTAGGGGGCGTCCTTCTGCTGGTGTCCAACATCCATCCATCGAAAAATCCATTATGGGATCGTAATGTCCCAACACAAGCTCGACCATCCGACTGGACCCAAAGTAAATATCGTCATGTGCCATCACGGCACGCAAGTCGGTCCAAGGCATTTCGAATACTACACCATGACTGCCCTCTGCCTCCCATTCAACGGGCCCAGTGCTTTGGAGAAAGCGTTCAACTTTGTCGTCAAGGTATCGCTCACCTAAAGCAGTAACTTCTTCTGTGTAGTAAGCGAGCACTACTAAGGATTTGCCCGATTTTTTGGACAACGAATGTACGCTCGATGCGATTTTTTCCGCAGCAAGTCGCTCTTCATAGGCATAGCCGGATCGCCCTGTGCGCTTGCACTCAATGGCCCAATGTTCCGTATTACGTTCCACCCTAAGATCATTGCGTTTTCCCATCCCCGGAGTTTCCGCCAAGAATTCAACTTTTTCCCAGTCCCGGCTCTTGTAGGCTCCCGCCACCAGAAGCTCGTATATCCCGTCATCGGGTTGAGCCTTATCTCTTCTTAGTAAACGCTCAACGCAGTCTTCTGCAGCTTCGATTGTGCGCAATTGCGGGATGATCTGTCCAAGGCGTCTGAAAAGCGGTGCAATGCGGTAGCCTTCGGGCAAGAAAAAATCAGGTCTCAAGGCCGGATCAGCATATCGTAGCGCTTGATGCAGGTACCAAGAAATCTTGTCTTTTGGATTAAATAATGGGACACGATTTCCTTCTGCCCATTGCTGCTTTGCGGATTGAAAATAGCTCTCGGCTGCCTCTATTCGTCCCTCCAATTCAGCCGATGGCAATATTTCGTGTAACCAGTTCACTGCGGCCAGCACATATTCGTCGCGCCAGTCCTGACCATGACGTTGAGCAATCCAAACATTGCCATCACTTCCGCTCATTGTTTTTCCTGTCAAAGATTTAGTCGATGCGTGAACTAAATTGTGTTCATGATGCTTAGTGCTATCTTGGCGCGCCCATATCAAGCACCTATGTCTTTTCAATGCGTTTCGCGGTTTTTGAAGACAGTAGAATCGAGGCTGAGCCCGGTGCAGTCGGGTTTTGCCCGGGGTGCAACTCGTCGTTGGTTGCAAGGTGCGGCACTAAAAAGGTATGGCACTGGGCTCACAAAGGGCAGCGCCACTGCGACCAGTGGTGGGAATCTGAGACGGAGTGGCACCGATCTTGGAAGAATCGCTTCCCGACGGATTGGCAGGAAATTCCTGCCCGCGATGAACAAGGCGAACTCCATATTGCGGACGTGAAGACCCCGAGCAATTTTGTGGTGGAGTTTCAACACTCAAAAATTGACTTTGATGAAGCCCAGAAACGCACGGTGTTCCATGCACCCATGATCTGGGTGGTTGATGGTCTCCGGCGTAAGACCGACAAGACACAAATTGAGAATGCGCTGCGGTACAACCCGGGGCATCGATTTGAGGGTCACATCATATCGCGGTTGTCTGTCCACGATGTCCGTTTGATTGATGAGTGGTGTGACCTTCGAGTAATTGTCGCATTCGATTTCGGTGGTGCTAACGTATGGCTCATGAGCGGCCGCGACTATGCCTGCGGAATCGGGTTTTGGTATAATAAAGACGACCTCGTAAAGAACATCAGCACTGGTACGCCGATCCCTCATGTCTTTTTTGAGCGCACGAACCGCGCCGGGAAGGTCTTGAAGCGCACGCATACTATCCCGAATTCAATTCCGAAGGCTGATGTCGTTTGGGGAGTTTAGGGCGCAAGGCACCAAATTTGCCCTGCGCATTTTTTGTCCAGTCCAGCTAAACCAGACTGGCCCATCCTACTCAGGATACTGGCGCTGTGCAGTTGCTAGCCCAAGTTTCTTGCCGCCAGATTTCTTGGTACGGGCTACAGCGGACCATTCGTAGATATGTGCTCCGTTCGGTGGGCAAGGGCTTTTGTACTTGAACGCTCCCGATGACACAGTGCCATCCGCTGACATCTTCACAACGCCACCGCCGTGATTGTAAGAACGTACATCCAAGTCTTTCATCGTGAACCGGACATACTGTGTCCCCTCAGGCAATCCTTTGACCACAAAGCTTGGGTTGCCAACACGGTTGGGATTTCCTGACGTGCAGGGTTTCAGGCCATCCCATGTAAATGAGATTGTGAAGTCTTCGGCCACTGCCCCCGTGGCAAACAGAGACAGAAGTCCGGCAAAGACTATGCGATTGATCATTTTGATATTCCTTGGTTGTGATGCGAGTTCACCATCTTGGTGATTGGATGAAGGCCAACGACGAAACCGCACAGCAATTGCCTGCTGTGCGTCGCAAAGGTCATTCGGCGATTTCTGCGATCTGCCTGAGGTCGAAAGTGAATTGCCTATCAGTCAGTTTGGGCTTCGCTCCGAACAGGACAGAGCCGATGGTATCCAGGCATTGGTTTTCATACATATTGCCCGGCTCGAATGACCCTGAAAATGTGACCGACTTGCCGTCTTCGATGTTCAGCACCGTGTTCCGCAATGCCTCCGGCACTTCGGTACGGATTTCGTTGCCGTGGCCGATGTCGATCTCAACATACATTTTCGAGCTTGAGTCTGTCAGGTCAGCACCATCGAAAACTCCGACCCATCCAGTCTTCATGCCGAACGGGTCAAAGGTTTGACCAGAGCAAAGCTGTTCGTTGGCCGCAATATATGCTGCTGTCGTGGCTGCATCGTTGCTGGCGCTGTCAGCGGTTGCGATGGCCGAGCCGACTATATCGAGAAACACTCTCTGGTCAGTGGGTGCGCTTGTCTCAACCAACTCGTTGAACTGGTCGCCACGAGGGTCGGTGAAGAAAATCACGTACATAATATAGCAGACAACGCCGAAGCCGATGAGACGGAACACGTCCCAGATGCTGCCTTCGTCGTTGTTGTCGCCTGTGTCTTGTGTGTCTGTCATGTCTTAATGCCTGTTGTCATGGATTGATGTGAGGCGGGGTGCCCGCACCGCCCCCGATACGGCCAACACCGATGAAGGCCGACAGGGGATTTGAATGTTCAGGTGGTTTGAATTGGAAGCGGCGGGAACAGCGCCCTGTGCTTTGCTCTGCATCGATATTGTGAAGGTCTTTTCCGCATGCCCCGATCTGCGAGCGCCCTCGCGGTTGACTGGTGATCGGGGTGTTGGAAATCCGCAAGTACACGGACCCTGTGCCTTTAGCCGGAGCCTGTTGTATAACACAGGCACCCCGACCATAGGTCAAAGGTGTTCAGCCGAAATTTCGGCCTAGTACTTGAGGGGTTTCCACGCCCCAACATGGCCGCGTCTGCCATGTCAGGAGCAGTCCTAGCAGTTAATGGGGCGGAGCTAAAGGTCTGTTAAATGGCGAATAAGAGCGGAGCGCACTCTGTAACGATTAACCAATTTGGGATGCTTAATAACAATGCATTCTTTAGGGATGCTTCTTTGGACGGAAAACTCTTCACCGAAGCGTAATCGGGGCGAATTCACTTTTTCTCAAAACCCGCCATTCTTTCTGAGCGAATGACAATTGCCCCATCCACGCCCGGTCGGACATATCTGCTAACACCGTTTCGGAAAGTGACGACAAAGTACCTTTCACACTTATCATGCATCACTCTGCCCGTCTGCTTGTTCAGATATTCTGCGATCTTCTCACTAGTATCCATACCCATCTTTTCGACTATCCGTCTAAAACGGTCGGAAATGTTTTCCACTTCCCACGGAAACACTCGGAATCCGTTGAAGCATTCGATCTTTTCCACTGAGCGCTTTATGATACTTGAAAGGTGAAATCTCACCTCTCGGAGTTCAGCTTTATCGGACAAACATTCATACTTTTCTATGAAGTCATTTTGAGTGGATGCGACATTCTCTGCTGTCAGGTTTGCAATCGTATTGTCGATTTCCGTCAGTTCTGCTTTCGATGATTGCAGCTCAATTTGGGCGCTTTGTTCTCGTTTGGACAAGGCTGCAATCATCGTCTCGCTTAGATCTATTCGGACCATTCTGTTAACGATTGTGTCAATCGATTTCTCGATTTCTGCAATCTTCTCCTGGACCACAGTTCGTTGCTTGTAGAGTATTGCGGTCTGTTTGCCTGCATCCTCGCCAGCAAACACTTCAACGAAGTTCACCTCTTTGACGAACCGATAGAACGCTTCTTCAAACTCTGGGTACTGCCAGCCAGGACAATTGCAGCCTTTGTTCTGGTAGCTGCCTTGACAGCGCAGCATGTCTACGCCTTTTCCACTGGAACCGCGAGCACGGTAGACCATCGCCGAACCACATTTCCCACATCGAATTATCCGGCTGAACAGGTTAGTCTTTGTTTCACCTTTTCGCCCAGCACCCTTGATTCGTCTTCCAGCCATCGCTGATTGAGCAAGTTGGAATTTTCCTTCGCTGATGATTTTTGGGTAATAGTCCGTGATCACATCACCGACTTCTGACCGTTTGCCACTGACACTGCTGAATGGCTGCAGTTCGCCCAGCACATGACGAGAAGTCAGAATCTTTCCAACATATGCTGTGTTCCAGCCCTTTCCTCCTGAAAATGTGGGGAATTTCTCAAGGTTGGAGTTCATGTGTTTCGTGACAGAGTATGCCCCCATACCGTTGATACAAAGGTCGAAAATTGTCGTGATTGTCTCAGCCGCACCCTTTTTGACGTGAAATCTACCATCGACAACTTCAAGCCACGCAGGCGCTCTAGTCGTCATTAACTCGCCAGCACTCCGCTTTCGCTTCCAAGCTGCTATTTGGCGGACGCTTTTAGTCTTTGACTCATCATGTGCCCGCAGCATTGAGCCGAGAGACAAGAATAGCTTACTTACATCGTTCTTTACCGACTCAGGGGAATAGACCTGACGATCGACCAGCGTAACGATAGAGATACCTTTGCTAATAATTTGGGAAAACTGAGTGAACGCGCTCATCGGGTCTTGTCGGCTCAAGCGGTCAAGGCTTTCGACAATCAGCAAGCTGCCAGACACAATAACACCTTGGTCAATAGCGGACAGAAATCTGCTCAGCGCACCTTCTTTAGCATTCTTGCCTTGGAATGCAGAAACGCCCACATCTTGCAGAGTTTCAACGAGTTCGTATCCATGCTGTTCCGCATACTGTGCAGACGCTTCCATCTGCCGTTGGATGCCGCCACCTCGGGTTTGTTTTTCAGAACTGATTCTGAGGTATGAATATGCCTTCGCCATGGCTTACCCTTTGCCGCGCCGTGAGAGTGTGGTCAATCAGATATGACATCTTGTCCACATTGTTGTCGGGGCCAGTCACCCGCTCGTACAGCTTTTTTAGCTTTCCGGTGGCTTGGTCGAAGGGAATGGTTTTGATCCAGCTCATGATCGCCCTTTTGCTCGTTGCGTTTCTGGCCTTAAGCTGTTGCAGAGCAAGTCATTGTGCAAGCTATGAAATTACACAACCGCCCATTCTGCCGTTGAGTAGCCCTTGATAAGTACATCGGCTCGTCTACGCTGCCCGTACCCCCAAAAAGCGATTGGTTAACAGCTATGACATTCGCAAGACTGATAAAACTGTCCGGCCTGACAACGCTCCTGCCACTCTCTGCCTTTGCGCAAGAGGTTGCCGGAACCGACATCACAAACAAAATACTCACCAACAGGTCCGGAGACTGCGCGGACTATGTGGGCGCATACTCTGCCACAGTTGAAGACATCCAAAAATCAACGACCTATCAGGCGCAGGTCAAAATCGTGGCTGACGAGGAAACTTGCACCCTTGCGTCCAACGGCACCCCCAACCATGATTTCAACGGGGCAACCGCGCGTTTCGCCAATGATTTCAGACCTCTGATTTCCGAGTTCCAAATACCGCGAAACCCAAAGAATGCGGCACAGCCAACCCCTTTGGGACAACGGGCATACAACGCGGTCCTGTTCAACGGCGTGCCGGTCGATTTGCTGTCTGCCGGGTGCTACCGCCCGGACGGGCCGCGCGCGGACAAGAACGGCAATGTGTTGGCCGGTTGCACGGTCCGGGACCCGTGGCTGATCGACCCGCCCTCATACGACAAGTATTTCGGTGTGGATTTGCACAACGCCCATACCCAGCCCGATGGCCGGTATCACTATCACTCGAACCCGAACGCGCTGTTTGTTGACCGCGAAGTCACCGAGCCGTCACCCGTAATCGGCTTCGCATCGGACGGGTTTCCGATCTTCGGAACCATCTTCAAAGACGCCGATGGCACGATCCGGGCCGCAACCTCGGGGTACGAGTTGAAAACGCAAGAGCGCCCCTCCCCGCCGGGCGGTCCAGGCGGCATGCCCGACGGCACGTACATCGAAGACTACACGTTTACTGGCAAAGGAGACTTGGATGAATGCAACGGCATGACCGTTGACGGCCAATACGGCTACTACGTCACCACGACCTATCCCTGGATCATGAATTGTTACGTCGGCACTCCCGATCCGTCTTTCAGAAAGTGATCGTTTCCGGTCAAAGAGGGGCACAACACCTCGCGCCCCTCTTCCCCCGGACCACATCACCTGCCATAATGGGGAAAACTTGAAAACAAGAGCAGCACCCATGCCCGACGATCTTTTGACGCCCGAGAACACGACCGCCTATGACGCCTCCTCGATCGAGGTGCTCGAAGGTCTGGAACCGGTCCGCAAACGCCCCGGCATGTATATCGGCGGCACGGATGAGCGCGCTTTGCACCATATGGTCGCCGAAATCCTCGACAACTCGATGGACGAGGCGGTCGCAGGCCACGCCAACCGGATCGAGGTCGAGCTGCACGAAGACTACGCCCTGACCGTGCGCGACAACGGGCGCGGCATTCCCATCGACCCGCACCCCAAATTCCCCGACAAATCCGCGCTCGAGGTCATCCTGTGTACCCTGCACGCGGGCGGCAAATTCTCGGGCAAAGCCTACCAGACCTCGGGCGGTCTGCACGGCGTGGGCGCGTCCGTGGTCAACGCGCTTTCTGATTCCATGGTCGTACAGGTGGCGCGCGACAAAAAACTGTTCGAACAACGCTTCTCGCGCGGCATCCCGCTGGGTCCTGTCGAAAAGATCGGCGCGGCCCCCAACCGGCGCGGCACCACAGTGACCTTCCACGCCGATGCCGAAATCTTCGGCCACCACAAGTTCAAACCGGCGCGGCTGTTCAAATCCATCCGCTCAAAGGCCTACCTGTTCTCGGGCGTCGAGATTCGCTGGAAATCCCATATCGACGACGGCGAAACCCCGACCGAGGCCACCTTCCACTTCCCCGGCGGCCTCAGCGATTACCTCAAGGAAACGATGAACGGCTCGTCCACCTATGCCGAACAACCCTTTGCCGGAACCGTGGATTTCAACGAAAAATTCGGCACCCCCGGCAAGGTCGAATGGGCGATCAACTGGACCCCCTCACGCGACGGGTTCATCCAGTCCTACTGTAACACCGTCCCCACGCCCGAAGGCGGCACCCATGTGGCAGGTTTCTGGGCCGCCGTCCTCAAGGGCATCAAGGCGTACGGAGAGCTGATCAACAACAAGAAAGCCGGTCAAATCACCCGAGACGACCTGATCACCGGCGGCTGCGCGCTGGTGTCGTGCTTTATCTCCGAACCCGAATTCGTCGGCCAGACCAAAGACCGCCTCGCCACGGTCGAGGCGCAACGGCTGGTCGAAAACTCGGTCCGCGACCATTTCGACAACTGGCTCGCCGCCGACACAAAATCCGCCGGCGCGATCTTGGATTTCCTCATCCTAAGGGCCGAGGAACGCCTGCGCCGACGGGCCGAGAAAGAAACACAACGCAAGTCCGCCACTAAGAAACTTCGTCTCCCCGGCAAGCTGGTGGACTGTTCCAGTTCAACACGGGACGGAACCGAATTATTCATCGTCGAGGGCGACTCGGCGGGCGGCTCCGCCAAAATGGGCCGCGATCGCAAGACGCAGGCCCTGCTGCCCCTGCGCGGCAAAATCCTGAACGTGCTGGGCGCGGCCAGTTCGAAACTGGGCACCAATGCCGAGATCAACGACCTGACGCAGGCCTTGGGTGTGGGCCTTGGCACCAAGTTCAACGTCGACGACCTGCGCTATGACAAGATCATCATCATGACCGACGCCGATGTCGACGGCGCGCATATCGCCTCGCTGCTGATGACGTTCTTCTTCACCCAGATGCGCCCGATGATTGACGCAGGCCACCTGTATCTCGCGTGCCCACCCCTCTATCGCCTGACCCAAGGCGCCAAACGCGTCTATTGTCTGGACGAGGCCGAGCGCGACGAATGGCTGGAAAAAGGTCTGGGCGGCAAAGGCAAGATCGACGTGTCCCGCTTCAAAGGTCTGGGCGAGATGGACGCCAAAGACCTGAAAGAGACCACAATGGACCCGGCATCCCGCAAACTGATCCGCGTCACGATTGACGAGGACGAACCCGGCGAAACCGGAGACCTCGTCGAGCGCCTGATGGGCAAGAAACCTGAGCTACGGTTCCAGTACATTCAGGAGAATGCGCGGTTTGTGGAGGAGTTGGATGTTTAGGAGAGTGGTTTAGCTGTCTTTGATGATCCACCTGGTCAACTGTAGGAGATGATCAGGCAGCACAGCACCTAAATAAAGGTCGTTTTCATCAAAAATGGTGATTACTGGCTTTCGCTCTTTGCAGACTTTGTCGATTAGAAGCTTTATCGAAGTGTCTTTGGTTACCTTGTACTTATAGTTCGGGAAGCACACATCAAGAAACAATTTATGACAAGTTTTACGGTTCAAAATATTCACAAACTGTTCAATCCGCCCCATAATACTTTGATTTTCATGATGCCTTTGGCGCTCTCCGTCTTCGACAAAGAAGTGACTCATCGGAATAATCCAAACCTGTTTTTCATCCTTTACAACTTCCAAAAAACTGAGATTTGGTAGAAATTGAAAATAGGCCAGCAAAGCGGATGGATCATATCCCCCATCTTGATCTACGTTAAACCTTAGAATTTGGATCGCCTCAGCTTCCGCTTTTTCTAAACCCTTCAAATAATCAACTGATAGTTTTCGCAACGTCCTATTCTGAGAGACATTCAGCAACCGAGAAGCCCCAAATTCTTCAATTCTCGCCCAGAAGTCTCCTATTGGAGAGCTAAGGGCGAGCTCAAATTCAATGCCAAGCGCCTTAGCCTTAGAAATGACGCCGCCGAAAAGAAGGAAGAACAATAAAGGTAACATTCCGATAGCCACCCAGTGTGCCTCCAATTCCATTTCCGCTGGATAATTTTCACGCAGAGCCCCTAGTGCGAGAATAAGAAGCACGGAAGTAACGCAACCAAAAAAGAACACTAATTTCTTTCTTCTATCGAATTCCATGCTTCATTTACTCCTTAGGCGTTTCAATCCACTCTTCTTCTGGAAAAATATTTCAGTATAAACTATATTAAATCATTGGACGAGTGACTGTACTATTCAACTGGAATTTTCTGCATCATGTTTGTTCAACAACAACATCCTACTAAATAATTGAATATGTCAGATAGATACTCTGGGACGTCCGTGAAATCACTCCCCCTTGCCTAACCCGTTGATCCCGTTCACACTTACCCTCAATCCGTCATCCAAGAACGACATCTGAGGTTCCGGGCGTCCAAGACCCAAATCGAACGACAATTTCCGAACGGGAGGACGACATGAAAACACTAACCCTCGGGCTGGCGCTGACGCTGCTGGCCTCGGCAGCCGCCGCGCAGCAGACGCTGAGCCTCGCCTCACCCATTCCGGACGGCGCGGAAAAGCGGTTTTGCTATTACGAAGGTCTGGCCTATTCCGAGGACGCCTTTGTCTTGCTGACGGGCGACAACACCGTCACCAGTACGGTCAGCACGGTGCAGGAACGCCTGTTGCGCTGTCATCGCGAAAGTGACGATACGCTCAAATGGAAACCGCAAAGCACGTTTTCGACCAACAACTGACGTCGGGCCGGTTTAGCCCAGCTTTTCGTCCAGCCAACCGGCGATCTGCCCGGCGGGGCCTTCCCAGCCGGGCTCCATGAACAGGAAATGCGCGTGGTTTTTGACCGACAGAAAGGTCGCGCGGTCCCCGTAGAGCTTCGCCAGCGCGCGGCAGGTGTTGGGGTTCACGGCCCGGTCCTCGGTGCCTGAGACGATCAGCACCGGGCAGTCTACCTTGTCGATATCCACCTTCATCGCGTGGTGATCGTCGAACATCCAAAAGAACATCTCAAACATCGCCCGCCCGCTTTCCGGGCCGAGTTGGTCGAACACTTCGTGCTGCTGCGCCTCGGGCATTTTGTTCAACGCAAAGGGGGCCATCAGATCGAAATCGACGCGCATGGACTGTTTCCAGAAGGCCCCGCCCTCCATCAACGCACGCGGCACGGCGCGTTCGTCGTCGGTTTCGGGCAAGGTGCCCCAGGGCGCATTCGGGTTGATCAGGACGATGGCGCTGGCCAACCCGCGAGACGCCACCTGCTGGGCGACGACGCCCGCGATGGCATGGCCCAGCAGCACCGGTTTGCTGTCCAGCCCCTGCACGAAATCGGCGATGTCATCGGCGTAGTCCTTGACGCTGGTGTCGGTCAGGCCCGGATCGGGCTCGGCCCTTAGATCTCCGCCATGATAGCGCAGCGCGGGGGTGTGCACCGTCCAGCCGCGGTCGCGAAAGAACCCGGCATAGTCCCGCATGCACCACGGCCCTGCAAAGGCCCCGTGGATCAGAACGATTTCTTTGGTCATGGGTCATTCTCCCTCTGCGCAGGCCCAGTATCTCTATCCTGCAGCGGGTTACAACTGAACGTGATCACTGTTGCGTCACGGATCGGACTTCTTACACTTGAGGCCATGAGTTTTGTGACGGACAATCAACTGCCTCTGCTGATTCTGTTCTTTCTGATCGGATCGGTGGGCACCGGTTTTCTGTTCCGCAAACCTGCGGGACACCGGGCGTGGAAGGTGGCCGATCTGGTCTGGGTCGTGCTGGGCGGTATCGGCGCGCTGGTGGCGGTTCTGGCGGGGCTGTATTCGGCGGACAGTTCGCGGCTGGACCGGCAGATTGACGTGGCCTACGCCGCCACACTGGCCTTTGACCGCGACGCGGCGCGATTCCGGTTGCGGTTCTGCGACCCGGCCTATGACCCCGATACCGCCGTCTTGTGTGAAAAGGTCGAGTTCCTGTCGGCCTCAACCGCCAGCAACGCCGATCTGCCCCTGTTCATTGCGGTCACGAATGAGGTCGCGCCACTGCAGGGTCTGCACTTCCTGTTCGGGCGTCAGGCGAAAGATGACATGGAGGAAATCCGGGGCATGGCCGCCAAGGCCGACGCGTTCGACATCGATCAGTTTCTGGTCTTTACCTCGCTGGACGAGCCAACACAGGCCGCCATCGACAACATGCGCCGCAAGGTACCTGCGATTGCGGGCGACTATCTGATCCTGGCGCAGGCATATGACGATCTGATCGACCAGGTCAGCAAGCTGAAGGATGAATGGGAATACCTGCAGGCCAACGCCCATATTCTGGTGCTGCAGATCATCGCCCTGTGTCTGGTCAGCTTCGCCGCGCCGTTCCGATTGGGCAAATCGCTGGTCGAGCTGCGCGGCGCACGGCTTAACGCCGGTAAGCCTGCGCCAGCGCCTTTGGGTCGGCCCCAAGAAAGTAGCGCAGCAGAGTCCACAGATTCCGCGCCCCGCGCCGAAACCAGCCCGCCCTCTCGTACCGTTCCGAACTCGTAACCGCGTGGGATGGCAACAGGGTGATGCGGGGCAGTTTGCGGGCCAGCCCGACATCCTCCATCAACGGCTGGTCGGGGTATCCGCCTGTGGCCAGATAGGTGTGGCGGGGCAACAGCAGGCCCTGATCCCCGTAGGGCAACCCGAAGATGCGGCTGCGCAGGTTAGCCCACCCGGCCACCCAAGCCGGGGCGAAGCCCTTGGCGCGGAAGGCCAGCCTAAAGGCAGCGGGTTTGCCGGTTTGCAGGTGGTCCGCGACCACTTTCGTCCAACCCTCCTGCAACACAGTGTCGGCGTGCACAATCAGCAGCCAATCGCCTTTGGCCTGCGCGCAGCCCCGGCGCAGTTGGCCGCCTCGGGACGCTGGGCCTGTGACGAATTCGGCCCCTGCTTCCTCGGCCATCTCGGGGGTATGGTCCGCTGATCCGCCATCGCTGATCACAAGCTCGCGGATCAGACCTGCGTGCAACCCCTCCATCAGAGCCTGCAGGCAATCGGGCAAGGCGGCTTGCGCGTTCAGGGTCGGGATCACGATGCTGATGGGCGCGGGCACGTCGGATAACCTCTGGTCTTGGCGGCGAGACTTCCTATATCACGGTGCCCAAGCAATTGACGAGGACCAAGCCATGCCCACCCGCCGCATTCTGCGCCTGACCGGCTCGGACGCCGAGAGTTTTTTGCAGGACCTGATCACCAATGACATTCGCGGGCTGGACAACGGGCTGGTCTATGCCGCTCTGCTGACGCCGCAGGGCAAGTATCTGGCCGATTTCTTTCTGAAACGGGACGCAGAGGCGATCTTGCTGGACGTGGCCGAGGACCTGGCGGATGGGTTGTTCAAGCGCCTCAGCATGTACAAGCTGCGCGCGGATGTGGCGATCGAGGCGACCGACCTGAACCTGCAGCAGGGAACCGGGCCTGCGCCCGATGGGGCCCTGCCCGACCCGCGCCATGTCGATCTGGGCTGGCGTGCGTATGCCCCTGAGCCCGAAGGAGATGATGGCACCGATTGGGAGGCAATCCGCGTGCGCCACTGCATCCCCGAAAGCGGGATCGAACTGACCCCCGACAGCTACATTCTGGAATCCGGGTTCGAGGTTCTGAACGGCGTTGATTTCAAGAAAGGCTGCTATGTCGGGCAGGAAGTCACCGCCCGCATGAAGCACAAGACCGAACTACGCAAAGGCCTGCGCCGGGTGAACATCGACGGCAGCGCCCCGATTGGAACGGCGATCCTGTCTGGTGGGAAACCTGCGGGCACGTTGTTCACGCAGTCCGGGGATCAGGCGATTGCCTACCTGCGCCTCGACCGCGCCGGGGACGAGATGCAGGCCGACGACGCCAGGATCACTCTGACCGACTAGGCACCGTTTGTTGCGCGCGCGGCACACCGGATATTCAGCGACCATTTGAACCGCGCCAGCGGTCCTGTCACAGTGCAGGCAAACGATCAACACAGGTGCCTGCATGTTCCAGTTATACGCCGCCATCTGGCGCGCCAGCGCCGGGCGTCAGATCATCCTGATCCTACTGTCGCTGGCCGTGGCGGGGTTGGCTGCCGCACCGCTGGAGTTTCAGCGCAATATCATCAACCAGCTGACATCAGACGATATTGACACAAACCGCCTGTTTTTGCTGGGCGCGGGCATGTTGGCCGTGGTTCTGCTGAGCCTCGCGCTCAAGTGGCTGTTGGGCTACCGCGCGGGCACGTTGGGCGAGGATCTGATCCGGATGATCCGGCTCCGGCTTCTGGCGCGCTCGGCCGATATGGGTCAGACAGGTGAAACCGTCCGCAAGGGCACCATGACCACCGCAATCTCGGCCGAGGCAGAGGAGCTGGGCAAATTCGCGGGTGGTGCGTTTTCCGATCCGGTGGTTCAGATCGGCACCCTGATCACCGTCATCGGCTTCATCACCTCAACACAACCGGGGCTGGGCCTGATCGCCCTGTCGATGATCGCGCCGCAGATCGTCATCGTTCTGGTCTCGCAGCGCAAGGTGAACGTCTTTGTCGCCGAGCGGGTCCACATCCTGCGCAGTGCCACAGACACGCTCACGACCGAAGATATTGAAAACACGGTTGCGGATGTCGAGGCCAAATTCGATGACATCTTTGAGACACGGCGTCGGATGTTTGTCTGGAAGCTGTCCACCAAATTCCTGCTCAGCGCGATTAACGGGGCCGGAATGGTTGGCGTTCTGATGCTGGGCGGCTGGCTGGTTTTGCAGGGCCGGACCGATGTGGGCACCGTTGTGGCGGCCACCAGCGGGCTTGCGCGGATACAAGGGCCAACAGCCTTTCTGATCGCCTTCTACCGGCAAGTCAGCGCCAACCGGATCAAGTTCGACCTGATGCGCGGCCTGTTTGGCCCCGATCCCGCGCGATACCGCAAATACACCAGACATAAAAAATGACCGCGCAGCCCTGCTGACACGGTCATTTTCCGGAAATCGCCAAGCGTTATGCGCGTTCGGAATACTCCATGGTCTCGGTGTTCACCACGATCATCTCATCCTGACCGATGAACGGCGGCACCATCACCTTGACGCCGTTGTCCAAAACCGCCGGTTTGAACGAGTTCGCAGCGGTCTGACCTTTGACCACCGGCTCGGTCTCGACGATCTTGCAGGTGACTTTCTGAGGAAGCGTCGCGTTCAAAGCCTCGGATTCGTAGAACTCGACGACAATGGTCATGCCGTCCTGCAGAAACGGGCGGCGTTCACCCAGCAGATCGGCGGGCAGTTCGATCTGCTCATAGGTCTCGGTATCCATGAACACCAGCATACCGTCAGATTCGTAGAGGAACTGCTGATCTTTCTGTTCCAGACGCACACGTTCGACCTTGTCCGCTGACCGGAAACGTTCGTTCAGCTTGGACCCGTTGCGCAGGTTGCGTAGTTCGACCTGCGCAAAAGCACCGCCTTTACCGGGCTTTACGTGATCGACTTTGACAGCGGCCCACAGCCCGTCATTATGCTCAAGCACATTGCCGGGGCGAATTTCGTTCCCATTTATCTTGGGCATGACATAAATCCTTCACAAACGGTTGATGCGTCAGTTGCCGTCCCTATATCTGGCGGGACCACACCTGACAAGACAACGAGACCTAGTGCTGCACTTGCAGCAAGCCATGCAAATGACGCAACGTAGATATGCATTTTAGGTGTATCCGAATCGCACCTAATAGGTCATAAGGACCGTCACGCCGAAAATGCAAGAGCAAGAACAACAAGGAAGACGAGATGAGAGATTTCGTTGACGGCACTGCCTTTAACAACGAGCAAGGCAATCGTGCACGCAAGCTATTCGCGGCCGTTGTGCTGGCTGCTCTGGATGACGCCATCGCCGATGACAAGAAATACGGCAATGGCCCCGAACAAATCGCCCGCTGGGCCCGCTCGCGCGATGGGCGCGAGGTGCTGTCCTGCGCCGGAATCGACCCGAACGAACGGGTTGTCAGCGGACTGATGGAGTTCGTTGGCCGTGGCGTGCGCACCTCGGTCGCGCTGTCGCGTGAAGAAAGCGAGCGCCGTAACGCCGCTCAGCAGGCAGAAGCCGCCTGATCCAAGGCGCATTCTGATGAAAAAGCGCGCTCCCATAACCGGAGCGCGTTTTTCTTTTACCCTAACCTCAGAAGTATAGCAGCCACTGCCGGGCCACCCAGATTTCGGCAGCCAGCATGAGCGTAAAGAGCAGCTTGGCCCAGACGGGTGCCCCCCGCCGCCACAAGACAACGTAGGCCGTCAAACAGGCCGCCGCCGAAACCGGCGCGACCCACAGGGCATGATGGGCGCTGTCCCAATAGCTGACCGGGCTGTGAAAGACCCATGAACTGAGCGGCCAGAATTGCGGCCTGCCATCGCCTGCGTGCAGGAAGAAATCCAACGCCAGATGCAGCAACCCTGCGCCTGCGGCGACCGTCAGAAACCTCCATCCGCGCCAGAGGCCGAGCGCAAGGGCCAGCCCCCAAAGGATGAACGAGTTGTCGATGGCAAAGACCGTTTGCCATGCGGTTGAGAAGTAAAGCTGGTCGAAAACCACCTGCGGCGGAATGCCCAGAACGTAAAGCGACGTCCCGGCCATCAGATACAGCGACAGATCGGGCAATAGCGAACCCAGCAGCGCGGCCCACAGGGTTGCCCCCCTTGCAGGGCGCGCAAAAGCGGCGGCACCAATCAAAAGATGCGCGGGCGTGTTCATCCGGGGCTTTCCCTTTTCGGCCAAATCAGGTCATCTGCGCCTCAACGTATAGGAGACAGCCATGGTTCGCGCCATCATGATTCAAGGCACCGGCAGCAATGTCGGGAAATCGGTTCTGGTGGCCGGGCTGGCGCGGGCCTATACGCGGCGGGGGTTCAGGGTCGCTCCGTTCAAGCCACAAAACATGTCCAACAATGCCGCTGTGACCGAAAACGGGGGTGAGATCGGGCGGGCGCAGGCGCTGCAGGCGCGCGCGGCCAAGCGTCCGACGCATACGGATATGAACCCCATCCTGCTGAAGCCTGAAACCGATACCGGCGCGCAAATCATCGTGCAGGGCCAGCGCGCGGGTACGATGAAGGCGGGCGACTACCGAAAGGACAAATCCAAGCTGCTGGGCGCGGCGCTGGAAAGCTTTGATCGCTTGTGCAGCGATGCCGATCTTGTGCTGATCGAAGGCGCGGGCAGTCCGGCCGAGACTAACCTGCGCAAGGGCGACATCGCCAATATGGGCTTTGCCTGTGCCGCCGACATTCCCGTGGTTCTGGTCGGTGACATTCATCGCGGCGGCGTGATCGCGCAGATCGTGGGCACGCAGGCCGTGCTGGAGGCCGATGATCTGGCGATGATCCGGGGCTTTGCGGTCAACCGCTTCAAGGGCGACGTATCCCTGTTCGATGATGGGCGCGATGATATCGCTACCCGCACTGGCTGGCCCTGCCTAGGGGTCGTGCCGTGGTTCCATGACGCCTGGAAGCTGCCCGCCGAAGATATGATGGATATCCGATCCCATACCGGCGGTGCCTGCAAGGTAGTTGTCCCTCAGCTTGAGCGTATGGCCAATTTCGATGACCTGGACCCGCTCTCTGCCGAGCCCGGCCTCAGCGTTGAAATCATCCCCGCAGGCCGCCCCCTGCCCGGCGATGCGGACCTTGTGTTGCTGCCCGGCAGCAAGTCCACCATTGGCGATCTGGCCTATTTCCGTGCGCAGGGGTGGGATATTGACCTCTACGCCCATGTGCGCCGGGGCGGGCACGTTCTGGGCCTGTGCGGCGGGTATCAGATGCTGGGCAAAACGATCTCGGATCCGGACGGGGTCGACGGTCGCCCCGACAAAGTCGAAGGCTTGGGCCTGCTGGACGTGAACACGGTCATGGCGGGCAAAAAGCAGGTCACGCTGACCGAGGCCCGCGCCATACCCGGCGGAGAACCGGTCAGCGGCTATGAAATCCACATGGGCCGGACCGAAGGCCCCGACTGCACCCGCGCGTGGCTTGAGGTCGAGGGCCGCCCCGAAGGCGCTGCCAGCCCAAACGGTCGCATTTTTGGCAGTTACCTGCACGGTATCTTTTCGTCAGACGCCTTCCGCGCCAGCTATCTGTCAAAGCAGGGGGTCACGTCGGAAAACGCTTATGAGGACGGGGTCGAACAAACGCTGGACGCTCTGGCCGATCATCTGGAACGGTACATGGATCTGGACCTGCTGCTGGAACTGGCGCAGACGCCCCGGCGCTAGGCCTTATTCCAAGTCCTGCGCGGCCAAGGCGCGATGGATCTCGCGTCGCACCATTTTGCGGACGTTTCGGGTGATGCGCTCACCCAGCACGCCCTGCAATTCCTGCCGGACGACATCCGCGATCAATTCGCGCAGGGCATCTTCATCAATGGGTAAGGCCTGAGCGTTAGCTTCTTCCTGCGCGTCGATTTCCGGCTCAGGCGTTTCCCGCTCGACCTGTTCCGGTTCAGGCGCTGAGACTGTCGAGCTTCGGACGAAGGTCGCCGCAGCCTCAGGCTCTTTTACAAAGACGAAAGACTCTGGTTCATCCTGTGTTTCCGACTTCTCAGCGGCAAAGCCTTTTTCCGCATTCCACGGCAAGGACTGAACAGGCGTACCGGAATAGGCGTCATCGCTGTCGCCATCGGGTTCCCACTGATCCTCGGTTCGGGCAATCGCAGCCTCGAGCGCTTCGATCTTGGCGCTCAGGCTGACTGTCGGATTGTCTTGCGAGGCCGCTGGTTCACTTTCCGCCACAGGGTTTGCAGCAACCGCTGGTGCCTTATCATCCCGATTGGCCGGAGTGCCCGCACGAACAATATCGCAGGTCCGCAACAGCATCGGCTTCGCCGATTTCTCGGCGCTGTATTCCGGTTCAAGCTTCAGCGGTGCCGCATCCCCTTTCGGAGATTTGCCAATGCGCAGGGCATCCGTCAAAACCAGCCGCCCCGGCTTGCGCGCGGCAGCTTTCGGGTCCGACCCCGGTTCTTTCCGGGCTTCTTCGCTGACAAGACGTTTTACCGAAGACAGCACATCTTCGATACCGGCTTTTACGACATTATCCGTCATTGTTCTCTACCGCTCTATCCTCGGGATCGAGTGTAGCCAAACAATGCAGACCTCACAACAGGTAGTATCGCCCCTTAGTCCCGCCGCAACGCTTTGAGGACTCGATCCAGATCCTTGCTCTGCTTGCTGACGCGTGCCGGCGCTTTCTTGACCAGATTGTAATACAGTGTCGGATCATAGATTTGCACCGCAAGGCCCAACCGTTCCGCAGTCAGCAGCCCCTGCGCCTGCAGCAACTGATAGGCTGCCAGTGACCGTTCAGTGCGCGAGGCGACTTCGGCCAATTGCGCATCCAGCAAATCCTGCTGGGCGTTCAGAACGTCAAGCGTGGTCCGGGCACCCAAGGTGGCCTCCTCGCGAATCCCGTCAAACGCGACCTGTGACGCGCGTACCCGTTCGGTCGAGGCTGTCAGGCTGGCGGTTGCAGAATCAAAGCGGGCGAAGGCATCGGCGACCCCTTGCGTGATGTCCTTTTGCACATTTAACAGGTTGGCGCGGGATGCATCACGGGTCGCCATGGCCCGGCGCACCTCGGCGGCCAGACGGCCACCGGCATAAATCGATTGATTGAGCGTCAGCGCAACGCCTGCGGTGTTCTGGTAATCGTCATCGTCAAAGTTTTCCCGCACACCGGCATTCGCCCCAAAGCTCACGTTCGGGCCAAGATTGGCGCGTTGCTGCTGTACAATCAGGTCCAAGGCCCGCACCTGGTGCTGGGCCGACAGGATGGCCGGATGGTTTCGCTGCGCCAGGCTTACTGCCTCGGACTGCGAGCGCGGCAGATTGGGCAAGCCCGGCTGACCGGCCGTCCGGCCCGGGGACTTGCCGACCGCGTTCACATATTCGGCCTGCGCGGTGCTGAGATCGCCCCGCGCATCCGCCAGATCCGCACGCGAACTGGCCAATTGCGCCTCGGACAGGGCAACGTCCGTTCGCGTCACTTCACCCACTTCGAACCGGTCGTTCGAGGCGCGCAGTTCCTCGCTGGATACGTCCACGTTGTTCAGGCGAATCTGAACCGTTTCTTCCTGCAGAAGAACGCTCAGATACGCGGTTGCCGCGCGGAACAGAATCTGCTGTTCGATATCGATCAGCGTTTGCCGGGTCGACAGAACAGTCTCTTGCGCAGACTGCTTGCCCAACACAGACGCGCCGCCGTCATAGATCAGCTGGGTCAGAGTCAGCCCGGTGAAGAACCGGGCCGGGTTGGTCGTCGTTACCGTCGTTCCGGTGCGTGTTCTTGTGTATTCCTGGCTGATATCAACCGTCCAGTTGATGATCGGACGCAGGGCCGAAAGAGCAATTGCCACATCTTCATCCGCTGCACGCAACAGGGCCCGGTTCTGTTCCAGCAGGCCGCTGGTGTTATACGCGCCGATGAACGCATCTGTAATATTGTCCGCCCATGCTGCACGTCCGGGAACCACGCTGATGGCAATGCCAGCGGTCAAAGCCAACGCCCTGACCAGCTTACCTGTCGCCGTACCACGCATAACCAAATCCTCTCAAATCGAAATAACGCTGCCTCTCCGGCAGTTTGCGTCTTTGTTTTCAACTAATCAAGGCAGCAAAAATATCTGTCAAATAACTATAGCGAAAATGCACACTTTGCGGAAAAGCTTTCTAAAACCGGTGCGCTGGCGTTAAAGGCATCCCGCCAACTGACCCGTTCACCGGATTTGCGGCCGATCCGGACGGTTCCCAGATTGCCTTCGATGAACAGGCAAGCAATGCGGCCATGATCCTTGAGCTGACCCAGCAGATCGTCCGGTATCTCCTCGACCCCGCCCTGGATCATGATCACGTCATACGGCCCATGTTCAGCCGCACCCTGCGCCAGAGGTCCCACATGGACAATCGCATTGTCGGCATTCGCGTCACTGAGCAGGCTTTGCGCCTCGGACGCAAGGGTTTCGTCTTCCTCGACACCCACAACCAACTCGGCCATTCGCGCCGCAACAGCGGTGGAATAGCCAAGCGCCAAACCAATATCCAACACCGCTTCATCACCAGAGATATTCAGCAGATCCAGCATCTTAGCCAGCGTCCGCGGCTCAAGCATGCAGCGCCCGTTTCCCAGGTCGATCAAGCCATCGGCATAAGACGCCTCACGCTGTGACGCGGGCACAAAGCTTTCGCGCGGCACGTTCAGCATAGCGTCGATGATCGGAAATTTTGTGACGTCCGAGGGCCGAACCTGCGTGTCAACCATCGTGCGGCGCCGGGTGGCGAAATCTGTCATGTGATCTCTCGTCTTGAACCCTTGATTATCTGGCTTGTGCCACATCCCTTGAGCACCGGCAACGGCCCAGATGCCGCAACCGAGGTTTTGTGACAGGTTTGGTACCGGGGCGAGGGCGTTCAATTTGCGAGGCGAGCGCCGATTTTACATTCTTCCCACTGGACGCCCCCAGCGAAAGCTGCTAAAACGCCCTCCACACCACGGCAAGTATTTGATTTTACTTGAAAAGGCGAGTTGGCGGAGTGGTGACGCAGCGGATTGCAAATCCGTGTACACCGGTTCGATTCCGGTACTCGCCTCCATCTCTCTGAAACACCTCGGTTTTGCGGTTTGGCTGCCAGCGTTATTCTGCGGCGCGCCCTTGCGGGATGACTTCATATCCTGGCTCTTCAGGCTCATCATCCTCCATTTCAGCCGGAAAACCGGGCGCGCGGATGTCCAGGCCGGTGGCCTCTTCCAGCCGTCGGATGATGTTCGGCGACAGTTCGCGGTCGCCGTAGCGCGCGATCCCGTCTTCGAAAATCTTGATCATCAGCGGGTTGATCTCAAGCGGCACTCCGGCGCGGTCGGCCACGTCCTGAAACAGGCCAATATCCTTTTTCACCAGATCCATGGTGAACGAGATATCGCGCGAGCCGTTCAGGATGACTTGACTTTCCGTCTCATGCACAAAGGATGTCCCCGACGAAATCTTGATCGCCTCATAAGTGGTCCCGAGGTCCATCCCGGCGGCCTTGGCGGTCACCAAAGCCTCGGCGCAGGTGATCAGGTTGGCGGTGGCCAGATAGTTGGTCAGCACTTTCAGCACCGAGGCCGAACCCAGATCGCCCGTATGCAGGATGCGCCGCCCCATGGTGGTCAGGAAGGGCAGAATACGCTCGAACGTCTCGCGATCACAGCCCGCGAAGATCGAGATATTGCCGGTCGCAGCCCGGTGGCAGCCGCCCGAGACCGGGCAATCCACCGCAGCCCCGCCCCGCTCGATCACCATCGCGCCAAGGCGTTTGACTTCGGCTTCGTCGGTGGTCGACATCTCCATCCAGATTTTGCCGGGGGTGACCTCGGGCAGCATCTCTTGCATCACCGCATCCGAGGCAGCGGGGGATGGCAGGCAGGTGATCACCGCATCGCAATCGCGCATCAGCTGGGCCGGGCTTTCAGCGGCCTTGGCCCCTTGCGCAACAAACGCAGCCACCAGATTGGGGTTCAGATCATGCACCGCCAGATCGATCCCGTTGCGCAGCAGCGATCCCGAGAGCTTGCCCCCCACATTGCCCAGCCCGATAAACCCTACTTTCATGCGCCGCACCCTCCTGTTCGCGTCTTGCGAGCCATGCCAGCACGTTGGCCCAACCGGATCATGCCGCCCAGCGACCCGGACAGGTCGCTTTTTAGCCGCGCAATCACGGATCAGCGTGTTGCGCTTGACAAGCGGGGCAACCCTGCCGCATGTCCCTTTCGTTGGTGTCTGCGACAGCAGATGAAAAGGGAATGCGTCAGCGGGTTTTCCGTCAAACGCAGCCGCCCCCGCGACCGTGACCGGAGAGGGTGCCCAAGCCACTGGCGAATGCCGGGAAGGCGGGACATCCGACAGAGGACGCCTCTGACATCCGCAAGCCGGGAGACCTGCCAGCACCCGAGAATGAAACCGGACGGGGTGTTCCGGTGTCGGGTCAATGGACCCGCATGAAACCCCGTCCCCCACGAAGAGGATTTGGGGGGATGAGAGACATGACCGAGACCGCTCCGGTCGAATTGCTGGTTTGCACCACTTGCCGTCGCGGGCTGCCCGTCGAAGATGATGCGCAACGCCCCGGCACATTGCTGCACAAGGCGCTGGAACAGGCAGACCTGCCCAAAGGGATCACTCTGAAAGCCGTGGAATGCCTGTCGAACTGTGACGAGGGCTGTTCCATCGTGCTGCGTGGCGGCCCGGATCGCTGGACATTCGTCTATGAGCATCTGAACGAGGTCGACCACGTTGACGTGATCGTTGACGGCGCCACCAAGTACCTAGCGACCGAGGATGGCCTGGTCAAATGGCGCGAGCGCCCTGAACATTTCCGCAAAAACTGTGCGGCCCGCATTCCCCCGATTGGAGCCCTGAAATGAGCAATCTTGAGAAACTCCCCGTCACCGTGATCACCGGCTTTCTGGGCTCGGGCAAGACCACGCTGGTCCGTCATCTGATGCAGAACCCGCAGGGCAAGCGTCTGGCTGTTGTGGTCAACGAATTCGGCGATGTCGGCGTCGATGGCGATATCCTGAAATCTTGCGCCATTCCTGACTGCCCTGCCGAAAACATCATGGAGCTGGCCAATGGCTGCATCTGCTGTACTGTGGCCGACGATTTCATCCCCACCATCGAGGCCCTGATGGCATTGGAGCCACGCCCCGATCACATCCTAATTGAAACCTCTGGTCTGGCCCTGCCCAAACCGCTGCTGAAGGCATTCGATTGGCCCGATATCCGGTCCAAGATCACAGTTGATGGCGTGATCGCTCTGGCCGATGCCGAGGCCGTCGCTGCCGGTCGTTTCGCGCCCAATGTCGAGGCCGTGGACGCCCAGCGTCTGGCGGACGATTCCATTGACCACGAAACACCGCTGTCCGAGGTATTCGAAGATCAGATTTCCTGCGCCGATATCATCCTGCTGACCAAGCCCGATCTGGCCGGTCCCGAAGGTGTCGCGAAAGCGCGAGAGATCATCGCCGCCGAAGCCCCGCGCCCTTTGCCCGTCGTTGAGGTGGCCGAAGGTGCCGTAGACGTGCGCGTCGTGCTGGGCCTTGAGGCCGCCGCCGAAGATGACATGGACGCTCGTCCCTCCCATCACGACGGCCATCACGATCACGAGCATGACGATTTCGAAAGCATCATCGTCGAGCTGCCGGAACAGGCCGACCCGCTGGATCTGGTTGCCAAGATCGAACGTCTGGCCAAGGAACTCAACATCCTGCGCGTCAAAGGCTATGCCGCCGTTCAGGGCAAACCCATGCGCCTGCTGGTGCAGGCCGTAGGTGCGCGTGTGCGTCATCAGTATGACCGTCCGTGGGAGCCCGGCGAAGACCGCCGCTCGCGCCTTGTGGTCATTGCTGAGCATGACGACATCAAAGAGGCCGAAATCCGCGATATCCTTGTGGGCGTGACCGAGACCGCCGAGTAAGCCATGCACGTCGTCTTCCGCGAAAGCCACGGGCTCGAGGAAACCGAGACCCCGACCGATCTGGGCCAAAGCCCGGCGGATCTGGTGGTGCTGTCCTTTTCTGACAGTGACCTCGGCGCTTTCGCGGCAGGCTGGCATCGTGGCGGCGGCCCAGAAGGGCGGATGCCGACCCTCCGGCTGGCCAATCTGACGGCGCTGAAACATCCCTTGTCCATCGACACCTATGTCGAGCAGACGCTGGAAGGGGCCAAAGGCATCCTGATCCGTCTGATCGGAGGGGTGCCCTATTGGTCCTACGGTTTGCAGCAGGTTCTGGCGCTGGCGCAGGCCAAAGGGATCGCTTTGGCCGTCCTGCCTGCCGATGGGCGCGAAGACACGCGGCTGGATGAGTATTCCACCTTACCCGTCTCGACCCTCCGCCGTTTGGCGCATCTCTGCGACACGGGCGGAGAGGTTGCAGCGCAGGCGGCACTGGCGCAGATGGCGCTGGCAGCGGGGCTTTACGCAGGTCCCGTGATGGGGGCAAAAACCATCCCCGAATGCGGTGCATGGTGCCCGGATCGCGGTGTGATCCCGGTAGATGAGGCGTTCTCCGGCGATACCAAACGCATCCTCGTCACCTTCTACCGCGCCTATCTGACCTCCGCTGATACCGCCCCGGTCGCAGCCCTGATCCGCAGCCTGCGCGCGCGGGGTCTGGAGGCTGTGGGCCTCTTCGCCCCCTCGTTGAAAGCGCCCGCAGCCGCCGATTGGCTGCGCGACACCATTGCGGCCATGAACCCGTCTGCCATCATCAACGCCACGTCGTTCTCAGGTAAAGGCGCGTCGGGCACCTCGCCTCTGGACGCGGCGAATGTGCCAGTGTTTCAGGTCGCGCTGGCCACCTCGCGCCGCAAAGCATGGGCCGAAGCGGAACGCGGTCTATCTCCTGCCGACCTCGCGATGCATGTCGTTCTGCCCGAGGTGGACGGGCGGATCAGCGCAGGCATCGCGTCGTTCAAAGAACCCGGCAAACGCGACCCACATCTGGAATACTCCCGCTTTGCCCACCGCGCAGAGCCTGAACGGATTGAGGCCCTCATCGACCGCGTGACCGGCTGGCTAAACCTGAACGACAAGCCCAAGGCGGATCGGGTGCCCGCGCTGGTCATGTCCACATATCCCGGCAAGGATTGGCAGATGGCACATGCGGTGGGTCTGGACGCGTTGGCCTCGGCCGAGGCCATACTGTCCGACTTGCAGGCCGAAGGCTACAGCACTGCGCCGGCCGAGCCGATTGCTGAAACGCTGCCGGATGTCTGGTTGTCGTGGCCCCTTTCGGAGTATCAAACCGCGCTGGCGGACCTGCCTGAACAGTTGCGCACAGACCTGCAAACCGTCTGGGGCAAACCCGAAGACGACCCCGCCTGCACTGATGGTGCCTTCCACTTCACCGCTCTGCGCCGGGGCAAGGGCCTTGTCGCGCTGCAACCCGAACGCGGTACGCCCGAACTGCGCGATGACGATTACCACGATCTGTCTCGCACCCCGCGCCACGGCTATGTTGCGTTTTATTTGTGGCTGCGTAAATGCCTGCGGGCGGATGCTCTAATCCACATCGGTGCCCATGGCACATTGGAATGGCTACCGGGCAAATCGGTCGCCCTGTCCGCCGATTGCTGGCCCGAGGCGCTGATCCGTGACCTTCCGGTGATCTACCCCTTCATCGTCAATGACCCCGGCGAGGCCGCACAGGCCAAACGCCGGATCGGAGCCGTCACACTGGGCCACATCCCGCCCGCGCTGAAGGAAAGCGGCACGCCAGATCGGATGGTGCGGCTGGAGTCGTTGCTGGACGAGTTCTCGAACGCAGATGGGCTCGACCCCAAACGCCGCGACCGACTGCAGGAAGATATCCGGGACGAGGCACAGGCTATCGGTTTGGAAAGTGATTTGGGGCTGGATCAAGCCACCTGCACCGCCGAGGCGATCACCCGCATTGACCGCTTTGTCTGTGACATCAAGGAAAGTCAGTTCGGCGACGGGTTGCACATCTTTGGCCGGGTGCCCGAGGTCACTGGCAATTTCGACCCCGCACCCTCGGCCCATGCCGAACGCAAGGGCCTGCTGGCCGCGCTGGCCGGAAAGCGGATCGAGGCCGGTCCCTCTGGCTCCCCCTATCGCGGGCGCTCTGACGTGCTGCCGACGGGGCGGAACCTCTACACCACCGACCCGCGCTCGGTGCCGACCCGCGCCGCCTATACCCAAGGCGTGAAGCTGGCCGAGGAATTGGTGCGGCGGCATTTGCAAGAGGAAGGCGATTATCCAAAGGGTCTGATCGTTGACCTCTGGGGCTCGGCCACGATGCGCACGGCAGGGGAAGAATTCGCCATGGCGCTGCATCTGCTGGGCGTGAAACCGATCTGGGACAAGGGTTCGGAGCGGGTAGCGGGCATCGAAGTGCTGCCGATCACCGACCTCAGCCGCCCGCGTCTGGACGTGACGCTGCGGGTCTCGGGCCTGTTCCGAGACGTCTTCCCGACGCTATCAGCGCTTTATGGTCAGGCGATCCGGGCGCTGTCGGCGCGCGATGAGGCACCCGATTGGAACCCCTACGCCGGTCAGGAACCCGCAGCCCGCGTCTATGGCCCGGCCCCTGGCAGCTATGGTCTGAACATGACCCACCTGTCCGAAACCTATACTGACGAGGCCCGCGCACAGGCGGGCGAGGCATGGCTGGACGCCAGTTCCTTTGCGTTGGAAGGTGAGCATATCGCGCAGGACAAAGACGGGATCACGCAGCGCGTGGCCAATGCCGACAGCTTCGTCCACCTGCAGGATTTGACCGAGACCGACCTGCTGCTGGCCAACGACTTTGCCACGCACGAGGCCGGGTTCGCCGCCGCCAAGAAGACCACCGGCGGCAGCGCGCAGCTTTACCACTTGGACAATACCAACCCCGAAAACCCCCGCGCCCGCACTTTGCCCGAAGAGATCAGCCGAGTGGTCCACGCCCGCGCCGCCAATCCGGGCTGGATCGCAGGGATGCAGCGGCACGGCTTCCGTGGCGCGGCTGAGATCGCAGCGACGCTGGATCACATGGCCTCATTCGCACATCTTTCGGGCACGGTCGCGCCGCATCTGTTCGACCTTTATCACGATGCGACGCTTGGGGATGCCGAGGTCGACAGCTTCCTGCAAGAAGCCAATCCGCAAGCGTATCAGGCCATGCAGGACCGCTTCCGCGCCTTGCTGGAGGCGGGGCTTTGGAACACCCGCCGCAACTCGATCCGCGCCGATCTGGAGGGGCTGCGATGAGCGCCCCCATCGTCCAAGGCTGGTGCCCCGGCGCGCACCGCCCGATGATGTCGGGCGACGGGTTTGTGGTGCGGGTGCGGCCCCGGCTGGCGCGTCTGGATGCCGCGCAGGCCATGGGTCTGTGCGATCTGGCCGAACGCTTCGGCAATGGCACCATCGACCTGACCAACCGCGCCAATCTGCAACTGCGCGGGGTGGCCGAGACGGATCATCAACCGCTGCTGGCCGAACTGGCCGCGCTGAACCTGCTGGACGCCGAGCCGGGCATCGAAGTACGGCGCAATATTCTTGTCACGCCGCTCTACCAAGCGGGCGACCTAACTGCGCGTCTGACGCAGGAACTGATCAACCGTCTGTTCGAATTGCCCGGGCTGCCCGCCAAGTTCGGCTTTGCCATCGACACCGGACCCGCGCGCCTTCTCGCAGCAGATTCGGCGGATATTCGACTTGAGACCAGCCCCGATGGCCTGATCCTGCGCGCTGACGGGGCCGAGACGGGACGAGTCGTGTCCGAAGCTGAGGCCATCGATCACCTGATCGCACTGGCCGGATGGTTCGCCAAGACCTACACCCCCGAGACCCGCCGCATGGCACGGGCCGTCGCCGCACATGGTCTGCCGCCAGAGTGGCAAGGCACCGCGCCCGGACCGATTGGCGCAGCGCTGGGACCCGGCGCTTGCGCGCAAGGGACGCTCTATGGTGCAGCCTTTGGACAATTGCCTGCGCGCCAGCTTGCCGAATTGATTGAGACCAGCGGCGCAACGGCCCTGCGGGTCACTCCGTGGCGGCTGATCCTGCTGGAAGGCGGGGCGGCGATACCTGCCCCCGCCTTTGTCACGGACGGCACCGACCCGCTTATGACCACCGACGCCTGCCCCGGCGCGCCGTTCTGCCCGCAGGCGCAAGTAGAAACCCGCGACATCGCCCGGGCACTGGCCCCGCGCGCCCCCGGCACGTTGCACGTTTCGGGTTGTGCCAAGGGATGCGCTCGGATGGGGCCTGCCGATATCACTCTGGTCGGCCGAGATGGACGATTTGATCTTGTCAAACAGGGCCGCGCAGGGGATGAGCCCTGCCAGACCGGCCTGACCGAAGAAACACTTATGACCATGGACTTCACCTGATGCCCTACACTTATGAAACCGATGGCGCGGCGATCTATAGGGAAAGCTTTGCCACCATCCGGTCCGAGGCCGATCTGGCCCGGTTTGATACCGACGAGGAACAGGTTGCCGTCCGCATGATCCACGCCGCCGGGATGGTCGGGCTGGAAGAATTCGTGCATTTCTCACCCGGTTTTGTTCAGGCCGCCCGTACTGCGCTGGAAGGCGGCGCGCCGATCCTGTGTGACGCGCGCATGGTCAGCGAGGGCGTCACCCGGTTTCGACTGCCCGCCGAGAATGAGGTGATCTGCACCCTGCATGACGACCGCGTACGCCCCTTGGCCGCTGAGATAAGCAACACGCGCTCGGCTGCCGCGCTGGAGCTGTGGCGCCCGCATCTGCAGGGTGCCGTAGTCGCCATCGGAAACGCGCCCACGGCACTGTTCCACCTGCTGAACATGCTGGAAGACCCCGATTGCCCACGCCCGGCCGCCATTATCGGCTGCCCGGTGGGCTTTGTCGGCGCGGTGGAATCGAAAGACGCGCTCTGGGCTGCGCAACCGGTGCCGTGCTGCATCGTCAAAGGCCGTCTGGGCGGCAGCGCCATCACCGTCGCCGCCGTCAACGCCATAGCGAGCCGCGCGGAATGAGCGCGGGTAAAATATACGGCGTGGGCCTCGGCCCCGGCGATCCAGACCTGATGAGCGTCCGCGCCGACCGCCTGCTACGCAACGCAAGGCATGTGGCGTTTTTCCGCAAACCGGGCCGCAGCGGTCAGGCCCGCAAGATCGTCAACGGGATGATCCCCGAGGATGCTGTGGAATTCCCGATGGAGTACCCCGTCACAACGGAAATTCCGCTGACCGATCCTCGCTATAACAAGCTGCTTTCGGCTTTTTACGAAGACTGCGCGGCGCATCTGAAGGCGCTCTCCGAGCAAGGTGAGGATGTGGTTGTATTATGTGAGGGTGACCCGTTCTTCTACGGTTCTTTCATGCATCTTTACAGCCGCTTACGCACCATATCTGATGTAGAAGTTGTACCCGCCATCACCGGCATGTCCGGCGCTTGGACGGCGACCGGAGATCCGATCACATGGGGCGATGACGTGCTGACCGTGCTGATGGGCACCTTGCCCGAGGATACGCTGGCCGAGCGGATGACGCAGACGGACGCTCTGGTCGTGATGAAGATCGGGCGCAATATCGACAAGGTGACGCGGGCGCTGAAGACCGCCGGTCTTTATGACCGTGCGTGGATCGTGGAATATGCCCAGATGCCCAACCAGACGGTGACAAAACTGTCCGACGCCTGCGACAAGATCACCCCATATTTCTCGATCATCCTCGTCCACGGACAGGGCCGACGGCCATGAGCGGTTGGGTCAAGATCGCGGGCCTTGGCCCGGGTGATGAGGCTTTGGTCACACCCGAAGTGACCGCCGCTTTGGCCGAGGCCACCGATGTTGTGGGCTACATCCCCTATGTCGCCCGCATCGCCGAACGCCCCGGCCTGACCCTGCACGCCAGCGACAACCGGGTCGAGATCGACCGGTCACAGCACGCTTTGCAAATGGCGGCCGATGGCAAACGCGTTGTCGTGGTCTCGTCGGGTGACCCCGGCGTGTTCGCCATGGCAGCTGCGGTGTTCGAGGCGCTGGAGAACGGTCCGTCCGAGTGGCGGAACATTCCGATTGATGTGCTGCCGGGGATCACGGCGATGCTGGCGGCCTCGGCCCGTGCCGGGGCACCGTTGGGGCATGATTTCTGTGCGATCAACCTTAGCGACAACCTCAAGCCATGGGCGTTGATCGAGAAACGTCTGCGGCTGGCAGCGCAGGGTGACTTTGCGATGGCGTTCTACAATCCGCGCTCGAAGTCCCGCCCGGAAGGCTTTGTAAAAACGCTGGAAATCCTGCGTGAGGAATGTGAACCCGAACGGCTGATCCTGTTCGCCCGCGCGGTCTCGCGCCCGGACGAGGCGATCCGGGTTTCCACGCTGGCCGAGGCAACGCCCGACATGGCGGACATGCAGACGGTGGTCATCGTCGGGTCATCCCTGACCCGCATGATCCGGCGCGATGGCCTGCCGATCGTCTACACCCCGAGGTTCACAACGGAATGAGCGAGCCAGTCCAGAACCTGCGCGACGCTTTCCAGTTCGGTCCGCTGCGGCAAGGCCGGTCGGTCGATCATCAGCACCGGCACCCCCAGCCTCCGCGCCGCGTCCAGCTTGGCCCGCGCGCCGGTGCCGCCCGCATTCTTGGACACGACCAGTTGCGTGCCTTGTCGTTGCATCAACGCGCGGTCTCCGGCCTCGGTGAACGGCCCTCTGGACACGACAACTTCGCAATTCGGCAGCGGCAGCGCAGCGGGTTCATCGACCAGCCGCAGCAGATAGTGGTGGTGGGGCTGGGCCGAGAAATCCTCGAGATGCATCCGGCCCACGGCCAGAAACACGCGGCGCGGCGCACCCGCCAGCGCCTGCACCGCTGCGGGGATGTCGGGCACGTGCTGCCAGTTGTCACCCTCTTGCTTCACCCAAGCGGGACGGGTCAGCGCAGCCAGCGGCACGCCGGTCTGACCGCAAGCCTCGATCGCATTTCGGCTCATCTGCGCAGCAAAGGGATGCGTTGCGTCGATGACATGGGTAATCTGATGATCGCGGATATGGCGAGCCAGCCCGTCGACCCCGCCAAAACCGCCCACCCGCACCGGGATGGGCTGCGCGCGCGGAGTATCGACCCGGCCCGCGTAGGAATAGGTCGCCGCAACGCCGCGCTCTGCCACTGCGCGGGCAAGGGCATTGGCCTCAGTCGTGCCACCAAGGATCAGGAGGTGAGACATGCGTGAAGCTCCGTGGCTGACCGTTCTGGGGTTGGGCGAAGATGGACTGGATGGCCTGTCGCCCGCAAGCCGTCAAGTGCTGGACCGGGCCGAGGTCATCATGGGCCCGCCACGCCACCTCTCGCTGATCCCCGAAGGCCAGGCGGACCGCATTGAATGGCCTGTTCCTTTTGCCGATGGCCTGCCGATCCTGACAAGGTTGCGCGGGCGGCGCACTGTGGTGCTGGCCTCGGGCGATCCGTTCTGGTTCGGCGCAGGCTCAGTCGTCGCGCGCAATTTCGATGCCGCCGAGTGGAGCGCCCTGCCCGGCCAATCGACCTTTTCGCTGGCGGCGGCCCGGTTGGGCTGGCCGCTGGAAACCACGCTGACCTTCGGTTTGCATGCCGCGCCCCTGACGCGTTTGCGGCCTCACCTGTCTTCGGGTCTGCACGCCATTTTGCTGCTGCGCGACGGCAAAGCGGTGGCAGAGCTTGCGACCTATCTGACGGAGACCGGGTTCGCCGACAGCGCGTTGCACGTCATGGAAGCCCTCGGCGGGCCGCGCGAACGGTCGCGCAGCGTGTCGCTGACAGAGGCTCTGTTGGGAACGTTCGAACATCCGGTCTGTGTAGGGTTAGAGGTGCGTGGTAACGGACAAGCGTTACACAAGGCCTCGGGCAAGCCGGACGAGATTTTTGAGACCGACGGCCAGATCACCAAACGCCCGATCCGCGCGCTGACCCTGTCGGCGCTCGCCCCACGGCGCGGGGAGCATCTGTGGGATATCGGCGGCGGCACCGGCTCGATCAGTATAGAATGGCTGATGTGCGACCCGACCTTGACGGCCACAACGATCGAGCCGCTGGAGGACCGTGCGGATCGCATCCGCCGCAATGCCGATACGCTGGGGCAGGATCGGCTGGATGTCATACATGGCACTGCGCCCGATGCTCTGCCCGGTCTGCCCCATCCGGATGTGGTTTTCATCGGCGGTGGGCTGAGTACGGATTTGCTGGACTGGCTGCACACCAATCTGCCCGCTGGCACCCGGCTGGTTGCCAACGCCGTGACGCTGGAAAGCGAGGCGCTTTTGGCGCAGTGGCACGACAAACTGGGGGGCGATCTGCTGCGCATCGAACTCGCGCATTCGGCCCCGCTGGGCCCCCGGCGCGGCTGGAAATCCGCGTACCCGGTTGTGCAGTGGAGCGTGACCTTATGATCGTTGCGGGGTTCGGGTTTTCCTCGGCAGCTACAGCCGACAGCCTACGGGCGGCGTTTGACCTGGCCTGCGCAGGGCAGCATGTCGACGCGCTGGCCACTGTAGCCGACAAGCGGGGCCATGCTGGTCTTGCCGCCTTCGCCGAAGACACCGCTCTGCCCCTGCATTACGTTGCGCCGGGCGATCTGGACGGGCAGCGCACGCTCACCTGCTCGCCCCGCAGCCGGGCCACCCATGGCACCGGCAGCGTGGCAGAGGCATCCGCCCTTGCTGCCGCCGGACCCGGTGCCCGGCTGCTTGCCCCCAGACAGATTTCGGACGACCGGCTGGCCACCTGCGCCGTCGCCATCGGAGGACAGACATGACCGTTCACTTCATCGGCGCCGGTCCCGGCGCTGCCGACCTGCTGACCTTGCGCGGGCGCGATATCATCGCGTCCTGCCCAGTGTGCCTGTATGCGGGCTCGCTGGTGCCGGATGAGATTCTGGGCCATTGCCCTGATGGCGCGAAGATCGTCAACACCGCGCCGATGGATCTGGATCAGATCATGGCCGAGATCAAAGCCGCTCATGACGCCGGTCACGACGTGGCGCGCCTGCATTCCGGCGATCTGTCGGTCTGGTCGGCGATGGGGGAACAGATTCGGCGGCTGAAACAGATGGGCATCCCGGTCAGCGTCACCCCCGGCGTGCCCTCCTTTGCTGCTGCGGCAGCGACGCTGGGCGCGGAACTGACCCTGCCCGGCCTCGCGCAATCGGTGGTTCTGACGCGGACGCCGGGCCGCGCCTCGTCAATGCCCGAAGGCGAGACACTGGAGAACTTCGCCCGTACTGGCGCGACTTTGGCGATCCATCTGTCGATCGGCAATCTGGATAAGGTGATCGCCGATCTGACCCCGGCCTATGGCGCGGAGTGCCCGGTCGCTGTGGTCTACCGCGCCAGTTGGCCGGATGAGAGGGTAATTCGCGCAACGCTGGCCACCCTGAAGGGCGCGCTGGACGAGAGCATCTCGCGCACCGCCCTGATCATGGTCGGCCCCGCGCTGGCCGGTGAGGGCTTCGACGAAAGCTGCCTCTATTCTAAAACCTACGACCGCCGCTACCGCCCGCAAAGCGCGGACAGCCCGTGGTCAAGCTGGAGACATGGCGATGACTGAGGTGATGGCGAACCCTCCGGGCGTTCTGATCTCGGCGCCTTCGTCCGGCACTGGCAAAACGACGGTGATGCTGGGCTTGTTGCGGGCTCTGGCCGAGGATGGTCTGACCGTGCAACCATTCAAAAGCGGCCCGGATTACATCGACCCGGCCTTTCACCGGGCGGCGGCAGGGCGTGCCTCGTTCAATCTGGACAGTTGGGCGATGGGTGAGCCGCTTTTAGGCGCGATTTCGGCGCAGGCCGGGGGCGCGGATATCGTGGTGGCCGAGGGCTCGATGGGCCTGTTTGATGGCGTCGCGAAGCCCGGGGAGCTAGGGCACGGCTCCAGTGCCGAGACTGCGCTGCGCATGGGCTGGCCGGTGGTGCTGGTTCTGGATGTGGGCGGTCAGGCACAATCAGCGGCCGCCACGGCGCTGGGGTTTCGGATGTATAACCCGGACCTGCCCTTTGCCGGTGTAATCCTGAACCGCTGCGCCAGCCCGCGTCACGAACGCCTGACCCGTTTGGGGATGGAACGCGCGGGCCTGCCTATACTGGGCGTGCTGCCGCGTCGGGGCGATCTGACGCTGCCGGAACGCCATCTGGGCCTGATACAGGCGGTGGAACATCCCGATCTGGAAAGCGCCATTGCCGGATATGCCGCGTTTTTGCGCGAACATGTGGACCTTGAGGCGATCAAGCGGGCGGCCTCCTCAGGCCCTGTTGGGCCATCGTCAGCCGCGCTGCCGCGCCCTCCGGCCCAGCGGATTGCGCTGGCTCGGGATGAGGCGTTTTCCTTTACCTATCCACATTTGCTGGAAGGCTGGCGCGCAGCCGGGGCGGATATTCTGCCGTTCTCGCCATTGGCGGATGAGGCTCCGGCAGCGGATGCCGATCTGGTCTGGCTGCCGGGGGGATACCCGGAACTGCATGCTGGCAAATTGGCCGCAGCCGAGACCTTTCTGACCGGACTGCGCAAACATGCCGCAACCAAGCCCGTTCACGGCGAATGCGGGGGCTATATGGCCTTGGGCGAGGGACTGATCGACAAGGACGGCACCCGGCATGCGATGGCCGGGCTGTTGGGTCTTGTGACGTCTTATGAAAAGCGCAAGTTCAACCTGGGCTACCGCCGGGCAGAATTGCTGGCCCCGATGCCGGGTCTTGCTGTGGGCACCGCGCTGCGGGGGCATGAGTTCCACTATTCCTCGATCATCGAACAGCCGGATGCCCCTCTGGCGCGGGTGTTTGACGCCGAAGGGACCGAGGGGCCGCAAACCGGTTCCGTCCGGGGCAATGTCACCGGCACGTTCTTCCACCTGATCGCCGAGGCCTCGGCATGAGCGGGTTTGTTTCCTTCATCGGGTCCGGCCCCGGCGACCCGGAGCTCTTGACGTTGAAGGCCGTGGACAGGATGCAAAAGGCCGATGCGGTGCTGTTTGACGACCTGAGCAGCGGGCCGATCCTGACCCATGCGCGCAAGGACGCCGATCTGGTAGGTGTCGGCAAACGGGCCGGTCGCCCCTCACCCAAGCAGGATCATGTCAGCCGGTTGCTGGTGGAATACGCCCAGACCGGGCAGCGCGTCGTTCGGCTGAAATCCGGCGACGGCGGGCTGTTCGGACGGCTTGAGGAAGAACTGGTGGCCCTGCGCGCCGCCGGGATCGAGTATGAGATTATTCCGGGCATCCCCTCGGCCGTGGCAGCGGCAGCGGCGGCAGGCATCCCGCTGACCCGCCGCCTGACAGCGCGGCGGGTGCAGTTCGTCACCGGCCACGATGTCAGTGGCAAATTGCCCGAGGACCTGAACCTGCCCGCCCTCGCCGACCCCGGTGCGACGACGGTTGTGTTCATGGGCAAACGCACTTTCCCGCTATTGGTCGAGGCGCTGCATGCCCACGGCTTGCCGCTGGACACGCCCGCGTTAATGGCCGAGTCGGTTTCGACCCCCAAGCAATCCCTGCAACGCTCAACCGTTGGCGCGTTGGCAGGCCAGTTGCAGTCCGAGATCGGTACGGCCCCCGCATTGATCCTCTACGGCCCGCTGGCAGAGTTCGACGATGTATGACCTGACTCTGATCGGCATCGGTACGGGCAACCCCGATCACGTGACCTTTCAGGGCGCTAAGGCCATCCGTGCGGCGGACCTGATCCTGATCCCCCGCAAGGGTGAGAACAAGGCCGATCTGGCTGGTCTGCGCGAGCAGATCATCGCACAGGTGTCCGAGACGCCCCCCAAAATCGCCTATTTCGACATCCCCAAACGCCGCTCGGAAGGCGGCTATCTGCGCGGCGTTGATGAGTGGCATGATGCCATCGCCCTGCGCTGGCAAGAGGCGATTACGGCGCATCCCGAAGCGCGCAAAGTCGCGCTGCTGATCTGGGGCGATCCGTCGCTCTATGACAGTTCGCTGCGCATCGCGGCGCGGCTGGACCCGCAACCGCCAACCCATGTAATCCCCGGCATCACCGCATTACAGGCGCTGACCGCCGCCCACGCGATCCCGATCAACGATATCGGCGCGCCTTACGTGGTCACCACCGGGCGGCGCATCCGCGAGGAAGGCTGGCCCGAGGCCGGATCGAACGTGGCGGTGATGCTGGATGGCGAATGCTCGTTCCAGACCCTTGAGATGGCCGACTTTGACATCTGGTGGGGGGCGTATGTGGGCATGAAGGAAGAAATCCTGATCTGCGGTCCTTTGGCTGAGGTTGCGCAGCAGATACTCGACACCCGTGCCCGGGCCCGCGCCGATCACGGCTGGATCATGGACATCTATGTGCTGAGAAAGCGAGGGACCTGACGCACCGGTCTGCAAAGAATTGACGCACGAGACACAAGAATGTGACTGCCGTTTGCGTCGCTTTCTGGCATCAATCACGCACCCTTAGCTAAGGAGGTTGCCCCGATGAAAGCGCTCTGGTCGATGTTATGTGTTCTGGCCCTGCCCGTCAGCGCCGAGATTGCGGACCCGCCTGCAGGCTGGGCCGTCTATCCAACCGGCAAAAGCTATGCGCAACTGGTCGATGACACCAAGGCAGCCGTGAAGGAAAACGGGCTGATCGTGGTCACTCAGGCCGGACCGACCAAAGCCGCTGCCTCGCGCGGGATCACCATTCCGGGCAACCGGGTCATCGGGGCGTTCAACAATGACTACGCCGTTCGGGTCTTGGAAACCTCGACCGCCGCGATGATCGAAGCGCCGATCCGGTTCTATGTAACCGAGAACGAGGACGGAACGGCCACGCTGTCCTACAAAACCCCGAGCTTTGTCTTTGCGCCCTACGTTTACGAGGGCGGCGAGCCCCTGAGCGATATCGCGCTGGAACTGGACGAAAAGTTTCAGGCGGTGGCGGAAAGCGCAGTCAAATAGTCACACTGGCGTGATCCGGCTTGCTTCCGGGGGCATCCTCCGCAATCTGCATTGAAATAACGAATTCGGAGCACGATTGATGCAGGACCTGCCCCCCCGCGCCGCTGATCTTCTGGCACAACGACTGTACGAGGCCGGATGCCGCCACGCGTTCGGCATGCCCGGGGGCGAGGTTCTAACTCTGGTGGATGCCTTGGAACAGGCGGGGATTACCTTTCATCTGGCCAAGCACGAAAATTCCGCCGGGTTCATGGCCGAGGCCGTGCATCACCGCGATGGCGCGCCAGCAATCCTTGTAGCAACGCTCGGCCCCGGTGCGATGAACGGGATCAATGTGGTCGCCAATGCGCTGCAAGACCGGGTGCCGATGATCGTGCTGACCGGCTGCGTCGACGCGGATGAGGCGCTGACCTACACCCATCAGGTGATGGACCACGCGCAGGTCTATCGCTCGATCACCAAGGGCACGTTCCTGATGACGGCCGAGGGCGCGGATATCGTCGCCGACAAAGCGGTCACGCTGGCCAACCAGCCCCGCCCCGGCCCGGTGCATATCGACGTACCGATCTCGGTCGCCGATACGCGGGTATCAGGCGTCAAGCGCCGCCGCCGCGCCAAGATCGCCGCTGTCGCGCCCGAGGGGAACTGCGTGGAAAAGGCCCGCCGCTGGGTGGCCGAGGCCGAACGGCCCATCGCCGTTGTCGGTCTGGACGTGCTCTATGACGACTCGCGCAATGTAGTACAGGCGTTTCTGGAACATTTCAGCATTCCCTTCGTGACCACTTACAAGGCCAAGGGCGTCGTGCCCGAGGATCATCCGCTGTGCCTTGGTGGCGCGGGACTGTCTCCGCTGGCCGACAAGCATCTGGTGCCGCTGGTCGAACAGGCGGATCTGGTGCTGTGTCTGGGCTACGACCCCATCGAAATGCGCCCCGGCTGGCGCGAGATCTGGGACCCCGAGGAAAAGCGCGTCATCGACATCTCGGCCGTGCCCAACGACCACTACATGCATCAGGCGGGGTTGAATCTGGTCGCCCATACTGGTGCCACGCTGGAGGCTATCGCCAAAGGCAATCCCGCGCGCCAGACGTGGCCCGGAGGGGAACCGGCCAAGGTCAAGGCCGCGCTGGCGCAGGCCTTCCCGATCGGTGACGACTGGGGCCCGGCGGCTGTGATCGCCGAAACCCGCGCCGCCCTGCCGCCGGAAACGCTGGCCACCGCCGATAGCGGCGCGCATCGCATTCTGCTGAGCCAGATGTGGAATTGCTCTGAAGAACGCGGGCTGATCCAGTCCTCGGCGCTTTGCACCATGGGCTGCGCCGTCCCGATGGCAATCGGCCTGAAACTGGCCGAACCGGACCGTCCGGTGATCAGCTTTTCCGGCGATGCAGGGTTCCTGATGGTCGCCGGAGAGCTGTCGACCGCCGCCGAAATGGGCGGCAACCCGATCTTTCTGGTCTTCGTCGACGCCAGCCTTGCGCTGATCGAGTTGAAGCAGCGCCAGCGCCAGATGGGCAACCGTGGCGTGGATTTCGACCGCCATGATTTTGCGGCGATGGGGCGGGCTTTTGGCGGCTATGGTCATACAGTGCGCAACCGCTCAGAACTGCGCGCCGCCCTGAATGAGGCCTTGAAGGCCGACCGTTTCACCGTTATCGCCGCCGAAATTGAGCGCGGAGGATATGATGGCCGGATCTGAAGGACCACTGAAAGGCGTCAAGGTACTGGACCTGTCCCGCATTCTGGCCGGGCCGACCTGTACTCAGTTGCTGGGCGATCTGGGGGCCACCGTCATCAAGATCGAAAACCCGGCCACTGGGGGTGACGACACCCGCCAATGGGGTCCACCTTACGTGGAAGATGCGGACGGCAACCGATCAGAACTGAGCGCGTATTTCATGTCCGCCAACCGCAACAAGAAATCCGTCGCCATCGACATTGCAACACCCGAAGGACAGGCGGAAATCAAACGGCTGGCCTCGCATGCGGACATTCTGATCGAGAACTTTAAACCCGGTGGGCTGGCGAAATACGGGTTGGACTACGCGACCCTGTCGCAGGAGTTGCCGGGCCTCGTCTATTGCTCGATCTCGGGCTATGGCCAGACCGGACCCAACTCTGACAAACCCGGCTACGATCTGATGGCCCAGGGCTATGGCGGGATCATGTCTCTGACCGGTGACCCCGAGGGTATGCCGATGAAAGTCGGCGTCGGGATCGCGGATGTCATGTGCGGCATGTATGCGGCGGTGGGCATTCTGGCAGCACTGCGCCACCGCGACCTGACCGGAGAAGGCCAGCAGATTGATCTGGCCCTCGTGGACGCGCAAATCGCGTGGCTGATCAATGAAGGTGTGAACTACCTGACCTCGGGCAGCGTGCCCCAGCGGCGCGGCAACGGGCATCCCAATATCGTTCCGTACGAGGTTTACGAGACCTCGGATGGCCATGTAATTCTGGCGGTTGGAAATGACAGCCAGTTCAAACGGTTCTGCGGCTTTATTCAGATGCCCGAACTTGCCGATGACGCCCGTTTTGCCACCAACCCGGCCCGGCTGGAACATCGCGACGCGCTGAACGATGTGCTGCGCCCAGCACTGCGGGCGCTGGCAACGGAAACGGTGATCTCCCAGCTCGAGGCGGTCAAGGTTCCGGTCGGTCCCGTGCAGTCCCTGGATCAGGTCTTTGCCACCGATCAGGTTGCCGCCAGACAGATGCAAATTGCGATGCAGGCCGACCCCGGCGCGGTACAGTTGATCGGGAATCCCCTGAACCTGTCGCGCACGCCTGTAACATATCGCAACGCGCCGCCGGTCTTTGGGGCCGATACTGACGCTATTTTAAGCGCTGAAAATCCGTTCGAAGACTGAAACACTTGCCTTTTTCGGCAGCATGTTGCTGAAACATGCCCTTGAATCGGCGGTTTTTTTCGCTTTTTGCGTACACGGGTTTTCACCAATTCGAGAGCAGGGTCGATACTGATACGACGCATTCGCACACTCTGATAAATCGGACAGTGTCACATGTCGCAATCAGATTGGACCCAAGCATGAAACAAGACGTTTTTGGACAAATGAACACCCTGACCCAGCCGGCCAGTGTCGATGCCTGGAATGGTGTTCTGCTTGGGTTCATGGCGCACGCAGCAATCACACCTCAGCATCTGGGTAAAGTGCTAGAGCTTGAGCCCGATTTTGCTCTGGGTCACGCCACCAAGGGCCTGTTCATGGTTCTGCTGGGTCGCCGCGAGATGATTGCGGTCGCGGTCGACGCGCTGAACGCGGCCAAATCCGCGATGGAGCGTCAGCCGGTCTCGGCGCGCGAAAGGTTGTATGTCGAAGCGCTCGAGATGTATCTGGCCGACCTGCCCTCGCAGGCCATTCAGAAATTCGAAGAGATTTTGCGCGCCCATCCCGAAGACACGCTGGCGATGAAGCTGAGCCATGCGACCCGTTTCGTTCTGGGCGATTCTGCGGGCATGCGCCGGTCGATTGAACGGGTTCTGCCCGCATACGCGCCGGATCATCCCGGGCGCGGCTATCTGCTGGGCTGTCACTCCTTCGCGCTTGAAGAAACCGGTGCTTATGAGAAGGCCGAGATCGCCGGTCGTCAGGCGCTGTGGATGGTGTCGGACGATGCCTGGGGTCTGCACGCCGTGGCCCATGTGCACGAAATGACCGGCAACGCGCAGCTGGGGCTGGACTGGTTGGCCGGGCGCGAGGACGCCTGGGCGCATTGCAACAACTTTCGCTATCACGTCTGGTGGCACAAGGCGCTGATGCATCTGGATCTGGGTCAGGTCGATCGCGTCATGGAACTGTATGACGAACATATCCGCAAAGACAAAACCGACGATTACCGCGATATTTCGAACGCGACCTCGCTGCTGTCGCGGCTGGAGTTGGAGGGTGTCAATGTCGGCAACCGCTGGGAGGAACTGGCCGACCTCAGCGCCACCCGGACCGAGGATGGCTGCCTGATCTTCGCCGATCTGCACTATCTGCTGGCCCTAACCGGCGACAACCGCACCGAGGCGACAAGCCAGATGCTGCAGCGCATTCAGAAAGACGCGCAGCGCAATCAAGGCGACACACCTGTTCGCATGTCCGATCCGGGCATTGCGGCGGCCAAGGGTTTGGAAGCCTTTGGTGACGGTCTCTATGGCCAAGCCTTTGATTTTCTGTCAAATGCACGCGACGGAATGCAATTGGCAGGTGGCAGCCACGCCCAACGTGATGTATTCGAGCGCATCACAATTGATTCCGGCCTGCGCGCCGGTCGTCTGGATGCTGTCGAGCGCATCCTGGACGACCGCCGCGCCAAACGGGACGGAGGCGAGGACAATTACGCTCTGGCGCGCCGCGCATTGATCGACGCGGCCCGCGACAACGGAGACGCACAAAGCGTCCCGGCTGAATAACAAAAAGACCAAGAAGGACAGAAACCGTATGGCGACAGTATCGCCCGCTTCTGATTTTGCGCCTGTGGCGGCCTCGGCCGCCACTCCTGCCCGCACGCGCGATCCGCGATTGGATTTCTATCGCGGCATTGCGATGTTCATCATCCTGATCGCGCATATTCCCAACGACCCCTGGGCCAACTGGATTCCGGCGCGCTTCGGGTTCTCGGACGCGACTGAAATTTTTGTGTTCTGCTCCGGCATGGCCTCGGCCATTGCCTTTGGCGGGGCCTTTGCGCGCAAGGGATGGTTGATGGGCACGGCCCGGGTCGCGTTTCGGATCTGGCAGGTTTACTGGGCGCATATCTGCCTGTTCTTCTTTGTCGCCATGACCATGGCGGCGCTGGATAACTCGGGCCTGTTCCAGAAAAGCTATGTCTCGTCCCTGAACCTGCAGCATTTCTTCAAAGATCCCCTGCCGCAGATGGTGGGTCTGTTCACGCTGACCTATGTGCCGAACTACTTTGACATCCTGCCGATGTATCTGGTGGTTCTGGCGATGATGCCGCTGTTCATGGGACTGCACCGGATCGGGTTCTGGGCGGTTGCGGTGACGTCAATCGCCATTTGGCTGGTGGCCCAGTTCGGCGTTCTGGCCCTGCCTGCCGAGCCTTGGTCGGAGCGCCAGTGGTTCTTCAACCCCTTCGGCTGGCAGTTGCTGTTCTTCACCGGGTTTGCCTTCATGCGCGGCTGGATACCGGCCCCGCCGGTATCAAAAACGCTGATCTGGGCGGCTGCGCTGTTCCTGATCCTGTCCATGCCCTTTGGGTCGTGGAAGGTGTTTACCTGGATCAACGCCGCATTTCCTGATCTGGCCGAGGAAATCCGCAAGGTCTGGCCGATCACCAAGGAGCTTCGCAACAAGACCGAGTTTGGCTTGTTCCGTTACATCCACTTCCTGTCGCTGGCTTATCTGGGCTGGGTTGTTGCGGGGGAACATGGCCACCGCCTGATCGCCTCGGGGCACAGTGCTGCGGCGCGGGTCTGGCAGGTGGTGCTGACCCTGATCACCAAGGTCGGCCAGCAATCCCTTGCGGTTTTCGTGTTCTCGATGGCTGCCGCCCGTCTGATCGGCGTGGTGCTGGACCAGACCGGGCGGGATGTTGCCAGTGTGTTTGCAGCCAACATGATTGGCTTTGCCATGATTATCGGTGTGGCCTATCTGGCCGCTTGGTTTAAGTCTCAACCCTGGAAATCGAAAAAATGAATTTTACGCGTCGCGCATTTCTGGCATCGACCTCGGCACTCGCCTTTGCCCCGGCCACCTTTGCCGTGGGCGGGGATGTTCCCTTTGACCGCAACGACGTGATCGCGCTGGCCCGCGAGATGGCCAGCCGCCCCTATTCTGAGCGCGAGATGGTCCCGCAGGAATGGCAGGACCTGACCTATCAGCAGTATCGTTCCATCCGCTTCCGGCTGGACCGCGCGCTGTGGTACGAGACCGAGACGCCCTTCAACGTCGATTTCTTCACCCCCGGCCTCTACTTCCCTCGCACCGTCAAGGTGCACACGGTCGAGGACGGGATGACCAGCCCAGTCGCCTTCGATCTGGGAATGTTCGACAAGTCCGAGGATGTGCCGACCCTGCCCATCGACGACACGTTGGGCTTTTCCGGTCTGCGCCTTCGCACCGAAATGCACCGCCCCGGCAAAACCGATGAATTCTGCGTCTGGCAGGGGGCCAGCTATTTCCGCGCCATCGGATTGCATGAGGTCTACGGCCTGTCCGCCCGAGGACTGGCCCTGAAAACCGGCGACCCGGATGGCGAGGAATTCCCCGAATTCATCCGCTTCTGGCTGGAACGTCCCAAGCCCGGCCAGCGCAACATGGTCGTCCACGCCCTGATGGACAGCCCCAGCGTGACCGGGGCTTATCGCTTCAACGTCACTGCCGGTGCCGACTGCATCATGGATGTCGAGGCCACGCTGTTCCCGCGTGAGGAGCTGCCGCATGTGGGCATCGCCCCCGGCACCTCGATGTTCCTGTTCGATCAGACCAACCACAGCCGGTTCGACGATTTCCGCCCCGCCGTGCATGACAGCGACGGTCTGCTGATCCGCAACGGGGCCGGAGAGGTGCTATGGAGACCCCTGGCCAACCCCACACGCCTGCAAATTTCGTCCTTCGTGGACATGAACCCGCGCGGGTTTGGCTTGATGCAGCGCAAGCGCAAGTTCTCGGACTATGCCGATCTTGAGGCGAATTACCACAAGCGCCCCGGCCTGTGGGTCGAGCCGAATGGCGACTGGGGCAAAGGCACCGTCACGCTGGTCGAAATTCCGGCGGATCAGGAAATCTATGACAACATCGTCGCCTATTGGCGCCCGATGGAGCCCTATGCGGCAGGCAGTCAGGTCGATCTGTCCTATCGCCTGATCTGGGGCGAGGAACCCCAGCGCACCCCGATGCCGCGTGTGATCAACACGGCAATGGGTGAAAACACCTTTGGCGAGGGCCGTCTGGCCGTGATCGACTTTGAGGACAGCGAGCTCTTCGACGACCCCGAGGCGATGACGATCTTTGTGAACTCGCCCCACGCCGAAACCTCGGACGGTGTTCTGCAGCGCAATCCCGATACGGGCGGCCTGCGGCTGGCGTTTTCGTTTGAACCCGGTGAACGCACCTATGTCGAGCTGCGCGCGCAGTTGTTGAAGGACAAACAGCCAGCTTCCGAAGTCTGGCTTTACCGTTGGACCACATGAACCGCGATCTGCATATCATGCCGCCCGAGGCTCCTCTGGCGATGCCTGCGCAAGATTTCAGCGCAGGCTTCCGCGATGCGCAGGTGCCACAGGGCAAGCGCGCCTCGGCTGGGTTCTGGCGCGCTTTGGCGTTTTCGCCCGCAATGGCGGCGGCTCTGGGTCTGCTCTGGGTCATGTCCGACTGGTTCAGTGCGGAGGGGATCAATCTGGTCGAAGGCATTCTGCTGACGCTGATCTCGTTCAACTTCTTCTGGATTTCCTTCACGGTCTGCACTGTGCTGCTGGGCATGGTATCGCTGTCCCGGCAGGAGCAACCCAAGCGCGAAACCCGCCCGCAGCCCCTGCGCGTGGCGCTTTTGACACCGGTCTATAACGAGGTGCCGTGGAACGTGCTGGGCAATGCCCGCACGATGCTGGAAGACCTGCAAAAACGCGGCGGTCAGCATCACTATGCCATGTTCATCCTGTCCGACACGCGCGACCCCGAGATCGCCGCGCAGGAACAGGCCAGCGTCGAGGCGCTACGCACAACCCTGGCCCCCGGTCTGGAGCTTTATTACCGCCGCCGTCCCGAGAACACGGACCGCAAGGTCGGAAACATCGCAGATTGGGTCAGCCGCTGGGGCGCGGATTGGGATGCGATGCTGGTGCTGGACGCCGACAGCCTGATGACGGGCCGCGCCGTCAGCCGCCTGACCGACGCGCTGGCGCGCGATCCGCGCGCGGGCCTGATCCAGAGCTATCCGCAACTGATCGGCGCGCAGTCAGTCTTTGCCCGGATGCAGCAGTTTGCCAACGGCGTCTACGGCATCGCCTTCGCCGAAGGGCTCGCCCGCTGGTGCGGGCAAGAGGGCAACTATTGGGGCCACAACGCCATCATCCGCACGCGAGCCTTTGCCTCAAGCGCCGGTCTGCCGAAATTGCGCGCCTTGAACGGGCAGGAAAAGCTGATCATGAGCCACGATTTCGTCGAGGCCGGTCTGCTGCGCCGCGCCGGATGGGGCGTGCGCTTTCTGCCGCGCATTCGGGGCTCGTATGAAGAGACACCACCCACCCTCATTGACCACGCCCTGCGCGACCGGCGCTGGTGTCAGGGCAACCTGCAACATCTGAAACTGCTGGGCTCGGCAGGGTTCCGCGCTGTGTCGCGGTTCCACATGTTCCACGGCGCGGTCGGATATCTGATGTCGCCGCTGTGGTTTGCCCTGCTGGTGATGTGGGCCCTGATTGGTGAGGGCAAGGACGCCTCGGTGCTGCATTATTTTAGCCCCGACAACCCGCTGTTCCCGCAATGGCCCGAGATGTCGGAAACCCGGCACGTGCTGATCATTCTGGTGATGTACGCGATGCTGTTGGCCCCCAAGGTACTGGGCGTATTGGCGCTGCCTTTGAGCGGGGTGCGATACTCGGAATTTGGCGGCGGGCGCAAATTCCTGACGTCCTTTTTGGCTGAGGTCGTGCTGTCGATCCTCTACGCGCCGATCCTGATGGTACAGCAGATGATCGCGGTGATCCGGACGGCCTTTGGCATCCAGAAAGGCTGGACGCCACAGGCGCGCGACGGCGGCACGTATAACCTGCGCACGCTTATTCTGTGCCACACGCTCGAGACCATCAGCGGCGTGGCGCTGAGCGTGGGCATTCTGGCTGGGTTGGTCTCAGTCTGGTTGGCCCCGATTGCCATCAGCCTTGCCTTGGCGATCCCGCTATCCGCGCTGAGCGGCGTATCTGCAGGCGCGGCGCGGCGTATGGTTGGCATGCGCGAGGATGTACGTGAGCCTGCGATCACCCGCTCGGCCCGCCGTCACAGGGACGAGCTAAAGCGCCTGATCGAAGGCAAGGGCATCGTCACCCCGGCCGAGTGATCAGCCGCCCGGCAGCCCTTCGTACCAGTCCACCATCATGTCCGCCCAGCCTTTGGGAACGGTGTGCCCGCCCGGGAACAGGGCAAATTCAAGTGCACCACCTTGGTCGCAGCCGGTCCAATATCGGCGCATGAATTGATCCGTGGTGGAAAACCCGCTTGGCTTGGTATCGACGCAGCCATTGGCAACGCGCCAGATTTCCAGACCGGCAAAGATATCGCCCTGATGGAACCTGCCACCGCCCAATAGCCGCCCTTCAAGCGGTACAACGTTGTCGATCCAGCCGTGGGTGTGAAACATGCGGACCGGGCCGTCGCAGGCCTCGGGGTGCGGTCGCCAAAACCCGCCAGACACGGGGACATAGGCCGAGAACGTATCGGGCGCGGCGCAGGCCAAGTAGTAGACCATGAACGCCCCAGCCGAGAACCCGCCAAGAATGGACCGCTCCGCGTCGATACCGAACCTGTCTGCGGCGTCCTGCACAACCTCGGTCAGAAAGGCGGTTTCATCCCGATCGCCAAAGCCTGGATAGAAGTTCCAGCTTTTGACCCCGGGCCGGTTTGCGCGTTCCAGCCCCTCGGGTGCCATCACAGCGTACCCCCGCGCTAGCAGAGGGTCCACCATGCTACGATTTTTCATCGTCCCCGTGGCGCTGCCGCCATAACCATGCAGGAACACGACAAGCGGCGGGTTTTCGGCCTCGGGCAATTCGATGAAATATCCGCCGGATGCGGTTTCGCACATCTGGTCGGCGTCACCGCACGCGGCTGTGGCCGCTTGGCCTGCAATCGCAAGGCACAGGGCCAACCCGTATTTCACGCTCATCCGTCATCCTCTGTGTATGTCTCAATCGGCAACCCGGTGCGCACCCACCCCGGACCCGCCGCTGACCCCAACATGCCTTCGGGCACATCAATGATGTTGGTAAACCCGGCCCGCGTCAGTTGATTGCTCAACCGGGCCGAGCGGACACCGCGCGCGCAGATCAGCGCCACGGGCGCACCCCGATCACCGTCCACAAGCTGCGTCAGGGCCGCCACGAAATCGTCGCGCCGCATGTCCAGCGGGTGGGCTCCTTCGCCCACACCGGTCGCCCGCCATTCGTGCGGCGTGCGGATATCCAGCAGCAGTATCTCATCGGCTAAAGCCTGCCTGTGTGCCCGGGCAACATCAAGCTGGCCACCCCCATAGGCTTCGGGGATCAGGCGATATTCGCGGATCGCAAAACCCGCAGCGATCGCTGTGCAACCGCCCAACACTACCCACCTGCGGGTTTTTGTTCCTGTGTTCGCCATGTCGTGTTCTCCTGCGCCGACAGGTCGCTTTTACCACAGCCGGGGCGGCATTGCCGCGTTGAAATCAGACCTCGGGATCAAGTTCGCGTCATTTTTGGCACCAAACTGAATAGGACGTTCCGCACCTAGAACTCTGTGAAATACTTGCAATATCTGGACAGCCAATAAATTATCTTTAGAAATCGGCAGAACACAGACCGCCCAGACCGGAGTATCGCACTTGTCCCTATTCCTTATCGCGGCCCTTCCCTTTCTTGGCGCTGTCTTTCCAGCCCTTCTGATCCGGGCTGGACGAAACGCAGCAGCCTCGGCGGCAGGGTTGACCACGTTCCTCGCGCTGATGGGCCTGCTGATCCACATCCCCGCAGTCATGCGCGGCGAGGTCGTCACCGCCCGTTTCGACTGGATACCGGGGCTGGGGCTGAACGCGAATTTCATGCTGGACGGGCTTGGGTTTCTGTTCGCGCTGCTGATCCTTGGCATTGGTCTGCTGATCATCCTGTATGCCCGTTTCTACCTGTCGCGCGAAGACCCAATGGGGCAGTTCTACACCTATCTGCTGCTGTTTCAGGGTGCGATGGTGGGCATCGTTCTGTCCGACAACATCCTGCTATTGCTGGTTTTCTGGGAGTTGACCTCGCTAAGCTCATTCCTGCTGATCGGTTATTGGAAACACCTGCCCGAAGGGCGGCAGGGCGCACGGATGGCGCTGGCGGTTACCGGCGGTGGCGGTCTTGCGATGATCGCGGGGATGCTGATCCTTGGCAATATCGTGGGGTCCTATGACCTGAGCGTCATTCTACAGAACAAAGAGCTGATTCAGGCCTCGCCCCAATACATGCCCGCGCTGATCCTGATCCTGCTGGGTTGTTTCACCAAATCAGCGCAGTTCCCGTTCCATTTCTGGCTGCCGCACGCCATGGCCGCGCCGACGCCGGTTTCGGCCTATCTGCACTCGGCCACGATGGTGAAGGCCGGTCTGTTCCTCATGGCGCGCATGTGGCCGGTGCTGGCCGGGACGGACGCGTGGTTCTACATCGTCGCAACCACAGGGTTGGTGACGATGTTGATCGGGGCGGTGATCGCCCTGTTCAAAGACGACTTGAAGGCGCTGTTGGCGTTTTCCACGGTGTCCCACCTTGGGCTCGTGACCATGCTGCTGGGCTTCGGCACAAAATTTGCAGCCGTCGCCGCGGTGTTTCACATCATCAACCACGCGACCTTCAAGGCGGCGTTGTTCATGACCGCCGGGATCGTGGATCACGAGACCGGAACGCGCGACGTCAAGCGGCTGGGCGGGCTGCGCCACCTGATGCCGATCACCTTCACCATCGGCACCATCGCCGCCCTGTCAATGGCGGGCCTACCGCCACTGAACGGTTTCCTGTCGAAAGAGATGATGCTGGAGGAAACGGTCCACACCACATGGCTGCACTCGCACTATCTGGTGCCGGGGCTGGCGGTTCTGGCGGCGCTGTTCTCAGCCGCCTATTCCTTCCGCTTTATCAGCCATGTCTTCCTTGGGCCCAAGCGCGACGATTATCCTGCGCATCCGCATGACCCACCGGTCGGGTTGTGGCTTGCTCCTGCGTTCCTTGTCATTTTGGTAATCCTGATTGGCCTTTATTCCGCTGCCATTGTCGGCCCGCTGGTCGCAGTTGTGTCCAGCGCGGTGATCGGGGGCGAAAAGCTGCCCTATTACTCGCTGAAACTGTGGCACGGGTTCACACCCGCCCTGTTCATGTCAGCCGCAGCAACGGTTGGCGGTCTGGCCCTGCTGGCCGCACATAAACGTGGCGAGCAGATTTGGAACGCCCTGCCCCGCCCCGAGGCCAAGGCAATTTTCGAGGCGGTGATCCTCGCCCTCACCAAGCTCAGCCGCTGGATTACGGACGAGCTGCATAACGGTGTCCTAAGCCGCTATGCGATCATATTCGTCGCCTTCACGGTCGGGCTGGGCTACTACGCCTATTCGACCGGCACCATCGGCGTAGAAACGCGCGTGCCGCTTCCGGCGCAGATCATTCCGATCATCGGCTGGATCTGTCTGGTTGGTGCAACGCTGGCCATCATGTGGTTCCATCGCAACCGCCTGTTGTCGCTGGTTTTGATCGGTGTCGTCGGCCTGATCGTATCGATTGCGTTCAACTACCTCTCGGCCCCCGACCTCGCGCTGACGCAGATTTCGGTCGAGGTGGTGACGATGATCCTGCTGCTGCTGTCGCTGAACTTCCTGCCGACCGAAACGCCCTGGGACAGTTCCGCCGCGCGGCGCTGGCGCGATGCAGCGATTTCGGTAGTGGCCGGTCTGGGAACCGGGGCGCTGATCTATGCGATCATGATGCGCGACTTTGCGTTTCCGACGATATCGGAATTCCATCTTGCGAACTCGTATAAGGGTGGCGGCGGCACCAATGTGGTCAACGTCATCCTGGTGGACTTCCGGGGCTTTGATACGTTCGGCGAGATCATCGTGCTCGGCATCGCCGCCCTGATCATCTTTGCCCTGACCGAGGCGGTGCTGAGCACGAATGTGCGCGGCTACCTGCTGAACCGCAAACCGCATTGGCCTCAATCCGGCGACTCGCACCCGCTGATGATGGTGGTCGTAACCCGTGTGATGATGCCAATCGCGTTGATGGTAGGGGCCTATATCTTCTTCCGCGGCCACAACCAGCCCGGCGGCGGCTTCATTGCCGGCCTGATCGTCGCCATCGCCTATCTGATGCAGTACATGGCCAGCGGCTACACATGGGCCATCGAACGGCAGCGATTCTACTATCACGGCACCATCGGCTGGGGCGTTCTGATCGCCGCCGCCACGGGCCTTGGCGCGTGGTTCAACGAGCGTCCCTTCCTGACCAGCGATTTCGGCTACATCAACTGGCCGCCGCTGGAAGAGTTCGAATGGGCTACCGCCATGCTGTTCGACACCGGTGTTTTCCTTGCGGTGCTGGGTGCGGTGATGCTGGCGCTGGACAGCCTGTCGCGCTTTGCCTGGCAGCCGGGTATGGCGCAGGAGTTCCCGATGGATATCAACCCGCTGCGGGATGATCCGCCGGAAGAAGACGAAGAGAAGGAGCAGGCCTGATGGAAGCGCTCGTAGCCTCTGCCGTAGGCATCATGACCGCCGCCGGGATTTTCCTGATCCTGCGCCGCCGGACCTTCCCGGTCATTCTGGGCCTGTCCCTGATCACCTATGCGGTGAACGTGTTCCTGTTCGCAACGGGCCGACTGGCGCTGAACGCCCCGGCGGTTCTGAACAAATACGAAGAGGTCCCCTATACCGATCCGCTACCGCAGGCGCTGGTGCTGACGGCCATCGTGATCTCGTTCGGGATGACAGCGGTGATCGTGATGATCTCGCTCTCGGCCTATCTGTCCGCAAAGAATGACCATATCGACATGAGCGCAAGCGACAGCGTGGACGCGCCGGGAGAAGACGCATGAACCACTGGATCGTTGCGCCGATCGTCCTGCCCGCGATCCTGGCCCCGTTCATCATCATGGTCCTGCGATACCATCTGGATCTGCAACGCATCTTCTCGGTCGCAGGCGTTGTCGGGTTGTTGGGGATTGCCCTGACCATCACCGCGCAGGCCGCCGGAGGGGACATTCAGATATACGAACTGGGCGACTGGCCCGCACCGTTCGGCATCGTCATGGTGCTGGACCGGCTGTCCGCCATGATGGTCTTACTGACCGCCCTGCTGGCTTTGCCCATTGTGCTTTACGCCATCGCATCGGGCTGGGACGAGCGCGGGAAACACTTCCACGCGCTGTTCCATTTCCAACTGATGGGTGTCTGCGGTGCCTTCCTGACCGGTGACGCCTTCAACCTGTTCGTGTTCTTCGAGGTGCTGCTGATCGCCTCATACGGCCTGATGACCCATGGCGGCGGTGCGGTGCGACTGAAAGCAGGTGTTCAGTACGTGGCCTACAACCTGCTGGGCTCGACCCTGTTCCTGTTTGCGCTGGGCACACTCTATGCTGTGACCGGCACGCTGAACATGGCGGATATCGCCGTGCGCGTCGCCGAAATTCCGCCCGAGGATACGGCATTACTGCGGGTCGGCGCGGTCCTTCTGCTGCTGGTCTTTTGCATCAAGGCCGCTGTTCTGCCGCTGCATTTCTGGCTGCCTGCCAGCTATGCCAACGCGCCCCTGCCCGTGGCCGCGCTATTTGCCATCATGACCAAGGTCGGGGCTTATTCGATCCTGCGGATGTATACGCTGGCCTTCGGCCCCGAGGTTGAAGCGACCCAAGGACTGGTCGGAGCCTGGCTGCAACCGGCGGCACTTGTGACGCTGGCGGTTGGGGCCGTCGGCATTCTGGGATCGCAGCATATCGCCCGGATGGTGGCGTTCTGCGCGATCACCTCGATGGGCACGCTGCTGATTGCGATTTCACAGTTCACACCGGGTGCCACGGCGGCGGCGCTTTACTACGTGTTTCACTCGACGCTGGCGACCGCGCTGCTGTTCCTGGTGGCTGATCTGGTCATGGAACGGCGCGGCGGCGTGATCGAGCCCACAAGACCCATGGCACAAAGCGGCCTTATCGCGGCCCTGTTCTTTGTCGGCGCAATCGCTATGGCCGGTATGCCGCCCCTGTCTGGCTTTATCGGCAAGCTGTTGGTTCTGGATGCCTCGCGGGGCGCGCCGGACGCCCATTGGGTCTGGGCGGTGATCCTGATCGGGTCCTTTGTCACCATCGTTGGGCTGGCACGGGCCGGGTCGCTGATCTTCTGGAAGAGCCACGCGGCTGAATACAAGGGCGATCCCGACGCGGAAGAAGCGCCCTCCGCGCCAGAGCCCAAACCGGGCCTCGCCTTCAGCTCGGTCTTTGGTGTTGTGGCCGGTCTGATCCTGCTGACGTTGTTTGCAGGACCGGCGCTTGAATACACAAGCAACACAGCCGAACAATTGTTCACGCCCGATCAGTACATCTCGGCCGTTTTGGGAAGGGAAGAGTAATGAAGCTGCTGCACCGTATATTCCCGCATCCTCAACTGACGTTCCTGCTGACGCTGGTCTGGATATTTCTGGCGAACAAACCGTCGCTCAACTCGTTGGTCTTCGGTCTGATACTGGGGATCATCATCCCCTTTGTCACACAGCCCTACTGGCCCGACCGGCCAAAGCTGCGCAACTGGCCAATGATCGCCGAATACATGCTGGTGGTGCTCTGGGATATCGTGATGGCCAACATAACCGTCGCCCGGATCATACTGTTCAAACGGAACGACGACCGGCACCCGAACTGGATCAGCATCCCGCTTGAACTGCGCACGCCCGAGGCGATCACGGTGCTGGCCGGCACCATCACGATGACGCCCGGCACGGTCAGCTGCGATCTGTCTGCGCAGGGTCACAACCTGCTTGTCCATTGCCTGGACGCGCCGAACCCGGACGAGGTGCGCGACCAGATCAAGCACCGCTATGAACGCCGCCTGAAGGAGATCTTCGAATGATGGACTACGCGATTTACTTTGCATTTGCCTGTTTCGGGGCGGCGATCATGATGTGCTTGTGGCGCATCATCACCGCGGATGGCGTCGGCACCCGCGTTCTGGCGCTGGATACCATGGTCATCAACACGATCGCCCTCATGATCCTGTACGGCCTGTTTCAGAACACCGAGATATTCTTCGAGGCCGCCATGATCATCGCCATGCTCGGCTTTGTCTCAACCGTGGCCTACGCGCGCTTCATGCTGCGCGGCAACATCATCGAGTGAGGGCGGCATGACATTCATCTTCGAACTGCTGATCGCCTTATTCCTGATCGTCTCGGGCATCTTCGGCTTTGTCGGGTCGTTCGGTATGATCAAACTCAAGGATCCGATGTCGCGCCTGCACGCGCCGACCAAGGCGACGACGCTGGGCGTGGGCGGGGTGGTGCTGGCCTCGATCACCCATTCGGTTTTGATCGAGGGGTACCTGTCGCTGCATGAGCTGCTGATCACCCTGTTCCTGTTCCTGACCGCCCCGATCACGGCGCTGTTTATTGCCAAGTGGCACATTCACCGCCATGAAAAGCCAAGCGATCTGCCGGATGCGGGCGAGGACGAGTTGTGGGCCACCCACGCGGTCGAGCAGGTCGAAGACGTCCCTGATCACAGCACGAACTAGGTCCAATGCATAATCCTCCGCTGCCCCTGACCCGCGATCTGGTTCTGATAGGCGGAGGCCACACCCACGCGCTGTTGCTACGCAAATGGGGCATGAACCCGCTGCCCGGCGCGCGCGTCACGGTGATCAACCCCGGCCCAACCGCGCCTTATTCTGGCATGCTGCCCGGCTTTGTCGCAGGCCACTATGACCGGTGGGAGTTGGATATCGATCTGGTGCGGCTGGCAAGATTCGCTGGGGCACGGGTCATTCTTGGCTCGGCCCAGGGGATCGACACGGACCGGCGAGAGGTCCACGTGCCCGGACGCCCTCCCGCTGCTTTCGATGTCGCCTCGATCAATGTCGGGATCACGTCCGACATGCCATCGATGCCCGGATTTGCCGAACACGCGGTTCCGGCCAAACCACTCGGGCCGTTTTCCGCGCGTTGGTCCGAGTATCTTGCGGGCAGCGGACCGGCCTCGGTCGTTGTGATCGGCGGAGGCGTCGCCGGGGTGGAACTGGTCATGGCGATGGCCCACGCGCTACGGTCCAAAGGGCGGGCGGCGCAGGTGGCTCTGATCGACAATGCGCAGGCCCTGACGGCGACGAAACCCAAGGCTGCGGCCACCATCCGGCAGGTGATGCGCTATCTGGGCGTTGATGTCATCGAAGACGCCGCGATCACGCGGATTACCGGTGATCATGTGGACTTATCGGACGGTCGCCAAATCCCCGCCGCCTTCGTGACCGGGGCCGCCGGGGCCCGCCCCTATGAGTGGGTCGCGCACACCGGTCTGGCGCTTCACGATGGGTTCGTGAAGGTGAACGGGCACTTGCAGACAAGCGATCCGGCGATATTTGCGGCTGGCGACTGCGCGCACCTTACGGAGAACCCGCGCCCGAAGGCGGGCGTTTATGCGGTGCGCGAGGCTCCGGTCCTCTACCAAAACCTGCGGGCGGCTTTGGGGGCCGGTCAGATGCGGGCCTACGTGCCACAGAAGGACTACCTGAAACTGATCTCACTGGGCGGCAAGTCCGCCTTGGCCGAGCGATTTGGCACGTCGTTCAGCGGCCCGTTGATGTGGAAATGGAAGAACCACATCGACCAGTCCTTCATGAACAGGTTTCGCGATTTGCCACAGATGAAGCCGCCGGCGCTGCCGCGCGATCATGCGGCGGGTCTGCGCGAAACGTTGGGCGACAAGCCCATGTGCGGCGGCTGCGGCGCAAAGGTCGGGCGCGGCGCATTGCGGGAGGCACTGGACGGGCTGCCCGGCCCCACCCGGCCCGACATTACGCCTCTGCCCGGCGATGACGCGGCCCTGCTGACCACCGGCGGCGCGAGACAGGTGATTACCTCTGACCACCTGCGCGCCTTCGTCACCGACCCTGCCCTGATGACCCGCATCGCTGCTGTACATGCGCTGGGGGATATCTGGGCGATGGGGGCCAAGCCCCAGGCCGCGATAGCGACCATCATCCTGCCTCGCATGTCGCCCGCGCTGCAGCAGCGCACGATGGCCGAGATCATGGTGGTCGCCACCGAGGTCTTGCGCGAAGCCGGGGCCGAAATCGTCGGCGGGCACAGTTCGATGGGGGATGAGATGACCCTCGGCTTCACTCTGACCGGCCTGTGCGAGCAAGAGCCAATCACCCTGTCCGGCGGCAGGCCCGGAGACACTCTGATCCTGACCAAACCCTTGGGCAGCGGCGTGATGATGGCGGCAGAAATGGCTGGTCAGGCAAACGGCGCAGACATTGCCGCCGCGCTGCGTCAGATGTGCCAGCCGCAAGGCGAGGCCGCGCGCCTGCTGGCAGAGGCTCATGCGATGACCGACGTCACCGGATTTGGCCTTGCCGGTCATTTGCTTGGCCTCTGCGAAGCCTCGGGCTGCGGCGCGACCCTGAATTTGGACGCCGTACCGGTGATGGATGGCGCGCTCGAACTGAGCACTCAGGGCGTCAGATCAACGATCTATGCAGACAACCGCTCCATAGCGCCGGAATTGCTATCCGACGGCAAGGCCGATCTGCTGTTCGATCCACAAACCGCCGGCGGTTTGCTGGCCGCTGTCGATCCGGAACGGGCCGACGCGCTGCTGGATGAATTGCAGAAGGCAGGCTATCCTGCTGCGATCGTTGGCCAATTGACGGAATCTCCTGGCCTGCACCTTCACACCTGATCCAACAGGCTTTCGATCTGTGCCGCGGCAGCCGTAAGCCCCGCGTCATCCAGCGTTTCGATGTCGATTTCCGCAAGAACATCAACGCGCTGAGAACGACGGGATTTCGCATAGGCCGGGTCATAGTGCTGCTCCATCAACGCCCTGGTCAACGCCCGCCTGTCGCCCGCCTCGATCAGCTTCAGCCAGCCATCGACAACCTCATGCCCACGATGGAACCGCAGGGGCGAGAGCCGGTCGCGCAGGCGCTCAGAATCTGAGAGAATGTCGTCATAGGCCTGGGCCAAATAGGTCGAACGCGCCCCAATCGAAGCCGCGATTTGCACCCGAGGCGCGGCGCACAAAGCGGCCCAAAGACTGGGCGGCAGGATCAGGCTGCCGATCTTCGACGACTCGGCTTCGACAACGACGGGGCGCGTCGGATCAAGCCCGCACAGGGCAGCGGCCAGAGCGGATTCAAACGCTTTCTGGCTGGGTTGTCCGCCGGGCCGTTCCCCCAGCAGCGAGCCGCGATGGTTGGCCAGCATCTCAAGGTCCAGCACCTGAACCCCGCGCACGCCGAGGTGGTCCAAAAGCTCGGTTTTGGCCGTTCCCGTGTACCCATCCAGCGCCACCAACCGGTGCGGCAAGGCGTCCTTGTACAGATAGGCGTTCACCAGACGGCGATAGGTGCGGTACCCACCCTCGACCACCTCGGCCCGCCAGCCGATCTGTTGCAGCATCCAGGAGAAGGACCCCGACCGCTGCCCCCCGCGCCAGCAATAGACCAGAGGCCGCCAGCCGCCCTCATGATCACTGAGGCTGTGTTCGATGTGATTGGCCGCATTGCGAAACACCAAAGCGGCGCCAAGCTTGCGCGCTAGAAACGGGCTCTCCTGCACGTAGATCGTACCAACCCGCGCGCGTTCTTCGTTGTTGAGCACCGGCAGATTGATCGCCCCGGGCAAATGATCCTCGGCAAATTCCGCCGGGCTGCGCACGTCGATCACGCTGTCGAACGGGTGGGCATAAAGCTGGGGCAGATTGGCAAAAGATAACGGCATAGCAAAGGTCTAGCCTGCCGGTCTGGGGAAAGAAAGGCCGGGCTCACTGCGCCGCCTCGATCAGTTCCGGACCCTTGGCCTTGTTGGAGTTCACAGCCGGGTCGACGCGATGGAAGGTCAGAATACCCTCAGCCCCCGGTCGCATCAGACGCGCCGCCCCCTTGCCGCTTTCCCCCAGCCAGAGCGGCCAGTCGGCGGGCTCAACGACCAGCGGCATCCGGTGGTGGATCGCGCCAAGGTTTTGGTTGGCCGCCGTGGTCACAATCGCGCAGGTTCCCATCCGGGCCTCTTTCGGCCCCCAATCCTGCCAGACCCCCGCAAAGGCAATGGCAGCCCCGTCCTGCCGGTGGATGTACCACGGCAGCCGGGTTCCGTGTTCCGTCTTGGTCCATTCATAAAACCCTGTCGCCACGATCAGACATCGCCTTTCCCGGCAGGCGGACCGAAAGGCGGGTTTGTCGGCCAGTGTCTCGGCGCGGGCATTGATCAACAGGGGACCTGCTGTTTCGGATTTGTACCAGTGTGGCAAAAACCCCCATCTCAGCGCGCTTAGTCTGCGCTCATGCCCATTGGATCGCACCACATGCACCTGATTTGTCGGACAAACATTATAGTTCGGCACATCTGGTAAGAAATTCGCGGGCCGCGCCGAAAACAGGCGGGCCATCGCGTCAGAGGGAAGAGTTATTGCAAACCGTCCGCACATGGGTAATGAACCATCGACAAGCTTTTCATACAGGCACAGAATCTCACGGGGTCATATGGAAAATCAAACAACGAAATCCCTGAAGGGCAAGGCAGTTCAGCTTTTGGATGCCGGGAAACTGCCGCAGGCGCTGAAAAAGGCGCAGCTGGGTATCAAGAAATTCCCCAAGGATTCAGACTATCAGGCAATCGCCGGGTTTGTTCTGACCGAAATGAAGCAATACAAACGGTCGATCCCGCATTTTGTCGAAGCGTCGCGGATGAAACCGGACGATCCGCAATTCGTCGAAAACCTGGCCAATGCGCTGATGCAGACAGGCCAGATTGACCGCGCTTTGACTTATGCGGAACAAAAGGCAGAGAAATTCCCAAACAACAAGGAACTGGCCCGCGTTATCGAGGAGATCAAACTCAAAGGGCAGAACTGGCGATCCATAATCGACTACGCGACCGAAAAACTGAAATCTGACCCTGACAATCCGGAGCTTCTGACCAAACGCGCCCGCGCTTATGCTCGTGTTGGTTTCGTTGTGGAAAATACACGCGATATTTCTAAAGCTTACGAGTTAGCCCCGACGGATCCAAGAGTAGCTTTCGCAAAAGCTCTGAATCTACACCAAAGTGGCGACAAGCCAGGCAGCACGAAAATTCTGCAAGACGTTCTGGAGATTCAGCCGCATCATAGACAAGCGCTTTTTCAGATGTCTTCGATTGTGGACAAAGACGATGTTCCCGACCTGTTAAAATCTGTCGAAGATGCAATTCAGGAAAATGAAAACGTCTTGTCCGACCTGGAATTCGCCAAGGCCCAGTTGATCTCGAAAAGCGAAGGGCTGGATTTCGCCTTGCCGCAGTTTGCCCGCGCCAACGCGGCCCAGCACGAGACCAACCCGTATCGCTATTCCGATGAAGATAAGAAGTTTGAGCAGATTACCGGAATGTTTCCCGTCGGTGTCGACCTGCCAGCCTCTGATCTGGCAGAAGCGCCCCTGCCCATCTTCGTCATTGGGCAACCCAGATCCGGCACGACACTAATGGAAATGATGCTGAGCTCTGCACCAGACATCACCGGGTGTGGAGAGCTCATGCTGGGCGCTGACCTTTCGGCTGAGTTCGTGCAGGACCGACGAACCTTCGACACGGACGCCGCAGAGAAATATGCTCAGGATTTCCGCGACCTGATGCCGCCGCTGCCGAGCGACGCCATCGCTTTCGTCGACAAGATGCCCCACAACTATCAGCGTGTCGGCTTCCTGCTTTGCGCCTTCCCGAATGCGAAGATCATCAACATGATGCGTGACCCGCGCGACGTGGGTTTGTCGAAATGGATTAGGCGTTTCCCGGCGGGTGGGATGAACTATGCTTCAAATCTGGAGTCCATCGCGCATTCCGCCAACCTCTATCGCCGTTACATGCGGCACTGGGACGAGGTGTTTGGCGGCAGGATTCTGACGATCTCTTACGAGCAACTGGTTTCCGATCCCGAAACCTACAGCAAGCAGGTCGCCGAATTCTGTGGAATCGAATGGCATGAGAGGATGATGCATCCGGAAGAAAACACCAAACAGGTGCGCACGGCCAGTATTGATCAGGTCCGCAACAAAATCTCGACCAAATCCATTGGCGGCTGGCGCAAGGTGGCCGATCATATTCAACCGATGCTCGATGGGTTCGATCCCGAGCTTTGGCCGGAATATGATTTTAGCTGACCATTAAAAAAGGCCGCATCGGTTTGATGCGGCCTTTCTCAGCGAATTATTTCTGTTTGATACGACCGTCCAGATATGGCTGGTAGGGTGCGTTCTCGGCCAGGTATTCGGCTGTCACATCCGCCAAATCGGGGCCGAAGTCGTAGGCATTCTTGTCATCACCTTCGAACATTTTGTACCCGTCGCCGCCGTTTCGAACATAGTTGTTGGTCACGACAAGATAGGTCGCAGAAGGATCAATCGGCACAAAACCATCGCCCTCGGCAACCATAACGTCGCTGATACGGCCTTCGTTTGGAGCCACAGACGGATCCCATGCAAAAGTCAGGCCTGCGACCTGCGGGAAACGTCCCTTGACCTCTTCTACCTGGCTCACTCCGTTCTCAAGCGCGTCGATCACGCCCTGACCGCTGATCTTAAAAGTGGACAGGGTGTTTTGGAACGGCAGAACCGTCAGCACTTCGCCCATTGTCACATCACCCGGATCAATGGACGCCCGCAAGCCGCCAGCGTTCGCTATGGCGATTTGTGCGCCCTGATCCGCAACCCGCGCCAGCATGGCGTCGGCGACCAGATTGCCCATCTCGCATTCCTGCACCCGGCAGATATCGCGGTTCCCCTCGATTGCGGCAGCGGAGCTGGCTACGACGCGTTTTTTCATTTCCTCGATCGGTGCGCCCATTTCCGCCACGCGCGCTGCAATGTCCGCGTCAGGTGTGACCGAGGCGTCCAGCAAGATCGGTGCGCCCTCGGCCCCAATCAGATTGCCATCATCGTCGAAGGTCAGCGTGATCTCGCCCAGATATTTGGAATAGGCATAGGCCTGAACCACCGGCACATCGCCGACCATAGTCGGATATGATCCTGCCGCGTCTTCGTCCGTGTTCGACAACAGCGTGTGCGAGTGGCCACCAATCACCAAATCCAGCCCTGGCACTTTCTCGGCGATCTCCATATCTTTCGGAAGGCCAACATGGGTCAGTGCAATGACGATATTCACCCCTTCGTCGCGAAGGGCGGCAACATCTGCCGTCAGGCTTTCAATCTCATCCTGAAAAACGACATCCTTGCCAGGGCTTGAAGTATCCACCGTATCCGTCGCCAGCGCCGAGACGATGCCGACTTTCTGCCCACCGACATCCAGAACCACGTGGTTCTTCACCTTGCCCTTCAACTCGGCCGAAGACGACAGGTCGAGGTTGCCCGAGATAACCGGGAAACTCACCGTGTCAATGAAAGCGGCCAGACCTTCGGGGCCATCGTCGAATTCGTGGTTCCCGACGGCCATAACGTCATAGCCGATGGCTTCCATGAACTCGGCTTCGGCGGCCCCTTTGTATGTGGTGTAGAACAGCGAGCCCTGAAACGGATCGCCTGCATCCAGCAACAGAACGTTTTCACCCTGCATCGCCGCGCGTTTGGCGTCGACAGCCGATTTCAGACGCGCCACCCCGCCGAAGCATTTGCCTTCTGCTTCGTCCTCCGCATCGCAGGTGGAATCGTATTTGTTGATGGATTCAATCCGACTGTGAATGTCGTTTGTATGCAGAATGGTCAGCTTGTACTCAGCAGCAGCCATGCCTGCGGTCAGGCCCAGAACGGCCACGGATGTCAATATTCGGGTTAACACGTTCAAACTCCCAGTTGTTGTTTTTCGAAATCGTGCGCCGGGGCGGTCGGAGAGTCAAAGGGGAATTCCAGCTTGATTCCCCCCGCGCCCCAAGGCATCAGGAGCACATGCTGATCTACAAGATTTTCCGCACCGAGGAATGGGCGGCGCTGCAGGCTCAGGGTGCCTCGGACGGTGCGCCGATTGATGTGGCGGACGGGTTTGTGCATTTCTCGACCGCCGAACAGGCCGCTGAAACCGCGGCTAAGCATTTCGCCGGGGTTGATGGCCTGACCCTGCTGGCCTGCGATGCGGATGCGATGGGTGATGATCTGAAATGGGAAGTGTCGCGCGGCGGCGCGCTGTTTCCGCATCTCTACCGCCAGATTCGCACGAAGGATGTGATCTGGTCGCGCCCTTTGCCGTTTGACGGCCAGGCGCATCACTTCCCGCAGGAGTTGGCATGACCGCCTATATCGACCCCGAGCGTGAGCAATTCGAGGCTTTCAAGGCGCTGGACCGCGATCAGCCCATCGCGATGCTCAATCTGGTGAAGTTCCGAGACAAAGCGGCGTATCCGTCAGATCATGAACTGGCGAAAGCGGGGCTGACCGGCGCGCAGGCCTATAGAAACTATGGCCGCGACACCGCGCCGATTATCGCGCGGATCGGCGCGTCGATCCTGTGGCGCGGTGCGTTCCAAACGGTCCTGATCGGACCGGCGGATGAAGTTTGGGATGAGGTGTTCATTGCCCACTATCCTTCAGCCCATGCGTTTCTGGACATGGTGACAGACCCGATTTATCGCGCGGCTGTCGTGCACAGGCAGGCGGCTGTGGAAACATCCCGACTGATCCGCTGCGGATCGGCAGAAGGCGGAGCATCGTTCGGATGAATCTGACCGAGAAACTGGGGCTGACTGTCCTACACCGTTTTGACCCTGAGACCGCGCATGGCCTGTCCATCATGGCCTTGAAAACCGGTCTGGTCCCTGCGCCCGGGCCGGTCACATCCCCGCGCCTGCGCACCCGGGTCGCCGGCCTGGACCTGCCGAACCCCGTGGGCCTTGCCGCCGGGTTCGACAAGAATGGCGAGGTTCTGACGCCTCTGTGCCGCGCCGGGTTCGGGTTCATCGAAGTGGGGGCCGTGACGCCTCGCCCGCAGCCGGGAAACCCCAAACCGCGCCTGTTCCGCCTGACCGAGCACAAGGCGGCGATCAACCGTTTCGGCTTCAACAACGAAGGCATGGAGGTGATGGCGCAGCGTCTGGCGCAGCGCCCAAAGGACGCGGTGATCGGGCTGAATTTGGGGGCCAACAAGGACAGCGACGACCGACCCGGTGATTTCGCAAAGGTGCTGGCCCATTGCGCCGCGCATCTGGATTTCGCCACCGTCAACGTGTCATCCCCCAACACCGAAAAGCTGCGCGACCTGCAGGGTAAGGCCGCGTTGAGCGCGCTGTTGAACGGTGTCATCGAAACCCGCGATGCTCTGCCCCGACCCTTACCCATCTTCCTGAAAATCGCGCCGGACCTGACCGATGCCGAGTTGCAGGACATCGCCGAAGTCGCGCAAGAGACCAAGGTGGACGCGGTGATCGCCACCAATACCACTCTGTCCCGCGACGGGCTAAGCAGCGTGCATAAGGCCGAGGCCGGTGGTTTGTCGGGCGCGCCTTTGTTCGAAAAATCGACCCGCGTTCTGGCCCGTCTCAGCCAGTTGACCGACGACAGCATTCCCCTGATCGGGGTTGGCGGGATCAGCACCGCCGAAGACGCCTATGCCAAGATTTGCGCTGGCGCATCGGCGGTGCAGTTCTACACCGCGATGGTCTATGGCGGCCTTTCTCTGGCCGCCGAAATCGCCGAGGGTCTGGATAAACTGCTGGCCCGCGACGGGTTCGAGACCGTGGCGCAGGCGGTGGGCAGCAAACGAGAGGACTGGCTGTGATCGAATACTGGCACAATCCGCGTTGTTCGAAATCGCGGGCAGGTCTGGCGCTGCTCGAGGAGCGCGGGGCAGAGATCAAGCTGCGCAAGTACCTTGAAGATGCGCCGACCGAGGACGAACTGCGCGCGGCGCAGTCCCTGCTGGGCGTTCCCGCGGTTCAGATGATCCGCGCTGGCGAGAAGCGGTTCAAGGAACTTGGGCTGACGAAAACATCGCCGGACGCAGAGCTGATCCAGGCAATGGCGGAGAATCCGATCCTGATCGAGCGCCCTCTGGCGATTGCGGACGGCAAGGCGGCCATCGGGCGGCCTCCGGAGACCCTGCTGGCGCTGCTTTAGGCGACCTGCGCCTCTAGCTTCGGATAGCGCCAGCCCATCGTTAAGCCGCGTGCCGTGTTCAGAACCATCAGAGCAGCCCAAAGGCCATGGTTGCCGAAGGCGGGCACCAGAACGAACAGGGCGACGATGTAGATCGCAACCGATTGGATCATCGCGTTGCGCATGGCTCGGGTCCAGGTCGCACCGATATAGATGCCGTCGAACATCCAACTGGCAACGCCAATGACCGGCGCGATGGCGGCCCAGACCAGGAATTCACGCCCGGCTTCGCGCACCTCGGGCGAGGTGGACATAAGGTCGATCAACGCTGGCCCGGCAGCAAAGAAGATCACCGCCAGAAGAACCGCGCCGCCGACACCCCATTGCGAGGCCATGACCGAGGCGCGGCGCACCTGATACCGGTCCCGCGCCCCGACCGCGCCGCCCACCAACGCCTCAGCCGAAAAGGCGAACCCGTCCAGCGCGAAGGCGGTGATTTCGAGGAATTGCAGCAGCACCTGATTGGCCGCCAGATTGACGTCGCCAAGGTCAGAGCCAACGAACAGGAACGTGGTGAACGACCCGGTCAGCAGGACCGAGCGGATCATGATGTCCGCATTCACCTGCATCATCCGGCGCAACCGCGCGGCGTCAAAAATCCGCGCCCAATCGCGCCAGAGTCTGCCTTGGAACGCATCGCGGCACAGCCACAGGCCCAGCGCCAGCCCCGTCCACTCGGCAATCAGGGTAGCGATGGCGACACCTTCGACGCCCCAGCCCAGTCCGAGCACAAACCACAGGTCCAGCAGGATGTTCAGGCCGTTCATCCAGATTTGCAGGACAAAAACACCGCGCGTGCGTTCGACCGCAATCAGCCAGCCCGTCACGGCGTATAATGCGATCGTCGCCGGTGCGCCCCAGATGCGAATCTCAAGGTAGGCGCGTGTCAGCGCCTCAACCTCGGGGCTGGCCGGGGACAGGGCGAAGGCCCCGGCAAAGACCGCGACCTGTGCCACGATAAAGACCAGCCCGGCGGCACCGCCCAGCAACAGCCCTCGCATCAAAAGGGCGCGAGTCTCGGTCAGGTCCCCTGCCCCGCGCGCCTGCGCAGCAAGGCCCGTCGTGCCCATTCGCAGAAAGCCGAAAATCCAATAGATCGCGGACAGGATCACCGCGCCAATGCCCACTGCCCCGATGGGTGCAGCCTGCCCCATCTGGCCCACCACGCCCGTATCCACGGCACCCAGAATCGGCACCGTGGCATTGGACAGCACAATCGGCACCGCAATCTTCAGCACCCGCCTGTGCGTAATGGGCGCCGAGGCGTCCTGCATGCTCAGCCCTTGTCTTTCGCCGGTTGCGGCATCAGGAAATGGCCGGTTGCCTGCGCGAATAGTCTGGCGTGATTGTCCTGCCAGGCCTCGACCCGGACCGAGGCATAGCGTCGCCCGGCACGGTTGATAAACGCGCGCGCATAAGCGTCTCTTGGCAAGCCCGAGCGGAGGTAATCGACCGTGAAGTCGATGGTCTTGGGAAAGCGGATGCTGTGATCGCTCAGGATAGCATCGGCGTCAATTTCACCGTTTTCGATGCCGGGAAACATATGTTCCCAACTCAGGGTGATTACGGCGGTCACCTCCAGAAAGGCGGCTGTCACCCCGCCGTGGATGGCGGGCAGCAGAGGGTTGCCGATCAGCTTGTCGTCGAAATTCAGAACGCCGGTCAGCTCATCCCCGCGCCGGTCGAAACTGATGTTGAGAAAACGGATATAGGGCACACCATCGACCAAAGCGCGCAACGCCGCATCGCGCCGCTGTTTGACCACCTGCATGGGTTCGGGACGGGGACGACGGGCCATGTTACTTCCCCTCAACCGTGAAGGACCCGGTGGCGGTCGCCACGGGCCGGTCGTGATCGTCATCCATCGCCGTGGCCCGCACAAAGGCCACGTTGCGGGTGATGTGATAGCAGCTTGCCCGCGCGGTGATCGCCTGACGCGGCGTTGCGGCGCGCATATAGTCGATGCGCAGGTCAATCGTTGCCGTCCCACCGGGGGCCGACGGGTGGCTCATGACCGCCGCGCCACAGCACGTATCCAGAATGGTCGAGACCGCCCCGCCATGAATAACCCCGGTGCGCGGGTCGCCGATCAGATCTTCGTTGTAAGGCATCGAGATGACGGCCTCGCCTTCACCAATTTGCTGCAGCGTCAGGCCAAGCGCCCGGGCGTGCGGGATGGCCTCGATGAATTGACGGGCCAGGGCTGTCTTGTCGACCATGGGGATGCATCCTGTTGAGTTTCCCCTTTATGAGCCGCAGTTTCCGCAAAGGGCAAGACCGCCTGTTGCGCTTACCGCCACGACATCCTACGCTGCCGCCAAGGAGAACAGGAATGTCCGACAATCGTTTGTCATTCAAAGAGATGTGCGCCGAGTTCGACGTAACACCACGCACCCTGCGCTACTACGAATATATTGAACTTCTGCAGCCCGATCGCGAAGGCCGCTCGCGGTTTTACGGCCCCCGCGAATGCGCCCGTATGAAGCTGATCATGCGGGGCAGAAAGTTCGGCTTTCCGCTGGAAGAGATTCGCCAATGGCTGCTGATCTACGAAGATCAGGGCAACAAGGCGCAGATGGCGACCTTTGTTGAAATGGCCGACCGGCAGATGGAAGAGCTGCGCCAACAGCGCAAACAGTTGGATGAAGCAATGGACGAGCTAAAACGTCTGCGCGATCAGACCGAGAAATCGCTGTCCTGATCGCCCGGCCCCTTTCCGGAATACCCTGATCGTATCGACGCCCCCGGCGTGGCGTGTTTCAGGCGTTTCAATGCCCGCACCGACACCTGACGTTGGGGAAAGAAAATTGCGCTATTCGTTGCTGACGCATTCGGAAGTTACGTCAGCTTTGAAGTGACGCAGCGTCTAGATTACGTAAACGTCATTCTCGTGTTGTAAAGCGCATATCGACTGCGCAACTCATAGCTCATGACGCCAGCGACGAGAGTTTGACGAATGACCGAAGATGTAATGACCATCCGAGAGATGTGCGAGACCTATGACGTCACGCCCCGCACCTTGCGGTTCTACGAGGCCAAGGAACTGTTGTTTCCGATCCGCGAGGGTCAGAAACGCCTGTTCACCAAACGTGACCGGGCGCGGCTCAAGCTGATCCTGCGCGGTAAGCGCTTTGGTTTCAGCCTGGAGGAAATCCGCCAGCTTCTGGATCTCTACCATGTGGGTGACCAGCAGGTGACCCAGATGTCCCGCACGTATGAGATCGCGTGCGAACGTCTGGCCGACATGGAATCGCGCCGCGAGGAACTGACACAGGCCATCGACGAATTGAAAGAGCAGTTGCGCTGGGGCGAGAAGGTTATTGCCTCGATGAAACAGGAAAAGAAGGCGGCTGAATAAACCCGCCTCCGGACATATGAATTAAGGGAGCTTCACATGCCCGTCTACAACGCGCCAACCAAAGACACGCAGTTCATCCTGCATGACGTTCTGAAAATTTCGGAGTCCGATATTCCCGGATATTCCGAGCTTGAGGCCGATTTCACCGCTGCGGTTCTGGAAGAAGCTGGCAAGGTGGCAGCGAACGTGCTGCACCCCCTGAACGTGGTCGGCGACACTGAAGGGTGCCGGTTGGAAAACGGTATTGTGTATACCCCGACGGGTTTCAAAGAGGCATTCGAGCAGATGAAGGAAGGCGGCTGGCCCGGTCTGGACATGCCCGAGGAATATGGCGGCCAGAACATGCCCTATGTCATCGGGACTGCAGTGGGCGAGATGTTCTCGGGCGCAAACCAGGCATTTGTGATGTATCAGGGCCTGACCCACGGCGCGGCCTCGGCCATTCTGGCGCATGGCACCGACGCGCAGAAGAACACCTACCTGCCCAACATGGTCAGCTGTGAATGGACCGGCACCATGAACTTGACCGAGCCACATTGCGGCACCGATCTGGGCCTGATGCGCACCAAGGCGGAACCGCAGAGCGACGGCAGCTATAAGGTCTCGGGCCAGAAGATTTTCATCTCGTCCGGCGATCACGACATGGCCGACAACATCATCCATCTGGTGCTGGCGAAGATCCCCGGCGGCCCTGAAGGCATCAAAGGTGTCTCGCTCTTCATCGTGCCCAAGTTCATCGTGAACGAAGACGGCTCCTTGGGCGAACGCAACGGCGTGTCGGTCGGCAAGATCGAAGAGAAGATGGGCATCCACGGCAATTCAACCTGCGTCATGAACTATGACGAGGCGACTGGCTGGCTGCTGGGCGAGGAACACAAAGGCATGCGCGCCATGTTCACCATGATGAACGAAGCGCGTCTGGGTGTGGGCATGCAGGGTCTGTCTCAGGCCGAGGCTGCGTTCCAGAACGCCCTGGAATACGCCAAGGACCGACTGCAGGGCCGCGATGTGACAGGCGTGAAGAACCCTGACGGGCCTGCCGATCCGTTGATCGTTCACCCGGACATTCGCCGCAACCTGATGGATCAGAAAAGCTTCACCGAGGGTGCGCGCGCGTTCATCCTGTGGGGCGCGACCATGATCGACAAGGCGCATCGCTCGGGTGACGCGGATGCGGACGGGCTGATCTCGCTGCTGACCCCTGTGATCAAGGGCTTCCTGACAGATCAGGGCTACGACATGACCGTTCAGGCGCAGCAGGTCTATGGCGGCCATGGCTACATCGAAGAATGGGGCATGTCGCAGTATACCCGCGACGCCCGTATCGCGATGATCTATGAGGGCGCAAACGGCGTTCAGGCGCTGGACCTCGTGGGCCGCAAGCTGGCTCAGGATGGTGGCAAGCACGTCATGGCCTTCTTCGAGATGGTCAAAACCTTCTGCAAAGAGAACGGCGGCAAGGATGAGAGCTATGACAGGGCCTTCATCGAGCCACTAAAGGCTGCGTCCAAAGACCTGCAGGCTGCGAGTATGTATTTCATGCAGGAAGGCATGAAGAACCCGAATAACGCGCTGTCAGGGTCCTATGACTTCATGCACATGTTCGGCCATGTCTGCCTGGGCCTGATGTGGGCGCAGATGGCAAAGGCCGCTCAGGACGCGCTGGACGGCGGTGCCTCGGACACCGAGTTCTACGAGACCAAGATAGACACCGGCCGCTTCTACATGGCCCGCCGCCTGCCCGCGACTGCAATGCACCTGACTCGCATTCAAACCGGCGCGGACACGGTCATGGCACTGGACGCGGCAAACTTCTGATTTCAGTCTGGGTTCGGGCTAACCGCCCGAGCCCGTCCTGGAGGAGACATAATGCCAAAACGCTTCCGCCTAACCCGCCGCTTTCCGGTCGCCATGACCGAGGACGGCTACCGTCGCCTCAAAGGCTTTGCTCGCGAGGCCGGGTTGGATGAAGGCGAGGCGCTGTCTTTTCTGTTCGAAAATTTCAACAGCGTGATTGATGAGGAGAACCTGACTCACCGGCTGCGAATTTTTAATTCCGAGCTTGAGGCGCGCAAACGGTGAAGCCGCGCAACGAACAAAATCTGAGCATGCTCCATCCGCTCTATCCGCCTCCGGCGGCCGTATTTGGGACAAGAAGAAGATATGGACGCACGTCCACCCCGCCATCCGGGAACTGATCTCACTAAGTGGCACTCAGCCGGGACGGCGGGGCTTCTCCTCGTACGGTCATCGGCTCGGCAGCCTGTACCGCAAAAAGGATGAAACAGCATCAACCTTAAGAAATCGTTACGAGAAAAAGCGAAACCCGTCCTTCTTCTCGTTAAAAATACGGAAATACGGACAAAACCACACACGCCACGGGAGGGGCGTTCGCATGACCATCAAACTGCATTGCTTCGGAGAAAGCGGAAACTCCTATAAGGCCGCGCTAGCGCTAGAGATGTCGGGGCTGGACTGGGAGCCGGTCTTTGTCGATTTCTTCAACGGTGCAACCCGCACCCCCGAGTACCGTGCCGAGGTCAATGCAATGGGCGAGGCCCCCGTCATGATCGATGGCGATTTCCGTACCAGTCAATCGGGCGCGATTCAGGCCTATGTGACCGAGAAGTCGGGAAAATTCGGTGGCAAGGATCGTGATGAGAACTATGATATTTTCCGCTGGGTTCTGTGGGACAATCACAAACTCAGCTCGGGCGCCGGGATGACGCGCTTCCTGTGCAATTTCCTGCCCGAAGAACACCGCAACGCGGATGTCATTGCGTTCAACCAGGGTCGCCTGAAAGCCGCCTATGCAGTTCTGGATTCCCATCTGGATGGTCGTGACTGGATCGTTGGAGATGGCGTGACAAATGCCGATCTTAGCTGCTGCGGGTACCTCTATTACCCCGAACCCTTCGGCTTTGACCGCGCCGACTGGCCCCATATCGACGCCTGGCTGACGCGCCTGTCCGAACAGCCCGGCTGGAAAGCCCCCTATGACCTGATGCCCGGCAACCCGTCGGATCGAGCTTGAGGAGAAGACCCCATGACCGAAGCCTATATCTATGACGCCCTGCGCACACCGCGCGGCAAGGGCCGCAAGGATGGCAGCCTGCACGAGGTGACCTCGGTGCGCCTGTCCGCCCTGACCCTGAACGCGATGAAAGAGCGTAACAATCTGGAAGGTCATGCCGTCGAAGACGTGATCTGGGGCAACGTCACGCAGGTGATGGAGCAAGGCGGCTGTCTGGCACGCTCGGCTGTTCTGGCGTCCGATCTGGATCAGTCGATCCCTGGTCTGGCGATCAACCGGTTCTGCGCCTCAGGCATGGAAGCCGTGAACCTCGCCGCGAACCAAGTTAGGGGTGGTGCAGGCGAAGCCTATATCGCGGGTGGTGTCGAGATGATGGGTCGCGTCGCCATGGGCAGCGATGGGGCAGCGATTGCCGTGGACCCCTCGCTGGCGATGGAGACCTATTTTGTGCCGCAGGGTATCTCGGCCGATATCATCGCCACCGAATACGGGTTCAGCCGCGATCAGGCCGATGCGCTGGCGGTTGAATCTCAGAAACGGGCGGCAGCAGCCTGGGAAGACAACCGGTTCGATAAATCGGTCATCAAGGTCACCGACCAGAACGGCCTGACCATTCTGGACCGCGACGAATATATGCGCCCGGGCACGGATATGCAGAGCCTTGGCGCGCTGAACCCGTCCTTTGCGATGATGGGCGAGCAGATGCCTGGCTTCGACAAGGTGGCGCTGCTGAAATACCCGCATCTTGAGCGGATCAACCACATCCACCATGCGGGCAACAGTTCCGGCATCGTGGACGGGGCTGCGGCTGTGCTGATCGGCAACAAGGAATTCGGTGAGAAATATGGCCTGAAGCCCCGTGCCCGGATCAAGGCGACCGCCAAGATCGGCACCGACCCGACCATCATGCTGACCGGCCCGGTTCCTGTGACTCAGAAAATCCTCGCCGACAATGGCATGAAGATCGGCGATCTGGACCTGTTCGAGGTGAACGAAGCCTTCGCCTCGGTCGTGCTGCGGTTCCAGCAGGCGTTTGACGTGGACCCTGAGATCGTAAACGTCAACGGCGGCTCAATCGCGATGGGGCACCCGCTGGGCGCAACCGGCGCGATGATCATCGGCACCCTGCTGGATGAGTTGGAGCGTCAAGACAAGGAAACCGGTCTGGCCACGCTCTGCATCGCGTCCGGCATGGGCGCGGCAACCATTATCGAGCGTGTCTGATGCCCAAGATTGATCTGTCCAAAATCCCGTTTCGGAACGGGTCCGGTTATCCCGGCAAACTGGCGCGCGCGGGCGATGACCGGTACGTGCAGCCTTTGGGCGACGCCAACGGCCTGACCCAGTTCGGGGTCAACATCGTGCGGCTGGAGCCAAACGGCCTGTCCTCGCTGCGCCACTACCACATGGAGCAGGACGAGTTCGCCATCATGCTCAGCGGCGAATGCACCCTGATCGACGATGATGGTGAGCACCAGATGCTGCCCGGTGACTGCGCCGCATGGCCGGCGGGTGAGGCCAATGGCCATCACCTTGTCAACAGAACCGATGCGCCCGCGACATTCCTTGTGGTGGGCACGCGAACCCCGACCGAGACCGGCTATTACAGCGATATAGACATGATGGTGAAGTTCGACCCCGATGGTTTCGCCTTCACCCGCAAGGATGGCAGCCCGCTGACGGCTGACCAGATTGGAGATGACAATGACTGATTTCACCCTCAGCAAAGACGCCGACGGCGTCGCCTTCATCACCTGGGACGCGCAGGGCAAATCCATGAACGTCCTGACCCGCGAGGCGTTTCAACTGGTCAGCGCGCTGATTGATCAGGCCCTTGAGGATGATGAGGTCAAGGGCATCGTCATCACCAGCGGCAAGGAAGGCTCGTTCGCGGGCGGCATGGACCTGAACACGCTGGCGACGATCCGTCAGGAAGCAGGCGATGAACCGGCGCAGGCGCTGTTCGACTTTGTCATGGGCGGCCACCACATCCTGCGCAAGCTGGAACTGGCGGGCATGGACCCCAAGACCAAGAAAGGCGGCAAGCCCGTGGCCTGCGCCATCAACGGCACCTGCGCGGGGATCGGGACCGAGATCGCCCTGGCCTGCCATCACCGCGTCATGACCAGCAATCCGAAATCCAAGATCGGCCTGCCCGAGATCATGGTCGGCATCTTCCCCGGCGGCGGCGGCACCATGCGCTTTAGCCGCATGGTGGGCGCGATGGCAGCGGCTCCGGTGCTGCTGGAAGGCAAGATGATGGACCCGAAGAAGGCCAAAGGCGCGCAGTTGATCGACGCCGTGGCGGATGATCCGGTTGCGGAGGCGAAGGACTGGGTTCTGAACGCCACCGACGCCGATCTGGTCAAACCTTGGGACGCCAAGGGCTACAAAATGCCCGGCGGCGCGCCCTACCATCCGGCGGGTTTCATGACCTTTGTCGGGGCCAGCGCGATGGTGAACGGCAAGACGCAAGGCGCGTTCCCGGCGGCAAAGGCGCTGCTGAGCGCGATCTACGAAGGCGCGCTGGTCGATTTCGACACTGCCCTTCGGATTGAGGCGCGCTGGTTTACCAATGTGCTGATGAACCCCTCCTCGTCCGCCATGATCCGGTCGCTGTTCCTGAACAAGGAAGCGTTGGAGAAAGGCGCGGTGCGGCCCAAGGATGTGCCCGATCAGCGGGTCAAGAAGGTCGGCGTTCTGGGCGCGGGCATGATGGGGGCCGGAATTGCGCTGGTCTCGGCGCAGGCCGGGATGGAGGTTGTTCTGATCGACCGCGATCAAGAAGCCGCCGACAAGGGCAAAGCCTATTCCGAGACCTACATGGACAAGGGCATCAAGCGCGGCAAAGCCACGGCTGAGAAGAAAGAGGCCCTGCTGGCGCAGATCACCGCCACCCCTGACCTAGAGCACCTGAAAGGCTGTGACCTGATCATCGAGGCCGTGTTCGAAGACCCGGGCGTCAAGGCCGAGATGACCAGACGCGTCGAAGCGATCATCCCCGAGGATTGCATCTTTGCCTCGAATACCTCGACCCTGCCGATCAGCGATCTGGCCAAGGCCAGCGTGCGGCCTGAACAGTTCATCGGCATCCACTTCTTCTCACCGGTTGAGAAGATGTTCCTGGTCGAAATCATCAAGGGCAAGGAAACCGGCGATCGCGCCGTCGCCAAGGCGCTGGACTATGTGCGCCAGATCCGCAAGACGCCGATCGTGGTCAACGATGCACGCTTCTTCTACGCCAACCGCTGCATCATTCCCTACATCAACGAGGGTCTGCGGATGATCACCGAAGGCGTCAGCCCGGTGCTGATCGACAATGCCGCGCGTCAATTGGGCTTCCCTGTCGGGCCGATCCAGTTGAATGACGAGACCTCGATTGATCTGGGGGCCAAAATTGCCCGCGCGACTAAGGCTGCAATGGGCAATGCGTATCCGGAAAGTCCGGGTGATGACCTTATCTTCTGGATGGAGGCCGAGGGGCGTCTGGGCCGTAAAGCCAATGCGGGCTTTTTCAACTACGACGAAAAAGGCAAGCGCGTCGAATACTGGAAAGGTCTGCAGGACAAGTACCCGCTGGCCGAGGATCAGCCCGACCTGATCGAGGTGCAGGAACGCCTGATGTTCGCACAGGTTCTGGAAGCGGTGCGCGCGCTGGAAGAAGGTGTTCTGGAAGACATCCGCGAAGGTGACGTGGGAGCGATCCTGGGTTGGGGCTTTGCGCCGTGGTCGGGGGGCCCGCTGTCATGGCTGGACATCGTCGGCACGCCTTACGCCGCCGAGCGTTGCGACCAGCTTGCCGCGCAATATGGCGAGCGCTTCACCTGCCCGCCCCTGCTGCGCGAGATGGCCGAAAAAGGTCAAAGCTTCTATGGCCGCTTCAACCCGGAAGCCAAGGCCGCGTAACAAACCGAAACCGGCGCGGGATGGCCCGCGCCGGTTTGTACCTTACTGGTGGGTCAACATCATCCACTCTGGCTTCAGAAACAAGGTCGGCTGCGGTGGCCGTCCGGGCCGTCCGGGCCTGCGGCACCCCCTCATGGGGCGCAGCGGAATGACCGGGTTGTCTGATACCGGCGCGGGCAGCGCCCCCAGCGGGTTCGCCAAAGCCGTCATGTCTCCCCGCCGCGCAATCGAATCCACCAGAGCGCTGGCAACATCGTCGTCGGCCACCTGATAGCGGTTCAGGTTTGCCGTCCGACGCATGCTGAACCGGCCCGACGGGCAAAAGGCTTGCAGGCCACCTTCGACAAAGATCACCTCGTCTTCGTCGAAGAACAGGCTGGTCACATCGAAAGACGCCTCGGGTGCCTTTGATTTCAACCGTCCCAGACCGCTCAGCATCCGGGCTGGTATCACCGGACAGCCGTCGGCGACCACGTCGACCTTACCGGCATCCAGCGCCACGCCCTGTTCCGGCATCAGCCAGACAGGGCGCCCGTTATACGCGGTGCGCGCCGGAACGTAGACCGGCAGATACTCCGCCCGCCTCTCGCCCCTTGGGATTGTCACTGAACTGGTAGAAATCCGGCGCACCTCTTTGAATCCGTGATCCAGAGTGCGGACCAGATCGCCAACGGCAATCCTTTCGATCCGTTTCCAACCGCTGGTCGTGGCAACCTTGGTGCCTTGCAAGAATCCCCCGCGCCGCGCGGTGACCGCTTCGCGTGTATTTAAATGTTCAACATTCTCGGAAAAATCCGAGATACTCACTACTTCCAACACGTGCCTAGCCCCCCTTGGCACTGATTTATGATCCTGAAGTTCTAGCACTGAACCGCAGGCCACGGCTTATTTTTGACATATTTGCGCCTGATTTGGGCCATTTGGGGCGCTTTTGGACCCTTTGGCGGGAACAAAGCCGGGTGCGAGCCGTGCATTAGTTTAGAACAGGAAACCGATAGCTTAATGAGGCCGCCGAATCTGGGGGCAATCCCACACGAATGGCCTAGGCGTTTTGCTCTGCAGATGCCCCGGCGCGCCAGCCCAGCAGACCACCGGCAGTCGCAATCAGCCCAATACCGGCGATCTGCAGCGCGTCAAGCGACTGGCCGAAAGCGACCCATGCGAAAAGCGGGCCGAAGATCATCACCGAGTATTCGAACACCGCCACATAGGATGGTTCCCCTACCTGATAGGCCTTGATCAGCATGAAAACGGCGATGGTCGATCCGACCGCCTGCAGGATGATCCAGGGTGCCGCCGGTTGCATCTCCCAGACCCAGCCGCGGGTCACGAACCCCTCCGGTCCGTCCGGGACTGCGACGGGAAAGGCCGTAAAGATCGCCAGCCCGATGCCGCCTGCCAGCCCCAATGTGATGACCATCGCCGCCAGCAGCGCCACCGTGCTTTCACCCGCGCAATGGGTGCGGGTGATGATCGCGCTCAGCGCGTAGCAAAACCCGCCCGCAATCGGTAGCAACGTGCGTGTATCGAAATTGGCGGGGTTAGGTTGCAGGACCAGCAGAATGCCTGCGAAGCCAAGCAGGACGGCCAGAATGCGCCACGGGCCGACGGGTTGCTTTAACGCCAGCGCCGAAATCAAAAGCACGAAGATCGGCGAACAAAACAGCCCCGCCAGCGCCTGCGCAATCGGCATCAGGGCCAGCGATGAGAAATAGAACAGCATGGCCAAGGTGATCAGAACACTGCGCAACGCGACGGGTCCCGGGCGTTTGGGCCGCAATCCCCCAAGCCCGAACAGGGACAGCCCAACGATCAGCGGCAGCATCAACAACGCGCGGCTCAGGTGGAACTGCCACAGGCCGATATGTTCCGCCAGCAGGACCACGACATTGTCGATCACCCCGATGATCGCCATCGCCGCGATCATCAGCATCAAGGCCAGAACCGGCGATGTTGGTGTGTCTGGCTGCATTTGGGCCTCGATCCGTTGCGCCGTGCTATCCAGCACATTTCCAAAACCCTGCGCAACAGGTTTGCGCCCTGCGATTTCACCATGCTAAGCTGTAGCAAAACGAAAACGAGCAGACCTCAACCTGATGACGGCCCTGAAACAGTACCAGCGGATCGAAGCCACCGGTCTGTGGCGCCCCTCGCCCGATGAACAGCGGCGCGAGGTGGTGGTGTCGATTGGCGAGGCGACGCTGACGATTTCCGATTTCAACGACCGGGCGCTGACCCATTGGTCGCTGGCGGCGCTGGAACGGCAAAACCCAGGCGCGTACCCGGCCATCTTCAACCCCGATGGGGACCCAGATGAAACGCTGGAATTGGCCGAATCCGAAACCACGATGCTTGAGGCCATCGACCGGTTGCAACGCGCCATCGACCGCTCGCGCCCGCACCCTGGACGGCTGCGCTGGCTGAGCGTTGGGGGCGTTGCCGCGGCGGTGCTGGCTGTTCTGCTGCTGTGGTTGCCGGGGGCGCTGCAAAGCCATGTCGTCTCGGTCGTGCCCGAGGTCAAGCGGCAGGAAATCGGCGAAACGATCCTACATCGGATTGAACGTGTGTCCGGGCGCGCCTGCTCATCCGCGGACGCGAAGGTTTCGCTGGATCGGTTGGCCAAACGCACCGGGGTGCGCCAGATCATCATCCTGCCTGCGGGTGTAAAGGACAGCCTCAGCCTGCCGGGCGGGACGGTTCTGCTAAGCCGCGCGCTGGTCGAAGATCACGAGGACCCGGCCGTCGCCGCCGGTTACATCATCGCCGAACGCGCGCGGGCCGAACATCAGGACCCGCTGGACGACCTGTTGGACCGGACCGGCGCGTCATCGGCATTTCGGCTGCTGACAACCGGAGGGCTGACGGCAGATATTGTCGACACCTACACCGAACAGGTTCTGACAGAGCCACGGCCTTCTCTCAGCGATGAAGAGTTGCTGGCCGTGTTTGCGCAAGCCGCACTGCCCTCGACCCCTTACGCCTACGCCCGCGATATCACCGGAGAAACGGTTCTGGGCCTGATCGAGGCCGACCCGATGGCGGGTCGGACGCTGGAACAGGTTCTGCCTGACCGCGATTGGGTCCGGCTGCAGAATATCTGCGGAGAGTAACCGGATTACTTGGTGCCGAACATCCGGTCGCCCGCGTCTCCCAGCCCTGGCATGATGTAGCCCTTCGAATTCAACTCGCGATCCAGAGAGGCGGTGACGATATGCACATCCGGGTGCGCCTCTTTCATGCGGGCGACGCCTTCGGGCGCGGCCAGCAGGCAGAGGAAACGGATATCGGTCGCTCCGGCTTCTTTCAACAGATCAATCGCTGCGGCCGAGCTGTTGCCGGTGGCCAGCATCGGATCGACGGCGATAACCAGACGGTCCTTCAACCCCTCAGGGGCCTTGAAGTAATACTGCACGGGCTTCAGCGTTTCCTCGTCACGGTAAAGGCCGACAAACCCGACACGGGCCGAGGGTATCAGTTCCAGCACCCCGTCCAGCATCCCGTTGCCTGCCCGCAGGATCGACACCAGCGCCAGTTTCTTGCCGGCCAAAATGGGGGCGTCCATCTCCTCCATCGGGGTTTCGATATGGCGGGTCGTCAGTTTCAGTTCGCGCGTGACCTCATAGGCCAGAAGCAACGTGATCTCGCGCAGCAACTGCCGGAACACGGCGGTCGAGGTGCCCTTGTCCCGCATGAGCGTCAGCTTGTGTTGCACCAACGGGTGATCGACGACGGTCAGATGTTCGCTCATGATGTCTCCAGTCTTTTCTTGACCCGCGCGCGGGTGTCTTCATCGCAAAAAGCGGCGTTCAGGGCCATTTCGTTCAGGGCCGCGAAATCTTCAGCCTCCCAGCCAAAGGCCGCGTTCAACATCTCATATTCCTGCCGCAGGGTCGTGTGGAAAAACGGCGGATCATCGGTGGAGACCGTGACCTTTACGCCCGCATCGCGCAACCGCGCAATCGGATGCGCCGCGAAATCGGGAAACAAGCCCAGAACCACGTTCGAGCCCGGACAGACCTCGAGCGTGATGTCGCGGTCGATCAGTTCGCGGACCAGATCGGGGTCCTCAATGGCGCGCACGCCATGACCGACCCGTTCAACACCCAGATCGCGAACGGCGTCGCGCACGCTGTCAGGGCCGCCGAATTCTCCGGCATGGGTGGTCAGTCGCAGACCAGCTTCGCGCGCGCAGTCGAAGGCCCATTTGTAGTCGCCCTGCGTGCCAATGGACTCGTTGCCGCCCAAGCCGAACCCGGTGATCCAGTCCCCGGCGGTTTCCGCCGCGCAAAAAGCGCTGCGTTTGGCCTGTTCCGGGCCGAAATGTCGGACGCAGGTGACAACGCCGCGTAGGGTGATGTCGTATTTCCGTTCGGCTTCGTCGGCCGCGTCCTGAATGGCGGTCAGGTAGTCGCGCCAGGCGTGCAGGTCCCCGCCGCCGCAGAAATCGGGGCTGAGGAATGTTTCGGAATAGACGACTCCGTTCGCGGCGCTTTCTTCGAGAATCGCCAGCGTCAGGCGGCGGAAATCCTCGGGCGATTTCAGCACCTCGCAAGCGGCTTCGTAGACGCTGAGGAAATGAGCGAAATCGCGAAAGTCGTAGCTGCCGTCTGGCTTGAAAATACCGCTCAGGTCGATGCGTTTTTCATGGGCCAACTGGCGGATAAAGGCAGGCGGGGCAGCGCCTTCATGGTGCAGGTGCAATTCAATCTTGGGCAGGTCGGCGATGGTCATAGAAAGCTCTTTCCCGGCCCCTGCGCCGGAATGTTCAGGTGGTGCGCAATGCTGGCGGCGATATCCGCAAAATCGACACGACCGATCTGGCCCGCGCCCTGCCCTGCAACGAGCACCGGCACTTGTTCGCGGGTGTGATCGGTTCCTGTCCAGCTTGGGTCATTGCCGTGGTCTGCGGTCAGCAACATCAGATCGCCGGGGCGCAGGCGCGACAGGATCGCGCCGATTTCGCGGTCGAACCATTCCAATGCTCTCGCATAACCGCTGATGTCGCGGCGGTGGCCGTAAAGGCTATCGAACTCGACGAAGTTGGCGAAGGTCAGGCTGCCCTCTTCGGCCTCATCCACCAGATCGGACAGGTGGCGCATCAGATCAGCGTCCGAGCCCTTGCGCAGCGTGTCGATCCCCTGCATCGAGAAGATATCGCCGATTTTTCCGACCGCATGTACCCGCCGCCCGGCGTCCTGCGCCCAGTTGGTCAGCACCGGCGCGGGGGGTAGGATTGCGAAATCCTTGCGGTTGGTGGTGCGGGTGAAGCCTTGCTCAGGGCTGCCGACGAAGGGCCGTGCGATGACCCGGCCCACCTTCATCTCATGCAAGCGCGGGGCCAGCGTGCGGCACATGTCCAGCAGTCGGTCCAAGCCAAAACTTTCTTCATGCGCGGCGATCTGGAACACGCTGTCGGCAGAGGTGTAGCAGATCGGCCAACCGGTCCGCATATGCTCGGCCCCCAGATCGGCGATGATCGCGGTGCCCGAGGCGTGGCAGTCGCCCAGAATGCCCTCGGTCCCCGCAGCCTCAGCAGCGGCACGGCTGAGATCTGCGGGAAAGGCAGGCTGCGTGTCGGGGAAATAGTGCCAATCCCACGGCACCGGCAACCCGGCCAGTTCCCAGTGGCCCGAGGGCGTGTCCTTGCCCGGCGAGTGTTCCCGCGCGAAGCCCCACAATCCGGTGGGCTCCGCGTCCAGGCCCGGTGTGTCTGCGCCCGAGGCCAGACGGGCCGCCGCGCCCAGGCCCAACGCATCCAGATTTGGCATATGCAGCGGGCCAGAGCGCCCATCCTCAGCCCGACCCTCGGCGCAGGCCTGTGCGATATGGGCCAGCGTGTTGGCCCCAGTGTCGGGGGTCTCGCCGTTGAAGAACTGGTCTGCATCCGGCGCGCCGCCGATCCCGACCGAGTCCATGACAACCAGAAAGGCGCGGGTCATGCCCTGATCCTTTCGTGCACAAGGTCCGGCACCTCTGCCGGGGAGTCCTCGACCCGGATGGCGAACAGAACACTGTCTGCCGCAAGGCGCGCGGCGTCTTCCCGGGCCGCGTGGACAACGGCCAAAGGCGCACCCTTGGTCACCCGATCGCCCAGCCGCGCAATGTCGGACAGGCCCACGGCAGGGTCGATCTGATCGCTCTCAACCTGACGCCCGCCGCCCAGCGCGACGACGGCGAGGCCCAAAGCCTCACCATCAATGGCGGTCACATAGCCATCCTTTGGGGCAGGAACCTCCTGAATGACATTGGCCTCGGGCAGAAAGCGCGCCCAAGTCTCGACGAATTGTACCGGGCCGCCGACAGCGGCCATCATCCGACCGAACCGTTCTGCCGCACGGCCATTGCGGATCACCTCGGCGATTCTGGCGCGCCCCTCTTCCACCGTGTCGCACATCCCGGCATCGGCCAGCAGGACACCGCCCAACTCGGCGGAGATTACCGCCAGCGGGGAGTCATACGCACCCGTCAGAACCTTCATCACCTCGGCCACTTCCAGCGCGTTGCCCAAGGCCGACGCCAAAGGCTGGTTCATGTCGGTGATCACCGCCGAGGTCCGGCAGCCTGCGGCATTTGCCGTCTCGGTCAGGGCCGTGGCCAGCTTGCGCGCATCCTCAAGAGTTTTCATGAAGGCCCCGCTGCCGACCTTGACGTCCAGCACCAGCGCATCCGGGCTGGCGGCCAGTTTCTTGGACAGGATCGAGGCCGTGATCAGGTCCAGGCTTTCAACCGTCGCCGTCACATCCCGCACCGCGTAAAGCCGCTTGTCCGCAGGCGCGATCTGGCCGGTTGCGCCAACGATGGCTGCGCCGTGGTCCCGCATGATCTGAGCCAGCCGGTCCTGCCCGATCTGGGTGCTGACGCCGGGGATGGCCTCGAGCTTGTCCAGAGTGCCGCCGGTATGCCCCAGCCCCCGGCCCGAGATCATCGGCACATAGGCACCGCATTCCGCCAATGCCGGAGCCAACACAAGGCTGACGCAGTCGCCCACCCCCCCGGTCGAGTGCTTGTCGATCACCGGACCATCCACGTCCCAGTTCAGCACATCGCCACTGTCGCGCATGGCCACCGTCAAATCGGCGCGCCCCTGCGCGCCCAGCCCACCCATGCAGACGGCCATGGCAAAGGCCCCGGCCTGCGCGTCGCTGATGCTGCTATCGGCCAGACCTTGCGCGAACCAGATCAACTCGTCGCTGGTTGGCACCTCATTCCGCCGCAGCTTGGCAATGATTGAACGGGCGTCCATGGATCAGGCATCCTTCATGTGCGAGGCGTCAAACGCACCGGGCAGCAGTTGGCCGATGGTCGTTTCCAACTCGGCCCCGTCGACGGTGGCCAGCGTGACCTTGACGTCGCGCGCGCCGAATTCGGCCAGTTTCTGGCGGCACCCACCACAGGGCGGCACCGGTTGCGGGCTTTGGGCGACGACATAGACCTCGGACAGTTCCGTTTCGCCTGCGGCGACCATGGCGGCAATCGCACCGGCCTCGGCACAGGTGCCCTCGGGGTAGGCCACGTTTTCGACGTTGCATCCGATGTAGACCGTTCCGGACCCAGACCGGATCGCAGCGCCAACCTTAAAGTTGGAATACGGCGCATGGGCGTTTTCGCGGACCTTCAAGGCAGCATCTTTGAGCGACATGGCGATTCCCCGATTTTTGATCGTCTGGTCAGAAAAACTCACCTTACCGGAAACCGAAGGGAGAGTTGAAGCCCCCGCGCCGGTGTTTTTGCCTAACCGAAAGTGGTGTTGAAGGTGCCGGGCAACGTCACCTCGAGCAGTTCAACATCGTCCGATGGATCAGCCAAACGGGTGCGCATGCCCGGTGGGATCACGAACGCATCCCCCTGCTCGAGCCGGTACGGCTCGCGACCTTCGCCCTCAAGCGTGACCGCGCCGTCCATGACGAAAGTAAAGTGGATATCGGTGTCGTGACTGGCCCAGACCGGATCGCCCTTCCCCCGGCGCACGACCTGCACCCCGGCAACGCCTTTGGTATTTTCGGCAATCGTCGTGTCACGGCAGATATAGCCGGGCAGACGGAAGGGCACCCAGTCGGCATCCTTTGCCTGATTGTAAACGAACCGCTGCCCTTGCCATTCCCGATCCGGGTGGTAGTCGGGAGTGGGCAGCTCCATTTCATGATCAATCTCAGTGACATGCTCGGCAGGCACACCGATTTCGATCACCTGCACATTGTCCGAGGCCTCGAGCACGCGGTGGCGGATTTCCGGAGGCTGGATAAAGCAATCGCCTGCGGTCAGACGCATCTTTTCGCCCTGATCCTCGTAGACCACATCGACCCAGCCGTGGATGCAGAAGATCAACTGAAACCCGACCTTGTGGAAATGCACCATGTCGGGCACCGGGCCCCCATCGGGAATGCGGATATGGCTGGCAATGATCGAGCCGCCCAGCCTGTCGGGGACAAGATCGCGGTAGTGCATCCCGGCCCGTCCGATGATCCACGGGGCCTGATCCTTGAGCCTGCGCACCACGAAGGAATGCACCGTCTCGGGCATCACCAGCGGCGGATCACGTTCCTCAATCTCGATCCGGGTGCCGTTTGGGGCCACGAGCACACGTTTACCATCCGCAAACTCATCCGGGTTGTCTGTCAGAATCCGCAGGGTTCCCGGCGTTTCAGGCGCGTCTTTTTCGATGCGCAGCCGCAAGCCATGCCCGGAAAACACGCCGACCCGGGGATCGTCCGCCGGATAGATCATATCCATCTTCATCCCCAACACACGGGTAAAAAACGGGATGTCGTCGCGAAGCTCTTGCGTGGGTAGGCGAATTTCAGCGCGTGTCTGCTGTGTCTGGCTCATGAATTGTCTCGTCGATCTGCGATTTCGGCCATCCGATCAGAACCGAAGCCAAAATGCCAATCGAAAAGAGCATCTCGAGCGTTTCTTCCAGAACGAACAGCCGCGTCGCCATCGTCGTCGATAGATCCGTGTCGTAGAAACCGGAAACTTCTTCCAGCACTTGCGCGATCACGGCCGCCACTCCGGCAATCACGAAAACCTTGAGGAACGGGGCCCGCATCTTAAACGCACGCCAGCCATTGGGGACCCCGTGCCACAGAAACCCGCCAACAACCAGCAACGCCAGGACTATGCGCACGACGGTCATATCCAACAGGTTGTCCAAACCATTGAGCACAAGGAACGGCACGCTGTCGGTGGCATAAATTTCTGCCTCCAACTCTCGCTCCGCCAGCAACAGACAGACAAGCCCGATATACAAACGGTTCAGCCCCCGAAACCGACAAAGCGCCACCACACCCGCTATCAATAACCCGGCGGCTGACAATGTCTCAATCAGCCCACCTTCTTGGTTGAGTGCCGAGGCTTGTATGGGCCACAGGATCACAGCCCCCAGAAGGAGTGCAATCAGCAAGACCGCCGCCCAGACGGCATATCGGTGCCCGGTTGATCCACGCGCCGTTTCGCGCAGACCGTTCGCGGTCTGAATTTCAGAATTGTTCGCCATGCTGGTTTTTGTCGCTGCTACGCGGTCCAGGTTTTCAGGAAGCTGGCAATGTAAAAATTTTGCGACAAAAAGCAACCACGGGCTGCTGCGATCCGTCCGAGCGGTCAAAAGTGACGTAGCGTAGCCAAATAGTGAAAAACCCTTTAGCACTAACCCAAATTCATAATGGAGCAGAATCGCCGATGTCTGACACCCCAAACCTGCGACAGGCCGCGCTTGACTATCATGCCTATCCAAAGCCCGGAAAGCTTGAAGTCAGGGCGACCAAACCGATGGCCAACGGCCGCGATCTGGCCCGCGCCTATTCCCCGGGCGTGGCCGAGGCAAGTTTGGAAATCAAGGCCGACGCGTCGAACGCCGAACGCTACACCGCGCGTGGCAATCTGGTTGCGGTGGTGTCCAACGGAACGGCGGTTCTGGGACTTGGCAATATCGGCGCGCTGGCATCGAAACCAGTGATGGAGGGCAAGGCCGTCCTGTTCAAGAAATTCGCCGGGATCGATTGCTTCGATATCGAGGTCGATCAGCCTGACCCCGAAAAGCTGGCCGATATCGTGTGTTCGCTGGAACCCACCTTTGGTGCGATCAACCTTGAAGACATCAAGGCACCCGACTGTTTTGTCGTCGAAAAGCTGTGCCGCGAGCGCATGAACATACCCGTGTTCCACGACGATCAGCACGGCACTGCCATCGTAGTGGGCGCAGCCGCGAAAAACGCGCTGCACGTTGCGGGCAAGAGATTCGAAGACATCAAGATCGTCTCGACCGGTGGCGGCGCTGCCGGGATCGCCTGCCTGAGCATGCTGGTCAAGCTGGGCGTTAAGCGCGAGAATATCTGGCTGTGCGACATCCACGGGCTGGTCTACGAAGGCCGGGAAGAGGACATGAACCCGCACAAGGACCAGTTCGCGCAGAAATCCGACCTGCGCACACTGGATGACGTGATCGGCGATGCCGACCTGTTCCTGGGCCTCAGCGGTCCGAACGTTTTGAAGCCTGAGATGGTCGCCAAAATGGCCAGCCGCCCGATCATCTTCGCGCTTGCCAACCCGACGCCGGAAATCCTGCCCGATGCAGCGCGCGAGGTGGCCCCGGATGCGATCATCGCCACCGGGCGCAGCGATTTTCCCAATCAGGTCAACAACGTCCTGTGCTTTCCCTTTATCTTCCGGGGTGCGCTGGACGTCGGCGCGACCGAGATCAATGACGAGATGCAGATCGCCTGTGTGCACGGCATCGCCGAAATGGCCCGCGCCACAACCAGCGCCGAAGCTGCGGCGGCCTACAAGGGTGAACAGTTGACCTTTGGTCCGGACTACCTGATCCCGAAACCCTTCGATCCGCGATTGGTCGGCGTGGTGTCCTCGGCCGTCGCTAAGGCTGCGATGGACAGTGGCGTCGCGAAACGACCAATCGACGACCTAGAGGTCTATAAGGAAAAGCTGAACCAGACCGTCTTCAAATCCGCGCTGCTGATGCGTCCGGTTTTCGAAGCGGCAGCCGTCGCCTCGCGCCGGATCGTGTTTGCCGAGGGCGAGGACGAGCGGGTCCTGCGGGCCGCACAGGCCGTTCTGGAAGAAACCACCGAAACGCCGATCCTTATCGGGCGACCCGAGGTTATCGAGGCCCGCTGCGAGAGGTTGGGTCTGACCATCCGGCCCGGCACCGATTGTCAGATCGTGAACCCGGAAAACGATCCTCGGTACTACGACTACTGGAACTCGTATCACCAGATCATGCAGCGTCGCGGCGTGACACCAGATCTGGCCAAGGCGATCATGCGCACAAACACGACGGCCATTGGCGCGATCATGGTTCAGCGGGGCGAGGCTGACAGCTTGATCTGCGGCACCTTCGGCGAATACCGCTGGCATCTGAATTACGTGGAACAAGTGTTAGCCGACGGTGATGTGCGCCCTCACGGGGCCTTGTCGCTGATGATTCTGGAAGACGGCCCGTTGTTCATCGCCGACACGCATGTCAGGCAGCTTCCGACGCCTGAAGAACTGGCCGAATCCACAATCGGTGCAGCACGTCACGTGCGCCGGTTCGGACTGGAACCCAAGATCGCCTTCTGTTCGCAATCACAATTCGGCAATCAGGCCGAAGGGTCCGGTAAGCGGCTGCGCGCAGCGCTGGAGATTCTGGATCAGAAGCCGCGCGATTTTGTCTACGAGGGGGAAATGAACCTCGATGCGGCGCTGGACCCTGAGTTGCGGGATCGCATCTTCCCTGCCTCCCGCCTGACCGGCGCGGCAAATGTTCTGATCTTTGCCCACGCGGATGCCGCCAGTGGGGTGCGCAATGTTCTGAAAATGAAGGCCGACGGAATCGAGGTCGGCCCGATTTTGATGGGCATGGGCAACAAGGCACACATCGTGACACCGTCAATCACCGCACGCGGATTGCTCAACATGGCGGCCATTGCCGGAACCCCGGTCGCGCATTACGGTTAAGGCGGGCGGCCCCTTCGACTGGCCGTCCTAGGGGAGGTCCGCATGAAGGGGCACTGTCACTGCAAGGCGATACTCTGGGAAAGCGATGGCGAAGTGGCATGGAGCTGCTATTGCCATTGCGCCGATTGCCGCCGTAATTGTGCGTCACCGGTGACCACCTTTTTCGGCCTGCCGCACGAAACGGTCAAATGGCAGGGTGATCCGCCGAAAATCTACCGGTCCTCTGATCATGTCGAGCGGCTGTTCTGCGGCACCTGCGGGACGCAGATGGCGTACCGCAATGCCCGCGACACAGTTAATATCCACCTCTACACGGCAACGCTGGAAGAGCCCGACAGCCTTCCGCCCCGCTTTCACGTTTTTCACTCGGACCATTTGCGCTGGCTTACCATCCGGGACGATCTTCCCCGCTTTGCCAAAACTGCCAACTGAGCCGATTCCCAGGCTGCCCAATTTTTTTGCACCGAGGAGTTTGCAACTTTGCAAATCAGACCTTCAAATAGCAAAAAACGCCATTCCAAAAAGAGTTTTGCAAAAATTTGCAAGCCGGAATTGGCCGATCTGCAAAGGATTCGCGATAAACTGACGCGCCGTCACTCGCTCCGCTTGTGACCGGGGGTCAGTATGCCTAACAACAAGCCCGAGGAGTTTCGGAGGAGAATATGATGGCATATCAGGACGTGTACGACAGCTGGAAATCCGACCCCGAGGCGTACTGGATGAACGCCGCCAAAGGGATCGATTGGGTCAAAGCCCCCAGCAAAGCCCTGTTCGACGACAATGCCCCACTGTACGAATGGTTCAGCGACGCGCAGGTCAACACGTGCTGGAATGCTGTCGATCGCCACGTGGAAAACGGGCGCGGCGAACAGACCGCCATCATCTATGACAGCCCGATCACCCACACGAAACGCGAAATCTCTTATGTCGAATTGCGCAACCGTGTCGCCAACCTTGCCGGTGCGCTGCGCGCCAAAGGCGTAGAAAAAGGTGACCGTGTCATCATCTATATGCCGATGATTCCCGAGGCGCTTGAGGCGATGCTGGCCTGCGCCCGTCTGGGGGCCGTACACTCGGTCGTGTTTGGCGGCTTTGCGAGCAACGAACTGGCGGTGCGCATCGACGACGCCAAACCCAAGGCAATCATCGCCGCCTCGTGCGGGATGGAGCCGGGCCGCGTAGTGCACTACAAACCGCTGTTGGACGGCGCGATTGAGCTTGCTGCCCACAAGCCTGAATTCTGCGTGATCTTCCAGCGCGAACAGGAAGTGGCGCAACTGGTTGAGGGGCGCGATGTGAACTGGCACGGGTTCCAGTACGGAACCGAACCGGCAGAATGTGTGCCCGTCAACGGCAATGATCCGGCCTATATCCTTTATACCTCGGGTACCACGGGCGCGCCCAAAGGGGTCGTTCGCCCGACAGCGGGTCATCTGGTTGCGCTGAACTGGACTATGAAGAACATTTACAATGTTGATCCCGGCGACGTGTTCTGGGCCGCCTCGGATGTCGGTTGGGTCGTGGGGCATTCCTACATCTGCTACGCGCCGCTGATCCACGGCAACACCACCATCGTGTTCGAGGGCAAACCGGTGGGCACCCCCGATGCGGGCACCTTCTGGCGCGTGATTGCCGAGCACAAGGTCAAAAGCTTCTTCACAGCACCCACCGCCATCCGCGCCGTCAAGCGCGAGGACCCCAATGCCGAGATGATGGCGAAATATGACCTGTCCTGCCTGAAGGCTCTGTTCCTTGCAGGCGAGCGCGCCGACCCCGACACGATCACCTGGGCACAGAAGGCGTTGCAGGTTCCGGTCATTGACCACTGGTGGCAAACCGAAACCGGCTGGGCAATCGCAGGAAACCCGCTGGGGATCGAGGAATTGCCGATCAAGCTGGGCTCGCCCGCCAAGCCCATGCCCGGATATGACGTTCAGATTCTGGACGAAGGTGGCCATCCGGTGAAGCCGGGCGAACTGGGCGCAATCGCGGTCAAACTGCCGCTGCCGCCGGGGACTCTGCCAACATTGTGGAACGCAGAGGAACGGTTCAGGAAATCCTATCTGAACCACTTCCCCGGCTACTATGAGACAGGCGATGCGGGCATGATCGATGAGGACGGATACCTTTATATCATGGCCCGCACCGATGACGTGATCAACGTCGCGGGCCACCGCCTTTCCACCGGCGGTATGGAAGAGGTTCTGGCCGCCCACCCGGATGTGGCCGAATGCGCCGTGATCGGCGTCTCGGATCAGCTTAAAGGCCAGATGCCTGTTGGTTTCCTTTGCCTGAACGCCGGTGCCGCCCGCGATCATGGCGAGGTGGTGCAGGAGGTTGTGAAAATGGTGCGCGAAAAGATCGGCCCGGTCGCGGCCTTCAAGCTGGCGGTTGTGGTGGATCGCCTGCCCAAAACCCGCTCGGGCAAGATCCTACGTGGGACGATGGTGTCAATTGCCGACGGGCAGGACTACAAGATGCCCGCCACGATTGATGACCCCGCCATTCTGGGTGAAATCACCACCGCTCTGCAATCCATCGGATACGCGCAGTAAAAGGCCCCGGGCGGTCTTTGGCCGCCCAATCAGCGCTTTTGCTTGCAACCTGAAACAGCCCCCCTACTGTCACCGTAAGACAGTGAGGGTACATGGCAGATAGCGAAATCTGGCGCCTTGGCGCCACCGACCTGACAACGTTGACGCGCAGTGGCGAGTTAAGTGCCGAAGACGCCGTACAAAGCGCAATCACCCGGATGCATCAGGTGAACCCAACCCTGAACGCGGTGGTCGAGGACCTGAGCGCTGAGGCGCTGGATCGCGCGCGCACTCTGGACGCGGCTCGCGCCAAGGGCGCACAAACCGGCCCGCTGCATGGCGTTCCCGTCACGATCAAGGTCAACGTGGACCAAAAGGGCCACGCGACCACCAACGGCGTGGTCGCCCTGAAGGGTGTGATCGCCCCGGATGACGCGCCCGTGGTATCCAACCTTCAAAACGCCGGGGCCATCGTGATTGGGCGCACCAACACGCCCGAGTTTTCGTTCCGGGCCGATACCGACAATCCGCTCTATGGGCGTACGCATAACCCCTGGGGTCGGCATATCTCGGCCGGGGGGTCCTCGGGCGGGGCCGGTGCCGCGGTGATGGCGGGCATCGGGGCGCTGGCGCATGGCAACGATATCGGCGGCAGCCTGCGGTTTCCGGCGGCGGCGAACGGGGCTGTGACAATCAAGCCGGGCTTAGGCCGTGTTCCCGCCTGGAACCCGAGCCAGACCACAGAACGCGGAATGCTGGCGCAGTCCATGTCGGTGCAGGGGCTGCTCACCCGCTCAGCCGCCGATCTGCACCTGTCCATGCCCAGCCTGATCGCGCCCGACCCGCGCGACCCGTTTCAAGTGCCGCTGCCTTGGCGGGGTGAAACCCCGGACGGCCCGATCAAAGTGGCCTTTACCAAAAACACATTCGGCTACGCCCTGCACCCCGAGGTCGAAAAGGCGCTGGATACGGCCCGCGACGCGCTGGCTGATGCGGGTTATCTGGTCGAACAAATCGACCCGCCGGATGTGTTCGAATGCGGGCGCAATGGCTATCGCGCGCTGATGGGCGAGGTGCTGACCCTGATGCAAAGCGACATCGAGGCCGCCGGGTCACAGACCATTCAGGACATCTTTGGCGTCTATTTTCAGGAATTCCCGCCCATCGTCGAAAAAGAGCTGGTGCAGATGCTGGCCAAACGCAGCCACTATGCCCGCGAGTGGTCTTTGTTCATGCAGGATTATCCTTTGGTCCTGTCGCCGTTCCTGCCGCAGCCCTTTTTCAAGCCTGACCGCGATACGGAAGGGGCCGAAGGCGTGCATGAGGTTCTGGGCTGTGCCGTCTATTCCTACGCGATGAACTTCCTCGGCCTGCCTGCGGCCTGCGTCCCTGCCCGGCTCGCCAGTTTGCCTGGCGGCCTGCAGCCGATCAACGTGCAAATCGCGGCACGACGCTGGCGCGAAGATCTGGCCGTGGACGCTGCAGCCGCGATCGAGGCGCGTGTGGGGCGGATGTGCGAATCCCTATGGGATCGGATGGAAGTTTAAGGCGCCAAAATAAATAGACCCCGGGGTAACTTGCCCGGGGCCCAGCTACTAAAATATTCCCGGATTTCTGATGACGAGCGTAGCACCACCCACCCTCGCCAGCGCGAAAACTGCGCAATCATTCGAAAACACCGTTGGTGGCCACTCACTCCCACCTTGGCGTGTTCTCCGGGCAAGTTCAGAGTACCTCAAGGTCGATCAGTTTCGTGTGAACTGGTTCACATAAGCAAGAATATTTCGCCAAATTACTGAAAATCATGTGAATTGTTCGGAGATCAAACGCTCTTCCAACCCGTGTCCGGGGTCAAAAAGTATCCTGTGCGTGATCGCAGGCTCGGATTTGATTTCCACCCAATCGACGTCAGGGAAGGCAACTGAATCGGCGGACACGATGACCGGGCGCTTGTCCGCGTCCAGCACATCAAACCTTACCTTGGCGATCTTGGGCAGCAATGCGCCGCGCCAGCGACGCGGGCGAAAGGCGGCAATCGGCGTCAGCGCCAGAACGTCCGAACCAATCGGCAGAATAGGACCATGGGCCGAGTAATTATATGCCGTCGAGCCCGCCGCCGTAGACAGCAACGCCCCGTCGCAGACCAGTTCCCCCATCCGCTCGCGGCCATCCACGCTGATCTTCAGCCGCGCGGCCTGCGGTCCAGCGCGCAGCAGGGATACCTCGTTGATGGCCAGCGCCTCGTGCAGGGTGCCTGACTGATCCATCGCGCGCATGGCCAGCGGGTTGATGACCTCTTCCTCGGCATCGGCCAGACGGTCCATCAGGTCTTCTTCGTGATATTCGTTCATCAGAAACCCGATGGTGCCCCGGTTCATCCCGTAAACCGGCGTATCGAGATGATGCATGCTGTGCATCGTGTGCAGCATGAACCCGTCGCCGCCCAAAGCGACCACGACATCCGCGTCCCGCGGGGCGGCGTTGCCATATCTGGCGACCAGATTGTCACGGGCCGATTGCGCCACCTTGGCATCGCTCGCAAGAAAGGCGATTCTCTTGATCATGTTTTCCGGTTTCCGGTCCTGCACATTTGGTTCCGAAACAAACATACCTTTCCGCAATAGGCCAGTCTTGACGCCGCAGCGGGCCATTTCGTCGCTTTAGGGCTGTTACCCAGGGTATGTTTCCGATAGGAAATCCGCCAGATAAACCCCAGTTCTGTGGAGCCACTATGAACGCCAACCTTCGTGATACCGGTTTCTTCACCCAGTCCCTCGCAGATCGTGACCCAGAGCTGTTTGGCTCGATCACATCCGAGTTGGGTCGTCAGCGCGACGAGATCGAGCTGATCGCGTCCGAGAACATCGTCTCTGCCGCCGTGATGGAGGCGCAGGGCTCGGTCATGACCAACAAATACGCCGAGGGCTATCCGGGCCGCCGCTACTACGGCGGTTGCCAGTTCGTCGATATCGCCGAGAATCTGGCCATCGACCGCGCGAAAGAGCTGTTTGGCTGTGGGTTTGCCAACGTGCAGCCGAACTCGGGCTCGCAGGCGAACCAGGGCGTGTTCCAGGCTCTGATCCAGCCTGGCGACACTATTCTGGGCATGTCGCTGGACGCAGGCGGTCACCTGACCCACGGCGCGCGTCCGAACCAGTCGGGCAAGTGGTTCAACGCGGTGCAGTATGGCGTCCGCAAGCAGGACAACATGCTGGACTATGATCAGGTTGAGGCGCTGGCGAAAGAACATAACCCCAAGCTGATCATCGCGGGCGGCTCGGCCATTCCACGCCAGATTGATTTCGCACGTATGCGTGAGATCGCCGACATGGTCGGTGCCTACCTGCATGTCGACATGGCGCATTTCGCCGGTCTGGTTGCGGCAGGCGAGCACCCCTCGCCCTTCCCGCATGCGCATGTGGCGACGACGACCACGCACAAGACCCTGCGCGGTCCGCGCGGCGGCATGATCCTGACCAATGATGAAGATATCGCCAAGAAAGTGAACTCGGCCATCTTCCCCGGCATTCAGGGCGGCCCGCTGATGCATGTCATCGCAGGCAAGGCCGTAGCCTTTGGCGAGGCGCTGCAGCCCGCGTTCAAGGACTATATCAAGCAGGTCGTTGTGAATGCACAGGCGCTGTCGGATCACCTGATCAAGGGCGGCCTGGACACCGTGACCCACGGCACCGACACCCATGTCGTGCTGGTTGACCTGCGCCCCAAAGGCGTCAAGGGCAACGCCACCGAAAAGGCCTTGGGCCGCGCCCATATCACCTGCAACAAGAACGGCGTGCCGTTTGACCCCGAGAAGCCGACGATCACCAGCGGCATCCGTCTGGGCTCGCCCGCCGGAACCACCCGTGGCTTTGGCGAGACCGAGTTCCGCCAGATCGCGGACTGGATCATCGAGGTTGTCGACGGTCTGGCCGCCAACGGCGAAGACGGCAACGCCGAGGTCGAAGCGAAGGTGAAGGCCGAAGTCGCCGAACTGTGCGCGCGCTTCCCGATCTATCCGAACCTATAAACGATTTGAAACAAACGAGAACGGCGCCCATGTGGCGCCGTTTTTCGTGGCCTCTACGCGGCTGGTCAAATGAAACCGCGCCACAAAAGAACGACCAGAAACAGCACCGCTAGGGCCAACAGATTGAACGCCAGCCCGCCCAGCAGTCCAAGAAACCAGCCCCATCTGCGATCCGCCAGATTGATCGCGGTCAGATGCGCCTGCACCTCTTCCGAGGCTTGGATCAGTTTCGGGTTATCCAGAACAAGCCTCAGCTTGGGATGGGCAGCCATCTGCTCGGCCTGCGCCAGAACCATCGCTTTCTTGTAGATCCGGCGCGGCAGACGCCGTTTTGCATGCCGGACCGAGGCCGTCAGGGTCTTGCCCCGCACGCCCAGCTTCGCGCGCAGCAGCGCGATCGTTTCGGCAATCCGGTACTGGATATCTGTGTCCTGCGACATTGGCCCCTCCTGAACGGGTAATCTACCTGTCACCGGGGCTGTGAACAATGGGGCTGGTCGTTTTCGATCGCGCCGGGTATCACCCGACCATGTTGCACACGATCGTACATGGTGAACCGACCGAAAATCCCCCTTTGGTCATCGCGCATGGCCTTTACGGCTCGGCCCGGAACTGGGGGGTGATTGCGAAACGGCTGTCGGACGAGCGGCAGGTGATCGCGGTGGGCATGCGCAATCACGCGTTCAGCATCTGGACCGACCAGCACACCTATCCGCAAATGGCTGAGGATTTGACCGAAGTGATCGGCCATTTCGGCGGGAAAGCGGACGTGCTGGGCCATTCGATGGGCGGTAAAGCAGCGATGACGCTGGCACTGCAGCACGGCGATCTGCTGCGCAAGCTGGTCGTCGCGGACATCGCGCCGGTGGCCTACAGCCACAGCCAGATTCAGTTTATCGAGGCGATGAAGGCGGTGGACTTCTCAAGCGTCTCGCGTCGGTCGGATGTGGAACAACAACTGGCCGGGCTGGGTGTCGAACCGGCGTTGCAAAGCTTCTTTACCCAATCCCTGGATATTCCCGGCAAGCGGTGGTTGCTGAATCTGGATGTGCTGGCCACCGAAATGCCCAAAATCATGGGTTTCCCCGACATCCAAGGCGCGTGGGACGGCCCGACATTGTTCCTGTCCGGCGCAAGCTCGGACTACGTACTGCCGGAACACCGCGCCAAAATCCGCGCGCTGTTCCCACGCGCGCGCTTTGCCAAAATACCCGGCGCGGGGCATTGGCTGCATGCCGAGAAACCACGCGAGTTCGAAGCCGCCGTCAGAACCTTCCTGAACGCCTAAGGCGTTTTGCGTATTAGCTGAAACAGATCTATCGAAATGCGCGCTCGACCGAAGGAAGAGGCAGCGCATTTCGATTCAAATCAAACGCAAAACGATCCGATCAAGCGCCCTGATATAGGCGCTTGGCAACCAGCCAGGATGCAGGGGCGGCGACGATGGCCCCAACTGCCGCGGCCGAGACGATGGCCGCGACCGAGACCATCCCCATGGACAACACCGCGATAACGGCCGATCCAGCCAAGGCGGTTGCGATCAGAGAATACAATGTGGCGGCTAGGCGTGTCATGGCCGGTCATCCTGTTGATTGGAATTCTTCCACCATATTACGCAATTCGAATGTGAGTGGCCTTGATATGGGTCAGATCAGGCAGCCATGATTGGTAAACCTAATGCTCGCGGAACGCGCGGGACATGCTGTCTGTCACCGGCTTGGCGATATAGGCGGCGAAGGTGCGTTCCTCGGTCTGGATCATGATCTCAGCCGGCATGCCCGGCGTGGGGATGAACCCGCGCACCCGCTCCAACTCGTCCGGAGTAAGCGAAATACGCGCCAGATAGACCTCTTGCGGCACGCCTGTCGTATCCTCAAGCAGCGCGTCTGCCGAGATATAGAACACCTCACCCTGCAGAACCGGCGTGGTCCGCTGGTTGAGTGCGACCAGTCGCACCGTGGCCTCCTGCCCGGTTGCGACGCTGTCGATTTCGGTGCGGGGGATCTGCGCCTCGATAATCAGCGGGGCGTCGGCGGGCAGAATCTCGGCGATGGGCTCACCGGTTTCGATCACGCCGCCGGGGGTGTGGTAGTGCAACCGAACGACCGTGCCGGTGACCGGCGCGCGCACGACGGCGCGGGCCAGAACGCTACGCGCCTGCCGCGATTTCTCGCGGACACTTTCAAGATCGGCCTCGATCACGCCCAACTCGTCCAGCGCGGCCTCGCGATAAGCGGCCTTGGTACGCGCGATCTGTTCTTCGTATTTCAAAAGCATCTGGTTGATTTCTGCCGTTTCAGCCTGCAACCGGGCATGCTGGCCTTCGGCCTCGGCCTGAACGCGGCGGATGGTGTTCAGGTCACCCTTACGCACCAGTCCCTTGTCGAACAGAGACTTTTTCGTATCGTACTCTTCCTGCAGGATTTCCGCACGCCGCACCATGCTGGCCAGTTGCGCCTCGAACCCGCTGGCACGGATTTTCAGGGCCTCCATATTGCGTTCCAGCAGCGCCACGTCATTCAGCAGGGTCTTGCGCGACAGCTCAAAGCTGAGTTTTTGCCCATCAAGGATGGTCATCACCTCAACGTCCTTGGAGGCTTCGATCAGGTTGGCCGAGAAGTTCAGTTTGTCCTGCTCGCGATATTCGGCCAGAAGGCGTTCGGTCATGGCTTGCAGACGCGCCTGGCGGATGAACAGCTCGCGCTCATTCGCCTCGGCCGAGGTCTGGTCCAGCGTCATCAGCACTTCGCCAGCGGTCACGGTCTGCCCTTCCATGACTTTGATTTCTTCGATAATGCCGCCTTCCAGATGCTGCACAATCTTGTTGCGCCCGGTCGCAACAAAGCTACCCTGCGCGATCACAGCCGCCGCAAGCGGCGCGCTGAACGACCAGACGCCGAAGCCGCCGAAACAGACCACCAGCATCACCATGCCGATCACAATCAGCCGGTTGATCGAGCGCGGAACCTCGGCATACCAAACGGTGGGGTCCTTGGGAGAGTCGTCTACGGGTACAAGATCGTTCATGGTCAGACCCCCTATTGGCCTTCAATTCCGGGCTGTTTGCGCGATGCAGCCAACTGCTGCAGAACCTGCTCACGCTGTCCGAACAACGCCACGCGTCCGTCGGTCAGCAGCATGATCTTGTCCACCACGCTCAGCAACGTCGGTTTCTGCGTGATCACCACGACGGTGATCTTGCTTTCCCGCGCCTGTTCAATCGCTCGGGCCAGCGCCTTGTCGCCAGCCACATCAAGGTTCGAGTTCGGCTCGTCCAGCACAACCATCCGCGGGTTTCCGAAGAAGGCGCGCGCCAGTGCGATGCGTTGTTTCTGACCGCCCGACAGGGGCGAGCCATCGGCGGCCACCACGGTCTCGTACCCCTGCGGCAGGGTTGCGATCATGTTGTGCACGTCCGCCAGAACGGCGGCGTCATGGATTTGCTCATCCGTTGCGTCCGCGCGCATGCGTCCGATGTTGTCCTTGATGGTGCCGGGGAACAGTTGTACGTCCTGCGGCAGGTAGCCGATGCTTTCACCGAACTGGCGCGGGTCCCAGTTGCGGATGTCCATCAGGTCCAGACGCACACTGCCCGAGGTGGGCAGGATCGAGCCCACCAGCGTCTTGCCCAGCGTGGTTTTGCCCGCGCCGGAATTGCCGATGATGGCCAGCGTCTCGCCCGGGTTGAGCGAGAAACTGATCCCGTTCAGTACGACGCGCTTGGTACCGCCAGGCACATAGAGCAGCCGCTCGACATCCACCCGGCCCTCGGGGCGCGGCAGGCGCAGTTTTTCGAACTGCAGGGCCGAGCTCGACAGCAGTGCGTTGATCCGGCTGTAGGCCCCGCGTGTCATCAGGAAACTGTTCCACCCTTCGATGGAGCCTTCGATCGGCGCAAAGGCACGTCCGGCAATGATCGACGCGGCGATCACCATACCGCCCGTGATCTCTCCCTGCAGCGCCAGAAACGCGCCCCAGCCCAGAATGCCGATCTGGGTCAGCAGGCGTATCGCGCGTGAGATGGCGGCAAAAACAACATTGCGGTCCTGCGCCCGCACCTGCCAGGTCAGGGACTGCGCGGTGTCGCGGCCCCAGATCCGCACAGCTTCGGGGATCATGGCCAACGCGTTGATGATCTGACTGTTGCGCGCCATCGAATCCAGATGCTGGTTCGCCATGGATTGCGCCCGGTTCGCCTCGGAGAAGGGCTTGGCGGTCATCTTCTGGTTAATCAGTGCAATGGTCATCAGTAGCAAAGCGGTGACCACAACGATCATGCCCAATTGCGGGTGCACCAAAAAGATCATCAGGATGAACATCGGTGCAAACGGGACATCCAGAAACGAAATCAGCGTACCCGACACCAGAAAACCACGCACCTGCTGCAGATCGCCCAGCGTCTGATACTCGCGTCCGCTACCGTGAAGTGAGGCATGGGCGGCGGCGCTCAGCACCGGTGCCCCAAGGCGGGCTGCAATCTCGACCCCGGTCCGCATCAGCATGAACCGTCGGATCGCGTCAAATGCGGATTGGAAGATCACCGCCCCCGCAACGATGGCCGTCAGCATGATCAGCGTGTCCAGAGACCGGCTGGTCAGCACCCGGTCACTGATCTGGAACAGGTAGATCGGGATCGCCAGGATCAGGATGTTGGTTGCACAGGTCAGCACCAACACAAACGCCAGATTGCGCCAGATCGCCCGCATCGAGGTTTTCAGCGTTTGCTGAAAATCCTCGGGCGGGGTGCGCTTGTGGAAAGTTTGGGGTGGCCCATTCCCGCCACCGCCGCCGGACTTGGCCCGCATCAGTGGCTCGTTTGCTTTAGCCTCAATCGTGGTGCCTATGCGATCGCCGCCAGATGCGGGCGCTGAGGGGGTCGTGCGCGCTGTGGCATCCTTGGCGGTTTCGGGACCGAAGCCATCGCCATCGGCCACCCCTGCGCCACCGCCCGCAGGGTCTTGATCTTGCGCGGGCCGCGGCTGTTCGCGCCGTTGGGGAGGAACGGCACGTGTTGTCTGTTGATCTGCTGGGTTTTCCGGTTGCTGTGGCCGGGCAGTATCCTCCATTGAACGCGCGGGCGGTTCCGGTTCCGCTGCCACTTTCGCCGCCTGCCTTTCATCCGCTTCAAGCACGCGCATCTCCTCGGTCAGACTCAGGCGCGCTGCGCCTTTGGTGCCCGACTTCGGGCGCGCCAGCCTGTCGCCTGTTTCAGGCTTCAGCGGGCCAGTGCCACCGTGCCGATCCAGAGGGCTGGCATATAAGGTACGGCGCGACGAAAACATAATCGACATCTACTAACCTTCTGGTCACTCGTAAAAACATGGGAAACTCAGGCCAGCATGGACTGCAGGCCGTCTTCGGTACTGAACTCTTCTGTTGGCGTCAGTTGCGGTGCTGTTCCGGCCTCCATCTGTCCGCCAGAGGCTTCTTCCATGATCATGGCAATCGCCTCATTGGTCAGTTCCGCGATTTCTTCATTGTCCGGCATATCAATGAGGCTGGCCTGATGAATCAGCAGGTCGGAATACTCCCCCTCACCGGTCATGACGATGGAATCGACGCCTAACTTGGTGACGTCAGCGGCATTCAGAATGGCATTGCTGCCGGCGACCACTTCGGTTTCCGGGGCGTTCGGCCCCGACAGATGCACGTCGTCCTGATCAAGCATCATGGTGACCTGTTCCATAATGTTGACCTGCATCAGGTCACCATCGATCTTCAGGACCCGCATCTGCTCCATCCCGGCAAACATCGGGTCATTCAGCAACGCCTGTTCAAGCGCCTCCATGTCCATCTCTTGCAGCGCCATCGCGTTCGAGATGTTGTCGCCGAGATCCTCGTGCGTGTCTTCGCCCATCGTGGTGATCGAGGCGTCGTTCATCACCAGGTTTTCGTCGTCGCCGTCTTCGTGAGTGGCGGGGATAACGCCTGTAACGATGTCGTCATCCATCAGAGCGATGCTCTGTTGCAGCACATCGACCGAAATCATATCCCCACCGATCATGACCAGGTCGTAGTAGCTGCCAAGCTGAATGATGTCGGTCACGTTGACCATCTCGTTATCGCCCAGCGCGTACAGCGTGGACGAAGCCGAGATTTCGGTCTGAATGTGGTCGATATCCGTCGCGTCGATCAGTTGGCTGATGAAGTTCGCAACCACCATATCGCCGTGAACCCAATCGACCGTGATGAAAGCGGGTTGTTCCGTGCCGCCGTCCAGCCACGAGGCTTCGTTGGCCTCGACCACAATCTCGGTGGACTGAATGACATTGGTGCCACTTTCGGTGCCCGGCAGCCCCTGGTCCCAATCCGAAACGGCTGCCACTTGGCTGATCATTGTCAGGTTGATCGACTGACCGCCCACCGCGATGAATGGCGCATCGACCCACGCAACGGTCGTGGATATCGCATTGATCGCCAGATTTCCGCCAGCGATTACCGTATGTCCTTCATCGAAATCAGGGTCTTTCGATTGATCCCATTCGTCTGGGAACTGCGCTTCGTACTCGGCCTCGGCTTCCTCGTCCTCATCGGGTTGATGATACTCGGGAAGCAAATCGTTCCAGACCGGTGCTTCGTCCACATACTCACCGTTCACAATGATGCCCAGCGCATCTTCGCCGTGGAATTGGTGAATGGTGACGCCCTCGACCTCGGAGTTCAACGGGTTCTGCATCTGCTCGGCCAGCTCTTTCACGGCGTCGACGGATGCATAATCCGCAAGGCTGAAAGACGGCGCGGCAAATGCGTGCAGGGACAGGGCGGTATCCAGAAACGCTTCGCCCTCGGCAATCAGGGCCTCAGTGTCGCGAAAGTCGCCCTCGCCCACCGTATCGTTGTCGCGCAGGAACAGCTTTTGCAGCGTGAAGGTTACAGCCGAACCCAAGGGTTCGATTTCCGGACGAATGAACAGCACTTCAAAGTTTACATCAGGACCCCCGAAAAATGACTCGGGAACGAACCGTTCGGCCAGCGGGACGCCATCCAGATAGATCGCGGCCTCTTGAATGGGGCCAAACGGGGCCGGTGGCAGAGGAAGGTCTGCGGGCGGCGCGTCGAATTTGAAAGGAAGGGGTTTGTAGTCGCCCGGATCAAGTTCGAGCTTGGCTTTGACATTGATTTTGATGGGGTCTTCCAGTTCATCAAGCTCGGCTTTGCGCCGCATGGCCGTGAACTCTTCGTATTGATCCCGCAACCGGGCCTGTTCGGTGGTTAGCTCAAAAGTTCCAATAAAATGGGCAATCTTCTCGGTAATACTGTCAAGGGCCATATCGGTCATCCTTTACACCCGCAACGGCTACAATTTCCGCCTTGGGTTCAGCTTGACCGAGGCCGCAGATTACGGCCCCGGCGTTATCGTTAAAATCACGGGGCCCGAGAATGCGGACCCCGTTTTACTGTTTACGCGTCGGTGTCGTCGCTTGCGTAGGACGACGTCATCGAACCGCCAACCATGGTCGTATCGACCGAGTTACCAAGCACGTTGGCACCCATGACGATCGACTGGTTGAACGCCGATGTATCGACAACGGCTGCCGCCGAAGCGTAGGACTCGCCAGTCACGATACCATCGCCACTGTTGTTCGAACCCCATGCGCCGCCGTTACCGCCAGCACCGCCGTCGCCCGAGTAGGCGCCAGCCGCGCTACCACCGGTGATCGTGCCACCCATGGTGTCGCCGGACATCGCCGTACCGGTTGCCGCGCCGCTGGTTCCGCCGGTTGCAGCAGATGCACCACCGGCACCGCTTGCGCCCGAACTTGCCGCGCCGGTCGCGCTGCCGGACCCGGTCGAGGTCGCATCGTTGTCCGAGCTACCCGCACCGCCGTAACCGGCAATCGCTTCTGCCAAGGCGTCTGCCGAACCTTCGTTGTCGGAGTCGCCCATAACATCAGCAGCACCGCCAGCACCGGCCGTATTGGCTGCATCGGCAGATCCCGCACCACTACCGGTCGAGGTCGCTGTCGGCGTGGTCGTACCACCGGCACCACCGTCACCGTCGGCTGCTGCCGTACCGGTGCCAGTACCGTTTGCCGCACCGTCGGCATCGTTCGTGCCGCCGTCGCCGCCGCTACCATCGGTCGCTTGCGAGTTGTCGGCCGATCCGTTCACGTCGCCCGAGGTCTGGTCGATGTCAGGTCCGCTTGCGGACTGATCGCCAACCGCCTGCGAATCGGCATCCGAGTCAGCCGTACCGCCGGAACCGTCACCGCCGGAACCATCGCCGCCGTCACCGTCACCGCCAGAACCGTCGCCGCCGTTTCCGTCGCCGCCATTGCCGTCGCCGCCTTCACCGGCTTCGGCATCAACCATGCCAAGCTCTTCCTGCAGGGCCATGATTGCCGCTTCGACCAATGCCGCGAAACCGCCTTCGCCGTCACCACCGGTGCCGTCACCGCCAGTTCCGTCGCCGCCGTCTCCGTCACCGCCGGTTCCATCACCGCCGTCTCCATCGCCGCCGTCGCCGTCGGCCGAGCTGTCAGAAGCACTGGACGCAGTACCATCAGCATCATTGCTGCCTGCGGTCGCGTCATTGGCTTCGGTGTCCGCGTCGCCGGAGTTCGATGCCGAGTTATCCGAGGTCGCGTCGCCGTCGCCGCCGTCCGCACCATCGGCACTCGTATCGTTCGTCGCGTTGCCATTGCCGTTGCCGTTGGAGTCAGAGTCGCTGTCGCCGCCATCAGCGTCGCCATACGCGCCTGCACCAGACAGACCAAGGCCAAGGCCCAGACCGAACGAATCCGCGCTACCGCCAGCACCGCCGGTACCCTGACCGTTGGCGTCTGAAGAACCGGAATTGCTGGCCGAAGACGAGTTATCCGCGTCGCCGCCATTGCCGCCGGAGCTGTCGCCGTCAGATGCTGCATCCGAGGTGCCTACACCCATGCTGGCATTGTGTGCGTCACCGGTCGAACCGCCGTCACCGCCGGTCGAGGCCGCATCTGCGCTGCCAGTATGGCCACCCAGAGCATGTGCATGACCACCACTGGTCGCCGAGCTTGCATCACCGCCGTAGCTGGTGCCGCCATAACCGGAGTCACCGCCATTGGCGTTTGAACCGATGCCCTCTTCGGCATGGGCAGTACCGCCATGCGCATCGCCTTCCTGGTGGAACATGCCGTCATTCGACACGGACGCTGACTCGAGCGAGTCGTTGTCATCCAGGGTGTTCACCTGGTTGTTGACCGATGACATCGCGGTCCCGGCACCATCCATTGAGATGTCCAGGTTCATGTCGTCGCCGGGATCGTAGTCAAGATCGCCACCAGCGCTGATCACATCGCCAACCGATGCGTCATCGCCGAGATCCAGATCAACCTGATCGTCATCGCGCGGAATCCACTCGCCGCCGCCAAAGTCGATGTTGATGGCGTTGTTGTTCGAGTTGTCGTTGCTGTCGTCACCAGCATCCAGCGTCTGAGACTGGTCCTGATCCTGACCTTGGTCCTGACCTTGGTCCTGGCCCTGATCTTGACCCTGATCCTGACCTTGCTCTTGGCCCTGATCCTGTCCCTGATCCTGCGCTTGGTCGTTCGAGGATTCGACGTTCTGATCCTGCTGCTGCTGCTGAGCAGTCAGGTCCGCATCAATCGTCGCTTCTGCAATATCCACGTCTGCATCGAGATCGGCGGAGAGATTTTCGACATTAATTTCGTCGACGGTCGTAACATTGGTATTATTTACATTGCGTCTCATAACAATAATCCATCACTGATACGCCAGACCGCCATTCATCTACAAAGCGGTATTCGGCGTGTTGGAAACAAAAAACTCCACATACAGCCGCTGAATTGCGCTGAATGTGGTCGTCAAGCATGTGTCGTGCCCACCTCCCTTCTCGGCCAAGCCGAATTCGCGACCGCTGTTTAGTGCGCCACAATAGGCAGTGCACGGTCACGCAAGGATATTGAAGCTTCCTGAATTGAAGCCCTCTCATCGTTGCAGGGGCACCTGCGAACGCCTAGCTGCCTGAAAGTACTAAAGAGGTTAAAATTTTGATTTTGCTGTATTTTAAGTGCTCAAAAACTCATCTTGGCAAAAAGCGCGCTGAGTTTTGACCGAGGCCGGGAGGCACAAAGAAATCCAATTGTTTCCGCAATTTAGGCACAAAATTGCCTCAAATACCTAAACGAAAGTTCTATGTGAAGCTTCGATTTTCTTTTGCCTTATTGCTGAAAATTCTACTTTCAGGTATAGTCTCCTTACTATTTAATTGAATACACTGCCCTTTCACCGCCCTAAACTTCAGCTTAATTAACGAAACAATTATTATCTCAATTATTACCGGAGAGAATAATAATGAGTGAAACCGTAATGAGTAATTCCGATACCCAAAGCTCCGGTTACGAGGACTTCTCGATCAATTTTATTGGCAAAGAATTATTCTATTCGAATCAAACCCTAAGAAGCGTTCACAATGAATTTGGCGTTCAGGCCCTGCGCCACGAAACGCTTGATGCTCTGGCCGGGACCGCCGCAGCGGGTGGCAGTGTCATGGTTGTCGATCAACTCTTGCTGGATGACCTTCTGGCCCGCCCAAACGATTATATCCGCAATGCCGCGTCCGGGTGCCTGGCCTTTGCCTATCGCAAAGAAGAATCGGCCCGCATCCTTTTTGAGAACTGGGATCGAGAGCGATTCGGCGATATCGGCTATCTGCCCATGAACGTCGCGCCGGATGTTTGGCGGGCGATCCTTAGGCTGCTGATGCATGAGGAACTGTATCTGCCCTGCTTCCTCGCCAACGCCGTGTCCAAACCGAGCCCACGTCCAAACGGACCCGCCCCCGCATCGCCCCGCGCGGACAGTCCGAAACTTCAAAGCCTCTACGCCAAACTGACACGCCGGGAAAAACAGGTCCTGCGGCTGGTTTCTCAGGGGGAAAGCAACAAGGTCATAGCCTCCCGGCTGGGCATTACCGAGCACACGGTCAAGCTGCACATGCATAACGTGGTGGGCAAGATCGGGGTCAGCAACCGCACCGCTGCCGCTCATTTCTATTTTGAGGTCGCGCCAAACGACGCGCAGATTTCAATTGACTGATCCTTTCGAGGCCCGCTTCGACCGCCTGATCCTTCTGGTCGGCAAGCTGAACTATATGTGGACCAACACAGAAAGCCTGCTAATCCACCTGATCGCGGGCCTGAGCGGGACCTCAAAGGATGTCGCAGTGATCATCTTCCTTACTCTGAACACGACCAGAGCCAGGATAGATCTGGTCGAACGTCTGGCCAAAATGGACGGTCGCTCGGCTGAGATACGTGACCCGATTTTGCAGCACACCCATCGCCTCAGCAAACTGTCGGGCATCCGGAACAAATTCAATCACTGCATCTACTCGTTCGACAAGGAAAGTGGGAACCCAAAGACCATCCTGATGCGCATCTCGGACCGCAAAACCGACATCAAACTGGGCCGGGAAGACACGGTAGATGACGAAGCGATACACGAGATCGAGGACGTGGTCGAACAACTGTCAGCCGCAAACCGCGACATCTGGCGCCTGATCACCGAACTGGGTTATCCGGTCTAGTTGTTTCCCCGCAGCGTGGCGCTTGGAGTTAGCACCTTAGCGTCTAATTCCAACCATGCGCCTAAAAACTTGGTACCCGCGGCCGGACTCGAACCGGCACGGCGTTTCCGCCTGGAGATTTTAAGTCTCCTGTGTCTACCATTCCACCACGCGGGCAAAGCGCTTTGACCCGCCGTCGGGCCTGAGAAACCCCTAAAGCGACAAGGTAATGAAGACAATGCGTTTCAGCAGAGAAGAGACGGTTAATTTGAGGTACCTCACAAGCGGGTTTGCTGCCGCACGAGATCGATCATTGTTCAATCAAACGCCTCCGCCTTGGAGGCGCAAAGGTTGCGCCTGCCTAGGAGCGTTTCACTGTATTTGCTGAAAAATGGTGCCCCCACACGGACTCGAACCGCGGACCTACTGATTACAAATCAAGTAGCAAGGGTGTTGCAGGGGCGTGCGAGCCATTGCGATGCGTTACATCTAAGAGATTGATTTCATTCCATTAACGGTGCCAGCCGCATTGCGAGGCGTTATCATTCTTTACATGCGAATGCGACGCGTGATTTGTGAAATTGTCTGCCATATGTCTGACAGGATGAAATGAGAGGCTGGCCTTATCTGGATTGAGAGACTGACCCCGCCACGTGCCGGGCAATGTTCAGTCAAGCCTCAACATGCTGATTTGAAATGATGATTTCAGACCAAGAAAAGTGATCTTATTTCTTGTTGATGCACAGATCCTCGTCGCCCTACGGATGAAGAGGCCAGACCGGAAGTAGGTCGGCCAATTTGAAAGGGTTTGGATATGGTTGAACGTGTCAGATTGACGGATCGCTCGGTTGCTGCGCTCAAGGCACGGGACAAACGCTATGACGTATCGGACAGCCTGCGGGTCGGTCTTCGCGTTCGAATAACCCCAACCGGGATCAAAACATGGGTATTTGAAAAGCGCATTCGTGGCGGACCCTTGCGCAGCCACACCCTTGGCCGTTTTCCTGCCATAACCCTGTCCGAGGCACGAGAGAAAGCTATCGCTCTTGAGAAAGAGGCCATGGAAGGCGTAGACCGCAAAGCCGAACAAATCCGTAAGACCACGGTCGCCACAGTTTTGGAGGCCTACAAGACGCTTCATCTCGACAACCTGAAATCTGGCGCTGAGCGTTACCGCCAGTTGCAGGCAGCATTGGCTGACCAGGCGACCAAACCGATTTCCAAACTGACCCGGCGCGATATGCAGGCTTTCATTGACGCGACCGCAGCCCATGCGCCGATTCACGCAAACCGATACAAGGCTGCATTGAGCGCGTTCGGCAAGTTCGCGTGGCAGAGATCTTACACGGACGAGAACATCGGTGCAGGTCTGTCGAACGCAGTGCGTGAAAAGCCACGCGACCGGGTTCTGACATTGGACGAAATTCGCGCGATCTATGACGCCGCCGAGTTCCTCAGCCCCCTGTGGACACCGATAGTCCGCTTGCTCATCCTGACCGCTCAACGCCGCTCGGACATTTCTCATTTGCGTTGGTCTGAGATCGAACTAGAAAAGCAGCGCTTCACACTACCGGCAGCCCGAACAAAGTCTGGTCGTGCTCACATCGTCCACTTGTCAGAGGCATCGCTTGCGGAGTTACCCAAGCAAGGTAAATGGGACCTGCTGTTTACGACTACTGGCAACAGCCCGGTCTCTGGGTTCAGCAAAATGAAAAGGGAACTCGACAAGCTGCTGCCAAAACTTGAACCATGGCGGTTTCACGATTTCCGCACCTCGTTTGCAACTGTGATGGCAGAGTCAGGGGCCAACGAAGGTGTAGTGGACAGAGTACTCAACCACTCAGCCACAGGATCGGCGGCATCAGCGGTCGCGCGGGTCTACAATATGTCTAGCCAATTACCACAACGAGCCAAAGTACTCGATAAATGGGCCGCGCTCGTAACACAGAAAACCGCGGACGTGGTGAGGATCGCGTCTTGAAGCGGAGCACGCCCGAAGCCAGAAACAAGGCAAGACGAGCACTACTTTTATGGTTTGCAATGTTCAGGCGGGACTACTCTGTACGCCAAGGCGCTAAAATTTTTGCAGAAGTAGTCGGCAAGCAAGAAGGATCGGAGCTGCCTGCAGCGAATGCGGTCATAGAGGAAACTTCACGCCTCCTTGATGCTGAGGATGAACGTTTTAAAAGATTGCTGAACGCTGACGACGCGGACCTTTTAGCCGCCGCGAAATTGAACATGATTGGTTTTGACCCGACACGGCCAGTAGCCTCGCCTGCAGTAGCAGCGTTACTAGAAATTGATGCTGCAATTCACTCCATAGACAACCCGCATCAGTACTTCCCATACTTTGTTGAAGAGCCACTTTTCAAACAATCACACCTGCTAGAAAGACTTATTGTGGCATCGGGCGATCATGCCGATATCAATACCTTCACTGAACACCTGTTTGGTATCCTGCGCCGAAGTCGAGCATATGTGCCTTCAGTACATGGCAAACTACAGCAGCAGTTTCGGCGGGTTAGAAAGCCCATATGCCGACATGGACGCCCCGCCACTGTTGGCAACGAGATGCTGACGTACCTTATCAGAAAAACCATTCACGATATTGGTCTACCAAAGTCGACGGCCGCCAAGATTGTTCAGGAAATTACACATACGGTTCTCTGCACAGTATGGGAGGGCCAGACCGTCGTTCGTAGGCAGTTTGTTCCAACAGATGCGGCAATCAAGAAAATCGTTGAACGACTGTGACTTACTGCGCTCGGAACGGCGACCAGAAACAAAAAAGTTACACCTCATCTTTGCAATAATTTGATTTCAAACGATTTTTTCACTGCTTTTTGGGGAATATTTCTGCGCAACGACTCGCCGTAATTTGGTCATGCAACACAGCCAAGGGCGTAAGACATGACACAACATAAGCTATTGCGGGCGAAAGAGGTGGCCGACATGACCGGCCTATCCATTTCGACCTTCTACGCACAAATTCGACTGGGAATATTCCCCAAGCCCCTCAAAACTAGTGCGAACACGGTGGCTTGGCGCTACTCGGACATTGTCGGCTGGATCGACTCTTTGGAAGAGGCGGCGCGGTCATGAGTATTTTGGACAAAGAGATCGCAGACGTCCTCAACGGGAAACACACAAAATCCAGTTCTCAGGTAACGCAGCTAATTGAGCGCGTTCAGCACGAGATTCCCAATATCAAGGCTGAACAAGCAACGTTCGAGGCGAGTGCATCAAACCCAGCCATCTTGGGAGACGACGTAGAAGCTGCTCGGCAAAAAGTTGTAAGCGCGGAATTTCAACTGAAACGACTAGCCCGTGCCAAAGAGGCCTTGGTTGAATATCGAGACAAGTTGGTTGTTGCTGAACGCGACGAACGACAGAAAGCCGAACATGCAACATGGATAAAGGATCGCAAACGTTGCGAACGAGAAATTACGGAGTTTCTCAACAGGCTTCCACATTTCGCTCGGGTCTTGCATCGCGCAGTCGAACTTGACCAAGCAGGTCAACGTTTCTTTGCCCGTCCGATAGCAGGAACACCGATGAACCCGAAAGACGTGATGGTCAGTGATTATGAACGCCTGCCACCCGTTATTTCAGATAAAATGCGCAAAGAGATACGCCTTGTCAGCGCAGATGGCACTGTTCTCTTCGCCCACACTGAAACCAACCTTAGGCACCCCGGCAATGCGCGCATGTTGCCAGCCAAGTCCGAAAACTTTCGCATAGAAAAAGAAAGCCTTCGTCAGGCGCGGGAACACCAAATATTTGCGCGAACGCTGATCCGTGAGATCGAACAAGCGGCAGAAGCTCACAGTACCAGCGTCGAACAGGCGGCGGTGGTGAAAGGTTACGATGCAAAGGGGCTTTCTGTGCTTCGCAATCAGGCGGACGGTAAGTTTGTGAATGAAGCAATGGACGTTCTGAAAAAAGCCCACGCCAGCGCTTTGAACTCGACCCCCTGACAATTGATCAGCGGGTCTCTTTCGAAATCCCCAACAAATACAAGGCAGTATTGTCTGACACGCGAACCAAGCAGACGCATGTCAGACAATTCACCAATTTTTGCACTCAGAAGAGATCAAAATGACCAAGCTCGACTCCGTTTTTGACGCGTCCAGTGTTTTGCCGCAGGCGACCGAAGTTACGTCCCGCTTCGCCAAAATCCCAACGGAAATGCGGGAAGGTAAATGGTGGATGGTCTCGCACGCTGGCACCAAGAAACCCTGTCGTGTCTCTGACGGTAAAGTTCTGCCGGGCAGTTGGAACAACGCCGATCATCACTGCTCGTTTGACGAGGCTCTTGAAGTTATCCGGATAGAGCCTTCGCTGAACTTGGCCTTAATACTTGGGTTCGGAAACGATTTCGTTTGTTTCGATGTCGACCCGCTCCACAAAGTCGCCGATGAGCATCGAGAAGAGGCGATAAACATCCGGGCAAAGATCAAATTAGCCCTGTCTGAAATTACCTATTGCGAAACTTCAATGTCCGGGAATGGACTTCACTATTTGGGCAGAGCCTCGCAGCTGACCGAAGAAGAAAGAGCAACGCATAAAGCCCGACACTCCAAATACAACATCGACCTCTTGCTGCGGCACACACTGATTTTGACTGGGGATTGCCTCGGCACCAATAGTTTGGCCGATATTAGCGAGGAAACCAGACAAACGCTGAGTGCCTTTCGATCCAGCTCTGTACCTGCGCCGGTGCCTTCTATTGACGCCATCACACTAGCCCACTGCACTGAATCCCGTCTTCAGGCGATTATTGGCGGCAGCATTCACGGTCCGGCTTTCCGAACCGGCCGATACCTGCGGAATGGTTGGTCAGACGTTATGACGGCTGTCACAAACACTGCCGCTCAGTTTTGCACAGATGAAAACACCGTTTATCGCGTTCTGTGGAGGAGTGGCCTTGTTCAACTTGCCGAACCATCTGCCAGCGGAGAATGCCGCGCCGAAAAGTTCGCTCGACTGTGGACCTCGGAGTGGCAAAAGGCTCTTGCCAAAACAGAGCAGTCTCGACGCGATTTAGTAGTGGCCGACGCCAAGCCTAAGAAAGCCTCTCTTGCAGAGCTTTGGGATCAAACTCTGTTCGTAAAACGAATGGTGGAGAACCGCGCCGCAATGCTGGTCTCTCAAGCTTTGATGAACAAGTCCGAAGCCAGCACCTTTGCCCCCTACTTTCTATACATGCGCCCAGAACGGGCCAACGACTTGCAAGACGACTTGAAGGACACAGACGACGACTTTGGTGCGAAACTCATGGACGCAAGAATGCAAGCCTCTCGGTTGGATAAAACCAATGTTTCGATCCTAGATGACTTCATCAACGAGATGGTTGCAAAAGAGGCCAAAATAAATCGGCAAGCACGCACCAAATGGTACAACGATAACTACTACATAGTCGAAAACCATGGCGGCACTCCTATGGTTTTTGAGAATGCTTTTGACCCCTTCAGCGGGTCTCAAGGGAGTTGGCGCATTGCGCAATTCTGTCAGGCGAAATCTTACGACGAAATGCTGTGCGGTTGGGATGCAACCAAAGGGATGCCAAAGCTACGGCCAGCGGCCTTCGAGTGGTGCAACTCCGAAAAAGCCCGTCGTTACGTGAAGCAAGAGATGCGCTATGACACTTTGGACCGGACCATAGAGACGGACACCGGCAGAATCTTAAACACTTTTAGTGGGTGGATGACGACGCCAGTCAAGGGAGAGTGGCCAGCAATACACCACCTGATCCATGAAGTGATTTGCGCTCGCAATGATCAAGCTGCCGATTACCTGATGAACTACCTTGCCCACATGGTCCAGAAACCCATGCAGTTACCCGGAACGGCGATCATCTTGCAGAGCGAGGAACAAGGCACAGGAAAATCCACTTTTATGGATATTCTGCGCGAGTTACTCGGTGAGAGGTACTGCGCCACAACTGCAGATGCGAGCACAATGGTCGGCCAGTTCAACAACAGCGCCAAAGAGAAAGTACTGCTGCACTTCGAAGAAGCTGTCGCTCCAAATGACCGCGCTGTGGAAAGCAAGGTTAAGGCGCTGATCACTAACAAAACCATGACATACAACGCAAAAGGGATTGCCGCCGTTGAGGCGCGGAATTGCGCGAGGGTATTCATGACATCAAATGCATCGCAAGTCGCCCACATCGCCCGTCATGACCGCCGTATGTTCGTTTTGACAGTCTCCCCTAGGTTTGCAAACGACTGGGACTACTGGGGGGCATTTCGGCAGCGATATCCACATGAGATGGAAGCGTTTATGCACGCTCTGCAGACTCGCGACATTTCTTACTTCAAGCCGGGTGTAATCCCTCACACCCAAGGTCGGGATGATCAGAAACTTGAATCTGTGTACGGCGTGGACCAAGTACTTAGGGACTTGTTGGAAAACGGTGTTCTTCCACCTTGTTCCCGATACGTCGGGGATGCGTGGGAAGTTCGAACAAAGGCCCTCGCCGAGCATTTTAGGAACTTTAACGTTCGCATCGGATCCAGCGCGCCACAGCCTGCTCGCGTGTTGAAGCCAATTGTTTTGATCCCTGGGCGCAATCGCACCATGACAGTGAACGGCGACTCCGCGCAGACACATCGAGTGATCACTATCCCTGCTCTGCGAACCGCTCGCGCAGCGTTTCTCCGACATATGAATGTAACAGCATATGACTGGGGTGATGCAGATGACGCGGATTGGTCTCTGGAATGACCCCCCATATAGGTGGGGGGTGGGGGTAGCAAAGATCGGGAGGTTTCAATTTATACTTGAACAGTTTTTGAGGACCAAGATTGCTATGTCGCGTGTTCCCCTCAAGATCCACGGCTTGACTACTCAGGGCGTCGCGGTCTCGTTGCAGGGGAACACTACGGCTTTCCGTCGGTTAACAGCAGTTTCTTAAGCAAAACTTCAGACTAAAAACCCATGCCACCGAAGTGAGCAGGAATTTGAACCAACGCGCTCATGCGTTCCTTCTCTTTTGTTGAAAGATCCCGTGCTACGTGAGGAAATACAGTCAAAAGCAATTGCTTTAGCGATTCAAACGCCTCGTCAGAGTAGGCCACACCGGTTCGTTGATCATTAAGTACGGAAATTACCCACTTTAGAAACACCGTTGGGATCTTGATGTCAGAAATATCTTCCCAACTATCGATTAAGTCTTCCTTGTGCTTTTGCTTCCTCAGCACTTGGTCGCAATGTCCGCGGCATGTCCAACAAACGCTCTCAAAGACATCTGGTTTTGAATAATCTCCATTTTTCATGGTTTGCCAAAGCGTAACAATTCCATCACTACCGTGATCCAAAAGATCTTTATTGCACACGTGGCAGTTTAAGCTGGCTTGGTCAGCGAACAATTGCGCTGGCTGTGGGTTGTTAGTCTTCCAAGACTCCAAAGACCTTGGGAAATATCGCTCAGCGATTTGCAGCCCTTTGCTTGAATGTAACAACTGAGACTCAATCCGCTCTCGGTCATACACCGTTTGCTCAAAATTCATCCCTTCTAAGACAGTGTTTAGACCTGAACTCGGCAACGTCGAGTAAAAACCAAGAAAAGCATCGCATTTATTTGAAATCACCCGATCCATGATGTTGGTCTCATCGGTTGGGCTCACAGATTTCCCAGTTGATGCCTTATGCTTACAGCTGACTAGCCACTTAATAGTTGTTTCACCGCCGACACCAACTCGGGTTTCTTCGGCGATTATGTCCTTTCCTCCATCTGCCCCTCGATCCGGCGCAGAAATGATCCGAAATCCCATGAAAACAAGGAAATCACGTGCGAACAATTCGAATGTATCTTGCAATCCGCTGGCGATGTGGGCTTCGGGGATTTCTTTAAAGTCTAGGACTGGCATTGGTTCTTTCAGCTTTGTTGTTGTATGCTGGGGCCGCAAATTCGGCATGGTGCAGAATTCGCATTCAGCACAACTTAGACAGACCGTCCAGAAAAAAAATCTTCTTAAGATTGATACGCCAGCAACAGCTTATGCTAGAGCCTCGGCGTTGTATTCCCCGAAAAACACTGCCCACTTGCTTAGAAAACAATCATTTTCCAGTAGTCGCCCGACGGAGTCCGTTAACGTGCAACGCTGGCGTTCACAACCGCTGTCGTAAATTCCTAAATGCTCAATCTTCGTATCATATCCTCGGGGATCTTCACCTCGTTCAAAGATAACCATCGGATTTGTGTGCATCAGCCTAATCAGAGTGTTCCGAAACATCATTAGGTGAATGTCTTTGCCATATCCGTTCACCGATGGATGCAAATCAGAAATCCGGTTACCGGTCATCTCGTATGCAGCTTTGGCTATCGTGGAAACTTTCGAAGCTCTACTCTGATTTAGCAGTGCAGCCAACGCAGATGGTTCGTAAGGGTCTTTTCCATCGTGCATGCGTGAATAATCAATCTTGATAAACCTGTCGGGCATTTCCGGCTTCCACAGGTGGGCGTGAAACTTGGGTTGCTGCCCTCTCCCATCCATCACGTATACGAACGCATGTCCTACCTGAATGTTAGGACCGGCTGCACTCCATTTAAAGCAATTGTCTTGCATATCCGCCAACGCAACTTTGAAGTCATCAAATGAATAGTACTTGCGACCGTAGAGAGGTTTGGACAGCGGAGCCCCTCCTTCGTCCGGAGTACCGTACAAGCGAAAAGCGCCGAAAGTTCTGTTGAATCCTAGTGCGTGGTTTAGGTCAAAACGCATCTGTTTTTCGTCAAAATCCAGCCCTTCCGGCACCGCGTTTGTCATGATCATACCCTTTGCTTTGCTTGCGAACATTGTAATAAAAAATGAACCTCAAACCCATGAAAAATAAGATTTTTTTTGACTATCCATTAAGCGGGATGACTGACTTTTGCTCAGTGCGGCGATTGTGAAGCCGTCGTAAAATGACCCTATTAAAACAGGAGACAGTTGCAGTGACGCCCGAACAAGAAGCCAGAGTTAACGACGCGTTATTATTGCGGGCGCAAGGTGGCGATGCCGATGCTGCGCGCATTCTATTCAACGAAAAATCCAAGCGTATCAGGCCAGTCCGCTTCAGCGAATGTGATACGTTGGACCAGCTTAAGCGAGCGTTCGAAGACTACATGGCCCAATCCGACGTCACGAAAGCTGAATCTGAACATGCTGCGAAAGCTTTCGACCGACTTTTTAAGGTCATGGCCGCGCAGGAAGAGGCCAAAAACCATCAAAAAAAGTGGCTTGGTCAAGCTTCGGGTCTAATGCTGGTTCCAGTGATGACCGCAGTGGATTGGGAGGCTGAAGCCGAAACTTCCCAAAGCGAATTGAAACGCCATGCGCGTAACTGAGCCGCCGCTAGGCATTGGCTCAAAGCACTAATTTTTCTACCCACTAAGAATTTTTTGAGAATGGGGAGCTCGCGCCCCCCACTGAGTAATATACATCACTGTGCTTCTGACATGCGATCAGCTTTAACCGCCAAGTCAATCACATAATGCACAAGAAACGCCTCAATAAGTGATAGCGCATACTCGCTATCAATAGGTAACATGTCTTCCGACAGGTGGTGATTGTCTACGTAATCTTCGGCGTCCCAGAGTTGCCTAGTCAATTTCGGATGGTCTGGTTCAATCCGCTCGATGACCAACTCAAACGTCGAATTCGCAAGCTCTATGGCTTCTGCCCGGTATTCGGCGCTGAACGGCAAGCTCTCTATTTGATAACCAGAACTTGGCACATGAGGCGATCTAGAATGTTGGTCTTCGTATTTGCGTATAAGAAGGCTCCAACTTTCGAAACCCTCGTTCTTTGCAATTTGATCCAACGCTTGGTTGTGCGGCACGCCAGTCTCACGTCGAATCTGTTTTGCCTTACGTTTCAATTCATAGATAGGCGCAGATAGATTCATCTGAGGTTCTCCTATTGCGAGCTATAAACACAATCCCTCCTTATGTGAGTGCTCGAACAGAAAAATCTCTAGCTCATACCCTGCATGCTGAATGCTGTCCCGTCGGAGGGGGGAGGCTCGGGCTCAAGCCTGAGTTGAAAATAGGGAATTAATTTGCGGCGTACAAGTGCAATCGGCTCAGAAAATTGCAACTTTTCACAACCTAGTATCTGGGAAGCGCCCGAGCCAATATGTCAATCAGCTCTGTTAGTGATCAGTTCACCTCACAAAGCTCATTGGTTGTGCCGGTAGTTGCCAATTGGCTCGCAGGAACGGTGAATACCAAACTATTCCCGCGAAGCTTCACCGCAATCATTCATAGCTTTTTATGCTTGTTCTTTCATAAGGATAAGTTCACGTTGGCGTTAAGAAGAAGAAGTGATTTTCGGAAGTAAACATGAGCCTCCAAAGTGTTTTTGAACGCCAAATAATAGTTGATCACCCAGCCCCAGAAGACAGCTTCGAAGGAAAAGGACACCTTCGCACAGCGTCTCAACTTGCACGAACTATTTTGGAGTTCGACAACAGTGATCGGTCGATAGGGTTAGAAGGCGATTGGGGCGCGGGGAAATCGACTGTAGTCCAGCTCGCCTCTAAGGAGTTATCTGAGAAAGAGAACGACAGGTTCTTGTTCTTCACTTTTGACATGTGGAGCAACCAAACCAGCCCATTCCGTCGTACGTTTCTTGAGAAATTGATCGACTGGGGGAAACGTGAGTTTTCTGAGGACAAGAAGCGCTTAGCTCAACTTGATGAACAACTCGACAAAGTCCGAGACCGCACTGTTGAAACTAAGACAAACTCTTTCAGGCGGCTTGATTGGTTCGGGGTTCTATTTATTCTTCTCGCTCCGATGCTTCCTTTGGCGTTGGCTTGGCTCAGCCCCTTCTCAGTCAACCCATCCAACGGTTCGCCTCTATCATTCTCAGTTTTTGGACTTTGCGTACCGGCCTGGTTTCTGGCAATTCTACTCGTTTTAGGACTTTATTTTGCGTTCCTTGTGCGAGTTTGGCTTCGCGCGCGGAACGAAAAGGTCAAGTTTGTCGAAGCCTTGTCCATGTCTGCGTCGCTGTTTACCAAACAACAAGAAAATGAAACCACGACGCAAAATATCCGCGAAGCTGACCCCAACGAGTACGAGTTTGAAGCGACATTTCGGGATACACTGGATGTTCTACAGTCCGGCGGAGATCGTATCGTCATCGTCTTCGACAACATAGATCGCCTTCCAAAACATAGTATATCCAATGCTTGGGCTGATATCCGCGCTGTATTTGCCGGCGATCCCACAACCCCAAACAAAGACCAACGCGCCTGTACCGCTATCGTTCCTTATGACCGTGAGCACGTATTTTCAGCAATATCTGATGGAGGTCAAAACGGCTCATCAGAGAAAGATTTGTTTCGAAAAACATTTGACGAAATATTCCGGGTTTCACCTCCAGTTGCGTCAAATGTGTCTGAGCACGTCGAAGGGATACTCCGAAAAGGTTTGCCCAACTACAGTAACGCTCAAACAATTTATAATGTTGTAAAGATCTTCCAACGGTCAACTCAGAGGCAAGGTCGCCCAGTCACTCCACGGCAAGTCATTTCCTTCGTAAATGGAATTTCGGGAATATTTGCTCAATGGGAGGGGAAAATACCTCTCGACACCATCGCGCTTTTTCAGGTCTTCCGAAACGATATCGAACGCAAACCACAATCGCTAAATGAACTGTCAGAGATGCTCGCGCCATTTTTGGTGAACTGCGATGATGTGGACTTGCATCGTCATTTGGCAGCGATTGCCTATAACGTTGAACCCGAATTGGCGTACCAAGTTCTTCTGGAAGGCCCATTATCTGCGGCCCTATTGGACAAGGATCCGGAGCAAATTCAAGCCCTTGCGGAAGCTCCCGGTTTCCCGCAAGTACTGATTGGTATTGTGGAAACGCAGGCGTCAACCTGGGCAAAAGAGGCTGCCGCCACATATTCCCAAGTCGCCAAAAACCTGAATTCAATTTCTTTGGATGATCAGACTTTTTCGCATGTGCTGACCCTCTTTCTATCGGGTCTAGATGGTTTGAGGCCCGTCAAGATTGAGAAGCCCGAGGACATGGAATGCCTCCGTTCGATAATTGATCTATGCCCAAATGAAAAACGATCCTCTGTGTCACTTCGGCTGGCGGAATGGACGAAGAACTGCTTTGACCCGAAGGAAGCGACTTTCGACGATGGCAAGATTTGGGTCAAGTCACTCGGTATGCTGATCAACGACCCCGATGGACGGGTTGAAGCGTTTGCCCAACCGTTGCTCAATGCGTTGCGGTTGCCTCAAAATGTACAGTTTGTACTCGGTGTTGCCTATGATTGTGACGAAATTGGCCTGCCGTTCTCACAGTTCAAGCATTCTATTTCTTCGAAGGCATTCTTAGAACCGCTCAAAAAGATCTGGTCAGACGAACCCCTAACTTTTCACTATGTTTTCAAACAGCTGAAGTCGGCAAAGTCATTGAATGCGTCTGACCTTTTGGCGCTACTGCAACACCAGCACGATCAGCTAACGGGCCAAACATTCGGGGGTGAAGAAGGCTATTTCGCCGCTCGTGCTGAAAATTTCATTGCTACCTATGGAGCAGTTTCAGGTCACAAGAAAGCTAATGAGTTGCTTGGAACACTTTCTAACAACGGCACTCTTGCATGGCATGCAAACGCAACAAAACAATCAGATGAAGCGGATGAAGCCTTGGCCGCAGCGGTATGGTTGACGTTGCAGGACCTTAAAACGGCGAAATTTGAAGTCGGCGGAAACACGAACCAACAACCTTTTGGAAACCTTCACCCAGCACGACAGTGGTTTAGTCAAGTATTGACTGGTTCCGTCGAGTTGTCGGAGAAAGCGATCGATCAACTGGCTTCTCATGTTATTCGCCAGAACATGGTGTCGCGTTGGATTGGTTTGGCCGCCGAGACTTCACCGAGCCAAGAAATCTACTCCTCTGTTTTTGAGCGCTTGGGCGAGAGGGATGACCTGTATCCATTGCCCTTGACCACACTGCTTAGCCACTACGATCAAATACATGACACATTTGGAGATAGGACCGCCCAAGCTCTCAAAAAAACAGGTGGGATTGTTCGAGATGACCATTTGGAGAACCTAGATCTTAGTTCGATACCTATTGCACTTTTGCAGGATACGGCCAATCGCGAAGAAAACGGCTGGAAGCTTTTTCACACCGCCGTTGAAAAGGCCCTTACGGAAGTTTCGGACGAGAACTGGAAAACCCACCTAACATCCGACAGTGTTGTACTTACGATATTGTCGGTTGAGGCCACCCTGAGAGACTTCAAGCTACCCGCGCATAGGTTCCAAGAGCCGTTTTCTGATCTGATGGTTGAGTTGATGTCTGGGCAAACTAAGCTGGGTATGCGGCCAAATCTGTCTGAGAAACTCTTGGATCCGATCCCTCCTAGGGCACGAGCTGCAATGCCTAAGGCAATCGCGGACCGTATGACCAACGTTTCCACAAACAAAGAAACCTTCGGATACGTGCAAGCCAGATTTCCGGAACTTGTCGACAAGATTTATTCCAAGTCATCGGACGATGTAAAAGTGAGAAATTTTGCCACACCGGCCATCGCATCCGCGCGCGAACAAGGGGTGAATTTTGTGGAGAGGCATTCTAGGTCGTTGAAGTCTGCGCTTGCCAAGGTCACCGACGAGCAAAGAGGTCACTTTGTGGAGGTGATTGAAAGCGTTCGTTCCGAAGTCGATCTGCAACGCATCCACGCACTTGCCAATAAAGTAGGAATCGATTTGGAGCCATTTGAGAGCAATGAAGATGACGCCTCTGAAACCGAGAAGTGATGTTCGAAGTTAGTTCGGGTCGCGGAAGAAAGATACTTGGATGACGATAGTAAGATACCCATTCAAACACAAAAAAACAGCTGGACCGATTGAGTTTTCATTATAAAACAACGTGTTGATATCGAAATATGGGACTTCCGGGCTTCTTACATCACTTCATTTGTGATTTTGGCGTCCGATTACTGTGTTAAAACTTAATTTTTCAAACGACAGCGTATTTTCATATCAAAATATATCAAGATATTGAAAATTAAAGAAAAAAAATGGATGCGAGCAGTTCCATCCAGCCGTCTGGAGCGTATTGGACCTGTCAGAGTGATTTGGCGCGGGGTCAAGCGGGCCGGAATCGCCCAATGTCTGCTATGTGTCTGATTGCTCAGACAACAGCAAATGCGAACCATCAGATGTAACGTAAATATTTGATATTTATTGAAAAAGTGGTGCCCCCACACGGACTCGAACCGCGGACCTACTGATTACAAATCAGTTGCTCTACCAGCTGAGCTATAGGGGCGCTGTGGGTCGATTACTGTCTCTGGCGCGGGACTGCAAGCCACATTTTTCGCCCGACCTCAGAGATTGTTCGGATTTCTGAAAACCCGGGAACATTCCGAAACCCGGACCGCGGCATTTACGGACCGGGAAACAGGCTGTAACACACGCGACAGGACGTCAGGGCGCAGGGATTACAATGCAGGTCGTTATTCACGCCGGTGCGGCTTTTACCGATCACGGGCAATTGTTGGGGTCTCTTTTGGCGAACAGGCCTGGTCTGGCGGATCGGGGCCTTGCGGTGCTGGGCCCGCGTCCCTGCAGGCAGTTCGTGAAAGAAATGTCGGACGCTCAAGTGCAGGACAGACCGTTTGCAGAGGCTCACGAAACTCTGCGGGGTATCCTGCCCGACGGCGAGGCGATACGCCGCGTGGTTCTGTCCAGTGACAAGTTTTTTGGCCCCAGAAGAACCGCGTTGCAGCAAGGGCAGATTTACCCTTTTGCCGGGCAACGCACGGCATACACGGCGCAACTGCTTGGGGACTGTAACATCGAGCTTTTTGTGGGCCTGATGAACCCCGGTAGTTTTATCCCCAAAGTGCTAATGTCGCTGCACGAGACGCAGCGAGCGGCAATCCTGCACAGTACCGACCTGAGTTGCCTCAACTGGCTCAGCATGATCGAAGACCTGCAGGATCTGGCCTCCGATGTGCAGCTAACGCTGTGGGAAAACGAGGACACGCCCCTGATCTGGGGCGACATCCTGCGCGCTATGGCCGCTCTGCCAGAGGATGTTGCGCTGAAGGACGAACACGCGCTGCTGGCCTCGCTTCTGACGGAAACCGGTAAGAAACAGCTTTTGCAGCTTATCCGGGAAGAGACAGCCCAGCATCCCCGCGACCGCAGGGAAAAGCTGGAAACCATCTTTGAAGAGCACGCCCTGCCCGATCAGATCGAAGAAGAACTGCACCTTCCAGGTTGGAGCGCTGACGTGGTCGAGGCGTTTTCGGAACTGTACCAGCAGGATCTGGCGAAAATCAGGGCGATGCCGAATATCCGGTTCTTGCAACCTTAGCCCGCCTCTGGGGCCTTACATTCCCAGCGCTTCCTTATACATCTCGAGCACAGCTTCTTCTTCGGCAATGTCGTCCTTGTCGCGCTTGCGCAACGCGATGACCTTGCGCATGACCTTGGTGTCGTAGCCGCGCGCCTTGGCCTCGGCCATGACCTCTTTCTGCTGCTCGGCGAGGTCTTTCTTTTCCGCGTCCAGCCGCTCGAACCGTTCGATGAACTGGCGCAACTCGCCTGCTGTCACCCGGTAATTTGCGGTGGCCTGATCTTCGGTCATGTCTTCCATATGCGTCTCTCCCAAGGGCTGAAATCTGATGCTGTGACAGCGGGCAATATGCCGGATACATCGCAGCCGCGCGGGTCGCAAGCACGCAATCCGGGCGGCGGGCTTGTACCGGCCAACCTGATCCGTTAAGCGCGGAGGAAATCGGCAGAGAATTGTAGGGAACCATGTTCGAATTCATCACCTGGGGCGGGGCAGCCCTGTCTCTGGCCGGGCTTGCCGGTCTGATCTGGTGCATCCTGCGCGTAATGAAAGCGCGCAAGGCCGGTTTGTCGGATGAAGAACTGAGAGCTGCCGTTCAGGGCGTTTTGCCCTGGAACCTGGCGTCTTTGTTTTTGTCGGTGATCGGGCTAATGCTGGTCATCCTCGGGATATCCTTCGGATGACCGTTTGACTTAAATCGGCAAGTTGTCGAACTGCGCTTCCATTGCGTCTTCACACAATGCCGCATCCAACCGACGCAGGCGCGACGGGATGTGAATGCCTTGCTGACGCATGCGATCTACAACCTTGCTAAAGCTCGGCTGCAAGGCCAGACGCGTATCCAGGCAGGCGTCCTGAAGCTTTTGTTCCAGCTGCTCGGCTTCGGAATAGAGATTTGTGTGTGCCATATTCCATCCTCCCACGATGTCTCACTATGACAGATATATGTAACGAGAATAAGACCCGAAGGGGTTCACTTTACGTTGTGCGGAAAATTGCCGGGCATTTCGGCTTTTTCGGCAATCTGGCGCGGTTTGGCTAAAGTTTAAGCAAGTTTAACATGGGTTTCCTTGACAAGCGTCAAAGTGGCTCTGCTTATTGCAATGCATTCCGCTTTCTATATGTGTGCTGTCGTGAGGCCAAGCGACCCTGACATTCAACGGGATCACGTTAGTATTCCGCACGGCCCTCCGATGCTCGCTGGGTTCCCCCGTGCAGTGGGGTTCGTGCGTCAAATGTATGCCCATGCTGCAGGAAGCGAACACTGATGAAAGAAAAGGGAACTATCTGACATGAACACAGCTTGGATGTGGGGAGCGCTCGGCGGGTTGCTGATTGGCCTTGGGGCGGCAGTTTACCTTTTGGGCAATGGTCGGATCATGGGGGCCAGTGGAATTCTGGGCAGTCTTGTCGACAGAACCGACCCATCGCGTAACGCGGAACGTCTGGTCTTTTTGGCCGGTGCTATTGGGACGCCCCTACTGCTGCGCCCTTTGGTTGCACCGCAGGCCGAAACCCACCTGACCACCAATCTGGGGCTTGTGATCATCGCGGGGCTGTGTGTTGGCATCGGCACCCGTGTTGCGAATGGATGCACTTCGGGACATGGGGTCTGTGGTATCTCGCGCTTTTCCCTGCGCGGGATCGCTGCCACACTCGTCTATATCGCCGCCGGAGTGGTGACAGTAGCCCTGCTGCGCCACGTGTGGGGGTTGATCTGATGCGGTTTTTCATCTCGCTGATTGCCGGGTGTTTGTTTGGTGCGGGGCTTTTGATCTCGGGTATGACCGACACCACCAAGGTGCAGGGATGGCTGGACATCTTCGGGAACTGGGACCCGACCCTGGCCTTTGTGATGGGCGGTGCCATTCTACCAATGCTGGTTGCCTGGAGGCTGACCGCGGGGCGCAGCCCGCTAACCGGTGGGCAGTTTCCCGCACAGGCCGAGCCGGAACTGGATCGCCGGCTGATTGTCGGGTCGGCTCTGTTCGGGATCGGCTGGGGCGTGTCGGGTCTGTGCCCCGGGCCCGCGATTGCGTCGCTAAGCTATGGCGGCCTTGGCGGGATCGTATTTCTGGCCGCAATGATTGCGGGAATGTTGCTGGCCCAGCCTATGGGCGCGCGGCTAGACAGGGTCCGAAACGCGACATAAGGATTTGTCATGGAGATTCGACCAATAACCCCCCGCTACGCCGTTTCACCGCAAATCACCGTTGATGATGTGCCAGCCATCGCCGAGGCCGGCTTCGTCAAGGTCATCTGCAACCGGCCCAATACCGAGGTCCCCGCAGACATGCAGTCGGATGCGATCGGGGACGCGGTGCGCGCGGCGGGCCTGGAATACGAAGTGCTGGAATTGACGCATCAGACCATGACGCCCGAGAACGTAGCGCGGCAACGGGATATGGCCGAACGCTGTGGCGGGCCGGTTCTGGCCTATTGCGCCTCGGGCACCAGATGTTCTGTCGTGTGGGCGCTGGGGCAGTGTGACCGGATGAGCACCGACGACATCCTGACCGCGACAACCAACGCAGGTTATCAGTTGGAAAACCTGCGCCCTGCGCTGGATCAGATGCGCAATTCGACAGACTGACCAAACTTAGCCCTCGGGGCCGGTCAGGCCTGCCAGTTGCGAGATTTCGGCGGCAAGCTTGTCTGACTCAACCAGACCCAGATCATCTGGCGGTTCGTTCGAGCCCTTGGTTGCCGCCTCAATGGCGTAGCCGGGGTCATCCAGAGTATCCGGCATCAGCTCAGGCGCGTCGCTGATATCCGACTGGCGCGCACCCGACCTGCTTTCGATAAAGCTCTGATCTTCGGTCAACTCGGGTACCGGTGCCTGCTCATTCAAGCGAACCGCGCGCATGCCGCCGCATTGACCAAGCCGTCCAACCCCGGCGCGTGTTCGGTCGATGGTCAGGATTTCAGTACGGTCAAGCCGGGACCCGGTCAGCGGCAGCACCTCACCCAGTGTCAAGCCAGACAACCCGCCCAAGGGAAGCGTGACCCTGCACAGGATGGCGTTCAACTCGGCCCGAACCACGCCAGACGCTTGTTCAAGACTTGGCCCAGCGTTAAGCGGACTGTCTTCCCCCGCCTCTGACTCGCTCGGGCGCACCGGCAGCAGAACCGCGATCTGCCCCTGCCGCAGCCCGCCTGCTAGATCGACGGTTAGCTCAAAGGCACGGCAGCTCTCATCGGTCAAAGCCAGAGACAAGGCGCGCAAATCCGAAGCACGGGACGAGAATTCATGGCCCGACAAACTGCTTTGGTCCACTGCAGCATCTACCAACACAGACGCGCGTTTCAGTGCGTCCTCGATCAAAGGGCCCACCATCGCAGCGTCGGTATCCGTGAACGCCCGAACGGCAACAGCGCCGGGCATCACCTCACCTATGGTCTGCATCTGGACAATGGAGGACACGGCAGCGGGGTCCAGACACACAGCGGCAAGCCCTTCGGACCCGCTGAACGTCAACAACAACCAATCTTCGCCAACAATCCCAGTCAGGTCACAGGGCGCACGTTGACCCTGCTTCGCCCCGATCACGGCCAGAGGCAGATTCAGCCGGTCCCCCGCAGCCCGCGCAAAACCCAACCTCAAGGCGCGTGGAACCGAATGCGCGCCCTCGGCGGGACCATCCCGCCCTGCGGAGAGTTTTCGTTCCAAAGCTGCGCTGACGGGCCGTGCCATATATTTGGCTCACTCAAAGGTCCAAGGATCATCTATTGGTCTACCCCACCAAAGGTTACAAAGTCCTTTAGACACATGTCATTGCGCGGCCTGCCGATAGGCCAACGGAAGACTGACGCGGAAGGCAGCGCCGCCCTGTCCCGGCAGATAACTGATCTCGCCCCCAAGGCGATGCATGATCTCGCGGCAGATCGCGAGGCCCAGCCCCGCCCCACCCGCTTTGTCGACGCCCACACGCGCGAATTTCTCGAATACCAGCGATTGGGCTTCGGGCGGTATGCCGCTTCCATTATCCATGAAATCGACCACCACCTGCCCCCCCACATCATGGGCCGAGATGGTCAGCACCGGATCTTCCGCATCGCAATACTTTTGCGCGTTCGAGATCAGATTGATGAACACCTGCCCCAGTCGGTCCAGATCGGTGTGCAGCGCAATCCGTTCCGAGGCCTTGCTGCGTTGCACCCTCAGTGTCTGATCGGACCCGGCCAGAGCGCTGGACAATGCCCGGTCCAGAACGTAGCGCAGACTGTCATCACCCACGTTCAGGTTGACCCGCCCACTTTCCAGAACGCTCAGGTCCAGCAAATCATCCAATAACCGCGTCAAACGCAGGGCTTCGTCATGGATAATGGCGGCATAGCGTGTCTGATCCTCACCGCTTAAGCCCCTTGTATCGCGCATGATTTCGGAAAACGCCCGGATCGAGGTCATGGGCGTCCGCAACTCATGACTGACCTGACTGAGAAAACTGTCCTTCTGTTCGGACATCTGGGTCAACTTGGTATTTGCCTCGCGCAGCTTGCGTGCGGTGCGGCTAAGCTCTGCGGATTTCACCTCGAGCTGGCCGGAATATTCCAGAAGCTGGGCCGATTCATCCGCAACAGCCAGCAGGTCTTCGACCGAAACGGACGAGCCGCCCACGATCTGCCCGATCATCGCATGTGCGGTGGCCGCACCGACCGAACCGCTTAGCTCGCGTTCAAGACGTTCCAAAAAGCCCGGAGTGGGCTCTGGCAGGTGCGTCCTGCCGCCCTGCTGCTCGACCTCGGCCCGAAAGAACTCTTGCGCCGGACCGGTGCCCAGAATCCGCTGGGTCATGATCATCAGGTCTTCGCTTTGCGCCACCGATCCGGTCCATCCGCGCAACGCTACTGAGTGGTCGAACACATTGACGAACTGAGCGCCCTGCAACCGCTCCAACGGGCTGGGGAAGCTCAGCAATGAGGCGACACAGAACGCGACGGTGTTCAGCGACATGGACCACATGACCGTATGCACCATCGGGTCTATCCCTTCGATGCCGAACAGGGCATGAGGGCGCAGCCAGCCAATGCCGAACGGGCCGTTCTGCAACACCGATTCAGGCATCCAACTGCTCCCCATGCCCGGCAGCAACAGAGTGTAAATCCAAAGAACAAACCCGACCGTCAGGCCGACCAGCGCGCCGGTTCGCGTGGCCCCGCGCCAGAACAGCCCACCGACCAATGCGGGCAGGATCTGCGAAATCCCGGCGAAGGCGATCAGCCCGATCGAGGCCAGCGCCGCGCCGCCGCCCGACAGGCTGTAGTAGAAATAGCCCAGCGCCATGATGACCGCGATGGAAACTCGGCGCGCCATCAGAACGATGTTGCGCACATCACCGGACACTGACCCCGAGCCTTCCTGCGTGCTCAGCCAGATCGGCATGACCACGTGGTTCGACACCATGATCGACAGCGCCATCGCCGTCACGATCACCATCGACGTGGCCGAGGAAAACCCGCCGATAAAGGAAAGCATCGCCAGCCACTCATTGCCCTGCGACAATGGCACCGTCAGTACAAACAGATCCGGGTTCGAGCCTGCGGGCAACAGGTCCAGCCCGACCACGGCGATCGGGATCACAAACAGGCTCATCAACAGCAGATACAGCGGAAAGGCCCAGGCGGCGGTTCTTAGATGCCCTTCGTCATCATTCTCGACCACCATGACCTGAAACATGCGCGGCAGGCAGACAAAGGCGGCAGCCGAAAGGAAGACCAGCGTGGTCCAACGCCCGGCATCCACGTTCCATTGTCCGATTTCCGACGCGTCGATGCGGTCCAGCATCGGTCCTACGCCACCGGCCACGCCCCAGACCACAAAAGCGCCAACGGCCAGCAGGGCGAACAGCTTGACCACCGCCTCCAAAGCGATTGCGGTGACGACGCCGTGATGCCGTTCATTTGCGTCCAGATTGCGGGTCCCGAACAGAATCGCGAAAACCGCCAAGCCTGCCGCCACCCAGAATACGCTGGACCCTTCGCGATAGAGACCGGTCGGATCGGCCTCGGCAAAGATCGAGAAGGACAGCGTGATCGACTGCAACTGCAGCGCGATGTAGGGCGTGCCACCCAGTACCGCCAGAATGGTCACACACACGGCCAGCGTGTTCGACTTGCCATAGCGCGACGACAGCAGGTCAGCGATTGAAGTCACGCGCTGGCTGCGCCCGACCCGGACCAGCTTGCGCAGGCCCCACCACCAACTGACCATGACCAGCGTCGGCCCCAGATAGATCGTGACAAATTCCAGCCCGGATCGTGCGGCACTTCCGACCGCTCCGTAAAAGGTCCAGGCGGTACAATAAATCGACAGGGAAAGCGTGTAGAACAGAGGCGACCGAAGCCATTTTCCGCGTCTGCCCGTGGCCAGCTTGTCAGCGGCAAACGCCACCCCGAACAGCAAAACGACATAGCCCAGACAAACCAGTATCAGGACATTCAGCGTGGCCATCAGTCTGCGTCCGCATCCGCGTCATCGCGCGCCCCGAACCGCCGGGCGGCAAAGCCGAAGACCAACCCAAGAATGATCAGCAACGCCCAGCAGAAGAAAATATACATCATCGCCGCGGACAGGGGCATCCCGGCACCTTCGGCCTGATTATCTGGCCACAGCAAGGGGATGGCCAGCATCGCCGCCCCCAAAAACGGCAGCAGCCGGGCGGCATCCGTCAGCCTTCGGCGGCGATAGCTTTGCCGTTCCAGAAACAGAGCAGGCCTTTGCCCTGAAGGCGTACGACCTGTGCCCCCTCCCCCGGTCATAACCGCGAGGCCTGAGCATGCAGATCGCGCACGGCGGTCAGCACCTCGGCATTGGAAAACGGTTTGGTCATGAACCGGCTGACCCCGGCGTTTTCAGCCATCTGGCGGTCGCGGGATTGACCGCGCGCCGTGAGCATTAGCACCGGCAATCCCTGCAAGTCTTCCAAATCCCGCAGGTCGCGCAGGATGTCCATGCCGCTTTTGCCCGGCAACATGACGTCCAGAATAACCAGATCAGGCCGCGCGTTCTGGATGACCTGCACCGCATCCGCCCCATCGCCATGCGTTTCCACCTGCCACCCTTCACGAGTCAGCAGAAAGCGGATGGCCTCGGCAATGTTGGGCTCATCTTCTATCAGCAGAACCTTTCGGCTCATATTTTCTGTTCCTCCCAAAGCGGATCGCGCAATTTGCCATCCGCCTCAGTCAGATTAAGCGTTCTGTCAGGAAACTGTCAAAAGCCTTCGCTTAGAATCGAAGGCTCGCGGCGCGAGGCACAGTCCGCGCTTGGGCACACACGGCAACCGGGACCCACCTGCGCCGTTGCGTTTGACCCCGTATGGCCCTCGGGCACGGGCTGCACCATCATGATTGAGCGGTAGACCGGCTCAAGGTCGTGCCCGGGACGGGATTGGGGCCAGGCAAATGCGAAACAGTCAAACTCGGCTGCGGTGCGCCCTGTTTGCAAAACCCGCTTGCGAATCGGAACCAGGGGCCGATTCAGGGCTGCGTACAGTGGCCATAACGGGCAAGCATCCCCATGGCGAGGAACCGAAAACCCCGGAATTGTTTTCAGGAACAAAACACTGCCTGAAGCGTCACACAAAACCAATCCCACCGGGCGGGCCAGAGCGCCTTCGGGCAACGAGGCCAGACGCCGCAAAACCGTCGCCAGATCAACCGAGAATTCAACGGCGAGTGCCATCGGGTCGGGGTCGGACCCGCCCAAAGCAGCCGTCAGCGCATCCAGAGGCATGACCTGCGCATCCGCCGCGTAAGTCCGAAGCGCATCCTCGGCAACGGCGCGGGCGGCGGTCGTGCCCAAAACATCCAGCGCAATCGACGACCAATCACCATTTGCCTCGATTTCGGGAAAGTGATGCCCCTGTGCGCCCCAAAAGGCCTCGACCTCTTCCAACGGCACGCCGCGTGGATCGGCGGCCGAGTCACTTTCATCCAGATATGTGACCAGCGCTTTGGAACTGTCGGCAAGGCGTTCGGCATCCTGATGCAGGTTCTTGTGAAACCGATCCTGCCATTCCGCATCAATGTCCTGCGTGTCCGCAAGAATGGCAGCGGTCGACCGGATGGCAGCCGCAGTCGACAACACCTCATGCATGGACGCTGCCAATTGAGGGTCGTGCGTCAGCCGGTCCGACAGGGTCGCAACCGTGCGCTCCAACGAGACGACGCGGCGGTGCATATGGGCCAGAACGCCAGCCCAGCCAGGGAAGCGGCCCGCAAACTCCTCTAACCCATCTACCTCGGCCTGTTGGCCTACCGCATCGACCGCCGCTTCGCGAAGGGCCGAAATCAGCGTCGCTTCGATCCCCTGCGTCAGATGAGACGGCTCGACTGACAGCGCCCCGGCGATATCGACCAGCAACTTGCCCCCGATCCGGCGGCGGTTGTGTTCGATCAAGTTCAAATACGACGCCGAGATTCCGACCTGCCGCGCAAGTTCGGCCTGCCGCAGACCTGCGATCTGCCTGCGTTCCCGTATCCGGCTTCCGGTCAGCGCACTTGGCATCTGCAATTCCTTTCGCCTTGGGCCGATCTGGTATTACACCTTGGAATTTTCACGACTGCCCTGCCTTTTCTATAAGTTATCGCACAGTTTTCAATCAAAGTTTACATTCTTTACAAAAGAGCGGGCCTCGAACCACCCAATAGCCTTATCGGTCTCCTTCCGCCGCGTTGAACAAGATTTCCGATCGCCCCTTCATTTCCGCCCCGTTTCCCGGCACGATAAATAGATGAGCGACCCCGCATTCGAATACGCCCCGATTGGGCTGGTGGAATTGGAAAACCGGATTATCCGGCGCTGTAACCTGCAGTTTGCCCGGACCTTCGGTGGCGAGGAAGCCGAATATCGCAACATGCCGCTGCTGCACCTCTACCCCTCGGTCGCGGATTGGGAGAGGATCGGCCAACGGGGCCTGCGCGCGCTGCAGGACACCGGATATTACACCGATGAACGGGTCATGCGCCGCCGTAACGGAGACCTGTTCTGGTGCCGGGCACGCGGCCGGTCCCTGACGCCCGATGACCCGTTCCGGCACGGTATCTGGAGCTTCTCGGACATCTCGGAAGAGCGCCCACTGGTCGAATTGACCGTGCGCGAACGCGAAGTGGCGATCCTGTCCTGCCGGGGTCTTTCGGCCAAGGAAATCGGCGTTGAACTGGGGCTCAGCTACCGCACGATCGAGGCCTACCGCGCCCGGCTTCTGGAAAAATTCGGGGCCCGGAAATTGCCGGAACTGGTGGCAAAACTGTCGGGCATGCCGCTTTAACCCGTCCGGCGGGTGGTAAACTGTCTGAAACCCAGTTTGCCAAGCCCAGACTGCGCTTTTCATGGCCGCGCGCATAGCTTATAACGCCGCGTAATCAGACCAAAGCCCGCGAAGGACAGACGGGCCAAAGGGGAACCGTCGAGGACACTCATGACAGATACCAAACACGAAGCGGATGTGGCGTTCATCAAGGCACTGGCCGAGTTGCTGCGCGAAAACGACCTGACCGAGTTGCAGGTCAAGCGTGAATATGGTGAGGAGGACAGCCTGAACGTCCGCGTCAGCCGCATGTCGCAAACCGTGGCCGCCCCGGTTCAGGTCGCTGTTCCCGCCGCCGCACCTGCCCCGGCCCCCGTAGCCGCCCCGGCTGCCCCGGCTGAAGCCCCCGCCGCCGTCGATGATCCGGCCAGCCATCCTGGTGCCGTGACCTCGCCCATGGTTGGCACGGTGTACATGCAGCCGGAACCCGGCGCGCCCTCGTTCATCTCGGTCGGTGCATCTGTGTCCGAAGGCGAGACGCTGCTGATCGTCGAAGCGATGAAAACCATGAACCACATCCACGCCCCCAAATCGGGCACCATCAAGCGCATCCTCGTGGGCGATGGCGATGCCGTGGAATTCGGCACCCCTCTGGTCATCATCGAGTAAGGCGGGCGGATGTTCGATAAAATCCTGATTGCCAACCGAGGTGAGATCGCCCTGCGCGTCATCCGCGCCGCGCGTGAGATGGGGATCAAGACGGTCGCCGTGCATTCCACCGCCGACAGCGACGCCATGCATGTGCGCATGGCCGACGAATCGGTCTGCATCGGCCCCCCTCCCAGCCCGCAGAGCTATCTGTCTGTGCCCGCCATCATCTCGGCCTGCGAAATCACCGGCGCACAAGCGATCCATCCCGGCTATGGCTTCCTTTCTGAGAATGCCGAGTTTGTGCAGATCGTCGAAGACCACGGCATCACATTCATCGGCCCCACCGCCGAACATATCCGCGTGATGGGCGACAAGATCACCGCCAAGGACACGATGAAAGCGCTGGGTGTGCCTTGCGTTCCTGGTTCCGACGGTGGCGTTCCCACGCTGGCCGACGCCAAGCGCATCGGCGAAGAATTCGGCTATCCCGTTATCATCAAGGCCACCGCCGGCGGCGGCGGTCGCGGCATGAAAGTCGCGCAGACCGCTGATGAGATGGAAAGCGCCTTCATGACCGCGCGCGCCGAGGGCAAGGCCGCCTTCGGCAATGACGAGGTCTATATCGAGAAATACCTGACCACGCCGCGCCATATCGAGATTCAGGTCTTTGGCGACGGCAAGGGCAAGGCGGTACATCTGGGCGAGCGTGACTGTTCATTGCAGCGGCGTCACCAGAAGGTGTTCGAAGAGGCCCCCGGCCCCGCCATCAGCCCCGAAGAACGCGCCAAGATCGGCAAGATCTGCGCCGACGCCGTGGCCAAGATCAACTATATCGGCGCAGGCACCATCGAGTTCCTCTACGAGAACGGCGAGTTCTATTTCATCGAAATGAACACCCGCCTGCAGGTCGAACACCCGGTTACCGAGGGTATCTTCGGCGTCGATCTGGTGCGCGAACAAATCCGCGTCGCTGCAGGCGAGGATATGTCGTTCGGTCAAGACGACCTTGAGATCAGTGGCCACGCCATCGAGGTGCGGATCAACGCCGAAAAACTGCCCAACTTCTCGCCCTGCCCCGGCAAGATCACCGCGTATCACGCGCCCGGTGGTCTGGGTGTGCGGATGGATTCGGCGCTTTATGACGGCTATTCGATCCCGCCCTATTACGACTCGCTGATCGCTAAGCTGATCGTGCAAGGCCGCGACCGGGCCGAAGCTCTGGCGCGTCTGGAACGTGCGTTGGGTGAGCTGATCGTGGACGGTATCGACACCACCGTGCCCCTGTTCCACGCCCTTCTGCAGGAGCCCGACCTGCACAGCGGCGACTACAACATCCACTGGCTGGAGCACTGGCTTGCGGAGAACATGGCCGATTAAGACCACGGGGCCGGTGCCTCAGCCGGCCCTCGGGCGTTCCGTATGAGCCTGTCCCCCGAGCTTTTGATGCATGGGTACTCCATTGGCATCTTCCCGATGGCGGAACATCGTGATGACCCGGACCTGTTCTGGGTCGATCCGAAGTTCCGGGGGGTCATTCCGCTGGATGGGTTCCACATCTCACGCAGCCTCGCGCGCCGTATCCGGAACTGCGGGTTCACGATCACTATAGATACCGATTTCATGAGCGTCGTGGATGGCTGTGCTGACCGGGCCGATACCTGGATCAACACCGAACTGCGCGACCTGTATGCGCAACTACACCGTTCGGGCCACGCGCATTCTCTGGAAGTCTGGGAAACTGACCGGCTGGTGGGCGGTGTGTATGGTGTGGTCCTTGGGGCCGCGTTCTTTGGCGAAAGCATGTTCTCGCGCCGCACCGATGCCTCCAAGATTGCCCTGGCCTATCTGGTCGACCGCCTGCGGCAGACCGGTTTCCAACTGTTCGATACGCAGTTCCTGACAGCCCATCTTGCCACACTAGGGGCGATTGAGATTCCCCGCAGCCAATACCGTCAAGAATTGGAGGAGGCCATCAGCGCCAGCGCCGACTTCTCGGCAACCGTGCCTCAGTCAGCCGAAGGGGTGATACAACGGATCACCCAGACATCGTAACGGGAGTGATCCAGCGCGTTGAGCGCCGGAGAGGTCGCGATCATCCAGCCGTCAAACAGCTGATCCGCCTTGCCGGTTTCCCAGACCGTCAGATAGGCAAAGGCGTCACCGGTCGGGTTGTCCACCGGATACCGGCAATCGCCCAGCGCCACATCCAAACCAAAAATGGGCTGCGTTGCGCCATTCTGCATCTCGACATCGACGGTCTGGCCATTGACCTTGTCCAACCCGCGCAATATCGCGCCGGGGCCCGATTGCACCTTCTGCTGCGCCGCCGCGCCTGTCGCCATCAGCGCCAGAGCAATCAGAGCGCAGCGCATCATTCGTCGCCGCTTCCGGCCACGAATTTGACCAGCAGGGAAATCAGGCTGACCGCGCCCTGCGTGTCCTCTATCTGATCGCCGGGTTCAAAGAAAAACGGTGATCCGCCGGGCATCACCTCGACGAAATTGCCGCCCAGAAGTCCTTCGGACGAGATCACGATGGCGCTGTCATCCGGCACAAGGATGCTGTCCGCAATCGAAAAGGTCGTATCGGCGCGGTAGGTGTCCGGGTTCAGGCTGACATTGGTCACGGTGCCAATTTTTACACCGGCCAGACGCACGTCAGTGCCAACCCCGACCCCTTCGAGTGAACGGAAAGACGCGCCCAGCTCATACCCGGCGCTGCTTTGCGACAGGCCGGTGGATTGGCTGGCATAGACGCCAAACGCGACGGCACATGCCAAGACGGCACCGCCGACAAATACTTCGGTCCAGTTGTGGGTCGACATGACTCGCCTCGTTTATTCCGGGCTCCAGGCCTCGTAGTCCTTACGCTCAATCGGGTCGGCCCGGCGCAGTGACCCCGCAGGTGCATAGGCCAGCGCGGTGCCCGTCAGGTTTTCCTGATGCGGTTTTTCCCAGGCTTTGTGAGCCAGCGGCTTATCCGTCGGCGGCTCATCCCAGGTCCGGTGCAGCCAGCCATGCCAGTCGGGGTCGATCCGGCTGGCCTCGGCCTCGCCATTGAAAATCACCCAGCGCTTGCTGTCATCGGCGGTGCGATAAAAGACGTTGCCCTCATCGTCTTCGCCAACTTTGACGCCCTTGCGTGCAGTAAAAATCTGTGTGTTCAGGGTGGCCCCGTTCCACCAGGTCACGGCCCGCAAAAGAGTGTTCACGATTCCCATCATCTGCCTCCGGCATTTCGGTTGGGTGAAGGTATGGACCAAAGGCCCGCCGAGGTCCAGTGCAACAGGGATGGCTGCGTCACTCAGGCAAAAAGGCGGTCACTTCGATCTCGATCCGGTATTTCGGATCGATCAATCCGCATTCGATCATCGTCGCTGCCGGAGGGTTCTTGCCAAAGGTGTCCGCCAGAATGGGCCAGCAGGGTTCAAATTCGGACCGGCTCGGCAGCATATACGTGACCCGCACGACGTCCGAGAAACTTGCCCCAACCTCTTTCAGCGCCTTTTCGATTATGGCCAAAGCGGATCGGCATTGTTCTGTTACCGTATCGCCCTGTCCCACTGTCCCGGCCACGTGCACCCAACCGCCCGCGACGACAGCCCGACAATACCCGGCTTTGGCTTCAAATTCGCCACCAGATGAAATGCGTTGGATTGTCATTGGACCTCTCTTATGAAATGCGCGTTATTGTGGAAAGACATCCGCAGGTGCGAGGCTCTGCCTCGCGCTCCGGGATATTTATAGCCAGATGAAGTCCGGATCCCCTGCTTCATCTGTTCGAAAATTCTTCGGGGAAGTCGCGGCTTGCCGCGGTGGGGCAGCGCCCCCTACCCGATCGATAGGATGAATTGGCCTGAGTTTAGCCTGCCGAGGCCGATTCCGCCGAGTCCTCGTAGATGATCAAGGGCTGCTTGTCGGAGGTCACCGCCTCTTCGTTCACCACAACTTCGGTCACGTTCTTCATGCCCGGAAGTTCGAACATCGTATCCAGCAGGATGTCTTCGAGGATCGAGCGCAACCCGCGCGCGCCGGTTTTGCGTTCGATCGCCTTTTTGGCAATCGACTTCAGCGCATCGTCGGTAAAGGCCAGTTCGGCGTCTTCCAGCTCGAACAGACGCTGATACTGCTTGACCAGAGCGTTCTTCGGCTTGGTCAGAATCGTGACCAGAGCGTCCTCGTCCAGATCCTCAAGCGTTGCCAGAACCGGCAGACGGCCCACGAATTCAGGGATCAGACCGAATTTCAGCAGGTCTTCGGGTTCCAGATCCTTGAAAATCTCGCCCACGCCGCGTTCGTCATTGTCCCGCACATCGGCCCCAAAGCCCATGGCCGAGCCCTTGCCGCGCTGTGCGATGATCTTGTCGAGACCTGCAAACGCGCCGCCGCAGATGAACAGGATGTTGGTGGTGTCCACCTGCAGGAACTCCTGCTGAGGATGCTTGCGGCCACCCTGGGGCGGAACGCTGGCAACGGTGCCTTCCATCAATTTCAGCAGAGCCTGTTGCACGCCCTCACCCGACACATCGCGTGTGATCGAGGGGTTCTCGGACTTGCGCGTGATCTTGTCGACCTCGTCGATATAGACGATGCCGCGCTGCGCGCGTTCGACGTTGTATTCGCTGGCTTGCAGAAGCTTGAGGATGATGTTCTCGACATCCTCCCCAACGTAACCGGCTTCGGTCAACGTGGTCGCATCTGCCATGGTAAACGGCACGTCCAGAATCCGCGCCAGCGTCTGCGCCAGCAACGTCTTACCGCAGCCGGTCGGGCCGATCAGCAGGATGTTCGACTTGGCCAGTTCAATATCGCTGCCCGCTTTTTGGGCATGGTTCAGGCGCTTGTAGTGGTTGTGCACCGCAACCGACAGAACCCGCTTGGCGGTGGCCTGGCCGATCACGTAATCGTCCAGAACCTCGCAGATATCCTTGGGCGTCGGCACACCGTCCGAGGACTTGAGCCCGCTGGCCTTGGTCTCTTCCCGGATGATATCCATGCACAGTTCGACACATTCATCGCAGATGAACACGGTGGGTCCCGCGATCAGTTTGCGGACCTCGTGCTGGCTTTTGCCGCAGAAGCTGCAGTAGAGCGTGTTCTTGCCGTCGCCGCCTGAATTCGTCGCCATGATCTACCTTTCGGGCTCCATCCTCAGCCGCCCGAAACCGGGCCGCTTGCCGCCTTTTGGTGCAGCTTAGGGCAGCACCGGGGCAGCTACAATCTCAAAATCACACCTCGCGCCGGAAGCGCGAGGATTTGAACCTAGGCCTCGTCCGTATCAATTTTTGCACGGTTTTCGACGATCTCGTCGATATGGCCCCATTCCTTGGCTTCTTCCGGGCTCATGAAATTGTCACGGTCCAGCGCTTTTTCAACCGCCTTTTTGGTCTGACCGGTATGGCGCACGTAAATGTCATACAGGCGATCCTTCAGCTTTTGCGTCTCGGCCGCGTGGATCATGATATCGCTGGCCTGCCCCTGATAACCACCGCTGGGCTGGTGCACCATGATCCGGCTGTTGGGCAGCGAAAACCGCATCCCGGTCTCGCCACCGGCCAGCAGAACCGACCCCATCGAGGCCGCCTGACCGATCACCAGAGTCGAACATTTCGGCTTGATATACTGCATTGTGTCGTAAATCGACAAACCGCTGGTCACGACACCGCCAGGCGAATTGATGTAGATCGAGATTTCCTTGTTCGGGTTCTCCGCCTCAAGATGCAGCAGCTGGGCCACAACAAGATGGCTCATCCCGTCGTGGATCGGGCCATTGATGAAAATGATCCGCTCTTTCAACAGGCGTGAGAAAATGTCGTAAGCGCGTTCGCCCCGGCTGGTCTGTTCGACCACCATGGGGACGAGCGTATTCATGTAAGTGTCTACTGGATCGAACATTTGAACCTGCCTGCTTTGCTATGGATCGGGACGTTACCCCAACAAGAGTTACCCGAGTCTTAGTGTCGCCACCGGGGGGCTGCAAGGGGGACTGCCGGTTTCGCGCACCTATTGTGGTTATCCTTCCCGCCGGGCTCAAAAATCGGCACGCCGAGGGCGCCGGGTTTCGGCCCCGCAAGACGGGCATCGGCAAACTTCAGCCAGCTTGCTTTCTTCCATCACGGTATTTTGATTCATGCATATGGAATGAATTGTACGAAACTTGTAATTAGGTGACCCGTCCAATGCGACTGGGGTCGAGGAAACAACGTTCGCGCAATGCGGACCTGAAGGAACAGATGAGTATGGCACTGCCCCAGTTGTCCCCGGACATGACCAAACACGAACTTGACAGAATGGTCGGCAACGCGACCCGCGCCTCGAATTTCCTTAAAGCGATCAGCCATGAAGGACGGTTGATGATCTTGTGCCATCTTGTTTCCGGTGAAAAATCCGTAACTGAACTGGAAGAATTGTTGTCCGCACGGCAAGCCGCCGTGTCCCAGCAACTGTCGCGTCTGAGACTCGAAGGTCTGGTCACGCCGCGCCGCGAGGGCAAGGCGATCTATTATCGGCTTGCCGATGACCGGCCCCGCCGCATGCTGGAAGTGGTTTACGAACTGTTTTGCACCGACAGCAAGGATTGAAACCTCGGGTCCAGGGGCTGTCGAACAAGCCGCATGGCAGTAGGGCGACGCCCTGAGGATCATCCTGTCTCAACGCATCTCCAAAACACTGGTTCGGCGCAAAAAAAGGTGCTACCGAAAAGAAGATCGAGCACCAAGGAGATGAGTATGATCCGCGTAATTCTAATCGGCCTGAGCCTGTTTGCCCTGACCGCCTGCGAGACCGCGAAAGGGGCTGGCAAAGACATCGAGAAAGCTGGCGACGCGATCCAGGACGCCGCTTCTGACGTTCAGGAGAATATCTAACCACAAAGCCATATATTGCGCGGCTAGCAAACCGGCCCGCGATATATGGTTGCCTCAGGGCTGCAAACCCGTTAAATCTACCCGTACAGGTGCATAGACGCGGCATTGCATCATCTGACGCTAAATCGGGGCTCTTTTGCACACGCAGAAGAGCCCCGTTCCCATTCCGAAGGGGGTGAGTGGTAGCCTGTATGAAGCCGTGGAACCGGCAAAAGAAAAGGCGTCAGGTGCGCAGACGCGGTCTTTGCATGCATCCTTTCGGACACCCCCTGACGCCTTACCGGGCCGACGCGCCCCGAGGGGCGCTCCGATCCAGTTGCCCCAGCCCCCGAAAGGGCTGCAGCCGCCGCTTTGAACCCGAGGGTCATCGCAGCATGCTCAGGCCGTCTGAGAAGCTGATCATTCGAACACGGGGCCAGCCCCCTATCCGAACAATCACCTACCGGTAAGCCTCTGCAGTAAAAGGGAAACCCTAGAGTTCGCCCGTTTCTGCCATGACCCCCTGGCCCTTGCGTTCCACCTCTGGCTCCGAAGAACCTGTGCGGTAACGGAACTGTTACACTGCGGCGTGCAACCGGCAAGAAAATAGCACTGCAGCATGAGATTTAGACGGGGATAAGATGTTGGTATCCGCCGGGATAGCTTTGTGGATAAGCCGAGAAGTTCTGGTGCCAAGCAGGTTTGGAGATGGAAAAGTCCCAACCTGACTTTCGCGCTTAGAATTCTACCAATGCTGCATGTGCAAACATCGAGTCAGGCCAGATTTGCGGCAACACCGTCTTGCCCGCCCCGCTGAGCTTTCGAATCGCTTATCAAAATCGGGGCCGGACAGCTTACACACCACCGCGCGAAGCCGCGCTGAAGGTCCGCGAGATCCAGATGCCCCGGTGCCGAGGAACGCCGCATTCAAACACAAGACCATCTGAACCTTTTCGCAGGCGGTGAACTGGCCGCCCGGCCCGTCTCCTCCCCTCGGAGACCCTGGTTATGAGAAGCGCCCCGACCCGACCGGGATTACCTACTACTCTCTGCCGCAGTCTTGGATCAACGGCAGTCCGTACCCCCTACAGCCGGTCGGGCCAGAGACGCTTCAGTTCACCTGACGTTCCAGAACGGTGCTGTAGGTCGTTCCGGACCGCAGGCTACGGAAATCGGCGTAAATCTTGCCATCCTCGTACCGCGCATCAATCAGCGCGTTCACTCCGATCGTCGGCTCGGATGAGCTTTCGACGATCCCAATCTTACCCGACCCGTCCAGGCTGACATTGCCGGTAGCCTCGTACACGGTCCATTCGTCAGCGGCGTTGCGACGCCACATGCTGGGCCCCCAAAAGACGTTTTCGTGCTGCTTCTGGATATCCAGCACCCATTCCGCACTGTTGAACCTGGGCGCATCGCCCGTGGCCGCGTTCGACGGCGACACCGTGTTGTAGGTGCCCGCCCAAACGCCGCGCAAGTCCGGCGGGGTTTCGGCCATCGCAGCCGATCCAAGGGCGAGGGTCGCGGCCAGGGCGGCTGCTCCGGCAGTCATATATCTGGTCATTGGCTCTCTCCTCCTGTCGGGCCGTCGCTGGCCTGCTGAACAGATGTGGAGGCTATGGGCCGCTTACAACATATCTAAAGGAGACTTCATCTTGGGTTCAGCTTCGCGTCAGGTCCCGGTCAAGCCCATGCCAGTGCCGTGCCGATAATGACCAGCGCGATGCCCAACACCTCACGGTATGAGAAATTCTCGCCGAACAGGAAGTAAGAGGCGATGGCGATCAGGATCACCTCGGCCCCCAGAATGCCGGTATAGATGATCCCCAACCGCTCCTCGCGCAGCGCGGCCAGTTCCAGCGTTGCGGCAGCCAGCAGGGTCGCAACGATCAACAGGCTGAGGCCGACCCCGGGGATTTTCCACCAGAACTTCATCGCGATCATGGCAACGGAATAGAGACCAGCCGATCCGAGGGCGATGATGGGGATCATGGATGCGGACATTGGAGACTCCTGCGGAGTGTTTCCGTAGAGTCAACAATAACATGCTTGAAGGGTTGGGGCTGTGAGGTTGGTCACAGACGGTTGTTTGGCACAGCGGAGGGCCGCGACCGATCCTAGGGGAGGCGCAAACGCGCCGCTCCTTGGCGGCGGGTCGGCGCGGCCCGGCGGTGTCGCCGGGCGGGCGGCATCGATGCAATGCACGACCAAACCGAGTAAGATCGATAAACTAGAACGCTTTTCCTTGAGTAATCTCTAGGCCGGAGCGATAGAGCATCGGTACTTTGTAGTTCTCGCCTTCTTGTTCCAAAAACCCCAAGTCAAGTAGGCCCTTCAGAACTTTCTCGAATTTCTTCTCATTTTTGAGAACTTTCATAAGGGAAGCCTTATTGTGTTCGGATTTTCCATCTCGAAACTTTTCCACATAGGGCGCAAACTCACCCGCTTCCGCAAGTAATGTGTCCTGCACTCGCTTTTCAGAAAGCTGTGCAAATGCTCGCTTAACCGATTGAGCTTCCAATATCGGCCCTTGCTTTATATCGATTTCACGCCCATCTCGGTTTTCTTTTCGAGCTTGAGCCGCTCTTGCATCATTAAAAATATCAATGACGCTCCGAGGCGGTTTAACGTTGTTTCCATCTCGTACTCGGTTAAGTATCCACTTCAATGAGTGAGATTGTTTTTCTCCTATGTCGATTTGAGGAGGGAGAAGAACGTCTAAAATACTATCTGGAACGACGTTTCCCTCAAAGAATTCTCTGAAGCCTAGTGACTTACTGAGCCTCCTGGAAATCATGCTCCACAAATCTTCGTCATCCCACACTATTTCGACCGTGCGGGCGTTGATGTGTGACAGATTTACGAAACCACCGTCAATTATTCGACGGAATAAGTCCCGTCTGAGGAACAACTTTAGCTCGATACCTGGCAAACCAATTAGGTCTAGGTACGTGCGTAACAATGCACGCAGAGAGGGAATCTCCAAATCCGGCTGACCTGCGAAAGCCTCGTCCAAACGGTCAAAAAGCACCCAAAGACGATATCCTGTGGTCTCAACCGCGCGAGAAAGTACCAGTAAGAAGTCGTCGCAGTAAATCTCTTCGCCAACTTCCTTTTCTTCCCCAAACTCAATTTTTGGCACCACAATCGGCATACCAGTTTCTGTAAAAGTAAACGCCGTTTCCGCCGACTTAAGTCGTTTAATGGATGAAACAATTTTCGAGAAAATAGTTGCGGGTGCAGGATCCGCAGATTTCAGATCAAGTTGCCGAAGTATCGCATCGAGTTTTCTTAGCTCACTATTGTATTCCGCCGGATAAATATCCAAAAGCCAATTTCCCACAAGCGAGAGAATGTAACTCTTCCATACGGTTCTGAGTTCCCCTTCAGTGAGCGAATCCGTCTGGCTTAGGCGCTGAAAAACCGGATTGCCAACAAGATTGAAACTGTCAACTAGCTCAACATCATTCAGTTCATTGTACGAGCGATGCGTCTCCTTGAGAATTCTATAGATTGCAGACTTTCCAGTTCCTTTGTCACCGGCAACAATATCGCCCCTGCCTTTAACAAATTCCTTAAACGTCGATGTTTCTACGAAGTAGTCTTTTAGGTCGCTGTCGTGCTCTGCGACCGAGTTACCGAACGCGACATGATCCAATATATCCTTAGCTAACAATGAGTTATCCATCCATCTTCAACGCTGAAATAAACGCCTCCTGCGGGATATCCACCTTCCCGAACTGGCGCATCTTCTTCTTACCCGCCTTCTGCTTGTCCAGCAGTTTGCGTTTCCGCGTGGCGTCGCCTCCGTAGCATTTGGCGGTCACGTCCTTGCGCAGGGCCGAGAGGGTCTCGCGGGCGATGACCTTGCCTCCGATGGCGGCCTGGATCGGGATTTTGAACATATGGCGCGGGATCAGGTCTTTCAGCTTTTCGCACATCGCGCGGCCCCGCATCTCAGCCCGGTCGCGGTGAACCATGGTTGACAGGGCGTCAACGGGTTCGTCATTCACCAGCACCGACATCTTGACCAGATTATCCTGCGTATAGCCGGTCATCTGGTAGTCAAAGCTGGCGTAACCCTTTGTTACCGATTTCAGGCGATCATAGAAATCGAACACAACTTCGTTGAGGGGAAGGTCGTACACAACCATCGCGCGGGAACCCGCGTAGGTCAGGTCCAGCTGGATGCCGCGGCGGTCCTGGCAGAGTTTCAGCACGTCGCCCAGATATTCGTCTGGAACCAGAATGGTCGCCTTGATGCGCGGTTCCTCGATATGGTCGACCTTGGACGGGTCGGGCATGTCGGCGGGGTTGTGCAGCTCGATCATTTCGCCGTCTTTCATGTAGACGTGATAGATCACCGACGGCGCGGTGGTGATGAGCTCGATATCATATTCGCGTTCGATGCGGTCGCGGATGACCTCAAGGTGCAGAAGGCCAAGGAAGCCGCAGCGGAAACCAAAACCCAGCGCGGCCGAGGTTTCCATTTCGAACGAGAATGAGGCGTCGTTCAGCGCCAGTTTGTCGATGGCGTCGCGCAGGTCTTCGAATTCGGAGCTGTCAACGGGGAACAGGCCGCAGAACACCACCGGCTGCGCGGGTTTGAAGCCGTCCAGCGCGTCTTCGGTGCCGTTGCGGTCATTGGTGATCGTGTCGCCAACGCGGGTGTCGCGGACCTGTTTGATTGAGGCGGTGAGAAAGCCGATCTCACCGGGGCCAAGCGAGTCCACCATCTCCATCTCCGGGCGGAAGACGCCGACGCGGTCGACATGGTGCAGGGTATTGTTCGACATGAACTTGACCCGCATCCCCTTTTTCAACGTGCCGTCCATGATGCGGACCAGAACGATGACGCCGAGATAGGCATCGTACCACGAATCCACCAGCATCGCCTTGAGCGGCGCGTCCAGATTACCCTGTGGTGCGGGCAGTTGCTGCACGATGGCTTCCAGCGTTTCGTGGATGCCCTGCCCCGTCTTGGCGGAGACCTGAATGGCGTCGGTCGCGTCGATGCCGATCACATCCTCGATCTGTTCGGCCACGCGGTCACAATCGGACGCGGGCAGGTCGATCTTGTTCAGCACCGGCACGATCTCATGATCCGCGTCGATGGCCTGATAGACATTCGCCAGCGTCTGCGCCTCGACCCCTTGGGTCGAGTCAACGACCAGCAGAGAACCCTCGACCGCGCGCATGGACCGGCTGACCTCATAGGCAAAGTCCACGTGGCCGGGGGTGTCGATCAGGTTCAGCACGTAGGCCTCGCCGTTGTCGGCGGTATAGTCGATGCGGACCGTGTTGGCCTTGATGGTGATGCCGCGCTCGCGCTCGATATCCATGCTGTCGAGCAGCTGTTCCTTCATGTCGCGATCCTTGACCGTTCCGGTCTCTTGGATGAGCCGGTCAGCAAGGGTGGATTTGCCATGGTCGATATGCGCGACGATGGAGAAATTGCGGATATGAGCGAGGTCTGTCATGGGTTGGGGATATGCGTCGGAAATGGGCTGTGGTCAAGGTGGGACGACGTGCGAAGAAACCCTGTGTTTATGTGGCCTCCGAACGGTCAGACCAACCCGTTCTTTACCAACTCAGCGTTCATCCAATGTTTCTCGCTTTGCACATGGCCCTCGCGTACATATTTCGCAAGTTTCGTGGGCATCTCCTCTTCGTTGAAGGCCGCTGTCGTGCGCACGACAAATCCTTCTTGAGTGTTGAGGTTCAGACCCGCGATTACGTCGTCCACAGCCTGCGCAGAGAACCGGCCGCGATACAGTTCGGGGACGGAGGCGATCCCAAGTTCGGTAAAGCGCGCAAGGGTGGCGTCCCAAGATTGAACCACTTCGGCCTTGATCCATGCAAAACCCAGAAAATAGGTCGGTAATTCTGAATACGCGATTGAATGACGGGCGAAGAGATACTCACCGACAATGCGCTCATCCTCGGCTAACTGCGGCGCAACACCGGCGGCGAATGCCTTCATCCAATCGCGCGACGGATGATATCTCGCGTCAATGCTGCGGGGGTGGCAGCCTTGGCTGTGAATGGTTGTATTCTCGCCGTCCATCTTTTCGGTGAAGACCACCTCATCAGCCGCTACCAGCGCATCAACGCTGGACATGATCTTGTCATCGCTGGTCGTGCCCGGAGACTGCGGCAGGTGAAACGTGCGCCCGTATTTTTTAAGCATCTTGGAGTATCTGAAGTTTCTAAAGTAACGTCGCGCCAGAAAACGCGACTCACCAGACGCATGCAATCACTTTTTCGAACCACCCGATTGATCCCGAATCCACTTTGATTCATACTCCCGCGCAGACCGAGAGGGGCAGCAGACCCCTCCGGGCAGGCAAAAAACGAGGCTCGAGTATGAAACAGTTCCTCCTAATCGCATTTTGTGCGGCGTCGCTGACGGCGGTCGCCCCAACAGCAGACGCGGCGCAGATAAAGCGGGCGTGTTTGGCGTCAGACCGCGAGGCGGCGACGCGGGCGCGGTGTTCTTGCATTCAGCGCGTGGCGGATCAGGCGTTGACGCGCAGCGATCAGAAGACCGTGTCGAAATGGTTCGAAGACCCCCATCAGGCGCAAGAGTTGAAGATGTCGCAGACCGCGCGCGATGATGCGCTGTGGGATCGGTATCAGAACTTCGGCCAGATGGCGCAGGCGATCTGTAGTTAACCCCTGTCAGTCCTTGACCTGACCTGCCCTGCGTCCCAGAAAAGGCGCAGCGAAAGGTGTGTCTTATGGTGATGAAAGGGCTGACCCTGCGGGGCCTTGAGGTGTTCGAGGCACTGGCAAGGACCGGATCGGTGGCGCAGGCGGCCGAGATCACGGGGCTCAGCCAGCCCTCGGTATCGCAGCAGTTGCGCAATCTGGAAAAGGCTCTGGGCACCGATCTGGTGGATCACGGGCGGCGACCGATGCGGCTGACGCAGGCCGGACGCAGCTTTTTAGCGCGCGCCGAGGCGGTTCTGGCCGAGCTGCAGATGGCCCAGAGCGAGCTGACGGTGATGGACCTCGGCCATCTGACCACCTTGTCCATCGGCCTGATCGACGATTTCGACAATGATCTGACGCCCCGGCTGGCGACCCTGCTGGCCGACAATCTGACCCGTTCGAAATTCAAGCTGATCACCCTGCCCAGCCTGGATCTGTTCGAGGAATTAGAGGCGCAGCGCCTGCATCTGATGGTCTCGGCCCATAGTGGGGAGGTGCTGGAGGGCGTGGTTGAGTACCCTCTGGTGCAGGACCCGTTCATACTGGTAGCCCCCAAAGGGACCGCTGGGGCAGAGGCCGTGATGCAGGATCTGCCGTTCCTGCGCTATGCGCGCGAGCAACTGATCAGCCGCCAGATTGAAAGCCACTTGGCCCGTCAGCAGTTGGTGTTCGAGGAACGGTTCGAAATCGGCTCTCACCTGGCGCTGATGGCAATGGTCGCGCGCGGACTGGGCTGGTCGATCACCACGCCTCTGGGCTTCATGCGGGCCACACGGTTTCACGAGGGGCTCGAGGCTTACCCCCTCGGGTTTGGGGAATTCGCTCGCACAATCTCACTGTTCACCCGAACCGATTGGTCGGATCAGGTCCCGCAAGAGGTGGCAGGGATGATCCGCCGACTGATGCAAAGCCAGATCGTTGATCCCGCCACGGCCAAGCTGCCATGGCTGAGCGGGCAGTTGAAGGTGATGGCGGATTAGCCGTCCAAATGAGCACGAAGGCCCTCGACCGCGGTTTCGATCAGGTCCAGCGCCCCGTCGAAATCCCGTGTGTAGTAGGGGTCGGGCACGTGGCCGGCACCGGTTTCGGGCGCAAAGTCGGTCATCAGACGGACCGGGGTTTCGCTGCCCTGCGGGCGCAGGGCCTCGATATCCGCGATGTTGTTGGCGTCCATGCCGATGATCAGGTCAAACCGGTCGAAATCAGCGGCGGTGAATTGCCGGGCGCGCAGATCGCTCAGATCAAATCCGCGCGCGCGGGCGGCGGATTGCATCGGGGCATAGGGGGGACCGCCCACATGCCAGTCCGAGGTTCCGGCACTGTCGGTTTCAAATTGCGGCGCGCGGGCGCGAAAGACGCCCTCCGCCGCCGGGGAACGGCAGATATTGCCCAGACAGACAAAGAGGATACGGTGTGTCATGCGCCAAGGTGTAACGCGCGGAGGGCAAATGGAAAAGATCGTCATACTCACCGGGGCCGGGATTTCCGCCGAAAGCGGGCTCAGCACGTTTCGCGACGAAGACGGGCTGTGGGCAAAACACCGGATCGAGGATGTCGCCACGCCCGAAGCCTTTGCCCGCAACCCATCGCTGGTTCAGGGGTTCTACAATGCCCGCCGCGTACAGGCGGCCAAGGTGCAGCCCAACGCGGCGCATCGGGCGCTGGCTCGGCTGCAGCGGGAGTGGCCCGGAAAGGTGGTGATCGTCACCCAGAACGTGGACGGACTGCACGAGGCCGGAGGGGCAACGGACGTGATCCACATGCATGGCACTCTGGCTGGGGCGCTCTGTGCCAGTTGCGGCCATCGCTGGCCGTCACCGCCTGAGATGGCCGTGGGTGAGCCCTGCCCTGCCTGCGCCGCCCCGATGGCGCGGCCCGACGTCGTCTGGTTTGGCGAAATGCCTTATCACATGGACGAGATATTCGATCATCTGGCCAGCGCGTCTGTTTTCGCGGCCATCGGCACCTCGGGTCAGGTCTACCCGGCGGCCAATTTCGTGCACGAGGCGCGGGCCGCCGGGGCGCATACGGTCGAGATCAATCTGGAACCCTCCCTCGGCGCATCGGGGTTTGCCGAACGGCTTGTGGGCAAGGCCACCGAGACAGTGCCGCGCTGGGTCGATCAATTGCTGAGCCAACCCACCCAATGACTGCAGACAGACCGGTTTTTTCCCGGTTATTGTGAACGCGTAACAACTTCAGGGCGACCCATGACAGATCAAGACCCCCGGACCGGTGAAATTCTGGAGGACGGCAGCATGAAAGGCCGCGACCAGTTGAGCGAGCAACTGGCCAGCCTTTGGTGGACCTTTCTACTGCGGGGCCTTGCCGCCGCTGCGGTGGGCGTCGCGGCACTGTTCTGGCCGAAACAGGGCATCGAACTGCTGGTGCGGCTGGTCGGAGTGCTTTTGGTTCTGGACGGCGGCCTGACGTTGCTGGGCTTCGGACGGCGCGGCCTGATCGGCGGCGTGGGGATCGGCGCGGCGCTTATAGGTTTGGTGTTGCTGATCTGGCCCGAGGGCACCGTCAGAATAGCCTTTTTCCTCATCGGGGTCTGGGTGCTGATCATCGGGATCGGTTCTCTGGCTGCGACCCAGCAGATGCATGAGAGCGACCCCCAACGCGGGTCCATGCGGGTTTCGGGGTTTGTTGCCCTTCTGTTTGGGCTGATGCTGATGGTCTGGCCAACGGTCATCTTTGTCGCTTTGGGATGGTTCATCGCCTTTGGCGCGCTGGCCATGTCTGTTGTGATGTTCTGGCTCGCATCGCGCTTTCGCAAAGCGGGCGACCGGGTCGGGATGAAAAACATCAACCGATAGCCCGCAACGACAGCAGGCCGGGCAAAGCCCGGCCTGACATGTGGATGACGGCCGCTAAGCGGCCCGAAGACGGGCGTGGCCTCAGTTCGAATGGCCGCCGTGGTCCTGACGCTCTAGATCAACCGGGATCTCTACTTGAACCTCGCCCGCCTGTTCGAAGATCAGCGTGACGGGCACGGTCGCGCCCTGTTCGAACGGCTGGGCCAGGCCCATGAACATCACGTGATCCCCGCCGCGTTTCAGGCTGTGGGCCTCCCCTGCGGGAATCACAAAGCCTTCCTCGACATGGACCATCTGGGCGACGCCGTCGTCATTGATCTTGTGCGTATGCAATTCAACCCGCGCCGCTGCGTCCGAGGTGACGCCGATCAGGCGATCATCGGTCTCACCCTGATTTTCGATGATCATAAAGGCGGCCCCAGCCTTGGCGGCCTTGCCGCCCGAGCGGGCATAGGCGTCATCGACCACGATGGGGCCTTCGGCCAAGGCGGGAACGGCCAGCGTGACAGCGGCCAGGGTTGCAAACAGAGTAGTTTTGAGGGACATCGTGCCTCTCCTGTATAACAGTTTGAAATTTTGGGTGTTTTCAAACCGAAACAGGCGGAGCGCGCGCGGGTCTTTTGGGAATCGGCAGCGCGATCAGGTTTCCTGTGTTCCGCACTGGCGCAGGCAGGGCCTGCTGCGGTTTCTCGGGCAAAAGCGTTGGTGGCCCAGCAAGCGCCCCGAGCAGAAACAGCGCATAGTCCGGACAGTAATGAGGCGCACGCGTCGGTTGCCCCTCCCGGTCCATATAGACCACAACAGGCCCCGTCCCGGTGCACAGCACCATCTGGCCGACAGCATTGTCGACCCCGCGCGATGCGGCAATGCCCTGTCCTGTCACAATCAACAGAAGCGACAGCGCAAAAGGTAGAATTTTGGCGAACCCGGTTTTCATCCTTCGGATGGTATAGGCCCGGACATCAAATGGCTTCAAGCGCCAAACCGTCGCGCTTGAAGCCGTTTTTCAGTAGTCTATGCCCCGCCGTTTGACCGAGCCTTTTGTAAGGCTTGTATGCGACCGGTTCACCCATCTTTGCATCCGGTTACAGGTCGTAAACGTGTTGCGGTACAGCGACGAAAGCACGGTAAAAAAATTGAAACTCTTAAATGTCATTTATTCGCCCCGTCAATTGAGTGCTCTCAGTTTGGCCCAAGCGGCGGGGCGGCGTCTGTGAACAACGTCACGAAACGTCAACTTTTGTTCAAAAATTACGAACAATCGAAAAAGGCTTGGTCGCAATAACGAAAAAGCCCTGCGCCAAGGGGGCACAGGGCTAAAATTCAATAAGTGCGAAAGGCTTAGGCCGAGGCTTGTGCCTTGGCGATTTCTTTCTTCACTTTCAGCGCGTTCGTGGACAGGTCCTCGTCCTTGGCTTTGGCCAGGAACGCGTCCAGACCACCGCGGTGGTCCACCGAACGCAGCGCAGCCGCCGAGATGCGCAGCTTGACGCCACGGCCCAGGGTTTCCGACTGCAGGGTAACGTCGTTCAGGTTGGGCAGGAAACGACGACGAGTTCTGTTTTTGGCGTGGCTGACATTGTTGCCAGTCATCGGGCCTTTTCCGGTCAGTTCGCAACGGCGCGACATGGTTTCTTCCTTTGTTTCTGGAGGCCGGGCAAACCGCCCGCGGCCAAATCACAAGGGGCGCAACCCGAAGTCGCGCCCGAAAACTGGTTGGATGCGTGTAGTGGGAATCGCCGGAAGGGTCAAGACAGATCGCAGGAATTCTTCGACATTGGTCTTTGGCATGGAAATGGCCCCTGCGGGCCATGCCTCCGGCGGGAGTATTTGGGAAAAGATGAAGGGGTTGTGGTGCCTTTGTCAGGTGAGGCTCGCCAGCATCTTCTTCGCGGCGGCTCCGGGGCTGATCTGGCCTTTTGACACCTTTTCGTTCAGCGCCGCCAAATCGGCTTTGGCCTGCGCCGTTTCTAGCTTTGCCAACAGGGCGTGGCGCACTTCTTGCTCGAACCAGTATTGGGCTTGCGCCGCGCGGTTTGTAGCCCAGTGCCCGGCCTCGCGCCGCCATTCGGTGAGGGTCTGCATTTCGGTCCATGCATCAGTCAGGCCATGTTCCTCAACCGCCGAGACGGTCATAGCTTTGGGAAACCCCTCCGGATCCTGCGACCGTTTGCGCAGCAGGCGCAGCGCGCCCGCGTAATCGGCGCAAGTGCGGGTGGCTGTTGCCTTCAGGTCTCCGTCCGCCTTGTTGATCAGGATCATGTCGGCCATTTCCATGATGCCGCGCTTGACGCCCTGTAGCTCATCCCCTCCGGCGGGGGCCAGAAGCAGAAGGAACAGGTCGGACATCTCGGACACCACAGTTTCCGACTGGCCGACCCCAACGGTTTCGATCAGGACCACGTCATACCCCGCTGCTTCGCAGAGCGCGATGGCTTCGCGGGTCCGGCGGGCGACACCACCAAGGTGGGTTTGGCTGGGGGAAGGACGGATAAAAGCGTTCTTATCGCGACTCAGACGCTCCATCCGGGTTTTGTCGCCCAGAATCGAGCCACCAGAGCGGGCCGAACTGGGATCAACAGCCAGAACCGCAACGCGCAGGCCCTGCCCTGTCAGCATCATGCCGAAGCTTTCGATGAAGGTGGATTTGCCGACCCCCGGCGTGCCCGACAGGCCGATGCGCAGGGATTGCCGGTCAGATTGCGACAGAAGGGCCAGCAACTCGGCTGCCTGCGCGCGGTGGTCTGTGCGGCCGCTTTCGACCAGCGTGATGGCGCGGGCGAGCGCACGGCGCTCTCCGTTCAAAATCCTGTCACTGAGGCTGTCTATGTCCATGTCGACCCCGATCTGTTGCGGCAGGACTACTTGCCGCCGCCGAGGGCGATTTGTCCAGCCCGCTCGGCAGCCGAAATCTGCCATGCACAGAGTGCGCCAGAGTCTGTTGCCGCTGATCCTCATGCGAAACAGGGGCGCTAGACCTCGGCCACCACTTGACGGATAAAGCCGGAATGACGCACCGCCTGCCTATCGACGACGCTATCCCGCAGCTGTTGGCTGCGCTGAAAGCCCATGGCCGTGCCGTGCTGCAGGCCCCTCCGGGCGCGGGGAAGACCACGCGGGTGCCTTTGGCGATGCTCGAGGCCGGTCTGTGCGACGACAGGATCGTGATGCTGGAGCCCCGCCGTCTGGCCGCGCGGGCGGCGGCGGAACGCATGGCAGAAACCTTGGGTGAACGCGCCGGGCAGACCGTGGGCTATCGCGTGCGGGGCGATGCGAAAGTGTCAAAAGCGACGCGGATTGAGGTTGTGACCGAGGGTATCCTGAACCGAATGCTGCAATCCGAGCCCGACTTGCCGAGCATTGGCGCGGTGATTTTCGATGAATTCCACGAACGCTCACTGAACGCTGATCTGGGGCTGGCGTTGTGCCTTGAGGTTACCGAGGCGCTGCGCGATGACCTGATCCTTCTGGCGATGTCGGCGACGCTGGATGCGGAACCCGTGGGTCGCTTGATGCAGGCCCCGCTGGTGACGTCCGAGGGGCGCAGCTACCCGGTGGAAACGCGCTGGCTGGACCGGCCAATGGGCGCAACGGCCCGGCGCTTGGATGCGCTTGTCGATCTGGTGGTGCAGGCCGAGCATGAAACGCGCGGCATCGGTGGCGGTATGTTGGTGTTTTTGCCGGGCGAGGGTGAAATCCGGCGGGCGGAGGCCGCTCTGACCCATCGTCTGCCGCAGGATTGCGCCCTGCGGCCCCTGTTCGGGGCCCTGCCTTTTGCCGCCCAGCGCGCGGCAATTGCGCCTGTGGAGTCCGGTCGCAAAGTGGTTCTGGCGACATCGATCGCCGAGACCTCGCTAACCATTCCCGACATTCGCGTGGTCGTGGATATGGGACAGGCGCGGCGGGCGCGGTTCGATCCCGGCTCGGGCATGTCGCGGCTGATGACTGAACGAGCCACGCGGGCTGAAGCGACTCAGCGTGCGGGACGCGCGGGGCGTGTGGCCGAAGGAGTTTGCTACCGGCTGTGGTCCAAGGGCGAAGATGGGGCGCTGGCCGCCTATCCGCCTGCCGATATCGAAGCGGCGGACCTGACCGGCCTGGCGCTGGAACTGGCCCTGTGGGGCGCGGATGCGAGCGATCTGGCCTTTCTGACCCCGCCGCCCGAAGGCGCGATGACCGAGGCGCGAGCTTTGCTTGGGATGCTCGGCGCACTGGATCAACACGCCCGGATCACCGATCACGGGCGGGCCTTGGCCGCGCTGCCGCTACATCCGCGATTGGGACATATGCTGGTGACGGCGGGCGCACAGGCCGCCCCCCTCGCCGCGCTGATGGCCGAGCGGGACCCGTTAAAAGGTGCTCCTGCCGATCTGTTGTTGCGGATGGAGGCCCTGCGCGACCTCCGCGCGTTTCAGCGCAATCGGGTCTGGCAGGTCAACGCAGGCGCGATCGACCGGATTAAAGCCGAGACCAAACGGCTGCGCACACAGGCCGAGGGCGCGTCCAGCGACCTGAGCGTTGCGGCGATGGCGGCACTGGCCTATCCCGACCGCATCGGGCAGCGGCGCAAGGGGGATGCACCGCGTTACGTGCTGTCGGGCGGCAAGGGTGTTGTGCTCGACGGCGGGGATACTCTGGCTGCCGCGCCTTATCTGGTGGTGACGGATACGGATGGCAATCCGCGCGAGGCGCGGGTTCGGATGGCCGCCCAAATCTCGGAGCGTGAGATCAGGAATCTGTTCGCCGATCAGATCGAATGGGTTGAAACCTGCGACTGGTCCAAACGGGAGCGGCGCGTGATTGCCCGGCAGCAAGAGCGGCTGGGCGCGATCACCTTGGCGGACCGCATCTGGAAAGATGTGCCCGACCAAATGGTTGCGCAGGCCATGCTGGACGGCGTCCGCGATCTGGGGCTGCGGCTGGACGGGGCAGCGGCCCGGCTGGCGGCGCGGGTGGAACTGGTGCGCTCCGATGGGGTGGACCTGCCGGATTTTTCGGAAGCCGGGCTTATGGCCGATCTGGAGGACTGGCTACTACCAATGCTGACCGGAGTGCGCAATGCCGAGGACTGGAAGCGGTTCGATCTGATCCCAGCATTGCGGGCACGGCTGGACTGGGTCCAGACGCAGGAGCTGAACCGCCTTGCCCCGGGCGCATTTGAAACGCCCCTGGGGCGCAAGGTGCCGATTGACTACAGCAGCGCTGCCCCCGAGATTTCAGTGCGCCTGCAGGAAATGTTCGGCGTCACCCGCCATCCGACTGCCGGTGGCGCACCGCTGAAAATCACGCTGCTGTCCCCTGCGCAGCGTCCGATCCAGATCACCCGCGACCTGCCCGGGTTCTGGGCCGGATCTTATGCGGATGTTCGCAAGGACATGCGGGCGCAATATCCCAAGCACCCCTGGCCCGAAGATCCCACACAGGCCGATCCCACGCTGCGGGCCAAGCGCCGGAGCGACTGACGTAAAATTGCCGAAATCGGGACGTAACTTGTTAATTACTAACGGTTTCATTGTAAAAACTGCATTTCATAGTTATTTCTTATTTACATGAAATAACACACCGGCCTGAACACAAGATACATGATGTCTGCGCTGAAAAAAATCTGGCATGAGGTCGGCAGACCTCTGTTTCTGCGCCCCAGACGGGTGCAGTTTGCAGCCCTGTGCACGCGGGGAAACGGGCCAGAGCAGGAGGTGTTGCTGGTCACCAGCCGGGAAACCAAGCGCTGGGTTATTCCCAAAGGCTGGCCCATCGACGGGCTGGACGGGGCCGAGGCGGCCCGGCAGGAGGCCTGGGAAGAGGCTGGCGTTCAGACGGCGGAAGTCGAAAAAGAGCCTCTGGGTCAGTATACTTACGACAAGATCCTCAAGGACGGCTCGGCGCAGCCGGTCCTGACCAGCGTCTACCGCATCCATGTCCGCGAACTGTCCGACACCTTCCCCGAAGTGCATGAGCGCGAGCGGTGCTGGGTGTCACCCCAGATCGCCGCCGAACGCGTGGACGAGCCGGAACTGCGCGCGCTGCTGCATCAAATATAGCCATCCGGGTCGCGATTAAGCGCCATTGCGGTTGCCTCCGGGCGTGGAAACCGATAGCGCCAGATGTCAATCTGAAAGATCGCAGGAAAGATGCCGGATACCCGTTTGAAATCCCGCTGGCAGGCGCTGGACAATGACTTGAACCGTATCTCGCGGGTCGAGTCGGCGAACTCGCATGTCTCGCGCCCTTTGTTGGCGCCCGGGATGGCAATGGTCTTCATGGCGCTGGCCGGGCTGATGGCTGCGGTGCTGTTCGGTCAGGCGCATGGCAGCCTGATCGTAATCGCCGCAGCGGCCTTTGGGGCCTATATGGCGATCAATATCGGTGCCAATGACGTGGCCAACAACATGGGTCCGGCGGTTGGCGCCAATGCAATGTCCATGGGGGCCGCGATAGCAATCGCCGCCGTTGCGGAAAGCGCGGGCGCGTTGCTGGCGGGCGGCGACGTGGTTGCGACGATCTCGCAGGACATCATTGATCCCGCCTCGGTGCAGAACAGCTCGGTCTTCATCTGGGCGATGATGGCGGCGCTGATCTCCTCGGCCCTGTGGGTCAATCTGGCGACATGGGTCGGGGCTCCGGTTTCGACCACGCACTCGGTTGTGGGCGGCGTCATGGGCGCGGGCATCGCCGCCGCCGGCTTGGGCGCGGTGAACTGGAGCACGATGGGCACGATTACCGCCAGTTGGGTGATCTCGCCCATTCTCGGCGGTGTGATCGCGGCGGGTTTTCTGGCGCTGATCGAGTCCAGAATTCAGTATCAAAACGACAAGATCGCAGCCGCCCGGTTCTGGGTACCCCTGCTTGTTGCCCTGATGGCGGGGACATTCACCACCTATCTGGCCGTCAAGGGACTGTCGCGGATTGTGTCGGTCGAGCTTGCAACGGCGGCTCTGATCGGGCTGGTCGCCGGTCTGATCACCTGGGCCATCACCGGCCCCTGGGTGCGGCGCAAATCCGAAGGGTTGGAGAACCGCACCCGGTCCCTGAAAGCCCTGTTCGGCCTGCCGCTGGCGGTCTCTGCCACGCTGCTGAGTTTTGCGCACGGGGCCAATGACGTGGCCAATGCGGTCGGACCTTTGGCTGGCATTGTCTATGCGGCGAAATCCGGCGGGTTTGCGGCGCAGGTCGCCATTCCCACATGGGTGATGATCATCGGCGCGTTCGGCATCTCGTTCGGCCTGTTCCTGTTCGGGCCCAAGCTGATCCGCATGGTAGGCAGCCAGATCACGCGGCTGAACCCGATGCGCGCCTTTTGCGTGGCGCTGTCGGCGGCGATCACCGTGATTGTCGCCAGTTGGCTGGGGCTGCCGGTCAGTTCCACCCATATCGCCGTCGGGGCCGTGTTCGGCGTCGGGTTCTACCGCGAATGGCATCTGGAACGGCGCTGGAAACTGACCCACCATCAGCGCCCTCCGGGCCACAGGCTGGCGCGGGAAGAGCATCAGCGCCGCAAGCTGGTGCGGCGGTCGCATTTTATGACCATTGTGGCGGCCTGGGTTGTCACCGTGCCCGCCACGGCGACCATGTCGGCGGTGATCTTCTGGATGCTAACCGCCTTTGCCTGACGCGCAGGTTCACGGCCTGATCTGATCCGGTGTCAGAGACGTTTCGGGCGCGTGTTTGATCAGGTCTGACACCCGAACACAAAGCGGCGTCGGAGTCCCGGTTGACTGCCCGAGACGTATGACCTCACCCTGCAAGCAATCGATTTCCGTGGGACGGCCTGCCGACAGATCGTACGCCATCGACGTGCGGGCATTGGGATCAATGGTCAGCATGCGCGCGGCAATGCGGGTGAACAACGGTGTCGGCAGGCGCAGGATATGAGGCGTCATCCAAGCAGGCAGCGGCGTGGTCGACGCGACGGGGTATCCGGCGGCTTTCAGAACGGTCAAAGCCTCGGCCATCTGATCTGCCATCAGGTGCCGCCATGTGCGGTTTAGCAACTGCTCAACCAACGTCAGTCCCGACAGGGCATTCAGCGCATTGTTGAGGTTGATGACAAGCTTGCCCCATTGCACCGCCTCGATCTCATCGCTTTCCGTCACCGGCAGGTCGGGGTTGTCGAGTTGTTCTGCCAAACCACCGGGACCCGACTGGATAACGATATCCCCCGACGTGGCCCGGTGATAGGTCGCCGCCTCGGTCGGCACCACGTTGAAGGGCACCATCCCCGCGCGCACGTTACGCCCCGGCAAGGCGGCGCGCAGGATACGTGCGTTCTCCATGCCGTTTTGCCAAGACAGAACCGGCGCAATGTCCGGCGCGTTGGCGGCGATCAGCTCGGCCATACCCGGCGTCGCGACGGATTTAACCGTCACGATGACCAGCTCGGCAGCGCCGAGGCTAGTGGGTTCTTCATCAGTGGTCAGACTGTCAGCAGGCACCGAGCGGCTCAGACCCGAGAAATCCGTCAGCGTCAGCCCGTGCGCCCGGATCGGGTCCAGCACATGGGCGCGGCCCAGCAAAGTCACATCATGACCCGCATGCGCCAGCAAGCCCCCGCAGTAGCAGCCAATGCTGCCTGCGCCCGCAAACACGATCTTCATGGCGACCCTCCTCACCTGATGGAAGGATCGCCGGGAATTCATGATCGCGCAAGTAAGGTTAACCCTGACCTGACAGCGCGGTTTTTGCCAGCCGGGGCTTGGTGCGCGCCAGCTCATCCGAGATGGGAATGAACTCCTGATCGTCACCGGGCGGCAAGTGGAAGGCCCCGTTGGCCCAATCTGCCCCTTGCCATTCACGTGTCGCAGTTTCGATCTTTTCCTTCGAGGATGAGACGAAATTCCACCAGATATAGCGATCTTCGTTCAGCGTCGCCCCGCCAAGCAGCATCAGCCGCGCGCCTAAAGGCCCGGCCTTAGCCGAGAGCCGATCACCGGGGCGAAACACCATCATGCGGCCCGTTTCGAAAGTATCCCCGGCGATTTCAATCGAGCCTTCGGTGACATAGACGCCGCGATCCTCGTGATCGTCGGGCAGTGGGAAGGATGCGCCGGGGTCCAGTTGAACGTCCAGATAGAAGGTTTCCGACAACATGGTCACCGGGCTGTTCTCGCCATAGGCCGAGCCAAGGATCAACCGCGCGCTGACACCTGTATCCTGAATATGAGGCAGCGCGCCCTGTTTGTGGTGTTCGAAATCGGGGGCCATATCCTCATGCGCTTCGGGCAGCGCGATCCAGGTTTGGATACCGAACAGGCTGTGCTTTGTGTCTCGGGTTTCGTCGCTGGTACGTTCGGAATGGGTGACGCCACGCCCGGCGACCATCCAGTTCACCTCGCCCGGATAGATCATCTGATGAGTGCCCAAGCTGTCGCGGTGTTCAAACTCGCCCTGATACAGGTAGGTGACGGTGCCCAGCCCGATATGGGGGTGCGGGCGGACGTCGATACCGCCTTCGGTGATGAATTCAGCCGGACCCATCTGATCGAAGAATATGAACGGGCCCACGAGCTGACGCTTGACCGAGGGCAAAGCGCGGCGCACCTCGAACCCGCCCAGATCGCGGGCGCGCGGGATGATCAGCGTCTCCAGCGCCGGGTTTTCGGATACGCATTCAGGGGTGTGGGTGGGATTCCAACTCATGCCTGTTCTCCAAAATCCTGTGGGGCCGCAATCGGCCCCTGTTCATGATTGCAAATGTAGAGCATGATTTTGGATTGAAAAGTGCGCCACCGCACATATCAGGTGCAAGCGCTATGCCTGCTCTCGCGGCCAGAGCTGCGGGAAAAACGGCCCCGCAATCCGGTCGCCCTCGCGATACCCTGCGGCCTCGAACTGCGCGCGCTCGTCTTTGGCCCAGTCGCCGCGATAGCGGATCACACCGTCCGGCGCGGTCATTCTGAGGGTGAACCGGCGCACCGTCTCGGTCGGCGTGGTCGAGGACAGCCCTCCATGCAGGGTGCGCATGTCGAAGAAAATGCAATCGCCGGGTTCCATATCCCATTGCAGCAGGTCATAGGCACCGGGGTCGGCGTTGACATCGGGGGGCGGGTGATAGGTCTGCCCTGCAACCTTGGTCGGTTCATAGCTGGGATGCCCGTCGGCAAACCGCACGCGCATAAACAGCTTGTCCCACATATGCGAGCCCTTCACGAACGCGATGCCGTTTTCTTTGCTGACAGGTTCTAGCGGCAGCCAGAGCACGCACATCGTGCCTTCGAAATCGAAATAGGACAGGTCCTGATGGAAAGGCGGACGTGAGGTCGATCCGGCCTCGCGCAGAAACCAGTTGTCCATGACGAGGTTGATCGACGGGGCACCCAGCAGTTCGGCGGCCAGCGGCGCGCAGGGGGAGTGGCGAACAAAGCTGGTGAATTGCGGGATCTTGTTCCAGGCCCAGTAGTCCTCGAAATAAGCCGGGGCGCGTGGGTCTTTGGTGTGACGGGTGAAGTTATCCGTGGGGTGCGCGAGATCGGCGTCGATGCCCTTGCGCAGCAGGTCCAGCCACTCGGCCGAGAATTTCGATCTGAGGACAACCGCCCCGTCTCGCTGAAATGCGGCGATGTCTTCGGGGGCGATGTGGTTTTGCATTGTCATGGGCTGACCTTTGGCATGATCCAAAGGATGGCATCCCGGCCCGCGTGGCGTCAAAGAATTTCGGTTGGATTACACTGGTCGCGCGTGGGGTCGCAATTCTCTGCCAGTGCGATCTCGGAATTCGCCGAAAGCGTGCTATCTTGGACGGTGGACGCCACAGACTGACCCGAATGGATTGCCTATTGCAGGAGGTCGCCCGATGACTGGATTGCTTTTCTCCCGCCGTTCCGCGATTGCCGCGGGTACTGCCGCAGTGGCCACCGGCCTTTGGGTTCCGGCGCGCGCGGCGGGGCTTGAGCCCACGCCCACAATGCGGGGTGGGGCCAACAACTATCGCCCCGGCGCGCCGATCGTCGAACGGATCGGCGGCGGCGGGTTCTGGATGACCGGCACGGTGCGGCGCGCGGGCGATGGAGCCCCCCTGCCCGGCCAGCGCATCCAGATCTGGGCGCATACGACCGAAGGGCATGAGCGCGATCAGCGCAGCCATGGGGCGACGCTGACCGACGCCAATGGCGAATTCCGGTTGGAGATGCCGCAGATCGTGCCCGCCTTTGGGCAGGCGCATGGGCATCTGGCCTATGACAGCGGCGAGTTTGAGGCGGTGTTTCTGCGGCCCGTCATGGCCAGTTCGAAAGACACGACGCTGGCCGCGCATTTCGTGTTGCAGCCTGTCTGATTGGTGCTGCGCAGTTTTCTGATTTGGGGCGCGGTGGTCGTGGCCGTCTTAGTGCCGGTCATCGCTGCGGCGTTCAGCCCTCTGCTGGCGTGGCGGCAGCCGGTTTACATCGTGGCCGGGTTTGCCGGGATCATTGCGATGGGGCTGTTGCTGATGCAGCCCTTGCTGGCGGGGCGTTGGTTGCCGCTGTCAGCGATGGCCAGCCGTCGCTGGCACCGGGTGTGCGGGCTGGCGTTGATCGCGGCGATTGTGGTTCATGTGGTCGGGTTGTGGCTGACCAGCCCGCCGGATGTTGTGGATGCGTTGCTGTTTGTGTCCCCCACGCCGTTTTCCGTCTGGGGTGTGAGCGCAATGTGGGCAGCGTTTGCCGCCGTGTTGCTGGGGGTTTATCGACAGCGGCTGGGCGTGCGGTTTCGTTTGTGGCGGTTGGCCCACGCTGGACTGGCGATTGTCACCATATCGGGCAGTGTTGTGCATGCGCTGCTGATTGAGGGCACGATGGAGGTCATGACCAAGGTGGCGCTGTGTGTGCTTGTTGTGTTGGCGAGCGTCGCGACGGTGATCAGGCTTCGCATCTGGAAGATCGGGCGGCGCAGTTGAATGCGGATGCGCCGCCGGGTGCCGGTTATGATCCGACCAGCCGTTTGGCATAGGTCGCGCGGTTCATTTGAACATCCTGCACCGTGATGCTGCCGACCTGCGGCAGGGCGTTAGCCAGAACATCCAGAACAAGGGCGTTAAGCGCCGTGCGCGTGGCCTCGTCACGCCCCTGCATCAGCAGAAGCGTGGCGTGGACAAAGCTTTGGGGCTCGGAGCCGATGCGGTAATACGCGACCGAGGTGGCGCGGACCTTGATTGTATCGGCGTCGAACTCGGGATGGGCAGCCAAGACCTCGAACAGCCGATCGCAGAGGGCCTGAACATCATGGGTCTGCTCGATCTCTTTCGAGAATTCCAGTGTCACGTGGGGCATAGTGCGGTCCGCTCAGACGTCCAGACACCAGCGCATCACCGCCTTTTGCGCATGCAGCCGGTTTTCGGCCTCATCGAAGATGACCGAGTTGGGGCCGTCCATGACCTCAGATGTGGCTTCTTCCTCGCGGTGGGCGGGCAGGCAGTGCATGAACAGCGCGTCCGGTTTGGCGTGAGACATGAGCTCGGCATTGACCTGATAGGGGCGCAGCATGTTGTGGCGGCGTTCTTTGGCGGACTGACTATCATGCATCGAGACCCAGGTGTCGGCAACCACGAGATCTGCGCCCTCGACGGCCTTATAGGCGTCGCGCTCGATCACGATTTTTGAACCCTTCTGGCGGGCGAAACCCATGAACTCTTCCTCGGGGTCGAACTGGGCCGGGCCCGTGAAGGTCAGGTCGAACCCGAACTGGCCCGCGGCGTGCAGGAATGAGGCGCAGACATTGTTGCCATCGCCGGTCCAGACCACTTTTTTGCCCGCGATGGGGCCGCGGTGTTCTTCGAACGTCTGGATATCGGCCATGATCTGGCAGGGATGGGTGCGGTCGGTCAGGCCGTTGATCACGGGCACGTCCGAGTATTCCGCCATCTCGGTCAGGATGGTTTCATCGAAGGTGCGGATCATAATCATGTCGACATAGCGCGACAGGACGCGGGCGGTATCGGCGATGGTTTCGCCGTGGCCCAGTTGCATGTCTTTGCCCGAGAGGACCATGGTCTGCCCGCCCATTTGCCGCACGCCGACATCGAAGGAAACGCGGGTGCGGGTTGAGGGTTTCTCAAAGATCAACGCCACCATGCGGCCTGCCAGCGGTTGTTCGTCATCGGGGGCGGCCTTGGGGCGGCCGAGGCGGGCCTGTTTCATGGCACCCGCCTGGTCGATCATGGACCGCAGGGCGGTGGCGTCGGTTTTGTGGATGTCGAGGAAGTGATTCATATCGTTTCGCTTTTGGCTGGGGTCGCGTGGGGGCCAGCCCCCACACCCCCGAGGTATTTTTGAACAGAAGAAGGGTCAGGCGGTTTCGAGATCGGCCTCGATCTGTGTTGCGGCCTTGTCGAGGCGGATCAGGGCTTGGGCGATGTCATCCTCGGTGATCGTGAGCGGGGGGAGCAGGCGGATGACGTTGTCGGCGGCGGGGACCGTTATGACCTGATTGTCGTAGCCTGCGTTGACCACGTCTGTGTTCGTGGGCTTGCATTTGAGGCCAAGCATGAGGCCGGTACCACGGACCTCGTCGAAGACATCCGGGTGGTCGGCGATGAGGCCTTCGAGTTTCTGACGCAACAGGCCCGCCTTACGGTTGACGCCTTCGAGGAAGGCGGGTGTGGCGACCTGATCGATCACCGCGCAGCCAACGGCGCAGCCGAGCGGGTTGCCGCCATAGGTCGAGCCGTGGGTGCCTGCGGTCATGCCGCTGGCGGCCTCTTCGGTGGCCAGGACCGCGCCCAGCGGGAAACCCCCGCCGATGCCTTTGGCGACCATCATGATGTCGGGTGTGATGCCAGCCCATTCATGGGCGAAGAGTTTGCCGGTGCGGCCGACGCCGCATTGCACCTCGTCCAGGATCAGCAGCAGGCCGTTATCGTCGCAGATCTGGCGCATGGCTTTTAGTTCGGCGTCGGGAACGGGGCGGATGCCGCCTTCGCCTTGCACCGGCTCGATCAGAATTGCCGCCGTGTTCTCGGTGATGGCGTTGGTGACGCCGTCGAGGTCTCCGAAAGTCAGGTGCACGAAGCCGGGCAGCAGGGGGCCGAAGCCTTTGGTCATCTTCTCGGACCCGGCGGCGGCGATGCCTGCGGAGGAGCGGCCATGGAAGGAGCCGTCGAAGGTGATGATCTCGACCCTTTCAGGCTGGCCTTTGTCGTAGAAGTATTTGCGGGCCATTTTCACGGCCAACTCGCAGGATTCCGTGCCGGAATTGGTGAAGAACACCGTGTCGGCGAAGGTGTGTTCCACCAGCTTGTCGGCCAACGCCTGTTGCTGCGGGATGTGATAGAGGTTTGAGACATGCCAGAGCGCGTGCGCCTGTTCCGTCAGCGCCGCGACCAGTGCCGGGTGCGCGTGGCCCAGCGCGTTCACCGCGATGCCCGCGCCGAGGTCAAGGAAACGTCGGCCATCCGCCTCGGTCAGCCAGGCGCCTTCGCCCTTCACAAAGGTCAGGGGCGCGCGGTTATAGGTCGGCAGAACGGACGGGATCATCGGATCATCCTTTTTACGTAGCTTGAGCCCAAGTGAGTGATACACCGGGGCCGGGTTCGTCAACTGATTTGGCGGGAGATGCGCCGGTTTGTCGGGCGCAAAGGGATCAAACGGGGCCGGTTACGCGATCAGGCGTCGGCGTCGGAGGATATGTGCGCGTTTGATCATGCGGGCCGTATAGCGGGCCGGACGCCGTCTGGGAAGCCGGAAAATCGGCCCCGGGGGAAATTTCAGGGGCCGGGCGCATTTCCCGCTTGCCATTTGCCGCGCCCTGCCCCACCGCTGGGCCATGTTCGTTGCCAAGGCCCATAACCCGCCGCTTGCGGCGTTGCTGATTGTTGCGGCCAGCGCGCTGATCGCGGGCACAACGCTGCTGGCCAAGGCGCTGGGGACCGGTACGCTCGGCCCCGCGCTGCATCCGATGCAGATCAGCCACGGGCGGTTTCTGTTTGCCTTTCTGGTGATCATCAGCGCCGTGGGCATCCTGCGCCCGCACCTCAGCCGCCCGCATTGGGGGTTGCATGTGGGGCGGACAAGCTTTGGCTGGCTGGGGATTACGTTGATGTTCGCCTCGGTCGCGTTTATCCCGATTGCGGATGCCACGGCGATATCGTTCCTGAACCCGGTCTTTGCCATGGTGCTGGCCATCCCGCTTCTGAAAGAGGGCGTTGGCCCGTGGCGCTGGCTTGCGGCTGGCGTGGCGCTGGCGGGGGCGCTGGTGCTGCTACGCCCGACACCTGCAAGTTTCCAGCCCGCCGCATTGCTGGCCCTGACAGCGGCTGCGGTGATCGGGATGGAGCTGATTTTCATCAAGAAACTCTCGGGCCGCGAGATTCCGATCCAGATTCTGCTGATCAACAATGCGATGGGGCTGACCATCGCCTCGGTCGCGGTGAGTTTTGTGTTTCAGTGGCCGACGCCCGCGCAATGGGCGGCACTGGCAGGGATCGGGGTGCTGATGGCCTGCGCGCAGGCCTGTTTCGTCAATGGCATGGCGCGGGCGGATGCGTCCTTTGTGGCCCCGATCAGCTACGCGACGCTGATCTTCGCCGCCTTCTACGATTTTTCGGTGTTCCACGTGATCCCGGATAGGGTCAGCATGATCGGATCAGCCATCATCCTGACCGGCGGTCTAATCCTTGTCTGGCGCGAGGCGCGGCAGCGTCAGGCCTTGAGACGGTAGCCCGTGCGCAACATCTGCCATGTCAGCGCGCCGACCAGCAAGGTTGCCCCGGTACAGATCATCATACCCAGCCATGGAGAGCTATCGGAAACGCCGATCATCCCGTTTCGCAACCCGTCGATCAGGTAGAAGACCGGGTTCCCATGGCTCAGCCGGTTCAGCACCGGCGGCAGCGCCTGCACCGAGTAGAAGGTGCCCGACAGGAACGCCAATGGCGTGACGATGAAATTGGTGATCGCAGCCATCTGGTCAAACTTGTTGGCAAATATCCCGGCAAAGAGGCCCAGCGCGCCCATGAACGCACCGCCCAGTATCACGAAGATCAGCGCGATCATGGGGTTCTGCGGCACGATGCCCAGCACCAGTGCCAGCGCGATGGCCACGACAAATGCGATCAGAACCCCGCGGGCGATTCCTCCGGCCAGATAGCCTAACAGGATCTCAAGCGGAGAGAGTGGGGGCATCAGCGTATCGACGATGTTGCCTTGCACCTTGGCGATCACCATCGACGAGGACGTATTGGCAAAAGCGTTCTGGATCACCGTCATCATCATGATGCCCGGCGCAAGGAAGGTCAGAAATGGCACGCCCATCACGTCGGACCGGCTGGGGCCGATGGCGATGTTGAAGATCAACAGGAACAGGCCCGCCGTCACCAGCGGGGCCAGCAAGGTTTGCGTCCAGACCGCCATGAAACGCTGCGTTTCGCGCTGCGCCAACGTGTAGAGGCCCATCCAGTTGACCGCACCGAAACGGCGCGCATCCTGATCCGTGAAATTCTGCATGATCTGCCCCATACCTGATTCGAAGCCGCTTGTAACTCGGGGCGCAGTGATTAAAATAGGAGGCTGAGACGAATTCCCAAGGCGGCCCGAATCCGGGGCCGCTTTCCGCTTTTGAAAGGCAAATGATGTCCTGGACTGACGAGCGTGTAGAGCTGCTGAAAAAGATGTGGGGCGAGGGCCAGTCGGCCAGCCAGATCGCCAAGGAACTGGGCGGCGTAACCCGCAACGCGGTGATCGGCAAGGTGCACCGTCTGGGCCTGTCGAACCGCGCGACCGGTGCCGCACCGGCCAAGGCTGAACCCAAGGAAAAACCGGCCCCAGCACCCAAGGCCGAGGCCAAGCCGAAACCGGCCCCCAAGACCGAACCCGCGCGCCCCGCGCCCGCCCCGGCGGCTGAGGCGAAACCTGCCATTCCGGCCCGCCGCCAGATCATTCCTGCCGGTCAGCCTCTGCCGCCACAACCCTCGGCCAACGAAATCAGCCCCGAGGCGCTGGCCAAGGTCAATGAGGTCGAGAAGAAGGCCAAGAAGCTGACGCTGATGGAACTGACCGAGAAAACCTGCAAATGGCCCGTCGGCGACCCTGCGACCGAGGATTTCTGGTTCTGCGGCCTGCCCGTTGAGGCAGGCAAGCCCTATTGCGAGGCGCATGTGGGCGTGGCCTTCCAGCCGATGAGCTCGCGCCGCGACCGGCGGCGGTAAGGACGGTGCGCCAGGATCCAACCGCGATGGAGGATACCTGGCTGGCCCGTGCGAAACGCTTACTGGCGCTGGCCGAAACCGGCCAGCATTTCACCAAAGACCCTTTTGATCGCGAACGATATGACGAGATCGCCCAGATGGCCCGCGCCATGCTGGCCGATCTGGGCCGCGTACCGCTGACGCGGATCGAGGGGCTGGTTTCCGAACATGCGGCGGGCTACGCCACGCCCAGTATTGACCTTCGGGGGGCGGTGATCCGCAACGGACGGATACTACTGGTCCGCGAGCGCAGCGATGGCCGGTGGGCCATGCCGGGTGGCTTTGCAGATATCGGCAGCTCTCCGGCTGAGAACATTGAACGCGAAGTTTGGGAGGAAGCCGGGCTCAGGGTGCGTGCGAGACAGCTTTACGCCGTGCGCCACAAAGCGCGGCATCCTTACCCCGCTGATACCCGGGATTTTTACAAACTCTTCTTTCTATGTGATGAAATTGACGAAACCGAACCTTTGGCCGGTAACGAGACCAGTGCGGTTGGGTTCTTTGCTCCGGACAAGCTGCCCGAACTCTCACTGGGACGAAACATACGTTCCGACATCTCGGCGGCCCTTCAGGCCCATTCAAACAGTCAAAGCGACGCCCAGTTCGACTGACCTACTGCGCCGGGTGCGACGGCAAATCCGGCATCGGCACCCAACGGGGCAACTCATCCGGTGACACTGAAACATGCAACCGCTCGGACTGATCCCGCCCGACCTTCCGGTGCTTGCGCAGCAGGAAAATCTTGCCCCAGCCCCGCCATGTGCCGACCGAAGGCCCGGCGGTTGAGGTCGGGAAGCGGTCGCGCCAGCCTTCGGGCAGCGGCAGGCCATGCATCTCGGCCTTGTCCAGCATCCAGATCAGGGAGATGTTGCTCAGGGGGCGGGCCTGTTCAAACCCGTTCAGTTGCCCTCCAACATCGCCATGGGTGCCACGGAACCAGACCTGTTCCACATGGCCCTTGAATTCCGGGGTACATTTCCACAGGACCGGCTCGAACACCTCGCGAGTTTCGTCCAGCGCCATCGCGTGATAGCCGTGACGGGTGGCGGGGCCAAGCTGATGGTTGTGGAAGGCATGCCGGTCCTCGGCCCAGCGCCAGAGCAGTGGCAGCCGCAGGCCCAGCGCCTTGACCGTGTCCCAAACGCCGATCATCTCAATCGCCACATCTTCATGGCAGAAATTGCGGCGAAAATCGCGGGCCGCCGTGCCGCTGGGATTGCATTCATAATGGCGGTAGGCCTGCTTGATATTACGCTCGGTCGCGTGTTCGGCCTTGAGCAAACCGATCATGTCGATCACGCCCGCCAGACTGCGCACGCCATAGGCTCCGCGCGAATAGCCAATGAAAAAGATGCGGTCGCCGGGTTTGTAGCGCGAGGCAAGATAGCCATATGCACGACGGATCTGTCGGTTGATCCCTCGCCCCATCATCACGTCCAGCGAGGATTTCCAGCTTTCCCACTGCACTCCGGCCTCGTAAAACACCGACACCTTGCTGCCCATCTCGCAGCACAGGCGCAGGGTCTGGCCTGCGTGGGTTTCCCGGCCGGGTTCCAACGTCGACATAGTACCGTCGAGAATAATGACATGGCTGATCGGTTCGCGATGGCGCGACTCGGCCGAGTGCTCGGACCGTAAGGGCCGTCCGAGCCATCCCAGTACCTTTCTACTCAGCCGCGACAGAACCATCGTTCAGCAATTCCCATACTTTGTGAGGTGTGAAAGGCATATCCGCCTGCCGCACCCCGTGATCCCAGAGCGCATCCTGAACCGCGTTTGCCACTGCGGCCAGCGCGCCTACGGTCCCAGCCTCACCACAGCCTTTCATCCCCATCGGGTTGGCAGTTGACGGAACCGGTGCCGAGGTAAACTTAATCATGGGTATCTCAGCCGCACGGGGCAAGGCGTAGTCCATCAACGAAGCCGTGAGCAGTTGCCCCTGCGCATCATGCACCACGTGTTCATTCAAAGCCTGACCGATGCCCTGAACCACGCCGCCATGCACCTGACCTTCGGCCAGCATCGGGTTGATAAGATTTCCGAAATCGTCAACCACAGTGTAGCGGTCGACGCGCGTTTCACCGGTGTAAGAATCGATCACGACCTCGGCAACATGCGCGCCGTTGGGATAACTGCGCGCCTCAAGCCGGGCGTGACCCTCGTGCCGCAGCAGGTCAGTGCGCCCATCGGCGCGGGCCATCGCTGCGGCCTCGGTCAGGGTCGGCGTCAAGTTCGATCCCGGCGCGCGAAAGGTTTCGTGGTCGAAGGTCACATCATCTTCCTCGACCCCCATTTTATCGGCCTGATAGGGCGTGAATGCGGCAATCATGACGTCAATTGTGGCCAGCGTCGCGGCGCTTTGCACCGTGACCGACCGGGACCCGCCCGTGCCGCCCCCATGCATCATCTGATCGCTGTCGCCCTGCACCACGGTGATGCGGTCCATCGGTATCCCCGTCTGATCCGACAGGAACTGAGCATAAACCGTCTCGTGCCCCTGCCCGTTGGACTGGGTTCCAACATAAAGGTTCACCGATCCGTCCTCGCAAAACTCCACCTTCGCGTTCTCGGAAGGGTCACCCAGAATGCTTTCGATATAGTAACAAAGTCCCTGTCCCCGGATCAGGCCACGTTCCGCATCAGCGGCCTTGCGGGCGGCAAAGCCCTGCGTCTGGCCGCCGGCACGTGCCAGAACCATGTCGAAATCGCCAACGTCATAGGTCTCGCCCGTGGCCGAGACATAGGGGAAGCTCTCGGGCCGGATGAAGCTCTTGCGCCGCAATTCCCACGGATCGACGCCCAATTCGCGCGCGGCGCGGTCCATGACGCGTTCCAGCACATAGATCGCCTCGGGTCGCCCCGCACCGCGATAGGCATCAACCTGCGTGGTGTTGGTATAGAACCCTTCGACCCGCAAATAAGTGGTCTGCACGTCGTAAGCCCCCATCAGCACCTTGCTGAACAGGTTGGTCTGGATCGCCTGCCCGAAATGGCTGCTATAGGCCCCAAGGTTTACCTTGGAGTGCACGCGATAGGCGGTGATCCGGTGATCGGCATCAAAGGCCAGTTCCGCCAGTGAGGTCAGGTCGCGCCCGTGATGGTCGGACAACATCGCCTCAGACCGATCCGACATCCAGTGAACCGGGCGTCCCAGCTTCATTGCGGCAACAGCGACCGAGAAATACTCGGGGTACGGCATCGCCTTCATCCCGAACCCGCCCCCGACATCGGGCGTGGTGACTCGGATCGTATGGGGCTTGAGCTTCAGCTTCTGCGCCAGTTGCGCCCGCATGCCCCAAACGCCCTGTCCGCCATAGGCGAAATGCAAACGCCCATCGACCCAATGTGTCTGACAGCCGCGCGGCTCAATCGAGGTCACGATCACCCGGTTGTCCAGAACATCGAGCGAGACTGTGTGGGCCGCCGCCTGAAACGCCGCCTCGGTCGCGGCCTCATCGCCCAGACCCCAGTCAAAAGCGCGATTGTCCGGGGCTTCGGCGTGCAAGGGTTCACCGCCTGCAGCGACATCAATCTTTGCGGGCAGATCGTTGGTCTCCATCCAGATCAACTCAACCGCATCGCGGGCCTGGGCCAATGTTTCAGCGATAACGACCGCGACAGGCTCGCCAACGAAACGCACCCGGTCTTTCGCCAGCATATGCCGGTCCGGTGCCGCAGTTTTTGATCCGTCCCGGTTCGGGACCGTTGCCGCAGACATCACGGTGTCGATCCCGGCTTCGGTCAGATCATCCAGCGCCATCACCAGATGCACGCCCTCTGCTGCGCGCGCGTCGTCAAGCTCCAGCGACGCAATCTCTCCATGCGCAACGGGGCTGCGAAAAAAGGCGGCGAACAGAGCATCTTCGGGCACCGCATCATCCATGTACTGGCCCTGCCCGGTCAGAAACCGTTGATCCTCGGTCCGTTTGACGGGCTGGCTTTTACCGAACTTTTCCATGGGGCGATCCTTTAGGCTGCGTCATCGCGAGAGTAGGCTGTGCAGGTTCGTTGTCCAGAGCACGCGCAGGCCCTTTCCCTTGCCGCGCGCATTCGCTATTGCAATCGCTGACCAAGGATTGATGACGCAGGACGCACCCCATGGCGATGGAAAAGACATTCAACGCGGCCGAGGCCGAGGCCCGCATTTATAAGGCCTGGGAAGAGGCCGGAGCCTTCAAGGCAGGCGCGAACCGTTCGCGCGAGGAAAGCTTTACCATCATGATCCCGCCGCCCAACGTGACGGGTGCTTTGCATGTGGGCCATGCGTTCAACAACACGCTGCAAGACATCCTGACCCGCTGGCACCGGATGCGCGGGTTCGACACGCTGTGGCAGCCCGGTCAGGACCACGCAGGCATCGCCACGCAGATGCAGGTGGAAAAGATGCTGATGCTGACCCAACAGCCGGGTCGGCGCGAGTTGGGGCGCGAGAAGTTCCTTGAGAAGGTCTGGGAATGGAAGGGCGAATACGGCGGCACGATCATTGAGCAGTTGAAACGTCTGGGATCGTCCTGCGACTGGTCGCGTAACGCCTTCACCATGGCCGGTGCGGCGGGTGATCCGCGCACGGGGCACGAAAATTCTGCGAATTTTCACGACGCGGTGATCAAGGTTTTCGTCGATATGTACGAGAAAGGTCTGATCTATCGCGGCAAGCGGTTGGTCAACTGGGACCCGCATTTCGAGACCGCGATCTCGGACCTTGAGGTCGAGAATATCGAAACGCCGGGCCATATGTGGCATTTCAAGTACCCCTTGGCGGGCGGTGAGACATATGAGTATTTAGAAAAAGATGAAGATGGGAATGTTATCTTCCGCGAGGAGCGCGATTACATCTCGATCGCCACGACGCGCCCCGAAACCATGCTGGGCGACGGTGCGGTTGCGGTTCATCCATCGGATGAACGCTATGCGCCAATCGTCGGGAAACTCTGCGAAATTCCGGTTGGACCGAAAGAACATCGCCGCCAGATTCCGATCATCACCGATGACTATCCCGATCCCGAGTTCGGCTCGGGCGCGGTGAAGATCACCGGCGCGCATGATTTCAACGACAACATGGTGGCCAAGCGCGGCGGCATTCCGATGTACCGTCTGATGGACACCAAGGGCGCGATGCGGGCCGATGGCGCGCCTTATGCCGAAGAGGCCGACAAGGCGCAGGAATATGCGCGTGGGCGCGAGTTCACCGAGAACGAGATCGACGCGATCAACCTGATCCCCGATCACCTGCGCGGGCTCGACCGGTTCGAGGCGCGCGCGAAGGTGGTGGAAGAGATCACCGCGGACGGCCTCGCCGTGATGTGCAGCCCGGATGATCCGCGTCTCGGGCAAAGCCGGGCTGAAGCCCGGCCTACAGAGGACGAAGACGGTAGGCCGGGCTTCAGCCCGGCACTCGTCCCGTTGGTCGAGAGCAAACCGATCATGCAGCCTTTCGGTGATCGTTCAAAAGTGGTGATCGAGCCGATGTTCACCGACCAGTGGTTCGTGGACGCCGAAAAGATCGTTGGCCCCGCGCTGGATGCGGTCAAGGACGGCACGGTCAAGATCATCCCCGAGTCGGGTGAGAAGACCTATTACCATTGGCTGGAAAACATCGAGCCCTGGTGCATTTCGCGCCAGTTGTGGTGGGGGCATCAGATTCCGGTTTGGTATGGGCCTGAGAAGGAGCTTCCCGACCCATTTGACAAAGCGAAGGTCAAGCAAATGGCTTTCTGCGGCGCCAATGAACAAGAGGTCTTTGCCAAAGCACGTGAATACTACGGTCAAGACATTGAGCTTGAGTTTGGTGAAGGCGACTATGAATTCGTTGCCAACACTGAGTCAGTGAACCTCGAGAAGGTGTGCTTGCGTCGCGACCCTGACGTCCTCGACACCTGGTTCTCCTCCGGCCTCTGGCCCATCGGGACACTGGGCTGGCCCGAACAGACCGAGGAGCTGGAGCGCTACTTCCCCACCGACGTTCTGATCACCGGTGCGGATATCCTGTTCTTCTGGGTCGCCCGGATGATGATGATGCAACTGGCCGTGGTGAACGAAATCCCGTTCCACACCGTCTACCTGCACCAGCTTGTCCGCGACGAGAAGGGCAAGAAGATGTCCAAGACCACCGGCAACGTCATCGACCCGCTGGAGATCGTGGACGAATTCGGCGCTGACGCCTTGCGCTTCACCAATGCCTCGATGGCGGCGATTGGCGGCGTGCTGAAACTGTCGCGCGACCGTATCACCGGCTATCGCAACTTTGGCACCAAGCTGTGGAACGCCGTCCGCTTTGCCGAGATGAACGAGGTCTTCACCGATGTCGTTCCACAACTGGATGTGGCCGACCTGAAACCCAAAGCGGCCGTGAACCGCTGGATCATCGGCGAAACCGCCCGCGTGCGGGCCGAGGTTGACGCGGCGCTGGAAAGCTATCGTTTCAACGATGCGGCGAACGGACTTTACGCCTTTGTCTGGGGCAAGGTCTGCGACTGGTACGTGGAACTCTCCAAGCCTCTGCTGCAAGGCGACGATGCCGAGGCACAGGCCGAGACCCGCGCCACCATGCGCTGGGTTCTGGATCAGTGCATGATCCTGCTGCACCCGATCATGCCTTTCATCACCGAAGAACTCTGGGGTCTGACCGGCACGCGGCCCAAGATGGTTGTCCACGCCGACTGGCCGACCTATGGCACCGAACTGGTTGACGCCGAGGCCGATCGCGAGATGAACTGGGTGATCTCGGTGATCGAAAACACCCGCTCGGCCCGGGCGCAGATGCGGGTTCCGGCAGGCCTCTATGTGCCGATGCTGGTGACGGAAATCGACGCCAACGGCCAGGCCGCATGGGATCGCAACGAGGCACTGATCAAGCGTCTGGCGCGGATCGACAGCCTGACCAAGGCCGATGAACTGCCCAAAGGCACCATCTCGATCGCCGCCCCCGGTGCCTCCTTCGGCCTGCCGCTGGCCGATATCATCGATATCGGCGCCGAAAAGGAACGGCTGGAGAAAGCCAAGGGCAAGCTGGCCAAGGAACTGGGCGGATTGCGCGGACGTCTGAACAACCCCAAATTCGTGGCCTCGGCCCCGGAAGAAGTGGTTGAGGAAGCCAAAGCCAACCTCGCCGCTCGCGAGGAAGAAGAGGCGAAACTGAACGAGGCGCTGGCCCGTCTGGCAGAGATCGCCTGATCTTCTTCTCGTTCCAAATACGGAAATCCCGAACCCTGCCGCACAAGCTGTCGGCGGGGTTTTTCGTGCCGCGCCAGAGTTTTATCCTGTTCACACGCCGGGACGATTGCTAGCACAGATATATGACCCAGCCCGCAACCCCGCTTCCGCCAATGCAGACCGTCTCGACCGGGCTGGTGGTGGCCATCGTGGGGTTCTTCAGTTCCTTCCCAATCGTGCTGCAAGGGCTGGGCGCGATGGGCGCGTCACCCGCGCAGGCCGCATCAGGGCTGATGAGCGCGGCGATTGCCATGGGGCTGGCGGCGATCCTCCTCAGCCTGCGGTACAAGCTGCCGATCAGCGTTGCATGGTCCACGCCGGGGGCGGCGCTGCTGGCGGTGTCCGCCGCCCCGGTCGAGGGCTATTCCGCGGCCATCGGGGCCTTCCTGTCCGCCGGGGCGCTGACCGTTCTGGCGGGTTTGTGGAAACCGCTGGGGCACTTGGCGGCCGCGATCCCCACGACACTCGCCCAAGCGATGCTGGCAGGCGTGCTGTTGCCGCTGTGCCTTGTGCCCTTCCGGGCGGCGGTCGAGATCCCGTGGCAGGCGTTGCCGGTGATCCTGACATGGTTCATCGCGGGGCGGTTCAACCGATTGTTCGCCGTTCCGGCAGCTGTGGTCGCCGCCGCCATCGTCGTGACCCTGAATGCCGGAGCGCAGGTGACGCCTGACCGGCTGATCGCCGCGCCGGTCTGGACCATGCCCACGTTCACCTTCGCCTCGGTCATCGGCATCGGTGTGCCATTGTTCATCGTCACCATGGCGACGCAGAACATCCCCGGCGTCGCGGTGCTGCGCAGCTTTGGCTTTGCGCCTGTCCCCGGACCTCTGTTCTCGGCCGTTGGCGGCGCAAGCCTGCTGTCGGCCCTGTTCGGCGCACCGGCGACCTGCCTTGCCGCCATCACCGCCGCGATGTGTTCGAACGAGGACAGCCATCCCGACAAGGCCCTACGCTATTGGTCGGCGATCATGGGCGGCGTGTTCTACTGCCTGTTCGGTGTCTTCGCGGTGGCAATCACCAGCTTTGCCGCCCATGCCGATCCGCTGTTGATGGGAACCTTGGCCGGTGTCGCGCTGATCGGCGTGATGGCCAACGCCATCCACGCCGCGCTGGACGTGCCCGCCGAGCGGGAGGCCGCCATTCTGACACTGGCCGTCACCGCATCCGGCATCACGGTCTTTGGACTGGGAGCGGCGGTCTGGGGGCTGGTGGCGGGCGGCATCGTATATCTTGTCTCGACCAGGGTGCGCTAATCGCTTTTCCCCTGCCGTGACAGGCGGTAGAATGGGGCCATGTTCGGATCGTTGGGAAAACTGGTGGAACGCCAGATCAAGAAGGCGCAGGCCGAAGGTCAGTTGGAAGGCCTTGACGGCGAAGGCGCGCCCCTGCCCGACCGCTCATCCGAGGCGCAAAGCGATCCCGCTATCGCCGCCGGTCACCGGATCATGGCGCAGGCGGGCGTGCTGCCCGAAGAGTTCGACATCAAGAAACAGCTGGACGCGGCGCGCAAGGACTATGCCACGCTGACCGACGCCGAGGACCGCAAGGCCGCGATGGCCAAGATCGCGGACCTTGAGATGCAGTACAACATGGCCCGCGATGCGCGGCGGGCGTTCATGCGTTAAGGACGCTCCACAAAGGCCCGACTAGAAACCGAAATTGAGTTCTTCGACGGGTCTTTTGTGTTTGCAAACTGGTACCCGTCTGCTTGATGAATTGGTCCAAACTCCAATCCATTCTGGCGTGCGAGGGCGCTAAAGGCCGGTACGTCAGCAACATCGAAAACGAGTTTGACAGTAACCTGACCTTCGCGCGTGGCGTTACCCGCCGGATGCAGCAAAAGATGCGCTCCGCCTGTTGCTGGGACAAGCTCCACAATGCGGTCACTCGCCCTTCTTTGGGCGGTAAATCCGAAATGTGTTTCATAGAACCACACCAGATCGTCCACGCGTTTCGTATACAGGATTATTCGGGTGATCGCGCAGTGCATCATTTGAACTCGGGCTTGCGGCCCTGCATCTGCGCCATGACGACCTCCATCTGGTCCGGCTTGCCGATCAGGTCCACCTGTTCCGACGACTCGGCCAGCAGCACATCGGCCCGACCCCGGGTTTCGGCCACGTCGATCAGGCGTTTGGCGGCGCGGATGGCCGAGGGGCTTTTGCCTGCGATATCCTCGGCCAGTGCAAGGGCCTCGGTCAGCGGGTCATCGGACAGCTTCGTCACCAGCCCCCAATCGGCGGCCTGCTGCGCGCCGATGGGACGGGCCGTGTAGGTCAGCAGGCGCAACACATCCGAGCGGACGAGCTCCGGCAGCAGTACCATGCCGCCCATGTCGGGGATGATGCCCCATTTCATCTCCATCACCGCCAGCTTGGCCTCGGGGTGGGCGATGCGGATATCGGCGCCCAGCGCGATCTGCAGCCCGCCGCCATAGGCCACGCCCTGAATGGCGCAGATCACCGGGACCGGGACGCGCCGCCAGATCAGGGCGAGTTCTTGCATCTCATTGGCGTCCTCGTGGCTGCGGGTCATCAGCCATTCGGTCGGGTCTTTATGGGCCATGCTGGCAAAGCTGGCCATGTCGAGCCCGGCGCAGAAGCTTTTGCCCTCGCCCGACAGCACCACGGCGCGGGCGTCCGAGGCGGCGACCTCTTGCCCTGCGGACAGGATCGCCTTGATCATCGCATCATCCAGCGCGTTCATCTTGTCGCCGCGGGTCAGGGTGACATGGGCGATGTGGTCTTTGTAGGCGATGGAAACGCGGGACATGGGGACCTCCGGACTGCACTGTAGCGCCAACCCTGCCAGACCGCTGGCCCAAGCGCCACCGCGACGTCAGGGCAGATCGGCGGTCGGAATGCGCCCGGACCCCGGCGGCGCGGGCTGGCTGCACGGGCAAGGCTTGCCCCGCCCCGGAGGTTGCGCTTATCTGCGGCCATGACCGGCCCTCGTTACACTCCGCTTGCGCAATCGCTGCCCGCCACCGTGCCCTTTGTCGGCCCCGAAACGCAGGAGCGTCAGCGCGGCGCGCCGTTTGCGGCCCGGCTGGGCGCGAACGAAAGCGTCTTTGGCCCCTCGCCCCGTGCGGTTGAGGCGATGCAGCGGGCGGCGGCTGAGGTCTGGATGTATGGCGATCCCGAGAATTTTGACCTGCGTCATGCGCTGGCCGAGCATCATGGGGTCGCGCCCGAAAATATCGTGGTGGGCGAAGGGATTGACGGGTTGCTGGGCTATCTGGTGCGGCTGCTGGTTGGGCCGGGCGATGCGGTCGTGACCTCGGACGGGGCTTATCCCACGTTCAACTATCATGTCGCCGGGTTTGGAGGGGTTTTGCACAAGGTGCCTTATGCCGGGGATCATGAGGACCCGGTGGCCTTGTTCACCAAGGCGGCAGAGGTGGAGGCCAAACTGGTTTATTTGGCCAATCCGGACAACCCGATGGGAAGCTGGCATTCGGGGGCTGCGATTGTTGCGGCGATGGAGGCTTTGCCCGCTGGGTGCCTGCTGGTTCTGGATGAGGCCTATGTGGAATGCGCGCCCGAGGGGACGGCTGCGCCGGTCGCGGTGGATGATCCACGCGTGATCCGGATGCGGACCTTTTCCAAGGTGTATGGGATGGCGGGAGCTCGGGTTGGTTATGCGATGGGTGCGGTCGGGTTGATCTCCGCGTTCAACAAGGTGCGCAATCATTTCGGCATGAACCGGGCCGCACAGGCCGGAGCGTTGGCGGCGTTGCAGGATCAGGGTTGGTTGGCAGAGATTCAGGCGAAGATCGCAGCGTCTCGTGACCGGATCGGGCAGATTGCGCGGGCGAACGGGTTGGAGCCTTTGCCCTCGGCCACGAATTTCGTGGCGATTGATTGTGGGCGGGATGGGGTGTTTGCCAAGGCTGTGCTGGATGCTCTGGTCGATCAGGGGGTGTTTGTGCGGATGCCGTTTGCGGCCCCGCAGAACCGGTGCATCCGGGTGAGCTGTGGTGGCGATGCCGAGATGGCGGCGTTTGAGGCCGCTTTACCGCGGGCGTTGGCGCGGGCCCGGGCCGTGTAGGGGGGCTGTCTGCCCCCCATCGCGCCTTTTGGCGCGATCCCCCCCGAGGATATTTTTAGCCAGATGAAGAGTGGATCAGTTGGCCAGAGTGGCGGCGGCGGCTTCGAGGGCGCCGGTGCCGCGGGGGATGTTGAGTGCGGCCATCGCCGTTTCCATGCTGCCCAGCATGGCCATCACCATCTGGGCGTTGACGTGGCCCATATGGCCGAGGCGGAAGCAACCGTCCCAATCCTGCATCCCCAGACCGATGCCGAGGGTCAGGCCGAGTTGGGTTTCGGTGTAGCTGCGCAGCGACGTGCCTCGGCCTTCAGTCAGGCGCAGCGCGGTGACCGCGTGACTGCGGTGGGCCGGGTCGGCGACGTTGAACTGCAGGGCTCCGCCGTCGGACCAGACCTCGCACGCGGTCCAGATGGCATGGGCGAGGCGGGTGTGGCGGGCCCAGACCTGTTCGAGGCCTTCGGCGTGGATCAGGTCGAGCGCGGCGCGTAGGCCATAGAGGTGGTGGGTCGGCGCGGTGCCGTTGAAATGCTGGTAGAACAGGTCGGGATTGGCGCGCGGCTGCCAGTCCCAATAATGCGAGACGCGGGGCATTGCGGCGCGTTTGGCCTGTGCCTTGTCGTTGAAATAGACAAAACCCATGCCAGCAGGCGTCATCAGCCCTTTCTGGCAGGCGGTGACGGTGACATCGACGCCCCAGGCGTCCATCTCGAACCGGTCACAGCCCAGCGAGGCGATGCAGTCGGCCATCAGCAGCGCCGGGTGCTTCAGGTCATCCAGCAGGGCGCGCAGGGCGGGGATGTTGTTGCGGATCGAGGTGGAGGTGTCCACATGGACGGCCAGTACCGCCTTGATCCTGTGGTCCGTGTCGGCACGTAGCGCCTCGGCAATGCGGTTGAAGTCCCAGGGCGCGGACATGCCGAAGTCGATCACCTGCGCTTGTGCGCCGAGGCCTTCGGCCATCTCGGCCCAGCCTTCGGCAAAGCGGCCCGAGGCGGGGGCCAGCACGGTTTCGCCGGGGGCGATGACGTTTGACAGCGCCGCCTCCCACGTGCCGTGGCCGTTGGCGATGTAGATGGCGACGTCATGGTCGGTGCGGGCGACACGGCGCAGGTCCTGCAGCAGGGCGGGCATCATCTCGACCAGTTCGCCGTCGTAGATATTGGGCGACGGGCGGTGCATGGCCTGCAGCACCGCGTCGGGCATGACCGAGGGGCCGGGGATGGCCAGATACTCGCGCCCCTGCGCGAGGGAGGTTTGGTTTGTCATGAGGGCAACCTGTTTGATTTGCGGTTTACCCTAGCGCCGGGTGGCGGCGCGTCAATCCGTCAGGTGGGCGGCCTCGCGCGCCAGTGTTTCGATCCCCGCCCAGTCGCCATCTTGGACCATCTGCTTTGGCGCGACCCAGCTGCCACCGGCGCAGATGACATTGGACAGCGACAGGTAATCGCGGGCATTTGCGGGCGAGACGCCGCCTGTGGGGCAGAAGGTGATCTTCGGCAGGGGCGCTCCGATGGCTTTCAGGGCGGGGGTACCGCCCGAAGCCTCGGCCGGAAAGAATTTCAGCATGTCATAGCCCTTTTCCAGCAGGGCCATCGCCTCGGTGGCGGTGGCTGCTCCGGGCAGAAGGGGCAGGTTTTCGGCTTCGCAGGCGGCGATCAGCGCGTCGGTCGCGCCGGGCGAGACGCCGAATTGCGCGCCTGCGGCTTTGGCGGCGCGGACGTCTTCGGGGGTGATCAACGTGCCTGCGCCGACGACGCCGCCGGGGACGTCCGCCATGGCGCGGATAGCGTCGAGGGCTGCGGGGGTGCGCAGAGTGACTTCAAGAGCGGGGAGGCCCCCGGCAACCAGAGCCTCGGCCAGCGGGCGGGCGTGGGTGGCGTCATAGACGACCAGCACCGGAACGATGGGAGCCAGCGCGCAGATCTCGCGGGTGCGTTGGGTTTTGGACATGGGTCAAACTCCGAAAATGCTGGCACCGGTGTCGGCGGAGCCGACATTCTGGCGGAACGCGCCGAAGAGGTCGCGGCCGACGCCGTGCTGGTTCGCGGTCAGGTCGGCAGTGGCGGGCGCGCGGTCGAGGACGCCGGGGGTGAGGATTTCCAACTCGCCCTTCACCGCGTCGACGCGCAGCAGGTCGCCGTCTTGCAGATAGGCGATTGGGCCCTGATCCAGCGCCTCGGGGCAGACATGGATGGCGGCGGGGACCTTGCCCGACGCGCCGGACATGCGGCCATCGGTGACGAGCGCCACTTTTTGGCCCCTGCCTTGCAGGATCGACAGCATCGGCGTGAGCGAGTGCAATTCGGGCATACCGTTGGCCTTGGGGCCCTGAAAACGGACGACGACGATAGTGTCGCCCGTGAACTCTCCGGCCTTGAAGGCGTCTTTGACGGCGTTTTGGTCGTGGAACACGCGCACTGGCGCTTCGACCACCTGATGTTCGGGCGCGACGGCTGAAACCTTCATGACACCGGTGCCCAGATTGCCGGTAAGGCGCGAGAGGCCTCCGGTCGGCTGGAACGGATCGTTGGCGGGGCGGACGATCTTGTCGTTCAGGCTGTGGCCTGCGCCGTCCTCCCACATCAACTCGCCGTCCTTCAGCTTTGGTTCCTTGGTGTAGTTGTGCAGGCCCTGCCCCGCGACGGTCAGCGTGTCGGGGTGCAGCAAGCCTTCGTTCAGCAATGTGCCGATGGCAAAGCCAAGGCCACCTGCGGCGTGGAAGTGGTTCACATCGGCCAGACCGTTCGGATAGACCCGCGCGACCAGAGGGACCACGGCGGAGATGTCGGAAAAATCCTGCCAATCCAGCACGATACCGCCTGCGCGCGCCATGGCGATCAGGTGGATCAGCAGGTTGGTCGAGCCCCCCGTGGCCATCAGGCCGACGATGCCGTTCACAAAGGCACGCTCGTCAAGGATCTGGCTGACCGGGGTGTAGTGATTGCCCAGCGCACTGAGGGACAGGGCACGGCGGGCGCCTTCCTCGGTCAGGGCATCGCGCAGGGGCGTGTTGGGGTTGACGAAGCTGGAGCCCGGCAGGTGCAGGCCCATGAACTCCATCAGCATCTGGTTGGTGTTGGCGGTGCCGTAGAAGGTGCAGGTGCCGGGGCCGTGATAGGCGGCCATTTCGGCCTGCATCAGGGCGTCGCGCCCCACTTCGCCGGCGGCGAATTGCTGGCGGATTTTGGCTTTTTCGTCGTTGGGCAGGCCGCTGGTCATGGGACCGGCGGGCAGGAAGACAGCGGGCAGATGGCCGAAGGCCTGCGCGCCGATGATCAGGCCGGGCACGATCTTGTCACAGACGCCGAGGAACACGGCCGCGTCATAGGTGTTGTGGCTGAGCGCCACGCCGGTCGCCAACGCGATCACATCGCGCGAGAACAGGGACAGTTCCATCCCCGCCTCGCCTTGCGTGACGCCGTCGCACATAGCAGGCACACCGCCTGCAACTTGCGCGGTACCGCCCGCGGCCCGGATCGCATCGCGGATCAGGGCGGGATAGCGTTCGAACGGCTGGTGGGCCGAGAGCATGTCGTTATAGGCGGTGACGATGCCCAGATTGCCTGCGGTGCCGGTGGCCATCGAGGTCTGATCTTCGCCCGCACCGGCATAGGCATGGGCCTGACCGCTGCAGGATAGATGCGCGCGGGCGGGGCCTTTGGACTTGGCCTGCTCCATCCGCTCAAGATGCGGGCCGCGCAGATCCGCGCTGCGGTCGATGATGCGTTTGGTGACGTCGGATATGACTGTGTTGAGCATGATTATCCTCCGATCTGACGCCAGCGGCGACCATCGCGATGCATCAGCATCAGGGCTTCTTCTGGGCCGGAACTGCCCTGATCGTATTTCGCGGGCTTGTCGCCGCGCTCTTCCCAGCCGTGAATGATGGGATCAACCCAGGCCCAGGCGGCCTCGGCCTCATCCCCGCGCATGAACAGGGTCTGATCGCCGCGAATGACGTCCATGATCAGGCGTTCATAGGCATCGGGAGATTGCCCATCGTCGCCCAGCGCGTCGGCAAAGCTCATATCCAGCGCCACGTCGGACAGGCGGAACCCGCCCTGCCCCGGTTCCTTGATGGTGGTGCGCAGGGTGATGCCCTCGTCCGGTTGCAGGCGGATCACCAGCACGTTGCCGCGCAGAGGACCCACGTTCGGGAAAATCGTATGCGGTGGGTCACGGAAGAACACCGCGATCTCGGATTCGCGGGCGCGCAGGCGTTTGCCGGTGCGCAGGTAGAACGGCACCCCGGCCCAGCGCCAGTTGCCGATATGGGCTTTCAGCGCAATGAAGCTTTCGGTGCGGCTGGCGGGGCTTCCGACGTGATCGAGATAGCCGTCGCCCCCCTTATCCGTGCGATACTGGCCGCGCGCGATATCCTTGGGCTCGACCGGTTCCAGCGCCTCGATCACCTTGACCTTTTCATCGCGCACCGCGTTGGGGGAGAACTTCGAGGGCGGCTCCATCGCGGTCAGGCACAGCAATTGCACCAGATGGTTCTGGATCATGTCGCGCATCGCGCCGGATTGATCGTAATAGGCCCCGCGGCCTTCGACCCCAACCGTCTCGGCCACGGTGATCTGGACATGGTCGATATGGGTGGCATTCCAGAGCGGTTCGAACAGCGAATTGGCAAAGCGCAGAGCCATCAGGTTCTGCACGGTTTCCTTGCCCAGATAGTGGTCGATTCGATAGATCTGATGTTCTTCAAAACAGGCGCGCAGCCCCTCGTTCAATGCCTTGGCCGAGGCGAGGTCATGGCCGAAGGGTTTCTCGACCACGATGCGGCTGTCGGGCGTGGCCATGCCGTGATCGTTCAGCCGCTGTGCGATGCCCGAAAACAGGCTCGGCCCGACAGACAAGTAAAAGGCGCGTACGGCGTCGGGTCGCAGGGTCTTCGCCAGATCGGGCCAACCCGCATCGCCCAACGCATCGACCGGCACGTATTCGACACAGGACAGGAAACGGTTCAGAGTGGCCTTGTCGTATTTCGGCGCAAATTCGTCCATCGACGCGCGCAGTTGGGCGCGGAAGCCGTCGCTGTCCATCTCGGATCGCGCGGTGCCGATGATGCGTGCCCCTTCGGGCATCTGGCCGACCTCGAACCGGTGATACAGTCCCGGCAGGATTTTCCGCTGCGCCAGATCGCCGGTCGCACCGAACAGCACGAGGTCGAACGGATCAACCGGTATGACGCGTGAAACCATGGCGAGGCTCCTTCTCGGGGTTTGACGCCTGTTTATCAGCAGGCGGCCCGGATGTGCAAAATTGATATGTTATCGCTAACATTCAACGCCTGAATAAGAAACCCCAGCCCGAAAATCAAGCCCGGATTTTCGTGCGGCATTGAAACCTGGTGCTGACGGTTTCTTCAAAAGAAACCGGGCCTGAAACTTTGAAAGTTTCAGGCATCGCAAGTCAGGACTGGGTGCGCAACCAGTCCATCACCGCCGGACGCACAGATTGTTCCCCGCGATGGCGGGCGTCGGCGATGATCTTGCGTACATCCTGCAAGTTCGACCGCAGCAACAGGCTTTTGACCGGCCCGATTGAGGCCGGGCGCATCGACAGAGTTCGAATGCCCATCGCGGCCAGACACAGTGCCTCGACCGGGCGGCCCGCGTCTTCGCCGCAGAAACTCAGCGGCGTGTCCGAGATATCGCAGCGTTCCACGATCCGTTCGATGAAGCTGAGGAAACTGACATTCAGCGTATCATACCGGCGACGCACCAGTTCGTTTTCCCGGTCGGCGGCGAAGAAGAACTGTTTCAGGTCGTTGCCGCCGATCGAGATAAAGCCCACCTCGTCAAAGAACTTTTGAGGCGCGAAGCCCAGCGATGGGGTTTCGAGCATCGCCCCGACCTCAAGCGTTTCGGGCAGGACATGACCCAGTCGCCGTTCACGCTCGATCGTTTTTTTGACCTCCCAACGCGCCTCGCGGAATTCGTCGGCTTGCGCAACGAAGGGGAACATGATGGTCAGCGGACGGCCATTTGCGGCACGGAGCAGCGCCTGCAGTTGCATCCGCATGACACCGCGTTTGTCCAGACCGACACGGATCGCGCGCCAGCCCAGCGCCGGGTTCGGTTCGGCCACATGTTTCATATAGGGCAGAACCTTGTCCGACCCGATATCGAGCGTGCGGAACACCACCCGCTTGCCGCCCGCGGCATCCAGCACGCGCTGATATTGCGTCACAAGCTCGGACCGTTTGGGCATCTGGTTGCGGATCAAAAATTGCAGTTCAGTCCGGAACAGGCCAACGCCCTCGGCTCCGGAATGTTCCAGCGAGGGCAGATCGGCCATCAGACCTGCGTTCATCACAAGGTTGATCCGCGCCCCGTCGCGCGTCACGCAGGGCGTTTCCCGGATTGAGGCATAGCGCTCCTGCGCCTTGGCCTGCATGGCGATCTTGTCACGGAATGCGTTGACCACCGTGTCTTCGGGGCGCAGGTGGACAATGCCCTGATCTCCATCGACCAGAATATGGTCGCCATTCAGCGCTTCCGTCGTGATCCGGCCCACATGAACCACCAGCGGAATCGCCAGCGCTCGAGCCACTATGGTCGCATGGCTGCCGACCGAGCCTTCTTCGAGCACGATGCCTTTCAGCGACCGGCCATATTCCAGCAGATCACCGGGGCCGATATTGCGCGCGATCAGGATCGGGTCCGGCGGCAGATCGGCCCCGTTCGTATTGCCCTGCCCGGTCAGAATGCGCAAAAGCCGGTTGGAGAGGTCATCCAAGTCGGCCAGACGTTCCCGCAGATAGGGGTCCGTCACCTGCCCCATACGCGCGCGCGCTTGGGATTGTTCTTTTTCCACCGCCGCCTCGGCGCTCAGGCCCAGGGCGATGTCCTCTTCCATCCGACGCATCCAGCCTTTGGAATTAGCGAACATCCGATAGGCTTCCAGAACCTGCAGCTGCTCCTTGTCGCCGCCCTGCGAGATTTCGAGCATTTTGTCGACACCGACACGCAGTTCCTCAACCGCCTCGGTCAGACGTTCGCGTTCGCGGTGCGGGTCTTCGGCAATCGGGTTGGTGACAACGACCCGGGGTTCATGCAGCCAGACATGACCCTCGGCCGAGCCCTCCTGCGCCGGGCCGCCGCTAAGCTGGACCGACTGCTGGTGCAACGGCGAGAGGGCCGCGCCTTCACCGACAAAGGCCCCCAGCTCGGCCATTTCGGCCAGAACCATGGCGACAACTTCCAGCGCGTAAATCTCATCGGCTGAGAACTGGCGCGCCTCACGGGACTGCACCACCAGAACGCCCAGCTTTTCGCCCAAGCGCTGAACCGGCACGCCAAGGAATGAGGAGAACCGCTCCTCCCCCGTTTCGGGCATATAGCGGAAGCCCTTGGCCGAGGGCGCGTCGGCGGTGTTCACCACTTTCCCGGACTGCGCGACACGGCCCACAAGCCCCTCGCCCAGACGCATCCGCGTCTTGTGCACCGCCTCGGGCGACAGACCTTCAGTTGCGCAAAGCTCCAGCGTGTCTTCGTCGCGGAACAGGTAGATCGAGCAGACCTCAGCCCGGATACTGTCGGCAATCAGATGGGTGATCCGGTCAAGACGTTCCTGACCGGCGGCCTCGCTGGCCATCTCTTCGCGCAGCCGCCCCAGCAGCTTGCGGGATTCAGTTTCGGTGCCGTCCGCCATGGCCCACCCAAATTAGTGCGTCAGACGAGACCTTTGGCAGAAAATGCTCAGGCCGCCTTGTCCAGTTCAAAGGCATCATGCAGCGCCTGAACCGCAAGTTCCATGTATTTCCGATCAACAAGAACGGAAATTTTGATCTCAGAGGTTGTAATGACCTTGATGTTGATCCCCTCATCCGAGAGAATCCTGAACATCTTCGCCGCCACACCGGATTGCGATCGCATGCCGATCCCCACGACAGACACCTTACAGACGTCTTCGTCGGCGACCAGTTCGGCATAGTTCAGCTCGCCCTTTTCCTTAATCGCCAGCAGCGCTTTTTCGGCGCGCGTCACCTGATCCGTCGGGCAGGAAAAGGTCATATCCGTGCGCCCTTCGTCCGAGATGTTCTGGATGATCATATCGACATTGACACCCTCATCGCTGAGCGCGGTAAAGATGGTCGACGCGATGCCGGGGCGGTCGGCCACAGATACGACGGTCATCTTGGCCTCGTCGCGGGAATAGGCCACACCGGCCACAACATTGGATTCCATGATATCCTCCTCATCGACGACCAGCGTACCGGCCTCGTCGGATTGTTCTTCGAAACTTGAGAGCACGCGCAGTTTCACCTTGTACCGCATCGCCAGCTCGACCGAGCGGGTCTGCAGCACCTTGGCCCCCAGCGAGGCCAGTTCAAGCATCTCTTCAAACGAGATGCGGTCCAGCTTGCGCGCCTTGTCGCAAACGCGCGGGTCGGTGGTATAGACGCCGTCCACATCCGTATAGATATCGCATCGCTCGGCCCCGAACGCGGCGGCAAAAGCCACAGCAGTGGTGTCCGAACCGCCCCGGCCCAGCGTGGTGATGCGACCTTCGGGGCTGATGCCCTGAAAGCCCGCGACCACGGCGACCTTCATGCCCTCGTCGAATTTCTGGCTGATGTTGTCGGTCGGGATTTCCTCGATCCTGGCCTGAGAATGGGCGCTGGTGGTCATCAAAGGCACCTGCCAACCCTGCCAACTGCGCGCGGGAACGTCCATTTCCTGCAGGGTCAGCGCCATCAGACCGGCGGTGACGTTCTCGCCCGAGGACACAACCGCATCATATTCGCGCGCGTCATACAAAGGCGAGGTTTCATCGACCCAACCGACCAACTCATTGGTCTTACCCGACATGGCCGAAACGATGACGATAACGTCGTATCCCTTGGCCACCTCGACACCCACGCGTTTCGCCGCGCGGCGGATGCGATCAAGATTGGCAACCGATGTGCCACCGAATTTCATCACGAGTACGGGCATGGGGGCAAGTGTCTCCGCGCCTTGGATTTCTGGTTCTGAGCCTCTTATGCGAGGGGGGCCGCAAGAGCAAGGCGCAATGAAACCCCGCCCGAGCGACGGCGTGGCTTTACAATACGCGGGCGTGATGTCAGCTTACCCGAAAATTTATCCAAGAGGTTGTTCATGCTCCGTTTTGCCGCCGCACTTGCCCTTATGTCATCCTCCGCTTTGGCGCAGGTCGCCAGCCTGACCGCAACTGATGGCCAGAACGCACTTGGGACTGTTCCTTGCGCCGCAAATGCGGGCGATCCCCTGCAAAGCTGCAACGCGGAACTGCGCCGTCATGACGATGGCACCGCAACTCTGGCTGTGGCGATCGGGGCTGGAAACGTCCGCAACATCTATTTCAAGGATGGCGTGCCGGAATCCAGCAGTTCGACATCGCAACTCACCCACGAAACCCGCGGTGATCTGATCGTCATCTTCATCGAACCGGGTGAGGTCTACGAACTGCCCAAAGCAGCGCTGAACCCTCAGTAGGCGCGCCCGCTCCGGGTTTTCAAGCAATCCGAGTTGTCCAGTGGCGGCGCGTCAAGCCGTTCGCCTACGCCTGAGACCATCCGAATCCGAGATTGGCTTCGGTGCTCAAGATATAAGGAGTTCAGTTTGTCTTTCTGCTGGGAATGAACGGTAGCGGTGCAACCGGGACGCCATCGTCGATCAGGGCCTTGGCCTCATCGGGTTTGGCTTCGCCATAGATCATGCGATCCGGGGCCTCGCCCAGATGAATCTTGCGCGCCTCGCTTGCAAAATCCTTGCCGACATAATCCGAGTTTTCCTCGACCTTGCGGCGCAATTCTTCCAGAACTTTCTGCACCTCGGGCGACGGGGTTGCCACGCTGATTTCATCCGCTGCGGGCTGTGCCGCCCCGGGCTGCACCTTCGCGTTTCGGGCCGGACGCACGCGCGGAGTCATGATCGCCTTTTCGACATGCACACAGCCGCAGACCGCACATGTCACCATGCCCGCAGCAGCCAGCTTGTCGTAGGCTTCAGCAGATTGGAACCAACTGTCGAAAGTGTGGCCTTCGCTGCATTTCAATGCGTACTGAATCATGTTCCGTCCAAAATGTCGGTTGCCGAATAGATACCGACCGGGTCACCAATATCAAGCCTGCCTGATGGCGCACTAGTTCGTATATGGCCGAAAACCGCGCAAAATTTCAGCAAGTTCCGGCGGTCTGACTTTTTGCGCAGCCTTTTTAGGCGAAAACCACTTGCGTTTTCTCTCGCCTCGTTCCGGGAAATTCATAACCAGAGACTGCACATACAGGGGAAACACATCTACCAGACACAGCGCCGCACCCTTATTGGTGCGTTGTTTAAGATACGCATACTGGCCCAAAGCGACTGAGCCGCACTGCCCCACGGCACCCGCTTCTTCCCAGGCTTCCTGCACAGCGGTCTGCGCCGGGCTTAGCCCGTCGATCAGCCAGCCTTTGGGAACAATCCAGTGTCCCGACCGTCGTGTTGTGACCAAAAGAACCTCGGGCCGCCCTTGTTTAATGCGATAACACAAGGCACCCGATTGCGGCAGAACCGGCAGACTCCCGGATTTGAGCAATTGGTTGGGCGAAAGCCTTGCGTTCATACCGCCAAGACGCCTTTCGAATGGGATCAATGCCTGTCCACCAAACCGCTGTTTTTTGAGCTATTTTGCGGTTGGCTAGGCAAAGCATACCACATGATGCGGAATCGGCCAAGGCGAACGATAGCGCGGGCGGTTCCAATTCACATACGGGCGGCCAGTTTCCTTACCAGATCATCATGCGGAATATCGGCATCCATCGCCAGACGGCGCAGGCCAAAATGCACGCGCGCGATCTGTTGGTAATACTTGGTGTAGATATAATTTGTCCCACCGCCAGCAAGCGCGCCCAAAACGGGCACCGACTGCGCCGCCAGTTTCTGCCCAAGAACGATCGACAGACGCGGCGCAACGGCCGCGATCAACCGCTGCATAGCCGGTCCGGTCAGCGTGAGGCGCACGGAAAAGAACCCCAGATCAGCCCCGTCATCATAAGACAGAGGCCCAGCGGCTGACAGCACCTGAACGCAATCGAATTTCACATTTTCTTCCGCCGGATCAAAGCCTTCCCGTGCAGCCGCCCCCTGAATAGAGCGCAAAAGCATTGTGGTTGTCGCCGGAAGCTCAACCAGCGCGGTTGAAACACCCCCCAACCCTCCGGCAGCGCCCATGGCGGTTGTGACGGCGGTATTCACCCAAGGTTGCTGGTCAGGCACGGCCTGACGGGAGCCTTGCGCCGCGTGAACGGCAAACCACAGCGCCTGCTCGGTCGCGCCGGTCAGGCCATTTCGCACTGGTTCCGGCAATTGTTCTAACAGAGATTCCGCCGACCCGCCCAGCCGGTTTAGCAATTTCACCCCCGCCCCACCGGCGGTTCGGTAATGTTCAGCCAGCCGGTCCAATTCGGCTTCGGCATCCACTTTGTCGACCAGAACAACGTCCTGCATGCGCATCCTCCTGCCCTAAAGACATCGGCGCTGCGCATCGCGGTTTCAATAGGTCAGCCGCCCCAGCGCGTGACCGGACCCCGGATTTCGGCCCAAACACCCGGCTTCAGTTCCAACCCCAGAACCCGATCCGGGTTGGTGGGCGGAGGCATCTCAACCCCCTTCAATGGATAAAACCCGAATCTTTTGTAATAAGGCGCATCACCGACCAGCATGACCCGTTCCCAGCCTAATCCCCGACCGGCCTCGACCCCTTCGTGGATCAGGTATCCGCCCAAGCCTTCGCCCTGATGGGTCGGGTGGACGGCGACGGGCCCAAGCAATAGCGCATCATGATCTCCGACATGGACCGGCCAGAACCGGATCGCGCCCGCCAGAATACCCTGCCCATCCCGCGCCACCAGCGACAGATCGGCAACGGGCGGCACATCATCGCGCAAGCGGTACGAGGACAGTGCCTCACGCCCCGGCGCGAAACATAAGTCGTAGAGCGCTTCGACCTCCCACCAATCGTCCGGCTTTTCCGGCTTGATCCCGAACTGCTGCACGCCCGCCCTCTTTTCCTTGCTGGAATTCGCCCTAGCACTTCGATACGCCTTGGGCAAACGCTTGGAGATCAGATGTTCTATCGCCCCGAAGACGGCCATGGATTGCCGCACAACCCGTTCAACGCCATCATCACGCCGCGACCCATCGGATGGATTTCGACCCGCGATGCGGAAGGTATCAACAATCTGGCACCCTATTCCTTCTTCAACGGGGTCGCCTACACGCCCCCGCAAGTCATGTTCGCCTCAACGGGCACGAAACACGACCAGGACGGCGGCAAAGACAGCATCGCCAATATCGAGGCTACAGGCGTGTTCTGCGTCAACGTCGTCGCCCACGCCCATCGCGACGCGATGAACGCCAGTTCCGAAGGCCTGCCCAAACATATCGACGAGTTCGCCCATGCTGGCCTAATCCCGGTGGATTGTGAAACCATCCCCTGCGCCCGGATCAAAGGGGCACCCGCGTCACTGGAATGCAAACTGACCCAAATCGTGGCTCTGCCCGGCGAGCACAACAGGGTCGTCTTTGGCGAAGTGACAGGTATACACCTGCACGATGACCATATTCGAGACGGTAAGTTCGACGTCACCTCGTTCCGACCGCTGGCGCGGCTGGGGTATCGGGACTACTCGGTGGTGAACGATCTGTTCAGCCTCAGCCGTCCGGACGACTGAGTACGCCGCACACTGGGGGCGCTGCCCCCGCCGCGGCAAGCCGCGACTCCCCCGAAGTATTTTTGAACAGAAGAAGCAGGGGATCCTTTCTTCATCTGTCTAATAATATCCCGGAGCGCGAGGCAGAGCCTCGCAAATCCTCAGTGCCCGCCCAGAATGCCGGTGCGGACCGAGTAGTCCACGGCGATTTCGTAGTCCGGGTCGTCGTCACTATCGACCATCAGGTGCCCGGCCTTGTTCAGCAGCTTGTGGCAATCCCGGCTGAGGTGGCGCAGCATCACGCGCTTGCCCGCGGCCTCGTATTTTGCGGCGATGCTCTCGATCGCCTGCAGGGCCGACTGATCCACAACCCGGCTTTCGACGAAATCCACAATGACCGTCTCCGGATCATTGGCCACATCGAACAGTTCAACAAACCCTTCGGAGGAGCCAAAGAACAGCGGCCCCTGAATTTCGTAGACCTTCGCGCCCTTCTCGGTCTCGGACTCCCGTGTGACCGCATGGATGCGCTTGGCGTTGTTCCAGGCATAGGCAAGGGCCGAGACGATGACACCCACAACCACCGCAACCGCAAGGTCTTCCATCACGGTCACGACCGTCACCAGAACGATGACGAAAGCATCAGTCAACGGCACTTTGCGCATGATCTTGAACGAGTTCCAGGCGAAGGTCCCGATCACCACCATGAACATCACTCCAACAAGAGCCGCCAGCGGGATTTGTTCGATCAGCGGCGAGGCAAACAGGATGAAGACCAGCAGGAACAACGCTGCTGCGATGCCCGCAATCCGGGTGCGCCCGCCGGATTTCACGTTGATCATCGACTGACCAATCATCGCGCAGCCGCCCATACCTCCGAAGAACCCTGTCACGACGTTGGCTGCGCCCTGCGCGATGCATTCCTGAGACGCACCGCCCCGCTTGCCAGTCATTTCGCCCACAAGGTTCAGGGTCAGCAGCGATTCAATGAGGCCGATGGCGGCCAGAATGACAGCATATGGCAAGATGATTTCAAACGTTTCCCAATCCAGCGGCACCATCGGAATGTGGAACGCAGGGAGCCCGCCTTCGATCGACGCCAAGTCACCAACCCGAGGCACGTCCAGCCCGAACCCAATCACCAGCGCCGCCACCACAACGATACCTGCCAGCGGTGCGGGGATGACGCGGGTGATGCGCGGCATGATCCAGATCACCGCCATGGTCAGGGCGACAAGGCCCAGCATAGTATAAAGCTGCATGCCCGACAGCCACTCTCCGCCACCCATTCCGTGGCCGGTGTTTTCCATTGTGCCGGGGACTTTGAACTGGCCCATTTGGGCCAGGAAAATCACGATGGCCAGACCGTTCACAAAGCCCAGCATGACCGGGTGCGGCACAAGGCGGATGAACCGGCCCCAGTGCATCGCCCCGGCGATCACCTGCAGGATGCCCATCAGAACAACGGTTGCGAAAAGGTACTCGACCCCGTGCTGCGCCACCAGCGCCACCATCACAACCGCCAGCGCCCCGGTCGCACCCGAGATCATGCCCGGACGCCCGCCGATCAGTGCGGTGATGAGACCGACCAGAAACGCCGCGTAAAGACCAACCAGCGGGTGCACGCCAGCCACAAAGGCAAAGGCCACGGCCTCGGGCACCAGCGCAAGGGCGACGGTCAGCCCTGACAAAAGCTCGATCCGCAGGCGGGACAGGGTCAGCCCCTCGTCCGGCGACCAGCGCAGATCGGGAATGGCAAGGCGATTGGCAAAGCTTGCCAGCAAGGCTCGGGGCATTGGACAGTCCTATAGGTCGGTGTGTTCGCGCGAAGGGGTCCTTGTAGCGACACGCCTGCAGTTGAGCCACCGCACCAAGCGGGATGCAGCCATGCGGCAGGCGCATAGCCGGCCCTCGCAACATCGTGACTTGTCGGTCGTCGCGCACACGGCAATTGTGGTGCATGCGCTGGATGCTCCTGTTTTTGCTAACCGCCCTGCCCGCATTTGCGCAGGATTTACAAGGCAATGACACGCCTGGAAACTGGCGCGTGACCCATCATCAGGTCTTCGGCATCTGGACCTCGATCTGCGATGAGCGCGAAGAGGACGGCGCATTACGGCAGCGTTGTTACATCCGACGGGTCGATGTTTTTTCGGGGCGGCCAGAATTCGCAGCGCAGTTCATGTTCATCACGCCCGAACCCGAAGGCACGAGGATTGAATTCGGGATGGAGCCGGGCACCCTGTTCTCTCCATCCGGGTTTCGCATTGATCAGGGGGATCAGGTCATCTGGCGCACCCGGCGACCGGGGTGTCTGACCGGTTTGAGTTGCGTGTTCGAGGGCGAAAGAGCGGAGGACATCATTGATGCCATGCAGACCGGCGACGCTTATCGCTTTGTGTTCAGAGATCGTCACGGGCAGTCCCGAGATTTAACTTGGCCGCTGGACGGGTTTGACAAAGCCTGGGCAGATTTCAACGCGCAAGCACAGGCGCGCAATCTGCCGGACCAGACCGAATAGCCCCCTTGCCAAAGCAGGGCCCAGACCACACAAATCTGTCACCACATATCCACGCGGAGGCGAAACAGTGACTCAGACCAAAATTGCCGTTATCGGCGGCTCGGGCATCTACGACATTGACGGGTTGGAAAATGCGGAATGGGTTACGGTCGAAACGCCCTGGGGCGCACCTTCGGACCAGATCCTGACCGGGTCGCTGGAGGGTGTCGAAATGGCATTCCTGCCGCGTCACGGGCGCGGGCATGTGCATTCGCCGACCGAGGTGCCCTATCGCGCCAACATTGACGCGCTGAAACGGCTGGGCGTGACGGATGTGATCTCGGTCTCGGCCTGCGGATCGTTTCGCGAGCACATGGCTCCGGGGGATTTCGTGATCGTTGATCAGTTCATCGACCGGACCTTTGCGCGCGAGAAGAGCTTCTTTGGCACCGGCTGCGTGGCGCATGTCAGCGTGGCCCACCCTACCTGCCCCCGCCTGAGCGACGCGTGCGAGACGGCTGGCAAGGCGGCGGGGATCAACATCCATCGCGGCGGCACCTATCTGGCGATGGAGGGGCCGCAGTTTTCGTCATTGGCGGAATCCAAAATGTACCGCGAGCACTGGGGTTGCGACGTGATCGGCATGACCAATATGCCCGAGGCGAAACTCGCCCGCGAGGCTGAGCTTTGCTATGCCTCGGTCGCGATGGTCACGGATTACGACAGTTGGCACCCCGATCATGGCGAGGTCGATGTGACCGCCATCATCACAACGCTGACCGGGAATGCCGAAAAAGCCCGTACGCTGGTCAAAGGCCTGCCCGCGCTGTTGGGGGCTGAGCGGGCCCCGTGTCCGCATGGCTGCGACCGGGCGCTGGAATACGCGATCCTCACCGCGCCTGAAAAGCGAGACCCGGCCTTGCTGGCCAAGCTGGATGCGGTGGCCGGGCGTATCCTCTGATCGAGATTAGTGCTGTGGCAGGCTGGCTTGAACCTGCTGCCACAGACCATGCGACCACAGATCGTTATGGGTGCCGTCAGGGATCAGGAACAGTTGCACGTTGTCGCCGGAAAGCGCGGCCAGAGCCTCACTATGGTGAACCGGGACCACGATATCGTCAGTGCCGTGGAAAATCAGCGTGGGCACCTCGATCTGGTCAATGACGTCGCGTGTCGCGAACTTGTCCTGCATCAGCAAGTTCACCGGCAGCCACGGATAGCGCTCGCCCGCGACGTCAACAGTTGCGGTGAACGGAGCCTCAAGCACCAGCAATTCCGCTGTCGGGCGCTGTGCGGCTACGGCAGCGGCCACGCCGGTTCCAAGGCTCTGGCCGTGCAGGACAACCGGTTCGCCCTGCTCGGTCAGCCGGTCGAACAGTTCCAGACCGTCGGAGACAAAGGCGACCTCGGACGGCTGGCCTTCGCTTCCCGGAAACCCGCGATAGCTGGGGGCAAGCAGCCCGTAGCCGCTGTTCAGGATTTCCCGCATCCTGTCCGCGCGGTCGCCCAAATTGCCGCTTTGGCCGTGAAAGAACAGAACGGTGGGCGCACCCTCGGCCACGGCTGGCGCGGACCATGCGGTCAGCACCACCCCGTCGGACATGGGCAGAGAAACAACGTCGACATCCGACAGCCCCACCGCGCCGGGTTCGGGCAACTCGCCTGACGCTTTGAACAGCAAGTCGCGCTGGTTCACGTACATGTAGCCAACGGCGGCCACGTAAGCCAACACGACCACGGCAGCCAGAGTGTAAATGACTCGCAAAAAGCGCCGCGCGCCGGACGCGTCGGGCCGCGTGACCGCGTTTGGAAAATCGTCTCGTGTCTGTGCCATCGGATCCTCCGCCATACGTTGATAGTATCAGACTGGGGACCATCCGCGCAGATTCAAGGATTATGCAGCAAGCTTAATCTTCCCTTCAGGAATTCAGATCTGCACGTTACGGGCTTGACGCAACGATGACTTCGGTGCTTGCTGCAGGTCGCGCAACCAAGGATGACCCATGTCTTTCGAACTCTGGCTGGCCTTCGTGGCCGCATCGACCGCATTGCTGCTGATCCCGGGACCGACGGTGTTGCTGGTGCTCAGCTATGCGCTGTCCAAGGGCCGCAGCGTGGCCGTTGCCTCGGCCACCGGGGTTGCGGTGGGCGATCTGGTGGCGATGACGGCGTCGCTGCTGGGGTTGGGGGCGCTGGTTCTGGCCTCGGCCACCCTGTTTTCCATATTGAAATGGGCCGGTGCCGCGTATCTGGTCTGGCTGGGCATCAAGCTGCTGCGCAGCGCGCCCGCGGGCGGGCTGAGCACGGTGGACACAGGCCGCGACGTGTCGGCCCGCAGCGTTTTCGGGCATGCGGCGGCAGTGACCGCGCTGAACCCGAAATCCATCGCCTTCTTCATCGCGTTTGTGCCGCAATTCCTGCGCCCGGCAGAGCCTCTGGGCCCGCAATTCGCCATCCTTATCGCAACATTTGTCGGTCTGGCCTGGCTGAACGCGCTTGCCTATGCGCTGCTGGCGGACCGTCTGCGCCGCATGATCGGACGCGCTGGCGTGATCACCGCAATAACCCGTTTCGGCGGCTTGACTCTGATCGGAATGGGTGTGGCCACGGCCGTTCTGCGCCGCCCGGCCTGATCTAGTCTTCGGCGTGTTCCTTCATGAACCCGCGGATAAAGCGGCGGATTTCCCGCGCGGCTGAGGTGTCCATCTCGCGGCACAAATCGACAAACGCATCCCGTTCATCCTTATCCAACCGCAGAACTAACTGACTGTTTTTCTTGGTAGACTTTTTGCCGTCTTTCTTAGCCACGCGTATTGATCCCATCTTGCCCTTGATTCTCGCCTCTATGCTTTGTATATACATAGCATAGAGGTTGTAATTATCGGGCACCTAACAAAAAACAAGGAACAAGGCAATGAATCTTCATGTCGCGCAGGCATTTCTTTTGCGAGATCAACGCAATTGGCGCAAACCTCACCTGTCGTGGCTGCCCGCCGCGCTGTATCGTTATTACGGCTTGCCAAAGGCCCTTCCGGAACGTCGCAAGTAGTCGCTGGCAATCAATCCTTGCATGACTGACCCCGATGGGCCAAACACCCCTGCGTGTTATGACGCCAGAGGGGCCCGCCATGTCCAGAAACAAGTCGGTCAAGGATTACATCCGCACCATCGTTGATTTCCCGCATGAGGGGATCATGTTCCGGGACGTCACAACCCTGTTCGCGGACCCGCGCGGGTTTCGCATGGCGATCGACCAGATGCTGCATCCTTACGCGGGTGAGCGGATCGACAAAGTGGTCGGGCTCGAGGCGCGCGGCTTCATTCTGGGCGGTGCGATTGCGCATCAGCTGAGCGTGGGATTTGTCCCGATCCGCAAGAAGGGCAAGCTGCCCGGCACCACGATCAGTCAGGACTACAAGCTGGAATATGGCGAGGCCATCGTGGAAATCCACGATGACGCCATCATGCCGGGCGAGAAAATCCTTGTGGTCGACGATCTGCTGGCCACCGGCGGCACCGCCGAGGCCGGGATCAAACTGATCGAGCGTCTGGGCGGCGAGATCATGTCATGCTCGTTCATCATCGACCTGCCCGAGCTCGGTGGCCGCAAAGTGCTGGAAGACATGGGCATGGATGTTCATGTCCTATGCGAATTCGAGGGGCTTTGACCTCATCGTGTTCACAAAACCGTGATTGGAAATGAGGTGCTGGGACGGCTTAGCGCAGCACCTCCGGATTTCAACCCGAATACCTCCGCACGGCCAGTGATCTTTTTGCGATAACCCTCCGTACCCCAAGTGATGCTGCATAAAGCATTTCAACTTATGGGAGATACGATATGTTCCGCAAATTCGCCGCCGCCAGTGTCGCAACCATTGTTCTCAGCACCTCTGCAATGGCTGACGGTCACGGTAAAGACATCGTTGATACCGCCGTCGCAGCCGGAGATTTTGAAACCCTCGTCGCAGCGGTCCAGGCGGCTGAACTGGTCGACACGCTGAAGGGCGAAGGCCCGTTCACCGTGTTTGCCCCGACCGACGCAGCCTTTGCCGCGCTGCCCGAGGGCACGGTTGAAAATCTGCTGAAACCTGAGAACAAGGACCAGCTGGTTGCGATCCTGACCTATCACGTTGTTCCGGGCAAAGTGATGTCCGGGGACCTGTCCGACGACATGACTGCAGCCACCGTGCAGGGCGGTGACATCACCGTCGATCTGGACTCGGGCGTCATGATCAACGACGCCAATGTGGTTCAGGCCGATATCGAAACCAAGAATGGCGTGATCCACGTGATTGACAAGGTGATCCTGCCTGCGTCGTAATTTGCTACCGGAACACGGCCTTTGTGGGCCGTGTTCACCCCTTCAATACGGCTCCGGGGTTCATGATCCCCTTCGGATCGAGCGCAGCCTTAATCGCACGCATGGCGTTCAGCTTGGCCGGGTCGCCGTACTTGACCAAATCATCGGTTTTCAGACGTCCCACCCCATGCTCGGCGCTGACCGAGCCCCTAAACTCATGCACCAGATCATAGACGGCATGCTGGATCGCGGCGCGTTTATCATCGAATTCCGCCCTGTTGAAACCGCGCGGCGGAAACACATTGTAATGCAGATTCCCATCGCCAACATGCCCGAAACAGTTGATCCGAAACGGGCCGATCGCGCGGATGGCCTCCGCTCCGCGCCGGATGAACTCAGGGATTTCCGAGATCGGGACTGAGATATCGTGGCTTGAAACCGACCCAATCAGGCGGTTCGCCTCGGGGATACGCTCGCGGATCGCCCACAGGTCAGCGCGCTGCGCCTCGCTCTGGGCAATGACACTGTCATTGATCAAACCCTTCGCATCGGAGGCGACATATATCGCCTCCAGAGCATCCGCAGGCGACTGACCGGCAGACAGGCCAAGCTCGACCAGAGCGCACCACTCGGGTTGCACGTCGAAAGGCTGCCGAACATCCGGCAAAACCTCGGTCAGAAATTCCAAACCCTGCCGATGGATCAGTTCGAACGAACTGATAGTCTCGCCCACAAGATCCCGGGCAAGAGCCAGCAGGTCGATGGCCGCCTCAGCTGAGGTCACTCGAAACATCGCCGTCCCAACCGCCGCCGGGCGCGGGTAAAGTTTCAGCGCGGCAGCTGTGATAATCCCCAATGTCCCCTCGGACCCGATCAGCAGGTTGCGCAGATCGTAGCCCGTATTGTCCTTCCGCAACCGGCTGAGACCGTGCCAGATTTCGCCATTCGGCAACACGGCCTCAAGCCCCAGACACAAATCCCGCGCATTGCCGTAACGCAGAACGTTGACCCCACCGGCATTGGTCGCAAGGTTGCCACCAATCCGGCACGAGCCCTGCGCCGCCAGCGACAGGGGGAACAAACGATCCGCCGCCTCTGCCGCAGACTGAACATCGGCCAGAATGGCACCAGCCTCGGCGACCAGAACGTTCTCGGTCGGGCAGACGGCGCGGATGGCCGTCATCCGCTCCAACGAGACCAACAACGGTGCCGGGCCATCGGTCATCACCTGCCCGCCCACCAGACCGGTGCCACCGCCGTAAGGCACGACCGGCACCCGGGCATCCGAAGCCAGCCGGACAAGCGCCGCAACCTCCTCGACCGTGCGTGGCGAGGCCAGCACGCCCACATGACCCGCAAACCGGTTGCGCGGCTCGGTCAAATACCGCTCGGCAACCGGGCGCAGAACATCACCCCCCAGCTGCGAGCGGATCAAATCGGCGAAACTGTCATCGGCGGGGTTCAGGCTCATACCCCTTCATGGCCCAACGCAACGGACGCCGACAAGCCCTATTCCAGATCAATCAGATAGCGCGGCTCCAGCACGACCACCGTTGGCCGGTCGGGCAAGGTGCGTAGCGAGACGGTGATTTCCGACACGCCCTCACGTTCCACCGGAAAATCGTTCCGGATATCGACCAGAAACCGGTCCAGCGAAAAACCGGAAAACCAGTGCATCGGGATGATAACCGAGCTTTTGAGCCGCCTGAGGACCGAAATCATCTCGGGCAGAGGCATGGTCGTACCACCATCCACCGCTGCCATCACCACATCCAACCGTCCCAGTGCGGCGAATTGCTCGTCTGACGGAACATGATGCAGATGGCCCAGATGGCCGATGCAAAGGCCCTCAACCTCGAACACGAAGATCGAGTTCCCACGCTCCTCGACCCCGCCATAGACCGAGCGGATATCGGTCGAGACGTTGCGCACCAACATTTCACCCAGATCGAGGTAATGATCGATCCCCTGCCCGAACTCGCCCCACCCCGGCAACACATGCGGGATGGCTGGATCGGGATGAGCCGTCCAATGGGTGGAATGGGCGTGGTTCATTGTCACCACATCCGGAATCAGATCGGCGCTGCCGATGAACCCGGTGAAATCGGTGACCGCATTTAACCCGCCCTGCGTCTGGATCATGAAAGAGGCATGAGCGATGTAACTGATCCGCACCGAAAACTCCGGCACCGGATCCTGCCACGCCGCCTTATGCAGGTATTCGATCCCCGGTGCGGCATCCGCAATGGCGATACAATGGCTCGGCCGCCGCTCCTGCGCCGCAGCCCCGCCCGAGATCACCATCAATGCCGCAACCAACCAGCGCATGACCAGAGTGTAGCGCATCCCGCCGCCAAGTCATGCCCCTTGTTCATCTGGCCCAAAATATCCCGAGGGAGTCGCGGCTTGCCGCGGCGGGGGCAGAGCCCCCTACCCCGCGTCGGTCTTGCCCCGACGATCCGACCGCAGGCTGGCGTACAACACATGCGTCCGCCACCGCCCATTGATCTGCAGATAAGACTGCGCAACGCCCTCGTATTTGAAGCCCGAGCTTTCCAGCAACCCCCGCGAGGCCGCGTTTTCCGGCAGGCAGGCGGCCTCGATCCGGCTCAGGTCCAGACGGGTGAAAGCGTGGTGTACTACCGCCCCGATGGCCTCGCGCATATACCCCTGACGGGCAAAGGGCTGACCGGTCCAGTACCCCAGCGTCCCCGCCTGTGCCGGTCCGCGCCGGACGTTGTCCAGCGTGATCGCCCCCACCAAAGCGTCATCCGAGCGGCGGAACAGGAACAGCGGAATCGCCGTGCCCCCGGCGACCGAGCGTTGCGCCCAATAGACCCGATTGGTGAACGACTTCCGGCTCAGGTGATCCTTGGCCCAGATCGGCTCCCACGGGGTGAGGTAATCTTTGGACGCCCGCCGTAGCGCCGCCCATTCGTTGAAGTCGGAATGGATGGGCGGGCGCAAGCTCAGGCGCTCGGTTTCGAGTTTCAGCTTGCGTCGGCCCAGAAGCATCACGCCGCGCGCCTCTCCTGCAATTCCGCCAGCGAGGGCGCGCCTAAGACCGGGCCGTAAAGTGCCAGCGCCGCCGGGGCCTGTAACGCCATGGTTTCAGCAAAGGCCAGAACATCCCTGGTGGTAACAGCGTCGATCTTGGTGACCGTATCCTCAAGCGAGGGCACACGTCCCCAGATCTGCACCAGCCGCGCCAGACGCTCGGCCCGGTTCGAGGGGCTTTCCAGCCCCATCAGCATGCCCGCTTTCATCTGCGCACGCGCACGGGCAACCTCTTCGGGGCTCATATCCTCGGCGGCGCGCTTCATCTCATCAATGGTGATGGTCGCCAATTCGCCCACCTGATCGGCCGAGGTTCCGGCGTAGATTGTTGTCGTCCCGGTATCGGCATAGGCCCCGGTCTGCGCAAAGATCGTATAGCACAGCCCGCGCGACTCGCGCACTTCCTGAAACAGGCGCGAGGACATGCCACCGCCCAGCGCCGTTGAATAGATCTGCGCGGTATAGATCGCATCATCGCGATAGCCCGGGCTTTCCAGCGCCAGCGCGAAATGAGCCTGCTCTAACTCTTTCTCTTGCCGCGCTTCGCCACCGGTGAAGCGGGCGGTTTCCGGGATCAGACCTTTGCGCGGCTGGAGATGACCAAACATCTCTTCAGCCATTTTCATCAGCGCATCGTGATCCACGGCTCCGGCTGCCGACAGGATCATCTGTTCCGGCCCGTAATGCTCGGCCACAAAACCCGACAGGTCTTCGCGCGAAAACGCGCTGACCCGCTCGGTTGGCCCCAGAATGGTACGGCCCAGGGGCTGGTCGTGATAGCTCTGCTCTTGCAGCCAATCAAAGATTACGTCGTCGGGCGTGTCATAGGCCTGCCCGATTTCCTGCAGGATCACACCGCGCTCGACCTCGATCTCGCGCGGGTCGAAGATCGGGTTCAGGACGATGTCGCCGATCACATCCATCGCCAGCGCCACGTCGTCTTTCAGAACGCGCGCGTAATAGGCCGTCACCTCGCGCGAGGTATAGGCGTTGATATAGCCGCCCACATCCTCGATCGCCTCGGCGATTTGCAGCGCTGTCCTCCGCTCGGTTCCCTTGAACGCCATATGCTCAAGGAAATGCGCAATGCCGTTCTGTTCGATCCGCTCGTTCCGCGCACCGGCGGTCACCCAGATGCCGATGGCCGCCGATTGCAGCCCCGGCATGTGTTCACTGACGATACGAAATCCGTTCTTCAGCTGGTCTTGTCTGACTGTCACTCAGCGATGTGCCTTCTGATATGATCCTCAAGGGCCCCCAGATCGTTGGCAATGCGGGTCACCCGTTCGGGACGTTCATACAGATCAGACATGCGGGATGGAAGGGGGGCATGTTCACCGCTTGCCTTCTCGACCGCCGCCGGGAATTTCGCCGGGTGCGCGGTGGCCAGAGTGACCATCGGCACCTCTGCCGTGCGGTGATCCTCACCAACCTTGATCCCAATGGCCGAGTGCGGGCAGACCAGTTCAGCGCTGTGCGCCAGCGTGTGCTTGATCGTCTCCAACGTTTCATCCTCGGACACGCGCCCCGAGTCGAAGCTTTCGCGCAGGGCCTCCATCGCGCCTTGGCTGACGTTGAAGCCGCCGCTTTTCAGTTCATCCATCAACTGCGCCACGGCGCTACCATCCTCGCCATAGGCATAATACAGCGCGCGTTCAAAGTTCGAGCTGACCTGAATATCCATCGACGGGCTGATCGAGGGTATGGTTTCGCCCTTGAAATACCCCTCACCCGACAGACACCGGTGCAGAATGTCGTTCTGGTTGGTCGCCACGACCAGACGGTCGATGGGCAGCCCCATTCGCTTGGCCAGATAACCCGCGAAGATGTCGCCGAAATTGCCGGTCGGCACCGTAAAGCTGACCTTGCGGTGCGGCGCGCCGAGGCTGACGGCCGCCGAGAAGTAATACACGATCTGCGCCAGCACCCGCGCGAAGTTGATCGAGTTCACCCCGGCAAGCTTCACCCCATCGCGGAAGTCGAAATCGTTGAACATATCCTTCAGCGCGGCCTGACAATCGTCGAAATCACCATCCACGGCCAAAGCATGCACGTTACTGTCGGCGGGCGTCGTCATCTGACGGCGCTGCACCTCAGACACGCGGCCATGCGGGAACAGGATGAACACATCCACCGCATCCAGCCCGCGAAACGCCTCAATCGCGGCGGACCCGGTATCGCCACTGGTCGCGCCCACGATGGTCACACGATCATTGCGCCGCTTCAACGCCACCTGAAACAACTGGCCAATCAGCTGCATGGCGAAGTCCTTGAAGGCCAGCGTTGGCCCGTGGAACAGTTCCAGCAGGAAGTGGTTCTCGTTCAGCTGCTTCAGCGGCGCGCGGGCATCGTGGCCGAACCCAGAATAAGCGCGGGCGATGATGTCCTTGAACTCATCTTCGGTGAACGAGCCGCTGACATAGGGCCACATCACCCGAAACGCGATCTCTTCATAGGGCAGACCGGTCAAAGCGGCGATCTCGTCATGGTTCATCACCGGGATCTCGGCGGGCAGGTACAGGCCGCCGTCGCGGGCCAACCCGGTCAGCATCGCTTCTTCAAAGGTCAGTTCGGGCGCTTGGCCTCGGGTCGAGATATATTTCATGTCGCTTCACTCTCAGACGGGGCGCGGCTGCGCCACAGGAAATATGCGGTCATCGCGGCCCAGACCAAGGCCAGACCAAACCATGTGATTGCGTATTGCAGGTGATCGTTCGGGATGCCTGCCGTATCCACCGGCAGAGGCGTCACACCCGGATCAGTCTCAGACCGGGCGATCAGCAGAATGGGCTCGGCCCCCAAAGCTGCGGCCAGATTGGGCACGTCGCGGGCGAACCAGATGTTGCTGTCGATGTCCGGCTCAGGCGTGTAGCTGTCGATCTCGTCGGGCCAGTGCAGGTTGCCGGTGACCTCCATCGGACCGGTCTGCCGCTCGACCTGCTTCGCGGTCGTCGGCACAAAGCCACGATCCACCAGAATGGTCCGGTCTTCGGTGCTGAAGGATTGAATGATCCGGTACCCCGCACCGACCTGTTTGACCGACACCAGAACGTGAATCTCCCCGGGCTCCATCTCGCCCGAAACGATGACCGGAAGGTATTTGTCCGCGCCCTCGGACACCGCTGATGGCAGGGCGATCGGGTCAGCAGAAATCCGACTATCGATCTCGGCCAGCACAGCCTGTTTCCACCCAAGCCGCTGCACCTGCCACACGCCCAGCGACAACAGCACGCCCAGACCGGCAAGGCCGAAGATCAGCAGGAACAGAGTGCGGCGCATGGACGATCGTACCTCGTTGCAGGAACCGGCGTCTTGTTAAGGGGCAGGTCACGGGGTTTGCAACCGCCCAATTGTATGGGGCGCAATTTTGCGCCCCGGAATAGAGAAAAAGCCGCCCCAAAGGGCGGCTTTTACAATTGGATCACCTGACGCGGCTTACATCAGCGGGGCTTGGCCCCAGATGTAGACGGCGAAGAACAGGAACAGCCAAACCACGTCAACAAAGTGCCAGTACCAGGCGGCCGCCTCGAACCCGACGTGTTTCTCGGGGGTAAAGTCCCCTTTCAACGCCCGGATCAGACAGACCGACAGGAAGATCGTCCCGATGATCACGTGCGCGCCATGGAAACCGGTCGCCATGAAGAAGTTCGAATAGAACTGATCATCGCCGAACTTCCAGCCCTCGTGGGCCAGCAATTCATAGTATTCATAGCCCTGCAGCGCGGTAAAGGCGATGCCCAGAACGATACCGATGGCCAGACCGTTTATCAGCGCTTTGCGGTCATTGTCATGCACCAGCGCATGGTGCGCCCATGTGATCGCACAACCCGACAGCAGCAGCACCAGCGTGTTGATCAGCGGAAGGTGGAAGGGGTCAACCGCGTGGATATCCGGCTGGATGTACTCGGTACCGGCATAGTCGTACATCGGGTACATGCGATGTTTGAAGAACGACCAGAACCAGGCGAAGAAGAACATCACCTCGGACATCACGAACAGGATGAAACCATAGCGCAGGCCGATGCGGACAACCGGCGTATGGTCGCCCTGACGGCTTTCGACCACCACCTCGGACCACCAGGCAAACATGGTGTATAGAACGCCAATCAGGCCAGCCCAGAACATCCACGGGGTGATGCCGTGCATCCAGAGGACGGCTCCGAACAGCATCACGAAGCCGCCGATCGCGCCGATCAGCGGCCAGATCGAGGGGTTCAGAATGTGGTAGTCGTGATTTTTAGCGTGTGCCATCAAAGTCCCTCACCTAAAGGCGTTAGTTCGTGTTTGTATCTGCCTGCACATCAAGGGCGGCATAGCCCTCGGGCAGGTCAATTTCGTAGAATGTATACGACAGAGTGATCGTATGCACATACTTGGCTTCAAGATCGTCAACCATTTCAGGATCGACGAAGAATGTGACCGGCATCTGAACCCGCTCGCCGGGCTCCAGCACCTGTTCTTCAAAGCAGAAACAGGCGATTTTCTGGAAATACCCGCCCGCCGAATAAGGCGCGACATTATAGGATGCCTGACCGGCTATGGGCCGGTCGGTCGGGTTGTAAGCTTCATAAAACGCCAAACCGGTCTCGCCAATGCGCACTTCCATCTCACGTTCGACCGGCTTGAACTCCCACGCCATATCCTTGGCTTTGGAGGCATCAAAGCGAACTGTAACGGTGCGGTCCAGAATGTCCTCGGGCGCGGCGGCGGCCACGCCGGTGGTGCCGCCAAACCCGGTGACCCGGCAGAACCAGTCATAAAACGGCACTGCCGCCCAGGCGAGGCTACCCATCAGGACAACCACCCCTACGGTCTGTGCAACCGTTTTTTGCGGACCCGACAGCGCCATCAGTTCTGCACCTCTTGCGTCGCCATGTTGAAATCGGTGCCCGAGACCTTGACGACCGTCAAGCCAAAGATGATCACGATGAACGCCGCCAATGTCAGGCCTACGCCCAGATTGCGGCTGAACCGGCGTTGATGCAGCTCGTGGCTTTTGCGCAGGCTCATGACCAGCCTCCCAAGCCGTAAGGCTTCAACAGCGCCTCAACGAGAATCGCGCCGAAATGCAGGAACAGGTACAACAGCGACAGCTTGAAGAAACTGCGCTCAACCTTGAAGTTGTCGGCCTCCGAGTCATCCTCGGTCCGGCGCGAGATCTGCCACGCGCCGCGCAGGAACAGGGCGTTCATTACCACGGCGACGGTCAGGTAGATCGGGCCGCCAATGCCCGAGAACGCGGTGCCGATGGCCAGCGTGGCCAGCAGAGCGGTATAGACCAGAATGTGCCAGCGCGTTGCACGGCGACCATGGGTCACGGTCAGCATCGGCACGCCCGCGTCGTCATAATCCGAGCGCATGAACAGCGCCAGCGCCCAGAAATGCGGCGGTGTCCACATGAAAGTCAGGGCAAACATCAGCCACGGCTCCACAGACATGGAGCCGGTCGCAGCAACCCAGCCGATCACTGGCGGGAAGGCCCCTGCCGCGCCGCCGATCACGATGTTCTGCGGTGTCGAGCGTTTCAACCACATCGTATAGACGACGACGTAGAAAAAGATGGTGAAGGCCAAAAACGCCCCAGCGAACCAGTTGGTCGCCAGCCCCAGCATGATCACCGACAGGCCAGACAGTGCCAGACCCAAGGCCAACGCCTCGCCCTCTTGCACCTTGCCCGAGGGGATCGGACGACCTTTGGTCCGTTTCATCACCCGGTCAATATCCGCATCCCACCACATGTTCAGTGCGCCGGACGCCCCGCCGCCAATGGCGATGAACAGAATCGCGCAGAAGCCCACAAATGGATGCACCGGAACAGGTGCCGCCAGTAGCCCAACCAGAGCCGTGAACACGACCAAAGACATCACGCGCGGCTTCAGTAGGGCGAAGTAATCGCCAAAGCTGGCCTCGTCCGCGTGCGCCTTGGCGGTCACTTGGCTGGCATTGATGCTTGCGTCGCTCATGTCCGGTCCTTCTGGGGCAAAAGCTGCGCGATCCCCGCGCAGCCTGCTATCTTACCTAGGCCAATAGCGGCTTAGTTCGAGGCAACCTGATAGGCGGCAGGCTGGCCCGCATACTCTTCCAGAGCACCTTGCAGCCATTCCTCATACGCTTCTTCGCTGACCACTTTGACGGTGATCGGCATATACGCGTGGTCCTTGCCACACAGTTCCGAGCACTGTCCGAAATAGACGCCCTCTTTATCGGCTTGGAACCACAGTTCGGCCAGACGCCCCGGAACGCCGTCCTGCTTTACACCGAAGGACGGAATGGTCCACGAATGGATCACGTCCGACGCGGTAACCTGCATCACGACGATCTTGCCGACCGGCACAACAACGGCGGTGTCGGTGGCCAGCAGCCATTCATCATCGCTGTAGCCTGCATCAGCCAGCTTGGCGCGCATGGCGTCATCCAGAACAAACGGCGTCACGTCTGCGTCGGCAGGGCGCGCGCCCTCGTCCAGTGTCGCCGGATGACCCAGCAGATAGCTGTCAAAGGCGAAATCGTGATCGACATATTCGTAGGTCCAGTACCACTGGTTGCCCACAACCTTGATCACCACGTCACCTTCCGGAATTTCCTGCTGCTTGAACAGCACCGGCAGCGAGAAAGCCCCGATGAAAACCAGAATCAGGATCGGGCCAAGGGTCCAGGCGATCTCAACCGGCGTATAGTGCGAGAACCGCGCCGGGGTCGGGTTAACACGGCTGTTGTAGCGCACAATGCAGTAAACCAGCAGTGCCGCGACAAACAGGCAGATCACGGTGATGATCACCAGAATCATGTTGTCCAGCTTGTGAATTCCCTCGGCCAGGCTGGTTGCTGCGGGCTGGAACCCCAGGCCGCCATCGACCGGTTTGCCAATAATCTCAAGCTCCTGAGCCATGGCGGGGAGGCTGGAGAGGGCTGTCATCAACCCCGAAAGCATCAAAGCATTCTTCATATTCTGTCCTGATCGTTTGATCTTTACGTCCCTGGCGAAAAGGTGTGAATCAGTCGCACCTCTCCCGTTGTCTTTGGACGCGTTAAAAACCATATTCCAGCGGGTAGATAAAGCAAAATGCTTGCGTCAAACAGACGCTATTTTTGATCTGGATCAAACCCGAAAGGTCGCAACCGATGACTCAGGCCCCGTTCCGCCCCTTTGACAGCGCTTTACCGCAGGATGAGGCCTTGGCCATTTTGCGCTCAGCCACGGCTGGTGCCGAGGATGGAGAGCTGTTTGTCGAGCGGCGAAAATCCGAGTCTCTGGTATTTGATGACGGACGTCTTCGTACCGCGTCTTACGACGCCTCCGAAGGGTTCGGTTTGCGCGCAGTTCAGGGCGAGGTCGCGGGTTATGCCCATTCGACCGACGTGTCGATCCCGGCGCTGAAACGCGCCTCGGAAACCGCGCGGCTGGCGGTGGGGGACGGCGGCGGAACGCTGGCCGATGCGCCGATGGCCACCAACAAACGGCTTTATACCGACGAAGATCCGATCGAAACGGCGAGCTTCCCGGTCAAGGTCGAAACCCTGCGCGAGATCGACGCCTTTGCCCGCGATCTGGACCCCCGCGTGGTTCAAGTCAGCGCGACCATCGCTGCGGCTGTGCAGGAGGTCGAGATTCTGCGCCCCGACGGCGTTCTGGTCCGCGACGTGCGTCCGATGACCCGCGTGAATGTCTCGGTCATCGTCGAACAAAATGGCCGCCGCGAAAGCGGGTCTGCCGGGGGTGGCGGGCGCGTCGGTCTCAGCGGTCTGATCGACCCCGCCGACTGGCAGGCCAAAGCGCGCGAGGCTCTGCGGATCGCTTTGGTCAACCTCGACGCGGTCCCTGCCCCGGCAGGTGTCATGGAGGTCGCGCTTGGCCCCGGCTGGCCCGGAATTCTGCTGCACGAAGCCATCGGGCATGGGCTTGAAGGTGATTTCAACCGCAAGGGAAGTTCAGCCTTTGCGGGCCTGATGGGGCAGCAAATCGCGTCGAAAGGCGTAACCGTGGTAGATGACGGTACGATGGCTGACCGGCGCGGCTCGATCACTGTGGACGACGAGGGCACGCCCAGTTCGCGGACGGTTCTGATCGAGGATGGCATCCTGACCGGCTACATGCAGGACCGGCAGAACGCCCGCCTGATGGGCGTTGCGCCAACCGGCAACGGACGGCGGCAGAGCTATGCCCACAAACCTATGCCGCGCATGACGAATACGGTTATGCTGGGCGGCGAAGCCGATCCGGCCGCGCTGGTAGCCGACATCAAAGACGGCATCTGGGCCGTTGGATTCGGCGGCGGACAGGTGGATATCACCAATGGCAAATTCGTGTTCTCGTGCACCGAGGCCTACCGGGTCGAAAACGGCAAGATCGGCGCGCCGGTCAAAGGCGCGACCCTGATCGGTGACGGGCCGTCTGCGCTGAAACGCATCCGCGGTCTGGGCAACGACATGGCACTGGACCCAGGCATGGGCACCTGCGGCAAGGATGGCCAGTGGGTGCCGGTGGGCGTCGGGCAGCCGACGGTTCTGATGGACGGGCTAACGGTTGGCGGCTCGGCCACCTGAGTCGGAAAACAGCTAATAGTGAGGCGCTCGGTTAACGCTGGGAGCCTTTCGCAACGCGCCCACTCCTGTCTGCCCAAGAAAATTCGCAAGAATTTTCTCCGCCTTTTCAAACATATATACAGATATCAAGAAACGCGTTCAGAAAAAACGCATCTAATTTTCTTCGATTCACAAGCTGTTAACCCCATACCCCGTAAACCAGTTCTGCAATCAGGCGGAGCATCGGATGACCGAAGAGCAGCTTTCTTCCAATCACCCCACACTCCCACCCACCACGGAAGAGGATCGGTTTTCCTGGCTTCGTCTGTTGCGCTCGCGCAAGGTTGGCCCGGCGACGTTTCGCCGGCTGCTACGCGAACATGGCTCGGCGCAGAACGCGCTGGCCGCGCTGCCCGAAATGGCACGTGCTGCCGGGATCGACGGGTATGAAACCTGCCCCCCCGGCGTGATCGAGGCAGAGCTCAAGGCAGCAAAAGCCGCCAATGCGCGGCTTTTGTGCCTTGGGTCTGCAGATTTCCCTGCCGCTTTGAATGATATCTCTGATGCTCCTCCGATCCTTTGGGCGATTGGCGATACGTCCCTTTTGCAACGATCGGCGATTGCAATGGTTGGGGCGCGAAATTGTTCCTCCCTCGGGGCCCGGATGGCACGCGGGCTGGCGAAAGAGTTAGGCGAAAAGGGGTTTGTTGTCGTGTCGGGGCTGGCCCGGGGGATCGACACCTCGGCGCATATGTCTGCTTTAGAAACCGGAACCATTGCCGTGATGGCGGGTGGAGTCGACGTGATCTACCCAGCGGAAAACACAGATCTGGCGCGGAACATCGCCGACAAGGGCCTGCGCCTCGCGGAACAACCAATGGGCGTAACGCCCCAGGCCCGGCACTTTCCGCGCCGCAATCGGATCATCTCGGGCCTGTCGCAAGCGGTGATCGTTGTCGAAGCGGCGGCGAAATCAGGCAGCCTGATCACGGCCCGCGATGCGCTTGATCAGGGGCGAGAGGTTTTGGCCGTGCCCGGCCATCCGATCGACGCCCGCGCCGCTGGGTGCAATCTGTTGATCCGCGACGGTGCAACGCTGGTGCGCAACGCCGAGGACGTGATTGACGCTCTGCCGCCGCAGCAATCGGTTCTTTTGCCATCTGAATACACCGACGCGCCCTGCCTCAAGGACAGCCAAACCGTGACAAGCGGATCGCTGCATACCGAAATCCTGACCAGGCTTGGCCCATCCCCGATTGCCGAGGATCAACTGATCCGCGACATTGCCGCCCCAGCGGGTGCTGTTGGTCCGGCGCTGGTGGATCTGGAGCTCGACGGGCGGATTCAGCGCCAACCTGGCGGGTTGCTGTCGCTGGCCAGCTAGCGCAGCGGTTCATAAAGACGCCATATTTTCAGGGTCAAAAGGAACGCATTGACAATTCGATCTTGCCGCACACATTTTGCACGGCCATACAAAGCGCAAAGCCTGTCGAGCGAGGATTCCTCTTAAATGCCCGTAGTTGTTGTAGAATCTCCGGCCAAAGCAAAAACGATCAATAAGTATCTTGGCCCCGACTACACTGTTTTGGCCTCGTATGGCCATGTGCGAGACCTGCCGCCCAAGGACGGATCGGTTGATCCGGACCACGAATTCTCGATGAAATGGGAGGTCGGGAATGACAGCCGCAAGCATGTCAAAGCGATCGCCGACGCGCTGAAAGAGGACAACGCCCTGATCCTCGCCACTGACCCCGATCGCGAGGGTGAGGCGATCAGTTGGCACCTGCAGGAGGCGCTGACCAAACGACGGTCAATCAAAAAGGACACGCCGGTCAGCCGCGTGACCTTTAACGCGATCACCAAGGATGCCGTGACCGAGGCGATGCAGAACCCGCGCGAGGTCGACATGCCTCTGGTCGAGGCCTATCTGGCCCGCCGGGCGCTGGACTATCTGGTGGGGTTCAACCTGTCGCCGGTACTGTGGCGCAAGCTGCCCGGCGCGCGGTCTGCGGGTCGCGTGCAATCGGTCTGCCTGCGCCTGATCGTCGAACGCGAGATGGAGATCGAGGCGTTCAAACCGGTCGAATACTGGTCGGTCAGGGCGCTGTTCGAAACCCCGCGCGGCCAAACCTATGAAGCACGGCTTGTCACTCTGGCGGGCAAAAAGCTGGACAAGCACGATCTGGCCAATGCAACGCAGGCCGAGCTGGCGGTGCAGGCCATCACCAGCCGCGCGCTGAGCGTCACCTCGGTCGAGGCCAAGCCCGCCGCGCGGAACCCCTCTGCCCCGTTCATGACCTCGACCCTGCAGCAAGAGGCCAGCCGCAAGTTCGGCATGGGCGCGCGCCATGCGATGCAGGTGGCGCAGCGGCTGTATGAGGCGGGCTACATTACTTATATGCGGACCGACGGCATCGACATGGCTCCCGAGGCTGTCGCGGCCACCCGCGATGCGATCTCGGACCGGTATGGCGCGGAATACGTGCCCGGCAGCCCGCGTATCTATAAGAACAAGGCTAAGAATGCGCAGGAAGCGCATGAATGTATCCGCCCCACGGATATGACGCGCGACGCCAAGGCGCTGAAGGTGACGGATGAGGACCAGCGCAAGCTGTACGATCTGATTTGGAAGCGCACCATCGCGTGCCAGATGGCCGCCGCACGGTTGGAGCGCACGACGGTCGAGATCGGCAGCGATGACGGTCAGGTCGGCCTGCGCGCCACCGGTCAGGTGGTGCTGTTTGACGGGTTCATGCGTGTCTATGAGGAAGGCCGCGATGACGTGGCTGATGACGACGAAAAGCGCCTGCCGCAGATTATGCAGGGCGATCCGGCGCGCTTTGCCAAGACCTCGCTGAAGGATCAGTTTGCAAAGGCCGAGGACAAGGCCGCGATCCTGTCCGAAAACGAAGCCGTACTGGCCCTGCAACACCACACCCAACCACCGCCACGTTATACCGAGGCCACGCTGGTCAAGCGGATGGAGGAGTTGGGGATCGGGCGACCCTCGACCTATGCCTCGATCGTGACCACGATTCAGGACCGCGAATATGTGCGCAAGGACAAGAACCGGCTGATCCCCGAGGAAAAGGGCCGGATCGTCACGATCTTTCTGCTGAATTTCTTCCGGCAGTACGTGGGCTATGAGTTCACCGCCAATCTGGAGGAAGAACTGGACGATGTCAGTGCAGGCGACCGGGACTATAAGGACCTGCTGGGCAAGTTCTGGCGCGATTTCTCTGCGGCGATTGGCGAGACCTCGGAACTGCGCATCTCGGAAGTGCTGGACAAGCTGGATGAGGCGCTGGCCCCGCAGCTTTATCCGCCGCGCGAGGATGGGTCAGACCCGCGCATCTGCCCGAAATGCGGCGTCGGACAGTTGCACCTGAAGACCTCGCGCACCGGCGGGTTTGTGGGCTGTGGCAACTACCCCGAATGCACCTATACCCGCCCCATCGCGGGCGAAGGGGCTGAAGGCGACGAACGTCTGCTGGGCGAAGATGCTGGCGATGAGATCTGGCTGAAATCCGGTCGCTTCGGGCCTTACGTTCAGCGCGGCGAGCCTACGCCCGAGAACAAGAAGCCACCGCGTGCCTCTTTGCCCCGGGGGTGGAGCAAGGATGACATGGATCTGGACAAGGCCCTGACGCTCTTGTCGCTGCCCCGCCAGATCGGTGAACATCCCGACGGCGGCATGATCACCTCGAACTTCGGGCGGTTCGGCCCCTATCTGATGCATCAACTGGCTGATGAGGCCAAACCGGTCTACGCCAACCTCAAGGACCCCAACGATGTGTTCGAGATCGGCATGAACCGCGCCGTGGAACTGCTGGCCGAAAAGCGCGCCAACCCGGGACGCGGACGGCGGGCAGCCGCGAAACCGCTGAAAGAGCTGGGCGAACACCCCGATGGCGGCGCGATTCAGGTTCTGGATGGTCGGTATGGGCCTTATGTGAAATGGGAGAAGGTCAACGCTACCCTGCCCAAGGACATCAAACCCGAGGACGTGACGCTGGAAATGGCGGTCGAACTGGCCAACGAGAAGGCGGCCAAGAAGGGCGCCAAACGGAAAGCGGCCCCCAAGAAGAAGGCCGCCGCGAAGAAGACCACCAAGAAAGCGGCCAGTTAGGTAGAAATACCACTGACCCTCTGGTTTCATTGACTTCCCCGTGACGTGGCGGCACAAATCGGCCCAACACCATGTCATTGGGGGAGTTTTCCATGAAAAAAGTCTATGCCAATGCCACCGAAGCGCTGGATGGCGTGCTGTCGGATGGCATGTTGATTGCCGCGGGCGGGTTCGGCCTGTGCGGCATACCGGAACTGCTGCTTGAGGCGATCCGGGAATCGGGTGTGCAGGACCTGACCTTTGCATCGAACAACGCCGGCGTGGATGATTTCGGTATCGGCATCCTGCTGCAGACCAAACAGGTCAAAAAAATGATCAGCTCATATGTCGGCGAGAATGCGGAGTTCATGCGCCAGTACCTGAGCGGCGAGCTTGAGCTGGAATTCACCCCGCAAGGCACGCTGGCCGAACGGATGCGCGCCGGTGGCGCGGGCATCCCCGGCTTCTACACCAAAACCGGCATGGGCACCGTGATCGCCGAAGGCAAGGAACACAAGGACTTCAACGGCGAAACCTACATCATGGAGGAAGGCATCTTTGCCGATCTCTCCATCGTCAAGGCGTGGAAGGCCGACGACACCGGCAACCTGATTTTCCGCAAGACTGCCCGCAACTTCAACGTACCTGCCGCGACCTGCGGTAAGATCTGCATCGCCGAAGTTGAAGAGATTGTCCCGCGCGGCTCGCTGGATCCCGACGGCATCCACCTTCCCGGCATCTATGTGCATCGCATCATTCAGGGCGACCACGAAAAGCGCATCGAACAGCGCACCACCCGCCAGAAGGAGACCGCATAATGCCCTGGGACCGCAATCAGATGGCCGCCCGCGCGGCGCAGGAACTGGAAGACGGCATGTATGTGAACCTCGGCATCGGTATTCCGACGCTGGTGGCGAACTATGTGGGCGACAAGGATATCACTCTGCAATCGGAAAACGGCATGCTCGGCATGGGCCCCTTTCCTTTCGAGGGTGAAGAAGATGCCGACCTGATCAACGCAGGCAAGCAGACGATCACCGAATTGTCCCGCACGTCGTATTTCGACAGCGCAACCTCGTTCGCGATGATCCGGGGCGGCAAGATCGCTGCCGCCGTGCTGGGCGCGATGGAAGTGGATGAAGAGGGCGATCTGGCCAACTGGATGATCCCCGGCGTGCTGGTCAAAGGCATGGGCGGTGCGATGGATCTGGTGGCCGGTGTGGGCCGCGTGATCGTGGTGATGGATCACACCAACAAGCACGGCAAGTCCAAGCTGCTGAAGAAATGCACCCTGCCGCTAACCGGCAAGCAGGTGGTGAATCGCATCATCACCAATCTGGGGGTGCTGGACGTGGTCGAAGGTGGCCTGAAGATCATCGAGGTCGCCGAGGGCGTGACCGAAGACGAAATCCGCGGCGCGACCGAGGCCAATATCGTCAACTGATCCAACGAAAAGCCCGCCAAATCGGCGGGCTTTTTCAGTTCAGGGCCTGAAACACGCATCCATCCGAGACAAGATCGGGTGGCGTGGTGCACAGCGCTCGCGCCACCTGAAAGGCCGCCAGCACTTTGGGGACATAGTCACGGGTCTCGGCATAAGGCGGCACGCCACTATGTTTGCGCACGGCCCCCTCGCCCGCGTTGTACCCGGCCAGAACCAGAATCGGGTCGTTGCCGAACTCTCCCATCAGCCAGTTCAGGTATTTCACGCCGCCCGCGATGTTCTGCGACGGTTTGAAACTGTCTTGGACCCCAAAACGGGCGGCTGTGGCGGGCATCAACTGCATCAGCCCCTGCGCGCCCGCAGAGCTGACGGCATCTGCTCGACCGGCCGATTCTACCGAGATCACGGCCAGAACCAGTGCGGGCGACACATTGGTGCCGACGGTCGAGCGCAAAATCTCGACCCCCTGTTCCTGCGCGATGGTCTGCAGCGTCTGCAGGCGCGGCGACCTTACGCTGGTTGCGGCCAGAGCCTTGATCGCATCATCCAGCCGCCACGCCCCGGCTTGTGCAAGTTCGGGTGATATCTTCTCCCAAAAGGCTTTGTAGGCTCCTTTGGGCTTGTTCTTACCGTTGTTATCGGGCGCGACCGGTGGCGCGACTTTGGTGCGAGCGATGATTTCCGGCACAACAATCGCCGTCCCCGTGCTGGGGGCCGAGGGGCGGGTTGCATGCTCTTCGGGCGTGATCTGAATGGTCACGCGCGGGCGCTCACCCGGTTTTGGGGGTTTGATTCTCTTGTAAACGCCGCGTGGCTCAACCTCGGTGGCGACGGCGGGCGCGATGCCTGACGTCAGAAACGCCAACACACCGGCGCATTTAAGTGCGTCCCGGAGATTCATTTTTGCCTGCCTCATGCTTTCGTTTTAGGTGATTTGAACCTCGAATCTTCCCGCAAAGCCAGAAAAACAAAGCGAAATGGGGCAATTTCGCCTCATTTGGCGCAATTTTACATCGCCCCGGATCGTTGCAAACACATTGATTGATTTTTTTACCATTATTTTTCATAGGGTTACGTAAAATGTCACCAAAAAGTTAAGCGATCCGGAAAAAAATCTGCGTTTGGCCCAATTCCTGCCACGCGTAACCGTCAAACATTAGGTCATACCGAGACGGTCGGGAGCGGACTGAGAGAGAAAGCTCTGGAAGACGCCAAGGTTTAATTGACTTTTAGATCCTTTAGGAGGGACGTAACATGATCAAGTTCATCAAGAACTTCCGCAAAGACGAAGACGGCGCCGTAACAGTTGACTGGGTTGTTCTGACCGCAGCAGTCATCGGCCTGGGCACCGTGGCATACCAGCAGATCGCAGATGGCGCATCGGGTCTGGCGGCAGACGTGAACACCGCTCTGTCCTCGGCAACCCTGAGCACCGGCACCAGCGACGGCACCGTTGCAGGCGGTATCACCGGCGCCGGCACCAGCAACTAAGTTACCACTTCCATTCGGAAGCGAAGCCGCGCCAGGTTTGGCGCGGCTTTTTTTTGGTTACGAGAAGCAAACCAGAAAATCTTGGGGTTAATCGCTTTCTCCAGCCGGGTCCTATCCTGCGCGCAATGCCCCCAGCTTAGCTCGGGCAAATCTTTGCCCGACAGACCCAGCTACCAATATTCAACAAAAAAAATTAGTGATTTTGGCGTGATAATCTATGTTTGGCCTAATTTCCGCCATGCAAACAGGTCAAATTCATTGCAACAGATATTAGTTGCGGAAGATCGGAAGAAACCGGCCCGCCAGAAAAATTGCGGTTGAAGGGGTGACGAATGATCAGGTTCTTTAAGGACTTTAGGCAAAAGGAAGACGGGGCGATCACCGTCGACTGGGTTGTCCTGGTCGCTTTGATACTTGCACTGGGTGCAGCTTTGGTCGCCGCGATCCAATCCGCAACCGACAATGTTGGTGGCAATGTGAACACGACGCTCAGCTCGGCGACGATCAGCACCGGTACAACCACCGGGGATGCCGGCGGGATTACCGCAGCCGGAACGGTCAGCAACTAGCGGGCCAGCGGGCAACAATACAGCCAACGGACAAAGACAAGGATCGCCGCAACGCCAGGTTGCGGCGATTTTTCGTTCGCTCAACTGAAGCTGCCCGGATCAATTGGGCACAAACGCAATAGAGCCTGACAAATCTTTGCAAAAAACAGATTTGTCCCACATTTCGACACAATTCAGATTTAGAAAATATGCTGTTTCAAAGTGGTTCATTGGCTGTCGAGCCGTCGGCCAATCCAAATAAGAGGTGAATGTATGCGAGCGGTATTCGGACTTGTCCTGATTGTCGGGGTGGCTCTGGCCGGGGGGGCCGTCTATATGGCGCGCAACTACATCTCGGCTTACCAGCAAGAGCTTGCCCGCCAAAAGCAAGCAGCGGCGGAAGCCTTGGCAAATGCCAACAAACAGGTTGAGGTCATCCCCACCGTTGGCGTCCTCGTTTCCAACCGGACGCTAAAGTACGGTGAAAAACTGGCCGAAGAAGATGTTCGCATCGTCGAGTGGCCTGAAACCGCAATCCCCGAGGGGACCTTTACCGAAATGACTGCCCTGTTCCCGGAAACCGGCAACCGGGATCGTTTCGTCCTGCGGACGATGGAAAAAGACGAAGCCCTGATGGCAGTGAAAGTTACCGAACCGGGCGGGAAGGCTGGCCTGACCTCGCGCCTGGAAAAAGGAATGCGGGCCTTTGCGATCAGCGTCGATGTCGCCTCGGGCGTTTCGGGTTTTCTGCGGCCGGGTGACAATGTTGATATCTATTGGACCGGGTCCAGCGGAACCACCGAAGGTGCGAGCGGAGGTATTACGCGTCTGATTCAAACAAGCATCGAACTGATCGCTGTCGATCAGACTACCGGCTCGGACGTCACCGGGACCACAATCGCCCGGACCGTGACGGTCGCGGCAACCCCGGAACAAGTCGCAGCTCTGGCGCAGGCGCAAAACACCGGTCGACTGTCGCTTGCCTTGGTCGGCATCCAGCAAGACGAAGAAATTGCAGCGGCGGTCGAGGTCATCGAAGTGGACCAGAGAACCCTGCTGGGCATCGAAGAGGTCGCACCGGCACCTCAGGCCGCCCCCAAGCAGATCTGCACTACGCGAATCAGAAAAGGGGCCGACATTATCGAAGCCCCGATTCCTTGCACAAACTGACGGGATTTCAATTCGTTACAGGCACAGGGCCGCGCGAACAGCGCGGCCCTTTCTTATGGCATTGTTGCGCATTATCCACATAAGGAAAATTCCAGAAACCATTGATTATTGCAATAAATTCGGTTTTCGCGCAGTCTTTCTCATCATAGGGCAAAAGACCCAAAAACGAGGCGTGATCGGAGAGGCAGGTCACATGACAATACGTTCCTGGATCAGCGCAACCCTGCTGGGGTTGTCGCTTGTTATGGGCCCGGTCGGCGATGCCGCCTGGGCTGAAACCCTTCGCGTGGTGAAAAAGGGCACGGTGGAAACACTGGATGTGCCCATGAATCGCGCGATCGTCGTGGAAAGCGAAGAACCCTTCGCGGAACTCAGCATTGCCAATGCCGGTATCGCTGATATCTCATCGCTTTCTGATCGCACCATCTACATTCTGGGTAAGGCCCCTGGCCTGACAACCCTGACCCTGTTTGACGGTGTCGGCAACCTGATCGCCAACGTGCGCGTGCGCGTTGCACCGGATGTGACCGAGTTCAAAGAGCGGCTGCGTCAGATTCTGCCCAACGAACCGGTCGAGGTTCGCACGGCAAATGATGGCATCGTGCTGTCGGGCACCATTTCAAGCTCGGCCAAGCTGGCCCGCGCGCTTGAACTGGCGGAACGCTACGCGCCCGAGCGTGTATCGAATCTGATGTCAGTGGGCGGCGTTCAGCAGGTGATGCTGAAAGTCCGCTTTGCCGAGATGAACCGGTCGGTGGCCAAAAGCCTGTCCGCGTCACTGGGCTTTGCCGGAACCGACGTAACTGCGGGCTTCAACACTCTGAACAACCAGGGGGCTCTGACCAATGCGCTGAACGGCGGTATTCCGTTTGTTCAAGAGAACAACGGTGCCATCCTGTTCGGGTTTGGTGCAGGATCGACGCAGATTCGCCTGTTGCTGGAAGCCCTTGAAACAAAGGGGCTGGCGCGCAATCTGGCCGAGCCGAACCTGTCGGCCCTGTCTGGACAGGAAGCTACCTTCCTGGCTGGTGGCGAGGTTCCGATCCCGGTTCCGCAAGATGACGGCGTCGTGGCCATCGAATACAAAGCGTTCGGCGTTGAGATGGCCTTTGTTCCCCGCGTGGTGGACGGCGACCTGATCAACCTTGAAATGGCAACAGCTGTGTCGGCAATCGACTCAAGCTCGGACTTCACCATCAACGGTGACACGGTTCCAAGCTTCATCACCCGCCGCGCCAAGACGACGGTCGAACTGCGGGACGGGGAAAGCTTTGCTATCGCCGGATTGCTGCAGGACGATTTCGCTGACCTGAGCAGCCAAGTGCCGTGGTTGGGTGATGTCCCAGTTCTGGGCGCGCTGTTCCGTAGCGCGGAATATCAGCGTGAGCAAAGCGAATTGATCATCATCATAACCGCCCATCTTGTGTCCCCCGTCCGTGGCGAGGCCCTAGCCCTGCCGACCGACCGGGTCAAACCGCCCAGCGAATTTGATCTGTTCGTGAATGGCCGGGTCTCGCGCACGGCACGTTCCGGCGCAGGTGGCGCATCGGAAGTCGCAAGACAGGACTTCGGCAACTCTTACGGCTACGTCCTAGATTGATCAGGAGGATCGGACCAATGCAGAAGTGGATCATCACACTCGGTCTGACGGTCGCTGTCGCCGCATGCACGCGAGAGGCCGGATACGAGATCGACCAGGGCACCTTCGGAAATGCCGCCCTGAACAACACCCAGGTCATGACCGGAGAACTGACCTATGCACAAATTCTGGGACGGCGCTTTGCCTCTGAGGTGCCGAGCCAGGTGAACTTTGCCTTCAACAGCTCTCAGTTGGATGCGTCCGCCCAGCGGATACTCTTGCAGCAGGCGGACTGGATCAAACAGTTCCCCGAAGCACGGTTCCGGGTTTACGGGCATACGGATGCGGTCGGCTCGGACGGGTACAACAAAAGTCTGGGTCTGAGGCGCGCTCAAGCTGTCGTGAATTTCTTCTCGCAGCAGGGTATCTCGCGCTCACGGCTTGAAGCGGTTGTCTCGTTCGGCAAAACGCAGCCGTTGGTGGCAACGCCGAATCGGGACCGCCGGAATCGCCGCACCGTGACCGAGGTCGCAGGCTTTGTTGACAGCCGGTCGCAGACTCTGGACGGCAAATATGCCGAGGTCATCTACCGCGAGTACATCGACAGCGCGACGACCGTCAGCGCGATCCAGGAAGTCAAAGCCACCGAGGGCGCCGAAGGTGGATAATACTTGTGGAATGGGCGACATCGTCGCCCATTTCCCTACAATTGGTTCTTTTGCGCCAAATTCTCGCCCAACTTCAAAGTGACATTGTGAACAATAGGGTGACCTGCGGCTTGAATTGACCGCATCGGGGCGACAGCAAATCAACCTGAACGACCGACGTTCGCACGAGATGCTGGGCCCTCACGACGAGGATTGTGTTTATGACCAGCGCTACGCCGCAAGATGACAATACCGCCATTCTGGCCTGCACGATCAGCAGGGACGTGCAGAATTTTGACCTGCTGATCGAAGACATGGAGGCGGTTCTGGGCGAGCGTTGGGGAGACCTTGGTTTCGCCGAAGCGCTCGCGTTCTTCACCCAGCCCGAAGCCGATTCGCTGCAATTCGTTGCCTTGGCCATTGATGGCGAAGATGAAGATAACCTGACGCTGATGGGTGAAATCATCGCTCAGGCCAAAGATAAGAAAATAAAAGTTGTGCTGATTGCCGAGGACGTGACCCCCGCCTCGTTGCATCAGTTGCTGCGCAAAGGCGCGGATGAATTTGTCCCCTACCCTCTTCCCGAAGGCGAACTGGCGGAAGCCATCGAGCGGATGAACCAGCCCGACCCGGTTGCCGTTGCCCCTACAGCAGCAGCCACTCTGACGGATGGCGCATCGAAAGAAGGCGCGTTGTTCGTGGCCCACGGGCTTGCTGGCGGCGTGGGATCGACCACGTTGGCCGTCAATCTGGCCTGGGAACTTGCCAGCGTATCCGACAAAGAGGCCCCCTCGGTCTGCCTGATCGATCTGGACCTGCAATATGGCACGGTTTCGACTTACCTCGACCTGCCGCGGCGCGAGACGGTGTTCGAGATGCTGTCGGACACCGATTCGATGGATGATGAAGTTTTCTCGCAAGCGCTTCAAACCTATGAAGAAAAGCTGCAGGTTCTCACCGCACCTTCCGACATGGTACCGCTGGATCTGATCACGCCCGAAGACATCCAACGGGTGATCGATTTGGCGCGGAAGCACTTCGATTACGTGATCGTCGACATGCCCAAAACGCTGGTTCTGTGGTCGGAAACGATTCTGCAGGCTGCGCATGTGTATTTCGCCGTGATCGAACTGGATATGCGGTCGGCACAGAACGCCCTGCGTCTGAAACGCGCGCTGCAAGCCGAAGAACTGCCATTCAACAAGCTGCGCTTTGCCCTGAACCGTGCGCCCAAGTTCACCGACCTGAACGGCAAAAGCCGCGTGAAACGCATGGGCGAAAGCCTGGGCATTTCGATTGACCTGCAACTACCTGATGGCGGCAAACCCGTCATGCAAAGTGGCGATCATGGTCTGCCGCTTGCCAACTCGGCCGCGAAAAACCCGCTGCGCCGGGAAATCGCGAAGCTGGCGAAGTCTCTGCACAGCCTTGGCAGCAACGACGCAGAAGCCGCGTAACATCATCCCAAGGGGGGAGCCGCCGTGTTTTCAAGATACAAGAAGCAACCTGCCGCTCAGCCGGTACAAACGCCCGACAAAACCCCCGAGGCCGCATCAGCCCCGGCGGCAGCCTCTGCCGCCACCGCGATTGTGCGCAAGCCCATCCAGAAAAAAACGGCCGAAGTCGTCGGGTCCGATCGTGAGCGCAAGCGCAAAGAACGGTTGGGCGAGATCAAGATCGAACTGCACCGGGAATTGCTGGAAAACCTGAACCTTGCCGCGCTGGAAAACGCAGGTGAGGCTGAATTGCGCTCGGAAATCAGCGCCATCGCCAGCGAGGTGCTTGAGGCCAAGAATATCGTTCTGAACCGGGACGACCGGTCTCAGTTGAACAAGGAACTCTATGACGAGGTCACCGGCCTTGGTCCGCTGGAAACGCTGCTGCAGGACGAATCGGTTAACGATATTCTGGTAAACGGCCCGCAACAGATTTTCGTGGAACGCGCCGGTAAGCTGGAACTCAGCGACATTACGTTCAAAGACGAAAAGCACCTGATGCGGATCATCGACAAGATCGTGTCAGCCGTGGGTCGTCGTGTTGATGAATCAAACCCTTACGTTGACGCCCGTCTGGCAGATGGGTCGCGTTTCAACGCCATGGTGCCGCCGATCGCGGTGGACGGTTCGCTGGTTTCGATTCGTAAATTCAAGAAAGACAAGCTGGGCATCGACGATCTGGTCAATTTCGGCGCGTTCACCGAGGAAATGGCCGCCTATCTGCAGGCCGCCGTCTCGACCCGTCTGAACATCATCGTCTCGGGCGGTACCGGTTCGGGTAAAACGACCACGCTCAACGCCCTGTCCAGTTTCATCGACGACGCCGAGCGCATCCTGACCATCGAGGATACGGCGGAACTACAACTCCAGCAGACTCACGTAGGCCGGATGGAAAGCCGCCCGCCCAACGTTGAAGGCAAAGGTGAGGTCAGCCCCCGCGACTGTCTGAAAAACGCCCTGCGTATGCGCCCCGACCGCATCATCGTCGGCGAAACGCGTGGCGCCGAGGTGATCGACATGCTGCAGGCCATGAACACCGGCCACGACGGCTCGATGACCACGATTCACGCCAACTCGGCCCGGGATGGTATCTCGCGTCTGGAAAACATGATCGCAATGGCCGGGATCGAGATGCCGATCAAGGCGGTCCGCAGCCAGATTTCCTCGGCTGTGAACCTGCTGGTTCAGGCCAGCCGTTTGCAGGACGGCTCGCGCCGCATGACCTCGATCACCGAGATTACGGGCATGGAAGGCGACGTGATCTCGATGCAAGAAATCTTTCGGTTTCAACGTGTTGGCCTGACGCCGGACAACAAGATCATCGGTCACTTCACTGCAACAGGTGTGCGCAGCCACTATTCGGAACGCTTCCGCCTGTGGGGCTTTGACCTGCCTGCGTCGATCTACGACCCCACCACAATGTAGGAGATCTGGGTATGCAACTTCCTATGGAGGCCCTTATCTATATCGCCATCTTCGTGGGGGTCCTGGCCCTGGTCGAAGGTATCTATCTGGTCGCATTCGGCAAATCCATCAGCCTGAACAGCCGGGTCAACCGCCGTCTGGACATGCTCGACAAGGGCGTCGGGCGCGAACAGGTTCTGGAACAGCTGCGCAAGGAAATGCAGCAGCATATGAAAACGCAGAGCATCCCTCTGTATTCATTGCTGGCAGACAAGGCGCAAAAGGCGGCGATTGCGTTCACGCCCCGCCAGTTGATTATGATCATGGGCCTTGTGTCTGCGGTGGCCTTTATGGGGCTCAGCATTGGCACGCCAACCGACCTGCCGCTGCGGATTGCAATCTCGGTCGCGATTGGCGTGGGCGCTGTTTATGCCTGGGTCAACCACAAAGCCAAAAAGCGCATGTCGATGATCGAGGAACAACTGCCTGACGCGGTTGAACTGATGGTACGGTCGCTGCGCGTTGGTAACCCGTTCGTGTCCTCGGTCCAGATCGTCGCGAATGAGGTGCAGGACCCGCTAGCAACCGAATTTGGCGTTATTGCCGACGAATGCGCCTATGGCCGCGACGTGGGTGAGGCGCTGAAAGACATGGCAGAGCGCCTGGATATGCAGGATTTGCGTTTTCTGGCCGTGGCCGTGGGCATCCAGCAGCAATCCGGTGGTAACCTGGCCGAGATTCTGGCTGGTTTGGCGCAGGTCATTCGCGCCCGGTTCCGCCTTTTCCGCCGCGTGAAAGCCATCACTGCCGAGGCGCAGTGGTCCGGCAAATTCCTATCCGGCTTCCCGCTGGCCTGTCTTGCGTTCATTCTGGTGAAGGACCCCGGCTATTATGACGAGGTTCTGGACCACCCCTACTTCATTCCGATGTGCTTCTTTGTCGGCATCATGCTGACCCTGAACCTGATCGTCATGAAGATCATCACCAACATCAAGGTCTGAGGGCAGCACGATGGAATTCCTGACCAACATCAACGACCTGTTGACCCAGCACCTGGGAGAGTTTGGCCCCCTGATCGTTGTCGGCGTTCTGGGGATGGTCATGATCCTTGTGGCCGTTTCGCTGATGATGAATCAGCCCGAAGACCCCCTGAAGAAACTGCAACGCTCGAACACGCAGCCGAAGAAAAGCAAGAAGGACAAGAAAGAACAGCTTCGCAATGCTGGCCGCAACGAGCAGCTTGAAAAGTTCGCGACCTTTCTTGAGCCGAAGAACGAAGAAGAGCTTTCGGCCATTCAGCTCAAGATGCGGCAGGCGGGATACCAGTCCAAGGACTCGGTCCGGTTTTACCACTTCGCTCAGTTTGCCCTAGGGATCATCGGCATCGTCGTCGGCGTTTTGATGGTCACCGTCTTTGCCGGCGACCAGGAATTTACCGGCCAGCAAATCCTGATCCGGGTCCTCGTCCCTGGCGGCATTGGCTATATGCTGCCCAGGTACTGGATCACCCGCCGCGTGGAAGAACGCAAAGAGGCGATCATCGCCGCCTTCCCCGACACGCTAGACCTGATGCTTGTCTGCGTTGAAGCCGGGCAGTCGCTGGATCAGGCCATCGTCCGTGTGGCCGCGGAAATGAAAAGCTCGTACCCCGAGATTTCTCAGGAATTCGAAGTCGTCGCCTATGAGATGAAGGCCGGTAAGGACAAAGACACCGTTCTGCGGGATTTCGGAACCAGATGCGGCGTTCAGGACGTCAACGCTTTTGTGACCGTGATGATCCAGTCGGCAACTTTCGGTACATCCATTGCCGAAGCTCTGCGGGTTTACGCCTCGGAAATGCGGGACAAGCGGGTTATGCGCGCGGAAGAGGCCGCAAACAAGTTGCCCACCAAGATGACACTGGTCACAATGGGCCTGACCGTTCCGCCGCTTCTTGTTATTCTGGTCGGACCATCTTTCAACGTCATCTCGACCTTCGGACGCTGAGGTTGCAGCCAAATGAGACCACTCCGCCGGTGTGACCTTTCAGGGTTTCGCCAAGTGCTTAAGGCCATCATGGTGTTTACCGTGATGGCCTCTTGCACTGAAAGCACCCAGTCCAACGGGCTGGATGCGCCGGGGGTGGACCCCAAAGGACAAGCTGCGGACAATATCACCGTCGGAAATCGCCTGATGGCGGCAGGGGAATATGAACTTGCGCTGGAAACCTTTACTCGGGCAGCACTTGAGGAGGGGCTGACCACTCAGATCCTCACATCCATGGGCACCGCCAACCTTGGCCTGCGCCGGTTGGGACAGGCCGAAACCCTGCTGCGCCGCGCGGTTGAGGAGGACACGGATTGGCCTGTAGCCTGGAACAATCTCGGCGTTCTTCTGATGGAAACCGGAGAATACCCCGAGGCCGCGCAGGTCTTTCGCCGCGCCTTTGCGCTGGACAATGGCGAAAGTGACGCAATCCGTGACAATCTGCGCTTAGCACTCGCAAAAATGGAAAATCCTGTTAATAATACCGCACAAGAACAAGAATATACGCTGGAACAGCTTGGCGACGGGCAATTTTCGCTGCGCAAAATCCAGTAACCGAGGCAAGAGCAGTAAAGGACGCAAAAATGCGCCAACAATTCTTGATTCCATCCATCATTCTTGGCGGGCTGGTTCTGGCTGGCTGCGCAAAAGAGACTGAAGAGGAAAAAGTCGAACGCACATTTCAGGAAGTGAACGTCATTGACGAAACCAACCTGAATGACGTTCTGCTCAGCGCGGCCGACCCGAACGAGGCCGTGACCTATTTCCATGGTGCGGCCAGCAAGAACCCTGACCGGATCGATCTGCAACGGGGGCTGGCCATATCGCTGGCCCGTGCCAAGCGCACTACCGAAGCCGCTGCCGCATGGAAGCGGGTGACAACCATGAAGGGCACCAATAGCGCCGACAAGGTTGAATATGCCGACGCGCTGGTGCGTAACGGGGACTGGAAAAAGGCCAAAACCGTTCTGGACTCGGTCCCTCCTACCTATGAGACTTTCAAGCGGTATCGGCTCGAGGCGCTGGTAGCGGATTCCCAGAAAGACTGGAAGCGTGCGGATCACTTCTATGAAACCGCCGTCGGGCTGACGACTCGCCCGGGCAGTGTCATGAACAACTGGGGCTACTCTAAACTGAGCCGCGGTCAATATGACGAGGCCGAGCGGCTGTTTAACGACGCGATCCGTCAGGACAATTCGCTGTTCACCGCCAAGAACAACCTGGTTCTGGCACGTGCGGCGCAGGGCAATTACAGCATGCCGGTTGTCCCCATGTCGCAGGTCGAACGCGCCAGGTTGTTGAACACAATGGGAATTTCTGCGGTCAAACAAGGGGATGTGAACACGGCCAAGAACCTGTTCCGCGAGGCGATTGCCACCCACCCGCAGCATTTTGACGAGGCGGTCCGGTCGCTTCGCGCGCTCGAGGCAAGCTGATCCATGCAAATCCCAGCGGCTGCCGCGCTCTGGTTCCTGCCTTTCGTGTTGCCGATCTGCTTTTATGTCGCCTTCACTGACATGCGTGAGATGCGGATCAAGAACCACGCGGTTGTGACGCTGGCCTTGGTGTTTGTCGTTATCGGTTTGATAGCGCTTCCGCCCTGGTCCACCGGGGCGGTCAGCGGAAACATCGGGCCACTTTCCCTGACGCTGCCGATCTATTTCTGGCAGCTTTTGCACATCGTCATTGTCCTGATTGTCGGCATAATCCTGAACGCCGCAGGGACGATGGGCGCGGGGGATGCGAAGTTTCTGGCGGCGGCCTCGCCCTTTGTCTGGACGGGGGATATCCTTGTGTTTTTGCCCGTCATGATCGCCTGCCTGCTGGCGGCTGTCGCGACCCATCGCATTGCGAAACACAGCCGTTTGCGCACCATCGCCCCCCATTGGGACAGCTGGGACACGGGCAAGAAATTCCCGATGGGCCTCGCCCTTGCGGGCTCACTTGCCATGTATTTGATATTGGGCACTGTTCTCGGATCGTAAACTATCATCAGCGCGCCTTTTCGCTGCCTTGGTCCCGCCACAAAGCTGGGCCAGATTTCACCGTGGTTGCCCGGTAAAGGGCTTTTGCGTGACATTTGAATAAACGGGCAACGCTTATGAATATGCAGACCTCATCCGTTATGGCCCCCCCTGCCCCCAAGGGGTTGGGCGAAATGAAGCTTCCGCTGGTGATGATGCGGGACATTATGCTGAAAACCGTTTTCCGCAAAAACGTTGACACGGTTTCCGAAGTCGCCGCCGCCATATGCCTGCCCGGTTCGGTCACACAGGAGCTCATCGACATCGCGCGCGAGCAAAAGCTGCTCGAGGCGACCGGGACGCTAAACGCCAACAGCGGCAATGAGATGGGATACCAACTGACCGACGCCGGAAAAGCCCGCGCGCTGGACGCGCTAAGCCAGTCGGAGTACTTCGGCGCGATGCCGGTGCCGCTGGATGTCTACCGCGAGCAGGTCAAGCGGCAATCGATCCGTAACATTCAGGTCACGCGCGAACAGTTGACGGGTGCCATGGGCCATCTGGTTCTGCCCGACATGCTGCTGGATCAGCTTGGCCCTGCGGTTAGCGCCGGCCGTTCGGTCCTGATGTATGGCCCTCCGGGCAACGGTAAATCCTCGATCTCGAACGGGATCAGGGATGCGCTGGGGGATAATGTCTATGTCCCGCGCGCCATCGAATATGCCGGTCAGGTGATCACCGTTTACGACCCGATCGTGCATACCGCGATTGAACAGGAAGAAGACGACCCAAACAGCCTGCGCCGCCGTAAGCGGTTCGACACGCGCTACGTTCAATGCGAACGCCCGACCGTGGTAACAGGTGGTGAACTGTCGCTCAGCATGCTAGATCTGGTCTATAACCCCACCGCGCGGACCTACCAGGCCCCGCTGCAATTGAAATCCACCGGCGGCATCTTCATTGTGGACGACCTTGGACGTCAGGCCGAACCCCCTCAGGCCCTGATCAACCGCTGGATCGTTCCGCTGGAGGAAAGCAAGGATATCCTTGGCCTCCAATCGGGTGAGAAGTTCGAGGTGCCGTTTGACACTCTGGTCATCTTCTCGACCAACTTCCACCCGAACGAAATCTTCGACCAAGCCGCCCTGCGCCGGATCTTCTTCAAGATCAAGATCGATGGCCCAAATCAGGAGAACTTCCTGAAAATCTTCGCCATGGTGGCCCGCAAACGCGGCATGCCGCTGGACGAAGCCGCACTGGTGCATCTGCTTAAGGTCAAATACCCGACCATCAACAATATCTACGCGAACTATCAGCCGATCTTCCTGATCGACCAGATGATCTCGATCTGCGAGTTCGAGGGCATTCCCTATCAGATGAGCCCCGATTTGATCGACCGCGCCTGGGCGAACATGTTCGTCAAAGACGAAACAATCGTCAAATAACGCCGTGCCATTCCCACGCTGAGGCGGGTAGTCTGCGTCCATGACGCAGATTCCCGCACGGATTGAGGCCTGGTTCACAGCCAAAGGCTGGTCCATCCACCCCCATCAGCAACAGATGTTTGACCGGGCCAATGACCCGGCCAATCTGCTGATTGCCCCGACCGGCGGCGGCAAGACGATGGCGGGGTTTCTGCCTTCTCTGGCTGAACTTGCCGACGGCGCGCATGCGGGGTTGCACACGATTTATGTCTCGCCACTCAAGGCTCTGGCGGCAGATATCAAGCGCAACCTGCGCACGCCCGTGGATGAAATCGGCCTGCCCATCCGTATCGAGGACCGCACCGGCGACACCTCGGCCACGCAAAAGAAACGCCAGCGCGTCGACCCGCCCCATATCCTGCTGACCACGCCGGAAAGCCTCGCTTTGCTGACGTCGTACGAAGACGCGCCGCATATGTTCCAAGGAGTTCAGCGCGTTGTCGTGGATGAAATTCACGCTCTGGCCGAAAGCAAGCGCGGGGATCAGTTGATGCTGGCGCTGGCCCGTCTGCAGCGCCTTTGCCCAGACATGCGCCGCGTTGGCCTGTCGGCCACGGTCGAGGACCCCGACGCTATTGCCCGCTTTCTGGCCCGCCACCCGGATCCCTGCCGGATCATACAAGCCGACCCCGGCCCCGATCCGGATATCCGGATGCTTGAGACCGAAGAAATGCCCCCCTGGTCCGGCGGCGGCGCGGCTTACGCGATCCCGGCGGTGCTGGAGCAAATCCGGCAGCACAAGACGACGCTGATCTTTCACAACACCCGCGCGCAGGCCGAGATTTTCTTTCACAATCTGTGGCTTGCCAATGATGAGGGCCTGCCCATCGGCATCCACCACGGCAGCCTTGACCGGCAACAACGCGAAAGAGTCGAGGCCGCCATGGTGCGCGGCGATCTGCGCGCCATCGTCTGCACCGGCTCTCTGGATCTGGGCATCGACTGGGGGGATGTGGATCTGGTGATCCAGATCGGCGCGCCCAAGAATGTTAAACGTCTGGTCCAGCGGATCGGGCGTGCGAACCACCGCTACAACGCCCCGTCCAAGGCCTTGCTGGTGCCCGCAAACCGCTTTGAAGTGGTGGAATGCGTCGCAGCACTTGAGGCCGCAAAGGCGCATGAGCTTGACGGCGAACCGCGCGGTCCCGGCCCGCGCGACGTGCTGTGCCAGCACATCCTGATCGCCGCCGCTGCCGGGCCTTTTGAGGCGGATGCGTTGTTTCAGGAGATGACTTCAGCCGGACCATACGCGCGGCTGACGCGCGATGAATTCGATGCCTGTCTCGATTTCTGCGCCACCGGCGGCTACGCCCTGCGCGCCTATGACCGCTGGCAACGGCTGCAGCAGCGCCCTGACGGGCTGTGGCAGTTGCGCGATCCCCGCGCGCCGCAGCGTATCCGTATGAATCTGGGGACAATTCAGGACACAGACACATTGAAAGTGCGGCTGAAGCGCAACCGGGGCGGCAAACCCTTGGGTGAGGTCGAGGAAGGCTTCGCGGCCTCGCTTACCCCCGGTGACACTTTCCTGATCGGCGGTCAGATCGTGCGCTATGAAGGCCTGCGCGAAATGGTGGTCGAGGTCAGCCGCCGCGCCGACAAAAAACCCAAGGTCGCCGTGTTTTCGGGCACGAAATTCGCGACTTCCACGCAACTGAGCGACCGCATCCTGCGCATGTTTTCGCGGGACAACTGGCCGCAACTGCCGACCCACACCGCCGACTGGCTGGCCCTGCAGCGCGAGATTTCCCACCTGCCCCAACGCGACCGTCTGCTGATCGAAAGCTTTCCCAATGACGGGCGTGAAAACCTGTGCGTCTACGGCTTCGCCGGACGCAACGCGCAGCAAACGCTGGGGCTGCTGCTGACCAAACGGATGGAGGAAACCGGGCTGGCCCCGCTGGGATTTGTCGCAACAGATTACGCGACCCTGATCTGGGGGCTGGACGCCGTAACCGACCCGCGCCCCCTGTTCCAACTGGATGCGCTGCGCGAGGGGCTGGACACCTGGCTGGCGGGGAATGCCGTGATGAAGCGTACCTTTCGCGCCTCGGCCACCATTGCCGGGCTGATCGAACGCAACACCGGCGGTCAGCGCAAAAGCGGGCGGCAGGCGACGTTTTCCTCGGACATCCTGTATGACACGCTGCTGAAATATGATCCCGATCACCTGCTGATGCAGATCACCCGCGAAGAGGCCATGCGCGGCTTGGTCGATTTCGGGCGGATCGAAGCCATGGTCGCCCGCATCGGCGACCGGATCGACCTGTTGCGCCTGGACCGCGTATCCCCGCTGGCCGCGCCGCTGTTTCTGGAGGTCGGCAAGGTTCCGGTCAAAGGCGCTGCCGAGGAACGGTTGCTGGCCGAAGAAAGCGCGCGGCTGTTGCAGAAGGCCGGATTAGAGCCCTCGTGATTCACCTTGCGTAGCGGGGCGAAACCGGCAAAGAACGTATCATGAACGGACTAGAGTTTTCATTTGCCGGTCAGCGCCTGTCCGCCCTTGCCTCGGGTGCGCTGTGGTGGCCGGATCAGCGCTTGCTGTGCGTCTCGGACCTGCATCTGGGTAAATCCGAGCGGCTGGCCCGGCTCGGCGGCCCCGCGCTGCCGCCTTATGATAGCCGCGACACGCTGGATCGGCTGGCCGCAGATTTGGACCGGACAGGGGCCGAGACGGTTCTGTGCCTCGGTGACAGTTTTGACGATCTGCTCGCCTCGACCTCGCTGGCAGCATCCGAGACGCTTCGGATCGCCGCGATGCAGGCAGGTCGGGACTGGATCTGGATTGAGGGCAACCACGACCCCGGCCCCATTGAGTTGGGCGGCACGCATCGGGCCGACTGGTCTTGTCAATCACTACACTTTCGGCACATCGCCGAACCCGGCGCGCAGGGTGAGGTCTCGGGGCATTATCACCCCAAGGCGACATTGCGAGCGAGGGGGCGGGCAATCACCCGTCCGGCCTTTTTGTTGGACAGCAACCGCCTCATCTTGCCCGCCTACGGGGCCTATACCGGCGGGTTGCGCAGCTCGGATCAGGCATTGACGGGGCTTATGGGCACGGATGCTCGGGCCATCCTGACCGGACCTACCCCGCAGATGATCCCGATGCCGCGATAGGCTCAGATCAGGCCATCCTGCTCAAGCCTTGGTCGGTACTTCCGACTGACCGGAACCAGATCGCCATTCACCAGCCGCAGCCAGATTTTGCCATCCGTTCTCTTGGCAGCAATGATGGCGTCATCACTCACCCAGTGGGACCTATGCGCACAATGTCCGGGCACAGGTTCCATCTCGGCGATGGCGTCGGTCAGGCGGGACCGGATGGTAAAGGTGCCCTCGGAGGTGACGACATCAACATAGTGGTCGCGTACAGTCAGGTGAAAAATCCGCCCGGTGAAAGAGGCCGGAAGCCGCCGTATCAGGCGCGGCGTAGCGGGCAAAACCTGCTCCGCTACATCCCGTTCATTTCGGCGCACCAGAAACAACCCGGCGGAAAACAGAATTCCATAGTTCGCGACAGTGGTCAGCGCGGGGGTCATATGACCGCCGAAGGTGAACAGAACCCAGGCCAGAAGCCATAGCGACGGGGTCAGCAAGGCAAGCACCAGCGCCGCAAATGCCAGGTCACGCAGGTGAAGATTGGCCTCGGCCAGTTTGTCCCCCACCAGCCTGCGCGCCACCCAAGTCGCCGCCAGCGCCAGCGCCATCACTCCGGTCCAAAACAGCAGCCGCAAGATGAATGGCAGGTCTGCCACCAGAAACGGCGGAAAAGCATAGGCCAACACTGGAAGGAATATTGCTGCAGCAACCACCCGCTGGGGCGTACACAGGCTGCGAACCAGAACCAACTTCGACGTCATACCAACTAAACGATCCACTCCCTATCCCGATCAGCCGGCGCAGGGCGGCAAGCGCCTTCACCTCGTAACTGACTGGGAACGCAGAAATATCACGATCCTAGACGTGTTAAAAGTTAATTCACTGGGAATAATCCGGCGCGCGCATCAGTTTGAGCGTCGCAGGAAAATGCCGGTCGGACCGAAATGAACGGCCCGACCGTCGGATATCAGGCCGTCAGCCCTTCGGGCTCGGGCAGGCCGTTGGAGCGGCAGCACGCGGTCAGAGTGTTGGCCAGCAGGCATGCAATTGTCATAGGTCCCACGCCGCCCGGAACCGGGGTGATCGCGCCCGCATGCTCGGCCGCGCTGGCATAGTCGACATCTCCGACCAGCTTGTTCTTGCCGTCGCGTTCAATCCGGTTGATGCCCACATCGATCACGGTCGCGCCTTCCTTGATCCAATCGCCGGGCACCATTTCGGGGCGGCCAACCGCGGCCACCACGATATCAGCGCGGCGCACCACATCCGGCAGGTCCTTGGTGCGCGAATGCGCGATGGTGACGGTACAGCTGTCGCCCAGCAAAAGCTGTGCCATCGGCTTGCCCACGATGTTCGAGCGGCCGATGACAACCGCATCCATGCCCGACAGCGAGCCGTGATGGTCGCGCAACATCATCAGACAGCCCAGCGGCGTGCAGGGCACCATCGATTTCTGACCGGTACCCAGCAGACCCACGTTCGAGATGTGGAAGCCATCCACATCCTTGGCCGGATCAATCGCGTTGATCACCAGATCTTCGTTCAGATGCTTGGGCAGAGGCAGTTGCACCAGAATACCATGCACAGCCGGATCGTTGTTCAGCTTATCGATCAGCGCCAGCAGGTCCGCTTCGGATGTATCGGCGTCCAGCTTGTGCTCATACGAGTTCATGCCAACCTCGATGGTCATCTTGCCTTTCGAGCGGACATAGACCTGACTGGCCGGGTCTTCGCCCACCAGAACCACGGCCAGACCGGGAGTGATGCCGTTTTCCTCTTTCAGCTTTGCGACCTGATCGGCCACCTGCGCGCGCACTTTGGCCGCAAAAGCCTTACCGTCGATGACTTGAGCTACCATCCTGTGATCCCTTCTTCCCAATAACATCTCGGGCGCATGGGCACCCGATCATTCAGTCAGGTCCGAGCACGCGCTCTTCTCGTGCAATCGACCAATCAATCAATATGCGCCACAGCTGTTCGGCCAGATCCGGATCCAGTCCCAGATCATCCGAATGGGCGCGTACGTTTTGCACCACTTCTTCGACCCGTTCCAGTATGCGAGCCGGAAGGCCCTCGCCCGGTTTCAGCTCGGACGCGCGGTCGATATACCCCGCCCGCGTCACCAACAACTCGATCAGTTGGCGGTCCAGCTTGTCGATCTGAACCCGCAACTCCTGCATAGATCGGCAGTCTTGCGGCGGTGTCAGAGTGGGCATCGTGATCTCCTCATGGCCCGGGGATTCCCCGGACCACGAGATGTCCTATTCGGCGGCTTAGAACAAGCCCTCGATCTCACCTGCGTCGTTAAGGCAGATGGTTTCCGCAGCCGGTTTGCGCGGCAGACCGGGCATGGTCATGATCTCTCCGCAGACAACCACGATGAAACCAGCACCTGCGGACAGGCGAACCTCGCGCACGGGAACCGAGTGGCCGGTCGGCGCACCGCGCAGGGTCGGATCGGTCGAGAACGAGTATTGGGTTTTCGCCATGCAGACCGGAAGGTTGCCATAGCCCGCATCTTCCCACTCGCGCAGTTGGTTGCGGATCTTGTTGTCGGCCAGCACTTCGTCAGCACGGTAGATGCGCTTGGCGATGGTTTCGATCTTCTCGAACAAAGGCATATCATCGGGGTAGATCGGCGCAAAGTTCGCAGAGCCACCTTCGACGATTTCGACAACCTTTTCCGCCAGCGGAGCCGAGCCGTCCGAGCCCAGTTCCCAGTGACGCGACAGAACGGCTTCGACGCCATGATCGGCGCAATAGTTTCTGACCGCTTCCACCTCGTCATCGGTATCGGTGACGAAGTGGTTGATGGCGACAACGACGGGCACGCCGAACGATTTGACGTTTTCGATGTGGCGACCAAGGTTGGCGCAGCCGGATTGAACCGCGTCGACGTTCTCCGCGCCCAGATCGGCCTTGGCGACGCCGCCGTTCATCTTCATCGCGCGAACGGTGGCAACCAGCACCACAGCCGACGGAGCAATCCCCGCCTTGCGGCACTTGATGTTCATGAATTTCTCGGCCCCCAGATCGGCCCCGAAACCCGCTTCGGTGACGACATAATCAGCCACTTTCAGCGCGGTCTTGGTTGCGATGACCGAGTTACAGCCATGCGCGATGTTCGCGAACGGGCCACCGTGAACAAAGGCCGGGTTGTTTTCCAGCGTCTGCACCAGGTTCGGCTGCATCGCGTCTTTCAGCAGAACGGTCATAGCACCTTCGGCCTTGATGTCGCGGCAATAGACCGGGGTCTTGTCACGGCGGTAAGCCACGATGATATCGCCCAGACGCTTTTCCAGGTCCTTCAGGTCATTGGCCAGGCACAGGATCGCCATAACCTCGGACGCCACGGTGATGTCGAAACCAGCCTCACGCGGGTAGCCGTTCGACACACCGCCCAAGGACGCCGTGATCTGACGCAGCGCGCGGTCGTTCATGTCGACCACGCGACGCCATGCAACGCGGCGTGTGTCGATTTCCTGCTCGTTGCCCCAATAGATGTGGTTGTCGATCATCGCCGACAGCAGCGAGTGGGCGCTTGTGATGGCGTGGAAGTCCCCGGTGAAGTGCAGGTTCATTTCCTCCATCGGGACAACCTGCGCGTAACCGCCCCCTGCAGCGCCGCCTTTCATACCGAAGTTCGGGCCCAGCGAGGCTTCGCGGATACAAATCATCGCGTTTTTGCCGATGCGGTTCAGACCGTCCCCCAGACCCACGGTGGTGGTGGTTTTGCCCTCACCCGCCGGGGTCGGGTTGATCGCGGTCACAAGGATCAGCTTGCCGTCTTCGCGATCCTGCACCGAATTGATGAAGTCCTGACTGACCTTCGCCTTGTCATGGCCGTAAGGCAGCAGATCGTCGCTGGAGATGCCCAGCTTGGCACCGATTTCCTGGATCGGCTTCTTGTTCGCCTCGCGGGCGATTTCGATGTCGGATTTATAGCTCATTGGGCAGGGTCCCTGATTGAATGCCGTGCGAAACCGACGCAAAGCGTCAGCGCTGAGAAATCCATACCGTTGTGCACAATCGCAGTGGATATAGATTCCGACATATTCATGCCGTGAAACGGCGTAGCGTCAATTACAGGGTGGCGTCACGCAACTTTGATCGTTTCTGATCGGAAAACCTGTGTCTTAAGTTGCCCAGGCGCGCTGATCGGGAACGAACAGCTTCATCCGGTCACCCAGTTCTAACTCTCCGGGCCGTTCGACCCACGCCGTCACACCACGCCGCCCCTTCGCCGCCGGTTTGAACGCGGCACCGTGGCCGGGCAGATCAGCTTCGACCTCGCGACCGGGAATCACGCAGGGGCGGTTCTCCATATCTACCGTGATCGTCACGCCGTCGGGTCCCTGCAGCCGTGACGAGGGCGGGACGTGGGTAAAATCCGGAATGCCGCGCAACAGGATGCTGACCCCCAGATAGGACGGGTCCAGCCCGTCCAGCCCCATCTCGGCCGCCGTCGCCTGCATCTCTTCTTCGGACAGCACCGATAGTTGCCGCACGTTGCGGATTTCGGTGCCCTTGGGGTAGATGTTCTGCATCCGCACGCAGGAGGCGCGGTTGACGCCTTCGTGCCGCTCTCCCCGGCTGCCGGAAAAATCAAGGGACAAGGAATTGACAGCATCAGCCCGTATGCTTTTTCCCGCCGGGACATGGCCCAGCCAGACGACCTCGCCCGTAAATTCCGTTTCGCGCAAAACCGGCATGATCGTCCCTTTCCGAAGCCCTTTTCAAGCGGCCACTAGAATTCAAACCGGGCGAAAAGAAAAGACCCGGGATAGGGCCCGGGTCTGGTTTGGTTATGCCGTTGGTTCCGGCTCCATCCCGCCATCCGGCGGAGACTTCTTGACCTTGGTCTTGGGAATGGCGGTCACGCTGGGCGCGCTGCCCTGGTCGGGGTTATCGCCTTCGTCGTCGCCCTCGGTCGGAGATTCGCCGTTCATGACGCGCTTGATCTCGTCGCCCGTCAGGGTTTCGTACTCCAGCAGACCTTGCGCCAGACGCTCCCATTCCTCGTTCTTTTCCGTTAGAATCTGGTGCGCGCGCTCATATCCCTGCTGGATCAGGCGCTTCACCTCTTCCTCGATCAGTTCCTTGGTGTGGGCCGAGACCGAGAAGCCTGCGGTGTTGCCCGAATACCCCTCATGCGCTTCGGCATAGTCGATATTGCCGACTTTGTCCGACATGCCCCAACGCATCACCATCGCACGCGACAACTGGCTGGCCTGCATGATGTCACCGGCGGGGCCGTTGGACACATGATCCTCACCGTATTTGATGACCTCGGCGGCCTTACCGGCCATGGTCATGGCCAGTTTCTGCTCACACTCATCACGGTGATAGTTCAACTGATCCATCTCGGGCAGGCTGACCACCATGCCCAAAGCACCACCACGCGGGATAATCGTCGCCTTGTAGACCGGATCGCATAGCGGCAGCGTCATGCCGACAACGGCATGGCCAGCCTCGTGATAGGCGGTCTTTTCCTTCTGGTCCTGCGTCAACACCATCGAGCGGCGCTCGGCCCCCATCATCACCTTGTCCTTGGCGTTTTCAAAGTCTTCCATGGTGACAAAGCGACGGCCCACGCGGGCAGCCATCAGCGCGGCCTCGTTCACGAGGTTCGCCAGATCGGCACCTGAGAAACCCGGTGTTCCGCGCGCAATGATGCGCAGATCGACATCGGGACCCAGAGGCGTTTTGCGCGCGTGCACGCCCAAAATCTTCTCGCGCCCTTTAATATCGGGGTTGCCGACGGTCACGTTCCGGTCAAATCGGCCCGGTCGCAGCAGCGCGGGGTCCAGAACATCCTTTCGGTTGGTGGCCGCGAGGATGATCACGCCTTCATTGGCCTCGAACCCGTCCATCTCGACCAGCAACTGGTTGAGCGTTTGCTCGCGTTCATCGTTACCGCCGCCATAACCGGCACCACGATGGCGACCGACGGCATCGATCTCGTCAATGAAGACAATACAAGGTGCGTTCTTCTTGGCCTGTTCGAACATGTCGCGCACACGAGAGGCACCGACACCCACGAACATTTCCACGAAGTCAGAACCCGAAATGGTGAAAAACGGCACACCCGCCTCACCCGCAATCGCGCGCGCCAGCAGCGTCTTACCGGTGCCCGGAGGACCAACCAGCAGCGCGCCTTTGGGAATCTTGCCGCCCAGACGCGAGAATTTCTGCGGGTTGCGCAGGAATTCGACGATCTCTTCCAGCTCTTCCTTGGCCTCGTCGATGCCCGCGACATCGTCAAAGGTCACGCGGCCATGTTTTTCGGTCAGCATCTTGGCCTTGGACTTGCCAAAGCCCATCGCACCGCCTTTGCCACCGCCCTGCATCCGGTTCATGAAATAGACCCAGACACCGATCAGCAGCAGGAAAGGCAGCAGCGTGATCAGGAACGACTGGAATCCCGACTGCTGCTGCTTCTCAGCCCGCACCGGGATGTTTTCGTCAATCAGCAGCTTCGTGACCTCGGCATCGCCCGGTTTGATGGTTACGTAAGTACCGCCGCTTTGGGTGGTGTAGCGAATTTGCTCACCATCCAGGGTCACATTCTTGACCTCACCGCCCTGCACGGCGCTGACAAAGTCGGAATAGGTTCTTTCATTGCTCTGAAGCGTTCCGCCCGGTCCGCTGAACAGATTGAACAGTGCAAGGATCAGCAGAAACAGAACGACCCAGAAGGCGATGTTACGAGCGTTGCCCAAGGAAAATCTCCCAAAAGATTTCGGCAGATGGGGACCTGCCGCTTGTCTCTTAAAATAGAGATGATTGTGGCAGGTTCAATGCGATAAAAACGAAGCGTGGAACTCGGGCCATTCAGGGCTCAATTTAGCACGCCAGCCGTTTTCAAACCCGGCCAGAGGGGCGGACAGCAGCGTATCCCCCTGCCAGAGCGCCGGAGTGGATTGCAGCGCAAGGCGCGGCCGCCCCGTTGCGCGCCAATCCGGCAACAACAGCAGCCCCTTTTCACCAAGGGCGCGAATTTCAGCCCCTTCGGTTTCAGGGCCGGTCAACAGCCACCGTCCATCCCACTGCTGCCCGATGGTGGTTTTAATCCCCTCGACCACCTTAAACTCCCTGCAAATCCGCGTTTTTTCGGCCTCTGGAACCAACAGGCAGCCCCCAATGGACCCTGCTTGCCCGCTTTCCAGCGCGGATATCGCCTGATCGACCGCGGACTGTCGGGGCGGGTAGCCCGGCCCTGCGATCCACCCAATACAGCCCAGCATCACCCGGCGGCGAATCTCGGCGGGCAAGGCCGCGAAGCCGGCGCGGTCCACTAGGACGTCCCCGGCCTCGACCAAGGCGACTTTGCGGGCGGATTCCTGCGTATAAATGGCCAAAGCATCACGGGCTTGTGCTAAATTTTCAGCTATCCGAGAAAGGATTTCCGCCGAAATTCCCAGCGGTTTCAACCCATCCAGTGCCTGACGCGCCTTGATACGGTCAAAGCGGGTGTCGTGATTCGAGGGGTCCTCGATCCAACTGACGCCGATATTGACAAGGTAGTCCCGCAATTGCTGGCGAGTGATGCCCAGCATCGGGCGCAGTATCTCGATCCCGTCCCGGTTATGTGAGACCGGCATGGCCGACAGCCCGGTCACACCTGCGGCCCGGCTCAGCCGCATCAGAACCGTCTCAGCCTGATCATCTGCCGTGTGGCCCAGCGCAATCGCGTTGATCCCGTTGTCGCGCGCCCAGTCCGTTAGCAAAGCATACCGCGCCTGCCGCGCCTGATCCTGCAGGTTGCCTGCGCCATCCCATCCCTGCCAGCGTAGGGTTTCGTGCGGAATACCCAGACGCGCGGCCTGCTCCGCGACTGTCTCCGCCTCTCCCTCGGATTCCGGGCGCAAGCCGTGATCTACGGTGGCGGCGAAAACCTCTACCCGTTCGCTCTGCGCAATCTCGTGCAGCAAGTGCATCAATGCGACGGAATCACCCCCGCCCGACACAGCGACGCCCAGATGCTTCGGCAGCCGGTCAGGCAGCCGTGCGCGCAGTTCGGACAGTAAGCTGGCGGCCTGTTCGCTCAAGTACACCCCAGCGACGTCATTTCCTGCGTGGCCTGAGATACGGTGGCCGAAGCAGGGAAGCGCACCCCGACCTCGCCCAGAGTGATGCAGGCCTGATCCGTCTGCCCCAACCGGCCCAGCGCGGCCCCCAATTCATAGAGCGCCTCGGGCGCAAACGCCCCTTCGGAATCGCCGGTGAAGCTGGCCAAAAACGCGCGCGCGGCCTCGCGGGTGTCGCCCAAACCCTCCAACGCCTGCCCGCGTTTCAGATGTGCCTCGGGCGCAAGCGGGCTGCCGGGATAGGAGGTATCGAACTGCGCGAACAGAGCCGCCGCGTTCTGGAAGTCACCATCCGCCAAAGCCTGCGAGGCTGTGTCGAAATCAGCTTGTTCGCCGACGGCCAACTCACCCTGATCCGAGGTTGACGGTTCGGTTGGCGTCGGAAGAACGGCGGTCGCCGTCTGTTCTTCACCCCCCAGAGTCGATGTTTCGCCCAACGTCGATAAATCGCCACCCTCAAGCTCGACCAACCGAAACTCCAGATCGCCAATCCGGTTGGTCCCATCGGAGACAATGTTCTGCACCCGCTGATTCAACTGCTCGGTCTGGCTGGTCAGGCGCTGCAGTTCGGCCTCAATAGCATCGACGCGTTCCAGAATGGAACTGCCGGACAGGTTCGGCGCGGGAGAGCCGGTGGTGGAAAACTCACGCTTCAGGCGCTGGATTTCCACATGCAATACCGTCAGTTCCTGACGAATATCCGCCAGCGTCTGCTGATCCTGCGCCTTTGCCACGCCAGCGGTTGCGACAACTGCTGCCAGAACCCATCCAACAAGTCTCATCGTCTTACCCCAAGGTTGAACCGGTCAGCACCGTCACCGCGCGGCGGTTCTTGGAATAGCATTCCTCGGTGCTGCAAATCTCGATCGGGCGTTCCTTGCCATAGCTGACCGTGGTCAGGCGGTTACCCGCAACCCCGCGCGAGATTAGGAACTCCTTCGCCGCATTGGCCCGGCGCGCGCCCAGCGCAAGGTTGTATTCCCGTGTGCCTTGCTCATCCGCGTGGCCTTCTATGGTGGCTACATAATCCGGGTTCGCCAGCAGCCAGTCCGCCTGCCCCTGCAGGATCGTCTGCGCCTGCGGAGAAATGGTCGACTGATCCACCGCGAACAGCACCCGATCCCCGACCGTCTGTTGGAAATACGCAGGCGAGCGTGGATCACTGGGCGAACCCGGCAGGATCGAGCCACTGCCGCCCGCGCCCCCGCCGCCCAATGCCGAAGGATCGTTGCTTGTGCAGGCGGCCATCGCACCCAGCGCGCCCACTGCAAGAATTCTGCCCAATACGTTCATCTCATGTGCCTCGTGTTTTGTTTTATTGCCGCCTGTCTATCACAAGGGCGGTTTCTTGTGAACTTTGCCGCGCCCGCGCGGCGATCAATTCTGCAACGGCCCCCAGGACGGATCGCTGCCGCCATCGGGCGTGCGCACAGGCCGCAGGTTCCGGCCTGAGATATCCACAGAATAGAGCGTCGCCCGACCGCTTGCGCCCTGCGTTTCGCGGGTGAACATGATGACCCGCCCGTTCGGAGACCATGTCGGGCCTTCGTCCAGGAAGGATGAGGTCAACAGCCGTTCTTCGCTGCCGTCGGTACGCATCACGCCGATGTGGAACCGGCCCTTGTTCTGCTTGGTGAACGCCACCAGATCGCCGCGTGGCGACCAGACCGGCGTGCCATAGCGGCCCTGTCCAAAGCTGATCCGTGTAGCCTCGCCCCCGTTTGAGGGCATGATGTACAACTGCGGCGTGCCCGAGCGGTCGCTTTCGAACACGATCTGGCTGCCATCCGGCGAATAGCTGGGCGCGGTCTCGATCGCGGGCGTGTTAGTCAGCCGCGTGCTCTGGCCCGAGGCCAGGTCCATCTTCCAAAGGTCCGTGTTTCCGCCCTGAATCAGCGAATAGACAATCGACCGGCCATCCGGCGAAAAGCGCGGCGAAAAGCTCATCGTGCCATCGGGCGTGTTCAGCACCTGCCGTTTCACGCGGTCCACGTCCAGAACATAGATACGCGGGCTGCCGGTTTCATAGCTGGTATACAGCAGCCGGTCGCCGGTGGGGGAAAAGCGCGGCGCAAGCACGATTGCGGCACTGTCAGTCAGATATTGCACATTTGCGCCGTCATAATCCATGATCGCCAGCCGCTTAAGCCGCTGGTTCTTCGGCCCGCTTTCCGAGACAAAAGCGACCCGGCTGTCAAAATACCCGCCCTCACCCGTTACCCGGCTGTAGACCTGATCGGCTACCTTATGCGCCATGCGCCGCCAACCCTCGGTCGTGCCCGCAAATTGCAGACCATTGCCCAGTTCCTGACCCGAGAACACATCCCACACCCGGAACCGCACCGTCAGGCGATTGCCCGAGACATTGACGGCCCCGGTCACAAGCGCCTCGGCATTGATCGCTTTCCAGTCGGCAAACTGCACCGGAGCGTCGAAACTGCTGACCCGGCTGATAAACGCCTCCGATGAGATTTCGCGGAACAGTCCCGTCCCGGTCAGGTCCGACGCAACCACACGCGAGATATCGATGGCATATTGCGCCGCAGCCGGGCCGTCGGGCACGAAGTTCGGCACCGCAAAGGGCAAAGGCTCGATAATCCCCTGGTCCAGTTCCAGACGCAGTGGTCCGCTTTGCGCGTAGACCGGTGCGGCCATCAGGGTCAGGCCAACAAAGAGGCTGGTCAGAAGTTTCATCATTTGATCCGCATCCTCTCGGGATTGAATGTAATCTCAATATCCTGCCATTGCGCGTATTTGTCAGCAGGCAGATCGTATCCTTTCGCGCCACAGCGCAGGATTGCGCGGCGGGCGGCCTCATAGGCTTGTTTTGCGGCACCGGCAGACCCGCCAGAGCTGTCGATCATACGCAGGCTGCCGCCAACAACCTTGCCTTCGGGCGTCAGGGAAAACCCGACAACCACCACAACGTTCAGCGCATCAGTTGACAGCGACCCTACGTTCCAACACTGCGAAACCGCCAGCCGCATTGCGTCCTTTTCGCCGCTGGTCAGCGGCGGACCCGAGGGTTCGCTGTTGCCGCCCAATGCCTCGGCCAGCGCATCGTTGATAGCGGCCTCGTCGGTTGGCGCAGGGGTCTCCGGCTCTTGCGCCTCAGGCTCAGGGGTTACCTCTGCCTCTTGTACGGGCGGCGGGTTAGGCCGATTTGGCCGCACGCGCGGGCGGGGCGAGGTCAGGGGGGATTGCTCATCAGTTTCCTCCGCCTCTGTCACGATCTCGGGCGCGGCTTCCTCGGGCGCAGTCTGATCCTGCTGTTCCTGCTGAACCTCGGCCCCTTCGTCCAGGGACACCGGCGGCGTTTCCACCTCATCCGGCTTGGCCTCGGGCGGCGGGGGTGCAATCGGCTCGGGCGCGACCCGGTCCGAAGGGCTTGGCTGCGCCTCGGGTCCGGGCGGGACCGGCAAGGCGGCAATCTCTGGCTCGGGCTCGGTCAGAACCGGAGGTTCCTCGGGCAATTCCGGTTCAGGCGGGGCTTCAACCGTTTCCGGCACGACTTCGGGCTCGGGTTCTGCCGGGGTCACGGGCTCGGGCTGAGGCTCGACCTCTTGTGATTGCTCGGGCCTACCGGATTCGGTTTCCGGCTCCGGCGGCTGCTGCAAAGCCGAGGGCGTCACCGGCACCTCGGGCGCGTTGGTTTGCGCGGTCATAGCGGTAAATTGCTCAGCGGAAATCACGGACACATCCTGCACGGCCATCGGCAGCGGTTCGGACCGGAACGCGCCGCCAAACAGCGCCCAGCCGATCAGGCCGACATGCGCAATCGCCGAAATCCTGGTGCCGGTATCCACCGCGCCACCTCACCTTTACCCATCATCCAGCGTTGGCCCGCCGGTATCCGTCACAAGACCCACATTGGAAAACCCGCCCGCATTCAGCGCACCCATGACCTGCATGACCTGAGCGTAAGGAATCGCCCCATCCGCACGCAGGAATACACGATCACTGCTGCGCTCAGCCGCGATGGCGCGCAGTTTGCCGATCAATTCTTCGCGCACGACATCCGTGGTCTGGATCTGCACCCGGCCATCGGCGGTCAGAGTCACGGTCAGGGGTTCCTCGCTATCCCCCGGCAACGCACTAGCCGCCGTCTTCGGCAGGTCCACCGGCACGCCAACCGTCAACAAAGGCGCGGCCACCATGAAGATGATCAGCAGCACCAGCATCACGTCCACAAAGGGCGTCACGTTGATCTCGGCCATCGGCTGCGCACGGCCACGCCGCCGCCCACGCCTGCGCCCATTCCCGGTCGAGGGTTGCTGAACCGCCGCCCCCATCGCTCAGCTGTCCAACTGGCGCGACAGGATGGTGGCGAACTCATCGGCAAACGCCTCATACCCGCCGACGATGCGGTCGCTATCCGCGCTGAGCTTGTTATAGAAAATCACCGCCGGTATCGCTGCCAGCAAGCCCAAACCGGTGGCCAGCAGCGCCTCAGCAATACCCGGAGCCACAACGGCAAGGTTGGTGTTCTGCTGCTCGGCAATCTCGATGAACGCGTTCATGATGCCCCAGACGGTGCCGAACAGCCCGATGAACGGGGCGGTCGAGCCAACGGTCGCCAAAACCGGCAGCCCCTTTTGCAGCGTCTCAGACTCTTTAGCGATGGCCACATCCATCGACCGGTCGATCCGGGCAGTCGCCCCGGCTATCAGCCCCCCATCATTGCGATGAGACCTGCGCCATTCGATCATCCCGGCGGCAAAAATCTTCTCAGAACTGCCATCGGGCTGGGTTCCGATCTGCTCGAACAACTCGTCCAAAGGGTTGCCCGACCAGAAGCTTTCGTCAAACACCTGCGCCTCGCGCCGCGCGGCCCGGTAGTTGATGAGTTTCTGAATGATAATCGCCCAGGACCAGAAGGATGCGGCGACCAGCATCAGCATCACCAGTTTGACGATAAAGGTCGCACGGGCATAAAGCCCCCACAGAGAGAAATCGATCTCCTGCGCCAGAACCAGCGTTTCAGCTTCCATGAACCTGCTCTTTGTTTTGCCTGACAGCCATTCGTTTGGCCTTGTTTTGCCAAACGCTAACGCAGTTGGGGGCGAAAAGCCAACAGAACCACTCCGGCCCTGCAAATTGTTACATCAATGCGCGAATCTCTGCCGGAAGGCGCACTGGCTTGCCATCCGCATTCATGCAGACAGCCGTCACCTCGGCACGGAAGATTTCTGTCTCACCGCGTTTGACCAGTTGCAACATCGTCAGCCGCGCCCCAGACAGCGAAACCATCTCGGTTTCTACCACCAACTCATCCTCGAAACGGGCGGCGGCCAGATAGTCCGCCTCAATCCGCCGAACGACCCAGACAATGCCTGCATCGCGCATCGCGTTCTGATCGTTGCCCAGCTTGCGCACCCAATCTGACCGGGCGCGCTCGATGAATTTCAGATAGTTCGCATGATAAACAACCCCACCCATATCGGTGTCCTCGTAATACACACGAACCGGGTACAAGTGCTTCATTGCGGGGCCTCCAGCCGGGCAAACAATCGCAACGCGTGGGACGGGTCACGCGCCGCTCTGGGCAAAACCGGATCATAGGCCGCGCGGATCAGAGCCGCAATCTCGGGACGCAGGATCGTCGCCTCGCCCGCAATCGCCAGCGGGGATTTACTGCGAAAGGCAGCATCCGACCACAGCAAGATCGTCTGCACCACCTGGCTCAGCGCAAGGGTTTCTGCCGGAACCTTGGACATCTCCCGATCCATCCGCAAAAACACAAAGGCCGCGCGGATCGCGCCGTCTTCTTCGAACCGAAAAATACGGTACTGATTGGCATCCGCCGCTACCAGCCGCTCGACCAGAGGGGCCAGATCGGGGATCAGCCGATCCAGATCAGGCACCTCAAGCAATTCCTGCCAGTCGCGACAGAAGAAGACCATGCAATTGGCCCCCAACTCCGGATCGGTCTCGGCCATCTTGTGACCAGCCAGAGTCACAACGGCTTCGAACGCGCCTTTGACGGTGGCCAGAGTCTCATCCTCAACGCCAAACACAATCGGCGCAATAGGCCGCCCCCAACGCGCAAACAGAAACTCACCGCTTTCGCGGGTGAACAGCGCCTCGATTTCATCGGGTGTCACGCCCCGTCCCTTCTTCTTGTTTCAAATACGGCCGCCGGAGGCATAAAATCTAAAGCGCGCCGCATCAACCAAACAGATCGCTCTGCCCCTTGGGGGCCGCCATCCCCAGATGCGTCCACGCCTTCTGCGCCAGCATCCGCCCGCGCGGCGTGCGCTGGATCAGCCCCTGCTGCAACAGATAGGGCTCGATCACCTCTTCCAGCGAATCCCGGCTTTCCGACAAAGCCGCCGAGAGTGTCTCAATCCCCACAGGTCCGCCCGCATAATTCTCGGCGATCAGCTTCAGATACCGCCGGTCAGCACCGTCCAGCCCCAGATTGTCGACGCCCAGCCGGGTCAATGCGCCATCGGCCAATTCACGGGTGATCCGCCCATCGCCCTCGACAATGGCAAAATCCACCACCCGGCGCAGCAACCGCCCGGCAATCCGGGGCGTCCCGCGTGACCGCCGGGCAATCTCGCGCGCGCCCTCATCATCTGCGGGCGCGCCCAGCTTGCGGGCGTTGCGCGTGACGATCTCGTGCAACTCATCGACCGTATAGAACTGCAACCGCGTCGGAATACCGAACCGGTCGCGCAGAGGCGTGGTCAGCAGACCCATCCGCGTGGTGGCCCCGACCAGCGTAAAGGGCTGCAATTCGATCCGCACCGTCCGAGCCGCCGGGCCTTCGCCGATCACCAGATCCAGCTCGAAATCCTCCATTGCCGGATACAGCACCTCTTCCACCGCCGGGTTCAGACGATGAATTTCGTCGATGAACAGCACATCCCGCGATTCCAGATTGGTCAGGATCGCCGCCAAATCCCCCGCCTTGGCCAAAACCGGCCCCGAGGTCATGCGGAAATTCACCCCCAACTCGCGCGCCATGATCTGCGCCAGCGTCGTCTTCCCCAACCCCGGAGGGCCATGGAACAGCGTATGATCCATCGCCTCACCCCGCTGCCGGGCCGATTGGATGAAGATGCGCAAATTGGCACGCGCTTCGGCCTGACCAATGAACTCATCCAGCCCCTGCGGGCGCAGGGCGCGGTCATTGTCCTCGGGCATTGGCTCGGGGCGCAGGGTGGGATCGGCGTCTACCATTCACTCAGCCTTTCGGAGCCAGTAGTTTCAACGCGGCGCGGATCAGCTCAGCCTCGCCTGCATCCGGCAGGCTGGCCGCCGCCTCAGCCACCGCCGAGGCCGCATCCGACGGGCCATAGCCCAGATTGCCCAGCGCCGACAATGCCCCGGCCGATGCCGCCGCCGCACCCGAGGCCGGCTTCGGAGCGCGCCGCGGCACAGGTGCGGGTTCGGCCTCAACCACCTCCAACGCTGGTCCATCCATCGCCTCGGTCACGGTGCCGCCCATGGCCATCACGCCGGGGGCCTTGTCTTTGAGGTCCAGCACAATGCGCTGCGCCGTCTTGGGTCCGACCCCTTTGGCGGCTTTGACCGCGCCCCAATCGCCCAAGGCAATCGCGCGGCTCACGCCATCCGGCCCCAACGCGCTGAGAATGGCCAGCGACACCTTGGCCCCAACGCCTTGCACCGAACACAGCAGGCGATGCCATTCTTTCTCGACCAGCGATAGAAAGCCGTAAAGCTGCATCAGATCCTCACGCACGACCATGTCGGTATAGATCGAGACCGCCTCCCCCACACCCGGCAACGCCGCCATGGTCCGGTCCGAGCAATAGACGAGATAGCCCACCCCGCGCACATCGATCAGAACATGGTCCGCCGCGCGGTAATCCAGCCGTCCGGTGAGTTTGCCAATCATGCGCGCACCTCTTTCATCCGCGCCTGCGGGGCGGCTCCGTAGTAGGAATGACAGATCGCAATCGCCAGCGCATCCGCCGCGTCCGCGCCTTTGGGCTGGCATCCCGGCAGTTGCAGCTTTACCATATGCAGAACCTGCTCTTTTTCGGCATGACCGACGCCCACGACCGTTTTCTTGACCCGGTTGGGCGCATATTCCCCCACCGGCAACCCGGCCTGCGCCAGCGTCAGCAAGGCCACGCCGCGCGCCTGGCCCAGTTTTAGCGTCCCGGCCCCGTCTTTGTTCACAAAGGTCTGCTCGATCGCCGCCTGATCCGGCTGGTGGTCGGCAATCACTTCGACGATCTGGTTATGCAGCGACAATAGCCGTTCCCCCAGATCGTCCCCATCTGATTTACACAACCCATTGGCCACATGGCTGAGGCGGCTGCCATTCGATTCGATGACGCCCCATCCCAGGGTTCTCAGCCCCGGATCAATGCCCAGAATTCGCATGTTTTGCCTCGGCCTGCTCGGGTTATGTGATCTTTTTCCAACGCCTAGCACGAAGCGTGAACATTTTCCAAGCTAATTGACCAGAAGCCGGAAAACGACAGGCCTGTCCCAGCCGCGACAGAAAGAACAGATCGCGACATCACATGGCCTAAATTCGACGTGTTTATGAGCGCAAATTCACCAATTATTTAAAGGCATTACAGCTTCGTGAAGCATTGCAAGAAATGCATAGGACACATGCAAAAACTGATCTTGCACCGGTGAAATGACACCACTAGATGCCGCGAAGATCGAAACACTGAACGTAAACACAAACCAGAAGGAAACAGGATATGGCTGCACTGGACACCAACCGCTTTGCCACCACTGGCTCGTTCGGCCTCGTTGGCCGTATCGGCGCCTATTTCGCATCGGCCGTGATGGCCACTGTGGACTGGAATGACGCCCGCGTCACCCGCAACGCGCTGGGCGGTCTGAGCGACCGCGAACTGGACGATATCGGCCTGTGCCGCGGCGACATCGACACCATCGCCGAAGGCCGTCGGTAAGACACATCCCTTAAACTTGCCCTTTCCTCCTCCCTTTGGGGCAAAACAGAAAACACCGCGCGCCCGGATGGCACGCGGTGTTTTTGTTTGGATCAGCAAGAACTCAGTACAGGACTTTGTTCAACTGGACCGAGAGAAACTGTGACAGCGGGTCGATCTGCATCACCCAGGCCCCGGCCTGTTCGACCGAGGTGCCTTCTTTCAGGGCGTCGACCCTGTATTCATATCCGGTTGGCCCGAGGCTGGACAGCAGGAAGGTTTTGAAGGCGAAGAACCCCAACAGGCTGAAAAGCAGCACCCTGGCCGGAACGCCCGAGCGCACGCGTTGTGGCTTCATCACCACCAGCCCATCCTTGCGCATGGTCGCACGATAGCCGTGGCTTAGTTTCTGATGCTTTTTGTTCAGGCGATGTACGCGCTGATTAAACTCCAGTTGCTTTCCAGTCATGGCAGCCTCCAACAAACCGCCCCCCTCGACTTAGTCAAAAAAGGCTAGAAAGAGATTGCGACAAAAGCGTGGCGAAAATCCATAAAACTCCAGCAAATGGCCTAATTTAAGCCCTGTTTCGTTAAGATTAGCGTCGTCCATTCACCAATCTCATCCCTGGCGGCCAGATTGAAGCCGTTTTGGGAATAAACCGAGACCACGTCATCGGCCTGTTCATTGAGGATTCCCGACAGAATCGCATGACCTCCCGCCCGCAGATTCGCTGCGATTTCCGGTGACAGGGCAACCAGCGGGCCCTTGAGAATATTGGCAAAAATCAGATCAAAGGGCGCTGCGGATTTCAGTTCGGGATGATCGAATCCAGCCGCCTCGACGCAGCGCACAACGCCGGACATGCCGTTTGCTTTCAGGTTGGCCTCGGCCACATCAACGGCGACCTGATCGATGTCACTGGCCAGAATCTCGCCCTCCCAGATGCGCGCGGCGGCCATCGCCAGAACTGCCGTGCCGCAGCCGATATCGGCGACTTTTTTTGCCGTGAACCCGTCGTCCAGCAGCCGGTCCAGCGCCTTGAGGCAGCCCAGAGTGGTACCGTGATGCCCGGTGCCAAAGGCCATCGCGGCCTCGATCAGCAGGGGGATTCGCCCCTCGGGCAGCTTGTCGGCGTCATGGCTGCCGTAGACGAAAAAGCGCCCTGCCTCGACTGGGGCGAGTTCGCGGCGCACATGAGCAACCCAGTCGGTTTCGGGCAGCTCCGAGACCACGAAGGGCTTGGCTTCGAACGCGGCGGCCAGAACGGCAAGCGCGGTTTCATCCGGGGCTTCGGTGAAATAGCCGCCCACTTCCCACAGGCCAGAACCATCCTCGACCTCGAACACCCCAACGCCGGTTGGTTCGGGGTCCAAACGCTCCATCGCTTCGCCCAGACCTTCGGCGGTAGTCTTGCCGGTCAGGGTGGTCAGCGCGGTGAATGTGGGCATGGGGGCCTCCTGTCAAAACTGCACCTGCGCCTAGGGCGGCGGGGCGGCAAGGTCAAGCGTTTGCGCTTATTCCGCAGGGGCCGGGGCGTATTTCGTCAGGATGGTCTCATTCCCTTGCTCCGGATGGCGCGGGATCAGCAGCGACAGCGCCAATGAGATCAGGGCCATCGCCGCCGCCATGCCAAATACCGCCCCCGGAGATACCACCCAGAGCAACCCAAGAAGCGCGGGCAGGAACACGGCGGCGATGTGGTTAATGGTAAAGGCCACAGCGGCGGTAGGCGCGATATCCGCAGGATCGGCGATCTTCTGGAAATAGGTTTTCAGCGCCAGCGCCAGTGCGAACAGCACGTGGTCGATCACATAGAGGATCGCCGCAAGCACCACACCCCAGCCGAACCAGTAGATGCCACCATAGGCCGCGAAAACGATGGCGAGGCCGGTGTATTCGAAGATCAGGGTGCGGCGCTCGCCGAACTTCGCCACGGCTTTGCCCAGTAACGGGGCGGCCATCATGTTGATCACTAGGTTGATCAGGTACAGGCTGGTGAGTTCATGGACCTCGAACCCGAACTTCTCGACCATCATGAAGCCTGCAAACACGATGAAAATCTGCCGTCGCGCGCCTGCCATGAATTGCAGCGCGTAGTACAGCCAATAGCGTTTGCGCAGGACCAGTTTCTTGGTCTGCGGCGTGGGCGCATCGAATTGCGGATAGGCGAGCAGGCAGAACAGCGCCAGCAGGGCCGTGACGCCTCCGGTCGCCATGAAAACCGTGTTGTATGACAGATCGAACCGGTCCCATGTCAACACGATCAGGCCATAAACCACCGCCGTCGCGGCCGAGCCCATCGCCACCAGCCAGCCCAATACCTGAGGCGCGCGGTCTTTGGGCAGCCATTGCAGTTGCAGCGACTGGTTCACGGTCTCGTAGTAGTGAAACCCGATCGAACTGAACAGGGTAACGAACAGCAAGCCACCAAGGCTGGGGAACCATGCGGTGACAGCCGTCGCCACGCCCAGCATCATAAGCGAGATCATCGCCAGAACCTGCTCGCGGATGAACAGGATTACGGCGATCACGCCCACGGCTAGGAACCCCGGAATCTCGCGTACTGTGTGCAAAAGACCGATGTCGGCCCCGTCGAAATTTGCCACCTCGATAACGAAATTGTTCAGCAGCGCGCTCCACCCATTGAACGCAATTGGCATCGTCAGCGCCATCACGAACAAGAGCGTGATCGGGCGGCGCCAGAACGGAAGGCTCTGCGCCTCAGACAGGGGCATGGGTTTCAGCATGGGACTCCCTCTACGCCTATTTTCGCGATTTGGCGAGGGCGAAGCAGGCGGTGCACATCGGCTCTGCGGTAATGCAGAGATCAGTAAAAACTCTGCGGGTCGATATCGACGGTCAGACGGATGTCGCCTTTCAGCCGCAATGGCGCGATCCAGCGGGCGATGGCGTCCTGAATCGGCGCGCCCTTGGGGGCCTTGACCAACAGGCGCACGCGGTGCCTGCCGCGAATGCGAGCAATCGGCGCAGGCGCGGGGCCAAAGACCTGCGCATCAATCGCGCGCAGGGGCGCATCGTTCCGTGCCATCGCGTTGCCGATGTCAAAGACCGGGCCGACCTCTGGCCCGGACAGGACGATTCCGGCCATGCGCCCATAGGGAGGGACGCCCGCAGCCTGCCGCCCCGCCGCTTCGGCCTTCCAGAACCCTTCTTCGTCGCCCGACAGAATGGCCCGGATCACGGGATGTTCCGGCTGAAAGGTCTGTAACAACGCCTGACCCGGCTTGTCCGCTCGGCCCGCACGACCCGCAACCTGCCGCATCAGTTGGAACGTCCGCTCCGCCGCCCGCAGGTCCGCGCCATGCAGTGAGAGGTCTGCGTCGATCACCCCCACCAGTGTCAGCTTGGGAAAGTTATGCCCCTTGGCCACAAGCTGAGTGCCGATGACGATATCGGCATCGCCTTCGGCAATCTCTTCGATCTTGGCTTTCAGCGCCCGGGCCGAGCCGAACAGATCGGAACTGAGCATGGCGATCTTGGCCTCAGGGAAGGTCGCCTCGGCCTCTTCCGCCAGCCGTTCGATCCCCGGCCCGACCGGAGCCAGCTTGCCTTCGACCCCGCAGGACGGACAGGCGTCGGGCATCGGCTTGGTCTCGCCGCATTGATGGCACATCAGGCGTTTGAGGAAACGGTGTTCCACCATCCGCGCATCGCAGTGATCACAAGCGATCTGTTCCCCGCACGCCCGGCATAGCGTCACTGGCGCGTAGCCCCGGCGGTTGATGAACAGCAGCGACTGTTCCCCGCGTTCGATCCGCTGCCGCACCGCCTGCCGCAGCGAGGGGGAAATCCACGTCCCCGGCTGCATCTGCTCGGCGCGCATGTCGATGGGCTTCATCTCGGGCAGCACCGCCGCGCCAAAGCGGGCCGTCAGGTCGAGCCGATCGTATTTCCCCGCCTCGGCATTCGCCCAACTTTCCAGCGACGGCGTTGCGCTGGCCAACACCACCCGCGCGCCGCAAATGGCTGCCCGCAGCACCGCCATATCTCGGGCGCTGTAATGCACGCCATCCTCTTGTTTGTAAGACGTGTCGTGTTCCTCATCGACCACCACCAACCCAAGATCACGGAACGGCAGGAACAAAGCCGACCGGGCCCCCACGACCAGTTGCGCCTCGCCCTGCCCGACCATACGCCAAACCCGGCGGCGCTCGGTCATGGTCGCGCCCGAGTGCCACTCGGCAGGCCGCGCACCAAACCGCGCCTCGACCCGGGTCAGGAATTCCGCGGTCAAAGCGATCTCGGGTAGCAAAACCAACGCCTGCCGTCCCATGCGCAGCGCCTCAGCAACGGCTTCCAAATAAACCTCAGTCTTGCCCGAACCCGTCACGCCCTTCAGCAGCGTCGTGCCATAATCCCCCGTCCGCTGCCCCGCCTGTAGCCGCGCAACCGCAGCCTCCTGATCCTCAGTCAGCGCTTTCCCCGGCAGATCGGGGTCCAGACGCGGATAGGGCAAATCGCGCGGGCTGTCCTCTTCCCGCACCGCGCCTTGCTTGACCAAGCCTTTGACCACCGAGGAGGTCACCCCGGCCTGCTCGGCCAGTTCTTTCAGCGTGAAAGCCAACCCGCCATAATCCCGCAAAACCTCCAGCACCCGCGTCCGCGCGTCGGTCATGCGATCCGGCTGAGCCTCGCCCAGCCGGTAAACCTTGCGCATCGACCGCGGGTCGCCCAGCCCCGGGGCGCGGGTCGCCAAACGCAGCATCGCAGGCATCGGCGTCAGCGTGTAATCGGCCACCTTTCCCAGAAACAGACGCATTTCCTCGCGCATCGGCGCGACCTCAAGCACCCGGATCACCGACCGCGCCTTGCTCAGATCGAAACCACCCTGCCCCGGCCCCCAAACCACACCCAGAACCTTGCGCGGGCCCAGCGGCACCTCGACAAACGCGCCCAGAAAGCACCCGCCTTCGGGCGCTTTGTAGTCCAGCGTCCGGTCCAGCGGCTGGGTTGTCAGCACCGCAACCAGCTCTCCTTCGTCGAAAAATCCGTTAGCGCTCACAGCATATCCTATGCAGGGGGTTCCAGCGTGGGTCTCTTTGAGGTAAAGCCATCCGCAACCAAGGCCAACCCATCAAAGGACTGCCCGCATGAAATTCTTCGTAGACACCGCCGAGATCGACGCCATCGCCGAACTGAACGATCTGGGCATGGTGGACGGCGTGACCACCAACCCCTCGCTGATCCTGAAATCGGGCCGCGACATTCTGGAAGTCACCAAAGAGATCTGCGATCTGGTCGACGGCCCCGTCTCGGCCGAGGTTGTCGCAACCGAAGCCGACGCCATGATCGCCGAAGGCCGCAAGCTGGCCAAGATCGCGCCGAACATCGCCGTGAAGGTGCCGCTGACATGGGCCGGCCTGAAAACCTGCAAAACGCTCAGCGACGAAGGCCAAATGGTCAACGTGACCCTGTGCTTCTCGACCAATCAGGCGATTCTGGCCGCCAAAGCCGGCGCGACCTTCATCTCGCCCTTCATCGGACGTCTGGATGACATCAACCTCGACGGCATGGACCTGATCGCCGATATCCGTCAGGTTTATGACAATTACGGGTTCGAAACCGAAATCCTGGCGGCCTCGATCCGCACCGTAAACCATGTAACCGAAAGCGCCCGTATTGGCGCTGATGTGATCACCGCCCCTCCGGGCGTGATCAAGAAACTGGCCGATCACCCGCTGACCGACAAAGGCCTAGAAACCTTCCTGGCGGACTGGGCCAAGACAGGTCAGAAAATCCTCTGATCATCTGCACGACCGCGCGGTGCCGACAGGCACCGCGCCCGGCCCAACGGCCAAAGCTGATCTTTGATCAGGGCATGGGCGGCGGGAGCCCCCGACACACCCCCTCTATAATCGCGCAAAACGTGCATTTTTCCCGAGTCAAACCCGGCAGGCTATGTTATAAGCCCCTCAATCAAAAAAAGACCGGGCAGGACATGAGCAGCAACCCAAAACTCGAGGATAACCTCCGCGCGGCGATTCTGGCAGAGCCGGACGCCTTGCTGGACGACAAGGACCTGATGCAGGCGCTGGTCTCGGCCAACGAACAGGCCCGCGGGGACAATGTGATCGACCTGCGCGGCATCGCCATGCAGCGGCTTGAAGAGCGGTTGGACCGGCTTGAGGACACCCATCGCTCGGTCATCGCGGCGGCTTACGAGAATTTGGCAGGCACCAATCAGGTGCACCGCGCCATCCTGCGCCTTCTGGAACCGGTCGAGTTCGAAGACTTCCTGCGCACGCTGGGCACCGAAGTGGCCGAGATACTGCGGGTCGACAAGATCACGTTGGTTTTGGAAACCACCGTGGTGCAGGACGACCCTGCCATCGACAAGCTGGGCGGCGTTCTGACCATTGTTGAGCCCGGTTTCATCGAGAACTACCTGACCTATGACCGCAGCAGCCCGGCGCGCGAGGTAACGCTGCGAGAGGTACACCAGCCCAACCGGCGGATATACGGCACGCAAAGCGATCTGTTGCGGTCCGAGGCCTGTTTGAAACTTGATCTGGGCACAGGCCGACTGCCGGGCATGATTGTGATGGGGGCCAAGGACGCACGGCACTTTACACCCCAGCTTGGAACCGATCTTCTGACCTTTTTTGCCGGCGTGTTCGAACGCTCGATGCGCCACTGGCTGTCGTGAGCCTGATCTCTCCAGCCTGCCGCGATGCGTTGCAGCACTGGCTGGACAGTCTGGGGGCGCTGGCAGGACGGTCCCAAAACACGCAGACTGCGTATCGCGGCGATGTGACCGAGTTTCTGTCCTTCATGACCCTGCACCATGCCGAGCGTCAGGGGCTAGCCGCGCTGGAGCGAATAACGATCGCGGATATGCGGGCCTGGATGGCGGATCAGCGGGGCTCGGGCGTCGGCGCGCGGTCGCTGGCTCGCAAGCTTTCCGCCGTGAAAAGCTTCTATCGCTGGCTGGCTGAGCGGGAAGGCTTTGAACCAACCGCCGTCCTGTCCATCCGCGCACCCAAGTTCACCAAGAAACTCCCCCGCCCACTGGCCGAGGACGCCGCCCGCGCCATGATCGACACGGTCGAGTTGCAGTCCGGCTCGGACTGGGTCGCCGCCCGGGACGTGGCCGTTGTTACCCTGCTGTATGGATGCGGACTGCGGATATCCGAGGCGCTGTCGCTGACCGGCTCAGACGCGCCCTTGCCGCCGACCCTACGCATTGTCGGGAAAGGCAACAAGGAACGTGTGGTTCCGGTTCTGCCTGCAGCGCGCGAGGCGGTGGATCGCTATACCCGCCTCTGCCCGCACCCTCAGGCACCGGAAGCTGCCCTGTTTCGCGGCGTTCGCGGCGGCCCGCTGAACCCCGGCGCCATACAAGGCGTAATGGCCAAGGCGCGGATGCAACTGGGGCTGCCCGCAACCGCGACGCCCCACGCAATGCGCCACAGCTTTGCCACCCACCTGCTGTCTGCGGGCGGCGACCTGCGCGCGATTCAGGAGTTGCTGGGCCACGCCTCGCTATCGACGACACAGGCCTATACCGCCGTCGATACGGCCCGTCTGATGGAAGTCTACAACCGCGCCCATCCCAAAGCCTGACGATCAGGTCCACCTGACGGGGCTTTTGGTTTGCATCTCAGGGCTGGTTCGTACATGACACGACCATGACACTTAGATTCAAAGCATTAGCCGTTCATCTTTTCACCGCCACCGGAGCCGTTTTCGCCATGCTGGCCATGCTGGCAGCCGTCGAAGAGAAGTGGAGCCTGATGTATCTGTGGCTGGTCGTCTCGTTCATCGTGGATGGCATCGACGGCCCGCTGGCGCGGCACTATCAGGTCAAACACAACGCTCCGGAGTTTGACGGCGTGCTGCTGGATCTGATCATCGACTACCTGACCTATGTGTTTATTCCCGCCTTCGCTCTGTTCAAATCCGGGCTGATGGACGGCTGGACCGGCTGGTTCGCGATCATCGTCATCACCTTTGCCAGCGCGATGTACTTTGCCGACACTCGCATGAAGACCAAGGACAACTCCTTTTCCGGCTTTCCCGGATGCTGGAACATGTTCGTAATCGTGATCTTCGCGCTCGAGCCGAATTTCTGGTTGATCCTGCTGATGGTGTCGCTGCTGTCACTGGCGATGTTCCTACCACTGAAATTCGTCCACCCGGTGCGCACCGAACGCTGGCGCAGCATCACGCTGCCGATGGCTTTCGCCTGGACCTTTTTCGCGGGCTGGGCCGCATGGGTCGATTTCCACCCCGAAAGTTGGGCGCATTGGGGGCTGGTCATCACCAGCCTGTATCTGGTCTTTGCCGGGATCGCACAGCAGATCATCCCGCAACGCGGCTAGCGGGGGCGGGTCACAGGACCTCCTGCACCTCGAACTCGGTCCCGTTATGGGTGAACAGATCGCCCTCTTGCAGGCCGACCATGGCCAGATAAATCGGGCTTTGGGTTGAAATACCCATATAGGTCTTGCCGTCCACATCGAACCGGGTGGTGGACACGCAGACCACAAAACGCCGGTTGTTGAACTTGATCACCGCGCCTGGTTGAACCGTGTCGGTCAGGCCGAAATCGGTGTTCTCAATGACGTCGATCTTGGCGTGATGGGCATGGACCGGAGCATCAAAGGCCGCCGCCAGATCCGCATTCTCGCGCGAGGCGGCAATGTCATCCTTGTCATGCCCTTCGCGGTCATCCAGTTGGGCGTCCTTCATGAACGCGTCGTAATGTGCCTGCGCGGTCGCCAGTTCCTGTTCTTCCAGCGACATCAGATGATCAATGATGGCCTTCTTACGGGCGGCGCGGTCTGCTTCGGTAGTCATTCAATCCGGTCCTTCACATTCACTATGAGACATAAGTTGTGCCCGAGGCCCCGGGATTGCAACAGATTTCCGACACTCAGATCAACAGCCCGGCAGCCCGTTCGTGGCGCAACAGGGCCACCTTGGTCTCAATCCCGCCGTCGCCCGAAAACCCACCCAGACCGCTGGCGGCCAGCACCCGGTGGCAGGCAATGATGACCGGAATGGGATTGGCCCCGCAGGCCTGCCCCACCGGCTGCGCGGGCTGGCCCAGCTCTTTCGCGATGTCGCCGTAGGTACGCGTTTCCCCCAGCGGGATGGCAAACATCAGATCACAGACCTGTCTCTGAAACTCCGAGCCTTCGACGTGATAAGGCAGATCAAACCGCTGCAGTTGCCCGGTATCATACGCTCGCATCTGAGCCGCAGCCTCGTGCAGCAGAGGGGTCGCCTCGCCCTCATCTCTGCCGTTCCAGACAAGCCGCGTGATCGCGCCATCACTTTCTTCAATCCCGAGCCGCCCGAACTGCGTATCCACTGCAATCATCGCCATGCGCCAAGAGTTCCAGATCACCCGCCTCGGCGCAAGCGCGGAAAGCCACCGTTAGGCGCTGGATGACCTCTATGCTAATCTCCTCACATAGATTGAGAAATTCGGAGGCTGGAATGGGGCGGCATTTAATCCTTACCGTTCATGGGATTGGTGAGCAAAAGCCCGGCGAGACCGTCGATCAGGTGGCAGGCGCGGCCACGACCTGGCTGGACGGGCACCCTCAGCCGCCGGTCGAGATCGACCGCCAGATGATCGAACTCGCCGAGACGCCCTTTGATGGCCGCAGCCGCAATGCCAGCCTGTACAAGGTGCACCTGCGCAAGGTGACCAAGCCGCAGGACAGCACCGATCAGGCGCTGTTTGCCGAGGTATATTGGGCCGACCGGTCCCCCAAACCCAAGGGGGCCATCAAAACGCTGATCGACCTGATCTGGGTGGTTTTGGCGCTGGGCTATCTGGCGATGGACAATGTCGAACAGACCCATGCGCGCAAAGGGGTCGATCCGTCGGACGCCAACGGTCGGAACACTTTCGCCGCCCAGATCGTGCATCTGTTCACCTGGATTTTCTTCGGTGCGGTTGCGCCATTAAACGCCTTTTTGCTAGTCGGAGCCGCAGCCGTGATGATCGAACTGCTGCCCTTGGACTTTGCACAAACCCCAACCGCGCTGTTCAGTCTGTTACTGCTGATCTACCTGGGCATGGCCGGTTTCGGGTCCAAGCGGCAGAAAACCGCCCCAACCTACCTGAGGCGCGTCTTCTGGCGCGGCGCGGCCCCGATGGGCGCGGTTCTGGCGCTGGCGCTTGTGACCGGGCCGCTTGGCGCAGGGATGTGGGGGCATGTCTGCGACCCGGCCAACGTCAACTGCGCCAGCGGGTTGGAGCAGTTTGTCGTGTTTCAGATTCTGGTGCTCGCCGCCTTCTGGACCGCGCTGATTTTCATCACGATTGCGCTGTATCTGGTCGCGCTCACCCCGCTGCAAGTCAAAACTGCCTTACCAGGGCACCGGCGGCTCTACCCCAGCATCTGCGCGGGCATGCTGGTCTTCTGGATGTTCTTCATCGCCGGTCTCTGGCTGACATTCGAGCAACTGGTCAAAAGCGTGCCCAGCCTGTCCAGCCAAACGCTGATCAACCTGTTCGACAACAACTTGCGCGGCTCTCTCGACACGCTGGGGGTGGCCTTTGGCGCGGTCGTTTTGCTGGTTGTCGTCGGCATCGGCCTGTTCGTGGGGCGAAAGCTGGGCAAAGAGAAACTGTACAAGAAACACAGCTTCCTGAGCCGCGCAATCATCAACAGGCTGGCGCAAGGCGTGTTTCTGATCGCGGCGGTGGTGCTGGGTTTGGTTGCTCTGCGAGAGCTGACCCTGCAGGTTCTGGGCCTTGATCTACACTGCGACGCCACCTCTGGGTCAGAGGGGTCCGGACCCGATTGCAGCTTAACCGGCAGGGCGCTGAACCGACTGGCGGACGCGCAGGGGATGATCGGGATCGCTGTGCTGGGGGCGACGGCGATGCTGTATCGGTTTTCGGATTTCGTCGCTGCGGGGCTGGGCGTTGCCCGCGATATCGTGACCTACGCGATCCGGGACAAATGTGCGCTGCGCTGGGATCTGGCCGCCAGATGCCGGAACTACCCGGCGCGCCGGTTAATTGATGAGCGGTTCTACAGAACGCTCTACTACGCGTTGGATGTCTTTCCGGCGGATCAGATCACTGTGATCTCGCATTCGCAGGGCACAGTGATCGCGACCCAGATGCTGGCCGACAAGCGGGTGCAGCGCCGCATCAAGGGCCGACCGGTGACGCTGATCACCATGGGCTCTCCGGTGACGCATATCTATCAGCGCTATTTCCCCGAGATGTTCACGGTCGACCCCAAGGGCCTGAAAGCCGCTTGGTTCAACATATTCCGCGAGGACGACTTTGTCGGCACAAGGATCGAGGGCAAGCTGATCCCCAAAACACGCAACATCCCCGTCCCGCCCGGCGGGCATACGGGGTATTTCACCGATCATGAGGTCTGGCGCGTGCTGACAGGCGACGAGATCGGGTTCGACCTGTTCCACCCCAAGGCGCATGAGGCGCCGAAATAGCCCCCTCGGGTGGCCGAGGGGGCGGGCGGCTTAGCTTAGCGCCTCGTCGCAGCGGCCACAGACGCCCTCATGGGTGTGGCGGCCCACATCGGGCAGGATTTTCCAGCAGCGCTGGCATTTGTCGCCGTCGGCCTTTTCGAACAGAACCGCGATGCCTTCGATTTCGGGCACGCGGAACGCCTCCGCCGGAGCCGGATCGCCGCTCACGGTCAGGCCCGAAGTAATGCACAATCGGCGCAGCTTCGAGGCTGGAACCGATCACCTTGTCTTGCCGCTGTACTTCGAGCGCGGCAGTTACAGCGCGGCGGACGCGGCGGATTTTGGCCATGTTGGTTTCCAGTTCCGTATCGCGCCAATCGGCGGGCGTTTCCGGGAAGTCCACCAGATGGACCGAGCTGTCGTCCCCGCCAAAACGCTCTAGCCAGACCTCTTCCATGGTGAAGACCAGAACCGGGGCCAGCCATGTGGTCAGGCGGTGAAACAGGATATCCAGAACGGTGCGCGCCGCGCGGCGGCGCAGGCTGTCGCCATCGCAGTACAGAGCATCCTTGCGGACGTCGAAATAGAAGGACGACAGATCGACGGTGGCAAAGGTGAACACGGCGCTGAACACGCCCTGGAAATCGAACGCGGCACAGCCCTTGCGCACCTGCTCATCCAGTTCGGCCAGACGGCTGAGCACCCAGCGTTCCAGGCGCGGCATGTCTTCGGGCGCGACGCGATCCGCTTCGGTGAAATCGGCCAGCGATCCCAGCATGAACCGCATGGTGTTGCGCAACCGACGATAGCTGTCGGCAGTGCCTTTCAGAATCTCTGGCCCGATCCGCTGGTCAGCGGTGTAATCGGTCTGAGCAACCCACAGGCGTAGGATATCGGCGCCGTATTGCTTGACGACCTCCTCGGGCACGATGGTGTTGCCCAGCGACTTGGACATCTTGTTGCCCTTAGCATCCAGCGTGAAACCATGCGTGACGACGTTCCGATACGGCGCACGGCCCTAGGTTCCGCAGGCCTGCAGCATCGAGGAATGGAACCACCCGCGGTGCTGGTCGGTGCCCTCCATGTAGACGTCGGCGATCCCGTCCTCTGTCCCGTCCTCACGGTCCCGCAGAACAAAAGCGTGCGTCGAGCCCGAGTCGAACCACACGTCCAGCACGTCAAAGACCTGATCGTAATCATCCGGGTTGGCGATGCCGTCCAGCACCTGTTCCTTGAAACCATCGGTGTACCAGACATCCGCACCGTCCTTCTCAAACGCCGCCTTGATGCGGGCGTTCAGTTCCTCATTGCGCAGCAGGTAATCCGCGTCAGTGGGCAAAGCGCCTTTCTTGGTGAAACACGTCAGCGGCACACCCCATGCACGCTGGCGGGACAGAACCCAGTCCGGGCGTGCTTCGATCATCGAATACAGGCGGTTGCGACCGGTCTGCGGTGTCCATTTCACCAGCTCGTCGATCGAGCGCAGAGCACGTTCTCGAATGGTGTCGCCCATCTCACCCATGCCGTCGTCCAGCTTGCGGTCAACGGATGCAAACCACTGCGGCGTGTTGCGGTAGATGATCGGCGCTTTCGAGCGCCACGAATGCGGATAGCTGTGCTTGATCTTGCCGCGCGCCAGCAACCCGCCAACCTCGGCCAGCTTGTCGATGACGGTTTTGTTCGCGTCACCCTCGCCACCCTTGCGGGACAGGATGTACTTGCCACCAAAGAATGGCAGATCAGCGCGGAAAGAGCCATCGTCCATCACGTTATAGGTGATGACCTGTTCCAGCATCCCAAGATCACGATAAAGCTCGAATTCCTCCATCCCGTGCGACGGCGCACAGTGGACAAAGCCGGTTCCCTCGGTGTCGGTCACGAAGTCAGCGGCACGGAAATCACGGATGTCGTCCCATTCGCCATTGCCACCCTCTGCCCCGGCCAGCGGGTGGGTCAGCTGGATCTTGGCCAGATCCTCCTGCGTGACGTCACACAGGCGTCGATACATGGAATCGTCCAGACGCGCGCGCGCAAACACATCTGCCGCGCGATCATCGGCCAAAAGATAGCGTTCGCCAATCCGCGCCCAGCATTCCTCGGGGCGGCCCGTCACTTCATAGAGGCCATAGGAAATATCCTCGCCATACACCACCGCCTTGTTCGACGGCATAGTCCACGGCGTCGTCGTCCAGATCACCACATAGGCATTGTCCAGCGTGACGTCCCCGGTGTTCACGACCTTGAACTTCACCCAGATGGTGAAGCTTTCCTTGTCGTGATACTCGACCTCGGCCTCGGCCAGAGCCGTCTTCTCGATAGGCGACCACATCACGGGCTTTGAGCCCTGATACAGAGTCCCGTTCATCAGGAACTTCATGAACTCATCCGCAATCACGGCCTCGGCGTGATAGTCCATTGTGATATAGGGATCAGGCCAGTTGCCGGTGATGCCCAGGCGCTTGAACTCTTCGCGCTGGATGTCGATCCAGCCCTCGGCGAACTTGCGGCATTCCTGACGGAAGTCGACGATGTTCACCTCGTCCTTGTTCTTGCCCTTCTTGCGGTACTGTTCCTCGATCTTCCACTCGATCGGCAGGCCGTGGCAATCCCAGCCGGGCACGTAACGCGCGTCATGGCCCATCATCTGATGAGACCGCACGATCATGTCCTTGATGGTCTTGTTCAGCGCGTGGCCGATATGCAGGTGGCCGTTGGCATAGGGGGGGCCGTCATGCAGGGTAAAGGGCGTCCGGCCCTCTTTCTCGCGCAGGCGGTCATAGACGCCGATCTTTTCCCAGCGCTCCAGCCATGCGGGCTCGCGCTTGGGCAGGCCCGCGCGCATGGGGAAATCGGTTTTGGGCAGGTTCAGCGTGTCTTTGTAGTCAGGTGTCTCGGCGCACATTGGGGGCGTCCTCAGGATGGTCTTGTCGTGTGGATCGAAGCGGTCAGTGCGATATCTCAAGCACCTTTGCCCGGCGTCTCGTGGTATCAGAGCGCCGGGGATATAATTCGAATAATGATGGCCAAACGGTCATGCATGGCCGCGCTGATAAGGCGGCCACGCCTAATGGTCCAGAGGTTCCGACCCTTGCGGCAAATGGCGCAGCTTGGCCCAGCGGTTGAGCCACGCGAGCCCCGCCAAAGCCAACCCCAAAGCCAGCAGCGAAAACACCCGGATCAGCCCGCCCAGACCCGAGATGTCGATCAGAAACACCTTGGCCACCGCCAGCCCGATCACGGCCAGCCCAGCCTTGCGCATCAGGTCCGACCGCCCTGCGAGGGACTGGTAGAACAGCACAGCACCGATCAGCAGCAGTATCATGGTATAGGTGTAAAGCTCGGGTTGAGTGACGCCGTTGCCCTGATACATACCCTCGGCCCCCTGCCAGACATGGCGGATGGTCAGGCCCAGCCAGAACGCGGCCAAGGCGCTGGCGGCGGCGAAACTCGCCTGTCGCAGCATGACAGGCATCGTCTTGATCCGCCATGCGGAGAACCCGATGGCCAGCGCGGGCAGCAGATACGCCACCACAAGTGTGTTCAAGATGGGCGGGCCCAACACCGGATCGGCGTAAGGGGTGATCAGCGGGTTGCGCTCGGCCAACGCTTCGAACAACCGAAACAGGCCATGTGCCGCAAAGAAGACGGCCAGCGCGTATCGCGCATAATTCAGCTTGCCGCCCAGTTCGAACCTTTGAACTTGCGCGTAAGCCAGCAACAGCCAGATGACCGAGAGCAGCCCTAGGCCCCAATGGCTGTCTTCGGCACCGCCCTCGCCAAACCCTTCCAGCCAGCGCAGCAGCAGGAGGGACAGCAGAATGCCTCCGGTCGCCCAGGCGGCGCTTTCCAGCAACAGTTTGGCAACGGGGCGCTGCAGCGGGGTCAAAATCCGCCAGCCCGCCAGAAACCCGAGTGTCGCCGCGGCATAGACCAGCGTCATTTCCCATACCGGCGCAGTGTCGGCCCAGTCCAGCCCCGGGTTCAGAACCAGTCGCACCGTGACGGTGAACACGCCCGCCCAGATGAACCAGCTCATCGGTGGCAGAGTGAACTTCCGATCCAGCGCGGCGGCGACCACGACCGTCGCAACCAAAGCAATCGTCAGCGCGGCAGAGCTGAGCACGATGACGCAGGCAAAGGCCAGGCAGGACAAAGCGGACAAGGTAGCCAGCGCGGCACGCATCCGGTTCTCGCCATCGACGCGGGCGAACCGTTCGGCGAGGACGACCATCAGCGCGCCCAAGGCGATGGCGTGCAAAGCCCAGGGGTAAGCGCCTATAACGTCCGCCGGGTGCCAGCCGACCTCCAGCGCGATACCCATGAGTGGTGCAAACAGAGCCGCCGCTCCGGCCCAGACGACCGCGTATCGTCCGGCGGCAAAGGACCGGCGCGCCGCAAGCAGGGTGATCAGCGCCCCGAGCACGACGAGCACGCTCACGACCCAAGGATAATCCGCCTCAGCCGTCTCAAGGTAGGTCTCGGCAAAGCTGCGCTGAACGACACCGTGATCCAGACCGTGCACCAGCACGACCCAGATCAGCCCGATAGCGGGCAGCACGGTCATATCCTGCAGGGCGCGCGCATCTTTGGCCCACAGGATCAGGGCGGCCAGCAAGACAGATATCAAGCCGACAGCCAGCCAGAACTCATCGGACGTATCGGCCCAATGCAGCGAGAGGATGGCGGAACTGGCGGCGACAGCGCCGAATGCGAGCGTTGTAGGGAATTCTGGCCACGGTCGCCATTTGGTCCGCACCAGCATTTCCGTGACCATTGGCCCGGAATGGTTGGGCCAGATTCGACGCGCGGGAATGGCGATGACGATCAGTGCCATTGCGGTTGCGAAGACCAGGTAACCTGGCTCGGTCATGGGCGCACCCAGGATCACCAGCAGGCTGGCCGAATACGCTCCGAATAGGGTCAGAACCGAAATCCACGCCCATCGCCGTACCGTGTCGATGCCCAGACCCAGAACCGCGATGACGAAGATGTAACCATAGAGCCATGTGGGATCATCCGAAGACCCGCCGACTAAGAATGGCGCGGCAAAGGCTCCGATCAGCCCGACCGCCGCCAGCAGCGGGCCGTGGAACCAACCAAGAACCAGCCCTGCAAAGGCCACCAGAACCATGCCTGCCAAGGAGGCCTCGGGCCCGATTAGATCATACAGCTGGCGGGCGGCCAGAATGCCTCCGAACAAGGTCACGAGGCCCGCGCTTGAAAATACCGAAGGAAGATAGGCGGTGGCCGAGGCCTCATCATCGCCGAACCTCCGGCGCAGGTATTCCCCGGCCCCGATCAGGGCAACGCCAAAGGCCAGCGCGGCGGCAACGCGCGCGGTGGGGGGCAGAAGGCCGTTTTCGACGCCGTACTGGACAAGGAAGATACCGGCCAAGGCCAGCGACAGGGCTGAAACGGCATAGAACCAGTTCTCGCGCAGCCACGCGCCCAGCGAGGCGAAGCGATCCTCGCGGAAGACAACCGGGCCATGAGGATCGGGCAATTCTGGCGGTGCCTGCGTTTGCGGATCAGGCTGCGGCGTTTTGGCCGGGGCCCAAGGCGCTTTCTTAGGTTTTTCCTCGGGCGTTTCGACTGGTTTTCTGCGCTCGACGGGCTTTGATGTATCGCGATCCGCGGACAGAGTGCGCAGTTCCCGCTCCAACTGCTCGATACGGCGGCGCAAGCGCGTCTGCCCAACCAGCAGCACGATTATCGTCACCGGGATGGCCAGAACGATCAGACCTAAAAGGGCAAGCAGCGATTCCAAAGGCAACCTCCGGGTGAAACCTGTTGCAAAGGCTAACGCGGACATGCCGGGGGTAACAGGTCGAAAACCCGCAAAGATTCAGACCGTTGCGTCACGCCGGTCAGAATGCAACCTGGCTGGCTCAGACCCAGTACGCCGGAGAGCATTCAGAGCAGACTGGCTCCGGCATAGTTCAGCGACGTCACCGACGTGCCGGGTATTGCTGATTAAGGATGGAACAGGGACCCGACCAGATAGGCAATCGACGCGGCCAACCCGCCGATCAGCAAGGTCTCAAGCCCCGACCGCCACCACGGGGCCAGCGACCAACGGCTTTTCAGCGCGCCGATGGCGAAAAACACGCCCATCGTCATCCATGCCGACATGGGAAAAGCGCGATCAAACGACAGCAGAAATGGCAGCAAGGGGATCATACCGGCCACGAGGAAGGCAAAGAATGTCGCTAGCGCGGCTTTCATCGGATGCGGATCGACACTGCCCAGCCCGTATTCGCCCTCGATCATCAGGTTGATCCAGTTTTCGTGGTTTGCGGTGATTGCCAGCGTCGCCTCATCCAGAACGGGCCCCGACAGGCCCTTTTGCGCCAGAATTTCGCGCACCTCACTCCGCTCGCCCTCTGGATAGAGCGCGATGTGGCGTTCCTCGATCGTGCGGATGCGCCGGATATTGTCCAACTCGGCCTTGGTGCCCGAGTAGTTTCCCGCCGCCATCGAGAACCCGTCGGCGAGCACATTGGCCAGCCCCAGCGCGACGATTACGAAAGGCGACAGTCCCGCCCCGGCCACACCGGCGACAATCGCAAAGGTCGTCACCGACCCGTCGATCCCGCCATAAACCACGTCGCGCAACACGCCCCGGCCCGGCGGCGCGTTGATCCGGGCGGCGATTTCCTGCTGGCTGTGACCGTGCTCCGTCATGGCGTGCCCTCCGTCACATCAAGTGTGCCGGAGGGCGCGCGCCCTGACCTTGAGTTGGATCAACCCTTCGAGAACAGGCCCTGAAGCGCGCGTTTGATGATGCCGCGCGTGGACGGTTTGTGGCGGTCCGAGAATGGCAGAGGGCGGCAGACTTCCATCGCGGCCACACCAACGCGGGCGCTTAGGGCTCCGTTCACCAACCCCTCGCCGAACCGGCGCGACAATTTGCTGAGGACCGAGCCTCCCAGAACCGGTTCCAGCAGGTCGTCGCCCACGGCCACGGCCCCGGTAGCAACCAGATGCACAAAGACCGCGCGGGTCAGACGCCAACTGCCCAGAAACCCGGCCCGTCCGCCGTAGATTTCGGCAACCCGCCGGATCATCCGCAGCGACGCGGCCAACGCCGTTACCACATCCGCCAGCGCCAGAGGCACCAGCGCCGTCACCGTCGCGACCTGACGCGCGGCGGCCTCGACCTCGCGGCTGGCGGCGGCGTCGAGCGGGGCCAGTAGCTCATCCTCGGCCAGTTGCAACAGGCCCAAGGCGTCGAACTGATCCGCCATCCGTTCAGCCAGACGATCCCGACCCCAACGGGTTTCCTCGCGCGCTTTGTAGAACGTGATCAGCCGTGTCGTAACCGCGCGGGCCTGAGTCAAATCCTCCTCGGCTAGGGCCGCATCTGCGGCGCGGCGCATACCGTCCACCCGCGACAGGCGGCCAATCGCGGCCAGTTCGCGGATCGCGATGATCAGGGCAACCAGCACCAATGCTGCGAGCAGTCCGGTGACAATCCACCCCAGAATCGGCGCGCGCTGGACCAGCGACGTGGCAAAATCCCAGGCCGCGACCGAGACCGCCGCCCCGACAACGGCCAGCGCCAGCCCCCAGAACCACCGCGACAGCGCCGAGGGTTTGCGCGCCGCAAATCGCGCGACGCTCTGCATCGCCTGCCCCTGCGGCTGGGCGATATCCGGCACCGGAGGGGCCTGCGCGACATCTGCGGCAGGCTCATCCGCTTCGAGATCAATCAGAACCGGGCCTTTAGCCATCGCGTAACCCCTTGCTGCGCCAGACATATCTGATGTCCGGCAGGTTTTCGTCATTGTCCGCGCCATCGCTGCGGGCGACCTCGGCAAAGCCGTTGCGTTCGTAGAAGCGGCAGGCTGGGGTGTTGTCCTGAAAGGCATACAGGCTCAGGTGAGAATGCCCCGATTTGGCATGATCCAGCAATTGCCGCCCTATCCCCTGCCCGCGCGCCGGGGCCGCCAGATAGAGCGAGTGGATTTCCGCGCCGTTCAGCGCCAGAAAGCCGACAACGCCATCTTCGGTTTCAGCCACGGTCACCCAGTCATGATCGATCATGCGACCGCAAAAGGCGATGGTTTCGGCGCAGGTGTGCAGTTCCGGCATCCAGTCGTTTTCCCGCGCAAAACCATGCAGGATTGTACCGGTTGCACCCGCATCGGTGCTGCGGGCGGGGCGGAGGGTCACAGTCACAGCCGATCTCCGATCAGGAATTGCGCCGCGCGGTCCAGCCTTATATGCGGCGGACCGTCGCCGGGGCGCAGGGTCAGATGGGCCGGAGCGAAGGCCATGAAGCCGTAATCCTCGCCCAGCCACGCGTCCGCCCCGTTTCGTGCGGGACCGAGCAGATGCGCGGGGTCATCCGGCAGGTCTCCGGGGTAGAACGCGGCCTGTTTGCCGCTGTCCAGCAAGGTACCGCGGACGCAGGGCAGGTCTGCTCCATTATGGCTGCGCATCTCCTCGGTGGTGGCGCGTAGCGACGCCAACGACAGCGCCGCCGTTTCGGCCCCTGCGAACTTGGCCCGGTCGCGGGCCTCACGCGTCAGCGCCTCCATGATCGCGGTCAGGCGGGGGTGTTGCAGGTGATGCAGGTGATCGGCCTTGGTGGCGGCAAAGAGGATGCGCTCGACCCGTTTACCCAGCAGCAACTGGCTGAGCCATGCATTGCGACCCGGACGGAAGGCGGACAGAATATCGCCCATCGCGCGGCGCATATCCTCGACCGCCTGCGGTCCCCGGTGGATCGCACCCAGCGCGTCGACCAGAACCACCTGTCGGTCGATCCGGGCGAAGTGGTCGCGGAAGAACGGTTTGACGACCTGAGACTTATAGGCCTCGTACCGCCGCTCCATCTCACGCTGCAGTGTGTTGCGGCGCGAGGGGCCAGATATGCGCAGCGGCGCGAAAGTCAGAACAGGCGATCCCGCCAGATCACCGGGCAGCAGGAACCGCCCTGGGGTGCAGTCATAAAACCCGGCCTCACGCGCACTATTCAAGTAAGCGGTGAAGGCCGCAGCCAAAGCCTGCGCTGTTGGTTCGTCATGTGCGCTGGTTGGATCGGCCGCGCTCAGGGCCGACAGGAAGGCCTCCGCCTCGGCGCGCTGTTCAATGCGGGTCAGAGTTTCCTGCGACCACTCCGCGTAGGACTTGTCCAGCAAGGCGAGATCCAGCAGCCATTCGCCCGGATAATCCACGATATCCAGATGAACCGTGCGCGGCCCCTGCAACCCGGCCAGCAATCCGGCTGGGCGGGCTTTGAACGACAGGCGCAGTTCCGACACCGCGCGGGTGCTGTCAGGCCAATGCGGGTTGGGGCCAGTCAGGTCGGACAGGTGGGCTTCATAATCGAACCGGGGCACCGTATCGTCGGGCTGCGGTTGCAGGTAAGCGGCGTTGATCCGCCCCTCTTGTTGCGCGGCAAGACCGGTCATCCGGCCCCGGTCCAGCAGGTTCGCCACCAGCGACGTGATGAAGACGGTCTTGCCCGACCGCGCCAGCCCGGTGACGCCAAGACGGATGACCGGCTCGAAAAACGTCTCGGACACGCTGTCGCCGATGGACTCGACGCCGCGCACAAGACTGTCTGCCAGTGAGGAAATGACCAAGCTGTCGCCCCGCAATTATCGTTTTGCCCAAGATAGGTAGCGGGTGCACGACATACCAGCGCTTTCGCCCCCTTGCCCGTTCCCGCGCCGCGCTGTACCAGCGCCTCATGCCCAGATACGCGTTGAAAGTCGAATACCAGGGGGAGCCGTTTGCCGGATGGCAGCGGCAAAAGGAACTGCCGTCGGTGCAGGGTGCCATCGAACAGGCCCTGTCCCGCATCCAGCCCGGACAGCACACGATTGCCGCTGCCGGGCGCACCGATGCGGGCGTGCACGCGTTGGGGCAGGTCGCGCATTGCGACATGGCCAAGGACTGGGACCCGTTCCGCCTGTCCGAGGCGCTGAACTATCATCTCAAGCCGCAGCCCGTCGCCATTGTCGCGGCGGCGCAGGTCGAGGATGACTGGCACGCCCGGTTCTCGGCCATCGAGCGGCAATATCTGTTCCGCATCCTGATGCGCCGCGCACCTGCGACGCATGATCGGGGTCAGGTCTGGCGGATCAATCACCAGCTTGACGTGGGCGCAATGCAGGCAGGCGCGGATATGCTGATCGGGCGGCATGATTTCACCACCTTCCGCTCCTCGATCTGTCAGGCCGCCAGCCCGGTCAAAACGCTGGACGAGTTGCGGGTGGAACAGGTTGAGGATTTCTCGGGCCCCGAGGTGCATTTCCACGTGCGCGCCCGGTCGTTCCTGCACAATCAGGTGCGCAGTTTCGTGGGCACGCTAGAGCGGGTCGGTGCCGGGGCGTGGTCGCCTGAGGATGTGCGGGATGCGTTGGAAGCCGCCGACCGTGCGGCTTGCGGGCCGGTTTGCCCGCCGCAGGGTCTGTATCTGGCGCGGGTCGGTTATCCGGAACCGGTGTTTGACTGAGTCAAAGCGCCCGCAGCAGCAAGCCGCTGGCGATCACCACGATCAATAGCCCAGCCACCAGCTCGATGGTCGGAGCCAAAACGGACGCAAAACGCGTGGCAGAGGCCGACGCCAGCAGCCCCCCGCGCAAACCGAATGAGGTCCAGCCCACCAGCGTTGTGACCGTCGCCGTGCCAAGGGCCATCGCAAAGGCCCCGGCAATACCGACCATCGCGATGCCCATTTGCCATGTCAGGATCAACACGAACAAAGCGCCCGTGCAGGGGCGCGCGGCGATGCCTGCGATCAAGACCAGCGCCTCGCGCAGGGTTCCGACCTGTGCAACCTCTTCCGCGCTGGGGCCGTGGCGGTGGCCGCAGTCTGAGCAGGCCTCGCCTGAATGATGATGGTGATCATGATCGTGATGGGCATGGGTAGTTTGACTGCGGTGCCGCCGCGCGAAGCTGCGCATGGATCGGAACACCAGCCACAGGCCAATCACTGCAATCGCAGCGTAGCTGATCGGGGCCATGACCTGCTCGGTCGTGCCTACAAGGCTTTCGCGCGACATCCGGAAGATCAGCACCCCGGCATAGACCAGCACAACAGCCGTGACCGCCTGCCCAAGGCTGGACAGCACACTGATCGCGGACAAGCGCCAAAAGGCGACGCGGCGACCCAAACCGTAGCCTCCGATCAGAACCTTGCCGTGGCCGGGTCCGATGGCGTGAAAGAACCCGTAGGCGAAACAGACCGTCAGCAGGGTTGCGACGGCCTCGGGTTGTTCTGCACGGGCGGCACGCAGGGACCGGGCGATCTGGTTCTGAAACTCTCGCTGCTCACCGGCCGCCCAAGCGGCAAGGCTGTCAAAGCCGCCGCTGCCCCAGAACCACAGCAGCAAGGCTATGGCGATCGCGACCGGGAAAATCAGGTATTTGGACATGAAACGCGGATCTCGGTGGCAAATTTCTCACCCACCAGCGGGATATCGTTTTCCTCCAGATCGACATCCACATCCAGCGTGCGCAGAAACGCCTGCATCTGCGCCAGTTCCGCGTCGATATCGGGATCGACACGCTCAAGCTGACAGGTGACGGGGCCGGAAACGGTGACGGGCCGGTTTAGTTCGTAGGCGGTGTAAAGCGTCTCATCAAAGGCCTTGGCAGACAGGGCATTGGCCGGAATCGCGCCGCCTTCGACCGCGCGGAGGTGGGATGAGACGATGCGCCCGTCCTCGGTGGTCGCAACCGCCTCAAGCGGGCCGGACAGGGCAACGGGCGCGTCGTTTGCGGTGACCACCAGATCGCCGTTATAGCCTTCGATCCATTGCGCGTCGAAGCCGTTTAAAAACTGTTCCTCGGCCTCAGTCAGAATACCGTCGGCGTCCTGATCCAGCTTCATATCCTCAAGCAGCAGCAGAGAGTAGAATTCGTCATAGGCCCAGGTCACGCGCACATGGGTCAACTGGCCGGATTCGTCGACAATGAACTCAAGCCCCGTGTCGATGAAGACGTGCGGGTGCGCCAAAGCCGGGATCGGCAGGCAGCAGGTCAGAAGGGCGGTCAGCCAACGCATGCCCGCAAGATAGGGTGCGCGGGGTCCGGCGGCAACGCGTATCGCGATCACACTGCAGAATTCAGCCGACGAGATCACGCGGGCGGGAACAGGACAAGCGTCTGCAGCGCGGTTCCCACGGGACCTTGCGTGTCATAGAGCACCGATTGCGACATCCCGATCCCCGTGCCCTGCCAATGCGAGACTGAGTCCGAGGCCAGCCAGTCCGAAACAGGCTCTCGGTGGATTTGCACGGTTAGGTCGGTGTTCATGAACCCCATCTCGGACGTGGGCGCATTCCACGAGATACCGTTGCCGCAATCAGCCAGGGGGCAGAGCGACTGGATCGGCGACGGTCTCTCACCTTCCAGCAAGGCGGGCGTGCGCATCCATACAGCCTTGGGACCGGGTCCCTGATTGCCGCCTTCGGGGTACAGCACATCGACACAATGGGCGAATCCCGGCAGGTCGTGGCGCAGTTCGCCGATTGGGAAAGGCCCGTTTACCGTTGCTTCCAGCGATAAGGGGGCGGTTTTGACGTCGGGCACATCGGCCATTGATTTCCGGATCAGGTGCATCGTCGTTGCCGTCGCACACAGCGTGTCGTCAAGGTCATGCACCGTGACCTTCGTCGTCGCCAGCGTCTTGGTATGTCGCGTGGTTTCAGCCGCCACGCGCAGCCCGGCCAGCGGCAAGGGGCGTAGCAAATCTACCGTCAGACGAGTTAGCATCTTGTCGGGGCCGACCTCGGTTTCAGCCGCCCGCGCGATCAGCCCAGTCACAGGCCCGGCGTGGCAATGATCGGCGGACCAGGGGCCACGTGCCGGGTCGCGGCCGATGAACGCGCCATCTTCGGCAAGGTTGAAAAAGGGCTGCGCGTTACGATCCGCTGTCATCGGGGCTGTCATCCTGTCTCTGCGCCTCGTGGGCGCAGGCATCGGGGTTTTCTTTTGCACACCAAACGGCATAGTCACGACAAACGCCACCCAAAACCGCCGCCCGGATAGGGTGACGCGGTGTCCCGGAAGGAGCAGACCTTGGCCTTGTTGATAGATACCGGACTGTCCGACTGGATGAGCAACGCCGAAATCGCCGAGACGATTCTGCGACTGTCGCCCAGCGCCGATGTGCGCACGCCCGAGACACTCGGAAACCCGGACGAGATTTCGATGATCGCGGTCGTCGGCCTGACCGACAACCACCTTCACCAGTTCCCCAACCTTAAGCTGGTGCAGAAACTGGGGGCCGGGGTTGAGACCATCGTGGGCAACCCAAACCTGCCGCCTCATATCCGCGTGGCACGGCTGAAACCGGACGCCCCGGCGCGGGAAATTGCCGAGTGGTTTCTGGCCTAAATCCTGCGCACCCAGCGCCATATGGCATTTCATGAGGCCTCGCAGAAGCGTACCGAGTGGCTTCCGAAAGAACCGATCATCTCGCCTGAAACCGTGGTGGGCGTTCTGGGGCTGGGTCACATCGGAGACCGTACCGCCCGCATGCTGCACGCAGTGGGCTTTCAGGTCATCGGCTGGAGCCGCTCGGTCAAGAAAATCGACGGGGTAGAATGCTTACACGGGCAAGACGCCCTGCCCGACATGCTGGGTCGCTGCGATCACGTCTGCTCGATCCTGCCCTCAACCCCGCAAACCGAGGGGTTGTTCGATGCAGGCTTGCTGGCCGCCATGAAGCCGGGCAGTCAGTTGCTGAACGCAGGGCGCGGCGACCTGATCGACGAGGAAGCGCTGATCACTGCGCTAGACAACGGCACACCCGGCCATGCGGTTCTGGATGTGACTCGTCAGGAACCGCTGCCGCAGGACAGCCCGCTGTGGCAACATCCCGGCATAACGATCACGCCTCATGTGTCAGGCTGGCATCTGGGCGATGCTCTGTCCGATGTGGCCGAGAACTTCCAGCGGCTGACAACAGGCGCGCCGCTGGTGCATGAGGTGGACAGGGACCGGGGGTACTGAACCCGATGGCTCAGGGGGCCAGCACCCAGTTGCCCTCGGCATCCTTGCATCGGCGCGTCCGAACCTCGCGCGTCTGATCGCCCCCTTCGGGCTGAATAAAGTGCTGCAGGCGGACACAATTGCCGTCCACTCCGTTCACCCGGATCGTGCCTTTTGAGCCGGTGTCTTCATTCACCCACGACCGCTCGGCCCAATTGCTGGGCACACCGCTTGCAAAAAGCGAATCCGACGCCGCGTTCAGCACTTCGAAATCGGCGGGGCTCAGGCCCATTTCCGCAATGATTCGCGATATCGGCTTGGCTTGCGCGGCAATCGCAAAGCCCGCGACGCTCAGAACAACAACTGCAAAATAAATCCGGGCTTTCATGACGGCCTCGCTTGGCTAAAATCGGTTCGCCTTCAAGGATATACCTTGGCGCGGATGGGGCCAACCCCCGCGGCGGCCACCTTCAAAATATCCCGAACAAACCTATCGGAAGGCCACAGCTAGAGGCGCGCCGCCATTGCCCGCATAGTGCCGGGCGAAACGATCCAAAGGCCCGCGATGACACATCCAACCTACTATGCACCCGCCGGAGGGCACCCCGGTCAAGACCAGCTTCTGACCGACCGCGCCATGTTCACCGAGGCCTATGCGGTGATCCCCAAGGGCACCATGCGCGACATCACCACCAGTTCTCTTCCGTTCTGGGAGGGCACGCGGCTTTGGGTCCTGTCCCGTCCCCTCAGCGGTTTTGCCGAGACGTTTTCGCAATACATCATGGAGGTCCAACCCGGCGGCGGCAGCGACCACCCCGAAACCGACAGCCCCGCGCAAGCCGTTCTGTTTGTTGTCGAAGGGGCGGTCACGCTGACCTTGCAGGGCACGATTCACCATTTGGAAACAGGGGGCTACGCCTATATCCCACCAGGGTCGGACTGGACGCTACACAACAACAGCGATCAGACAGCGCGTTTTCACTGGGTCCGCAAGGCCTATCAGGCCGTCCCTGGCCTGCCCGCCCCGGACCCGATCATAGTCAACGAGCGTGACGTCGCCCCCATCCCGATGCCGGGCACCGAGGGTCGCTGGGCCACCACCCGCTTTGCCGACCCGCAGGATCTGCGCCATGACATGCACGTGAACATCGTGACGTTCGAACCCGGCGGCGTGATCCCCTTTGCTGAAACCCATGTGATGGAACATGGCCTGTACGTGCTTGAGGGCAAAGCCGTCTACCGGCTCAATCAGGACTGGGTCGAGGTCGAGGCGGGAGATTACATGTGGCTGCGCGCCTTCTGCCCACAGGCCTGTTACGCCGGAGGGCCCGGACGATTCCGCTATCTGCTCTATAAGGACGTCAATCGCCACATGCCGCTGACTTTGCCGACCGGCTGACGGGTAAATTACCGACAGTTTTAGGGATTCTCCACGGTCGGGGCTTCACACACGCCCCGGAATTTGCTGAAATCCAAGCAAATTCCATTTTCGAGTACCGGAGATTGATCCATGAAACTGCATATTCCCCTGATGGCTGCGGCGGCCTTTGCCGCGCTGGCGATTGCCCAACCCGCCCCGGTTGCCGCCAAGGAAGAAACCAAATCCGTCTTCGTGATGAGCCGCACTTGGGCGGTCACACAGGTCTCGGACGCGCCGGTGATTTACCGCGCCACGCGCGACAACAACAACCTCAACCCGTTCGGCCCGCCGCCGCGCCTGCGCACCATCCAGGCTATCGCCGCGATTCAGGCCGCAACAGGCTGCAGACCGATCGTGCCGAGCATGTATCAGAACATCTCGGGGCAGTTCTTTTCGCAGGTCAGTTGCCCCTGAAATTGGTACAATACTTTCGTTGAGGTCGCCTGATCTGCCTGCCATAGCTTGCGCATGAAACTCGCGATCAACGGATTCGGCCGCATTGGCCGCACGATCCTGCGGCAGGTGCTGGCCCTACCGCAGGGGTCGGATATCGAGCTTGTGCTGATCAACGACATCGCACCGCTTGAGACCTGCGCCTACCTGTTCAAATACGACAGCATCTTTGGCCCCTACCCCGGTCACGTGACCGTGGGCAACGGCGCGTTGATCGTGGACAGTCAAGCGATTGCGATGACGCACAGCGCCGATCTGGCGCAGGTCGATCTGTCGGGCGTGGACGTGGTGCTGGACTGTACCGGGGTTGCCCGTAGCTCGGATGTTGCACGCCGGGGGCTGACTGCGGGGGCAAGCAAAGTGCTGATCTCGGGCCCCTCACCCGCCGCCGAGGTGACGGTTGTTCTGGGGGCCAACGAGGATCAGTTAGGCGATGCCCGCGTCGTCTCGAATGCGTCCTGCACCACCAACGGGCTCGCGCCACTGGTCAAACTGCTGGATGGGATTGGAGGCGTTGCCTCGGGGCATATGACCACCATTCACTGCTACACGAACAGCCAGCCGATGGTTGATGCCCCGCGCGGTGACCTTGCCCGGTCGCGGGCGGGGGCGCTGTCGATGGTGCCCACGACCTCGAGCGCGACGCATCTGATCGACGTGGTGCTGCCACATCTGGCAGGTCGCATCTCGGGTGCCGCCGTGCGCGTCCCGACAGCGAGTGTCTCTGCGGTTGATCTGGTGGTGACGCTGGAGCGCGGCATGGGAACCGATGCCTTCGAAACCGCCCTGCGTCAGGCGGTCGACGCCTGGCCTGTTCTGGGGTGGACCGACCTGCCGCTTGTATCCTCAGACCTGCGATCCCGACCGGAGTCTCTGGTCATCGCAGGCCCCGAAACCCGCATGGTCGGCGACAACCAGATCCGGGTCTTCGGCTGGTACGACAATGAATGGGGCTTCTCGGCCCGCATGCTCGACGTCGCCCGCCTGATGGCCGACGGCTGATCTGACGATGCCGCAGCGGGCGGGCTTGCCCGCGCGCTGCCCGGCCCAACCGATCATGGTGCATCTTTGATGCGCCCTGATCGGGCGGGAGCGCATGGTTTCAGCTTTCAACCACCTCGAACGGCTCTTCGAACCAGAACTCCTCAAGGTTCGCCCCGTCCCCAATCCGGTCGACCACAGCAAACAGACCCGGTCCGTGCAACGGAGTCAGAACCCCATGCCAGGTGCCGCGATGATAATTCACCGCCTGCCCCGGCTTTGTGACAAAGGCGCGGGGTTGGCCGGGCTGGCCACCGGTGTCCGGAGCAACGACCACAAGGAACGGCTGGTGGGTCATCGGGATAAAGGCCTGACTGCCCTCGGGGTGCCGCTCGACCAAGTCCAGCCGGTACGGCAGGCTGCGCGGATTGGCGTCAAACAGGCTGATCCCAGCGCGTCCATCCGCAAAGTCCAGACGCGCCCGGTCGTGGAACCGTCCACATTGACCCTGATTGATGATCTTATCCGGCGCACCGGAAACCTCAATCACATCACCAAAAGTCGCGAAGGCGGCGGCGGTCAGCGGCTCGATCACGATCCGACGGCTCATGACGGCAGCAGGTCCCGCAGGCGAAATTCGGCGATGCGTTCGACCTGTCGGCACGCCTCGGTAAACTCGGTGTCGCGGTCCTGCCCGATCCGGCGCTGGAACGCCTGCAGGATCGAGGCCTTGTCGTGGTCCCGCACGGCGATGATGAAGGGAAAGCCGAACTTTTCCGTATAGCGCTGGTTTAGATCGGTGAACGTGGCACGTTCTTCATCCGTCAGCGCATCCAACCCGGCCGAGGCTTGCTCGGACGTGCTTTCCTGCGTCAACCGCTTGGCCTGTGCCAGCTTTCCGGCAAGATCGGGGTGGGCGGTCAGGACACCCAGACGTTCCTCGTCTGAGGCCGCGCGGAACATGCGCGTCAGCGCGTTGTGCAAGCCACCTGCTGTATTATGGGCGGGGCCAAGTTCCAGATCAAACGCGCGATCGGCGATCCAGGCGGAATGTTCGAAAATGCCGCCATAGGCCGCAACAAATTCCTCCCGCGCCATGCCTGACGGTTTCGGAGCCGACACAGGCGGATGGGTCTGCGCCCAATGCTGCGCAACCTGCAGCCGCGTCGCGAACCACACATCCGAGAAGCCCCGCGCATAGTCCAGAAACCGCTTCAAGGCCATCACCCGCCCCGGCCGCCCGACCAGGCGGCAATGCAACCCGATCGAGAGCATCTTGGGCGCGCCCGCCTCACCCTCGGCATACAGCGCATCGAAACTGTCCTTGAGGTAGGAAAAGAACTGATCGCCCGAGTTGAACCCTTGCGGCGTCGCAAAGCGCATGTCGTTGCAGTCCAGCGTGTAAGGTACGATCAACTGATCCTGCCCGCCGGTCTGCATCCAATAGGGAAGATCGTCGGCATAGGTGTCGGCAACGTAAGCAAACCCGCCCTCCTCGGCCACCAACCGGACGGTGTTTTCGGAACAACGCCCGGTGTACCAGCCGTGCGGGCGGGTGCCGACGACCTCGGTGTGCAGACGAATGGCCTCGGCGATCTGGGCGCGTTCCTCGTCCTCGGGCATGTCCTTGTGTTCGATCCATTTCAGCCCGTGGCTGGCGATCTCCCACCCGGCGGATTTCATGGCGGCCACCTGATCGGGGGATCGCGCCAACGCTGTCGCGACACCATAGACGGTAATCGGCAGGTCCTGCATCAATCGATGAAGCCGCCAGAACCCGGCCCGCGCGCCGTATTCATAGATCGACTCCATGTTCCAGTGGCGCTGCCCCGGCCATGGGGCGACACCCACGACTTCGGACAGAAACGCCTCGGACGCGTCATCGCCGTGCAGAATACAGTTCTCGCCGCCCTCTTCGTAGTTCAGCACGATCTGCACGGCCAGCTTCGCCCCGCCTGGCCATTGGGCATCTGGCGGGTTGGCACCGTATCCGATCATGTCGCGGGGGTAACGAGGGGGCTGCATGGCGTCTTCCATAGTTGAGCGTTTCGACAGGCTTAACGCAGAAATCGGTTCGGGATTATCAAATCAATCCGAACGCTGTTTCCGGTTCTTTCGGCATTTCCACTGTTTTGAAGTTTGTTCCACACTGTGGCAAACCGAAAAAGGCAAATCAAAGGAGATCGCCGTGGCTGGTTATCTGACGACCCATGTTCTGGACACGGCACGCGGCTGCCCTGCCGAGGGGCTGCGCATTGTTCTGTACAAAACATCGGGTGATGGGCGTGAAAAACTCGCCGAGATGCAGACCAATTCCGACGGGCGCACCGATGGCCCGATCCTGCCGCAGGACGCGTTCGAAACCGGATCATACGAGTTGATTTTCCATGCCGGGGGTTACCTGCGTGCGACAGGTCAGGCAGGCGAAGACCCTCTGTTTCTGGACGAGATTCCGATCCGCTTCGGCCTGTCGGACGCCAACGCGCATTACCACGTGCCGTTGTTGTTGTCGCCTTACGGCTATTCGACCTATCGCGGAAGCTAGGCGTCACAGTTCTGAACTGCGCACCACCCCGCTGATCCGCTCGATCATGAAATCCATGAACAGGCGCGCCTTAGGGTCCTGATGGCGGCGGTGGGTGTATAGACAGGCCATCTGTACCGAAACCGGCGGCGTGTCCGAGGCAACCGGCACCAGACGCCCCGCTTTCAAATGATCGGCCACTTCGAAAACCGGTTTCATCGCAATCCCCTGACCCGACAGCGCCCAATCCGTCAGCACATCCCCGTCATCGCATTCAAACCGTCCCGAGACCGCGAACCTCTTGGGGCCGTCGGGCGTTTCCAGCATCCACTGGAATTCGGTCGCACCGGGATAGCGCAGGTTCAGGCATTCATGTTTGTCCGAGATCAGTTCCGCCCCGGTCTGCGGCATCCCGCGACGTTTCACATAATCCGGGGCGGCGCAAAGCACGCGCTGGCAATCGGCGATCTTGCGGATGCGCAGGGTGCTGTCTTCGGGTTGGCCGATGAAAAACGCCAGATCCAACCCCTCGGTCGTCAGGTCGACGGAGCGGTCCGTCAAGCGCAAACGCACGTCGATCTCGGGATATTCCGCCAGAAAATCAGGCACATGCGGCGCAAGTAGCCGTCGCCCTACCCCCAGCGGGGCCGCCACAAAAAGCGATCCGCGGGGCGCTTCGGTCAGATGGGTCACCTGCGCCTCGGCGTCGTCCACCGCATCCAGAACCGCCACCGCGCCGGGATAGAACGCCTTGCCCTGCTCGGTTGGGGACAGGTTGCGGGTGGTGCGTTGAAACAATCGCACGCCCAAGTGATCCTCAAGCTGAGAAATCCGGGCCGAGGTCACGGCAGGCGATATGCGCAGGTCCCGGCCAGCGGCGGACATGCTGCCCAGATCGTAGACGCGGACAAAGGTGCGGATATTGTCGAGATAGGACATCTTATCGTTTTTTTTGATACAGTTTGACAATATACGGGAATACCGAAGAAAAGCCCGTTTGCCTAGTGTGACGGCAACGCAATCGGAGACCTCTGAAATGTACGACTTCGCCGTGTTCTGGGACTGGATGGCTTTTGCCGTGCGCTGGATGCACGTGATCACCGCCATCGCCTGGATCGGATCCTCTTTCTACTTCATCGCGCTGGACCTGGGCCTGAACCGCGATATCCCCGGCCCGGCAGATGGCGAGGAATGGCAGGTGCATGGCGGCGGCTTCTATCACATCCAGAAATATCTGGTCGCGCCCGAACGGATGCCCGAGCACCTGACCTGGTTCAAATGGGAAAGCTACGCGACGTGGCTGAGCGGTGCGGCGCTTTTGATGATCGTCTATTGGGTGGGCGGAGAGCTTTACCTGATCGACGCACAAAAGGCCGATCTGGCGCTGTGGCAGGGCATTTTGATCTCAGCCGCTTCGCTGACCGTCGGCTGGCTGGTCTATGATTTCCTGTGCAAGTCCGGTCTGGGCGAACGCCCAACGCTGCTGATGGTGCTGCTGTTCGCGCTGCTGGTGGTAATGGGCTGGGGCTATAACCAGATTTTCACCGGCCGCGCGATGATGCTGCATCTGGGCGCGTTTACCGCCACGATCATGACCGCCAACGTATTCTTCATCATCATGCCGAACCAGCGCATCGTGGTGGATGACCTGAAGAACGGGCGCACGCCCGATCCGAAATACGGAAAAATCGCCAAGCTGCGCTCGACCCATAACAACTATCTGACGCTGCCGGTCGTGTTCCTGATGCTGTCGAACCACTATCCGTTGGCGTTCGCCACGCAGTACAACTGGATCATCGCGGCGCTGGTCTTCCTGATGGGTGTCACGATCCGGCACTATTTCAACACCCGCCACGCCCGCACGGGCAATCCCACCTGGACGTGGCTCGCCACCGCCCTGTTGTTCATCGCCATCATGTGGCTGTCCACCGCACCGATGTACAAACCGCTGGAAGAGGCCGAGGCGCAGCCGCTGACGCCTTACGAGGAACGCTTCGCCTCTGCCGCCGGGTTTGAAGAGGCGCATGACATCGTGCTGGGCCGCTGCTCGATGTGCCACGCGCGCGAGCCGGTTTGGGAAGGTATCCTTTGGGCCCCCAAGGGCGTGTTGTTGGAGACCGAGGCCGACATCGCCCGCAATGCGGAACAAATCTATCTGCAGGCCGGTGTCACCCATGCCATGCCGCCCGCCAATGTCACCTATATGGAGCCCGAAGACCGCGACGCGATCATCCGCTGGGTGCGCAACGCCGGGCTATGAAACGACTATTCCCCGCAAATTACTGGGCTACGTGTTAATTTCCTTTCCCCGAGGGGATTCAGATGCTCTAACTGGAAATCAACCAGCCGCACAACAATGCGGCAAACATGATTTCGACTAGGGGCAGTTGGAGCCATCTGATGCAGGGGAACAAGCCGCAGGGCAGTCTTGGGCGCTGGCTTTTGGGCGCGCTGGCGGCTTTGATACCGACATCGGTCGCGGCGCTTGAAACCTCTCTGATCATACCCGGTGCATCCGAAGATCTGGTTGACCGGATCGAGGAAACATCCTCGGTAACCACCGCAGATTCCCGAGGGTTGAACACGCCGCTGGAAATTCTGTCCGGTGCCCTGTCGGATTACCGCACCATCGTGCAGATCCTCTATGACGAAGGCTATTTCAGCCCCGTTGTCAGCATCAAACTTGACGGTCGGGAAGCGGCTGACCTGAGTTCGCTCAGCGTGCCAACACAAATCAATCGCGCGGTCATTACCGTTGAAACCGGTCCAACGTTCAGGTTTGGCGAGGCCGTCGTTCAGCCGCTGGCCCCCAAAACCGTCCTGCCCGAGGAATTCGCCACCGGCAAACGGGCAACAACCGGGGCCATTCAACAGGCGGCCTCTGCCGGTGTTCAGGGCTGGCGGGATGCGGGCCACGCCAAGGCCGAAGTGGCCGGTCAGACGGTCATAGCCCGGCATGCGCAAAGGCGTCTGGATGCCGAGATCGATCTGGCCCCTGGCAGGCGGCTGACCTTTGGCAAGATGTTCATCCAGGGCGACACCGATGTGCGCCACCGGTCGATTGAAAAGATCGCCGGCTTTCCCAGCGGCGAGGTCTACTCTCCCGCCCAAATCCAGAAAGTCGGCACGCGCCTGCGGCGAACAGGCACCTTCAACGTGGTCTCGATTCAGGAGCGGGAAACGCCCAATCCCGACGGCACGCTGGATTTCGATGCCACGTTCGAGGATTTGCCCAAACGCCGCCTGACCTTCGGTGTGGAACTGGCCTCGCGCGATGGGATCGACGTGACCGCCACTTGGACCCACCGCAACGTGTTCCGGCGCGCCGAACGGCTGCGGTTCGAGGCGGCGCTGCGCAATATCGGCGGATCAGAGGCTTTGGACGGGCGTCTGGGTCTGCGTCTGGACCAACCCGACCGTCTGGGACCCGACGACAACACGTTCTGGAGCGCCCTGCTAGAGCAGCGCAACACCGACAACTACGACGTCACGGTCGCCTCTCTGTCCTATGGTGCGCGGCGCACGTTTTCGGACCGGCTCTATGCCGAAGCATCCGCAGGTTTCCAACTGTCGGATGCGGATGATGCCTTTGGCGACGGGCGCAAGTTCCGGTATTTCATCCTGCCCTTCCGGTCTGAATGGGATCGGCGCGACAGCCGGGTCAGCGCCACGCGGGGGTTTTATCTGGATTCGCAGGTGATGCCGTTTGTCGGGCTTTCCGGCACCGACACCGGCATTCGCCTGTTCTTTGACGGGCGCGCCTATACCAGCCTCAGAACAAACGGGCGCATCGTGCTGGCGGGGCGGGTGCAACTGGGCTCGGTCCTTGGCCCGTCGCTGGATGGGGTCACGCCGGACTTCCTGTTCTTCTCGGGCGGCGCGGGCACGGTCAGGGGCCAGCCGTTTGAAAGCCTAGGCATCCCGGTCGGCACCGGTGTTGCGGGCGGCAAGTCGTTTCTGGGCCTGTCGGGCGAGCTGCGCGGCAAGGTCACCGACACCCTGTCTTTGGTCGGGTTTTATGACTACGGTGTGGTCGACACGTCCTCGTTCGTCGGTAGCGGCGCGGCAGATCACGGCGGGGCCGGGCTTGGGGTCAGATATGATCTTGGCGGGTTCGGACCGCTGCGCTTTGATCTGGCATGGCCGGTGTCGGGCACAACCGGCAACGGGTTGCAGTTCTATATCGGGATCGGTCAGGCATTTTGATACAGCGTCTTTCATATCCTCTGCTGATCGGCACCCTGACCTGTGCCCCGCTGGCGGTGCAGGCGCAGGAGGATGGCGGCGGCAGTATGATCGAACGCTTCCTGCAGGATACCCTGTCGGGCGACGACCAGAACGTCACAGTCCGGGGTCTGCAAGGGGCGCTCAGTTCCCGCGCCACGATTCAGGAGATCACGGTTTCCGATGACGACGGCGTCTGGCTGACCATCAAGGATGCCGAGCTGGACTGGAACCGCCTTGCCCTGATCCGGGGCCGGTTTTCCGTCAACGCGCTGACCGCGCAGGAAATCGACGTCGCCCGCGCGCCGGGCACGACCACCAAGGACACGCCGCCACCTTCGGCGGAAACCACGCCGTTTCAGTTGCCGGAACTGCCCGTCTCCATCGAGATCGGAGAGATTCGGATTGATGAACTGTCGCTGGGCGAACCCCTGATCGGCGTCGCCGCTGATCTTGCCGTCAACGGCAACCTGTCGCTGGCGGATGGAACGCTGGACACCAATCTGGATATCACCCGGCTTGACCGCGCCGGGGATGAGATCAAACTGGCGGCGGGCTTTCAGAATTCCAACAGCCAGATCGATCTGGATTTGCAGGTGATCGAGGCCTCTGGCGGGCTGATCTCAACCGCTCTCAAAATACCTGACAGTCCACCAATCGGGTTAACGGCAAAAGGGTCCGGCCCCGTCACAGATTTCACGGCCGATATAGGCCTGAGCAGCGACAACCAGTTGCGCGTCACCGGTCAGGTGCGGTTGCGTGCAGCCCCGACCGCCGCGGCAAGTGCCGAAGACGGGATTGCCTTTACGGCCGATCTGGGCGGCGACCTGACACCCTTTATCGCAGACGATCTGGACACGTTCTTTGGCACCCAAACCCGCCTGTTCGTGGACGGGCTGACCAAGCCTGACGGTGCGCTGGATATCAGCGATCTGGAACTGACGACCGAAGCGCTGAACCTGAAAGGCGAATTGCAATTGGCCGCTGGCGGGACCCTGCAACTCGCCGCCCTGCAGGGTCGTATCACACCGCCCGAGGGGACATCGGTCGTGTTGCCGGTTTCGGGTGGCGAGACGTCGATTGAGGCAGCGCAGCTCTCGGCGCTGTTTGATCGGACGACCGGCAACCTTTGGGATCTGAGCCTGACGGCGAACGCGTTCAAATCGCCCCAGATCAGTCTGGACCGTGCGCAGATCACGGCGCAAGGTACGTTGGAACAGGGCGATATCCTGAAAGTCGACGGCGATCTGCAAGCCGCGCTTGACGGGATCGACATGACCGATCCGGCGCTGAATGCAGCCCTTGGGGAGCGGATCACGCTGGACGGTCTGTTCGATTATGGCAGCGACGAATCCCTGAACCTGTCGGGGTTCGAACTGGTCGGATCAGATTATGCGCTTGGTGTTGACGCGCTGATCAGCGGCCTGACCAGTGGGTTGCAGGTGGATGGCTCGGCCCGGCTTGAGGCGTCGGACTTGTCGCGGTTCTCGGATCTGGCAAAGCTCGAACTGGGCGGGAACGCCTCGGTCCGGGTCGAGGGCAACGGTTCGCCGCTTGAGGGCAGTTTCGACGGCAAGCTAGTTGTCGAGGGCAATGATCTGTCCACCGGGCGCGATGATATCGACCCGGTGATCAAGGGTGAAACCACGATCACAGTCGATGCCAAGCGCGGGGAAGATGGCGTGACATTGCGGGATTTCTCGGTGATCAACAACGCCCTGCGCGCGCAGGCGAGCGGCACGGTCACGACGCCTGACGGGAATGTTTCCATCGACGGTCAGGCCAGCGTCGATGCGCGCGATCTGTCGGTCTTTTCCGGCCTCGCGAAACGCGAACTGGGCGGGTCGTTGCAGGCAAAGCTGGACGGCAAAGGCACCATTCAGACGCTGGAATTCGACGGCACGGCAAGTGTTTCGGGCCGCAACATCCAGACCGGAATGGATGACATTGACCCGCTGCTGACCGGTCAGACCTCGGTCGAGTTTGACGGGGCCATCAGCCAAGATCAGATCGTCATCCGCGAGGCCAAGGTCAACGGGAACGCCCTGACCGCGCAGGTCGCTGCCACCATTGACGATCCGACCGGCGAGCTGGCGGTGGACGGCCAAGCGCAGGTCAACGCGCCGGACCTGTCGCTGTTTTCGGGGCTGGCCCAGCGCGATCTGGCGGGTTCGGTTCAGGCCGATCTGCAGGGCCAGGGGGCCATGGGCAGCAAGTATTTCGACCTGCAGGGCAACGTGACCGCAGACGACATTCAAACCGGCATAGACCTGGCCGACAAACTGATTCAAGGGCGCACGACGCTGAACGTGGACGCGGTGAATGATGATCAGGGGCTGAATATCCGTGCCTTCTCGCTGAAGGGCTCGGCCCTGTCGGCAAACGCGTCGGGACAGTTAGAGAAGGACTCTGTCGGGTTGGATTTCTCGGCCACGCTGGATGATGTAGGGCGCTTGTCAAACACCCTGTCCGGCCCGTTGCAACTGGACGGCAATGTGGCCCCCACCGGGTCGGGGCTTGAGGGCAACGCCCGGCTGCAAGGGCCCGACAGCTCCTACGCCAGCCTTGTCGGGACGGTGAACACGGACGGCTCTGCAGATGTGGATTTCGACGCCAAGTTCAACCGGATCGAGCGGTTCGCCCCCGATTTCCCCGGCAGCATTTCAGCCACCGGCAGCGCGCAGCGCGACGACGGCGTCTGGACCGTCGACGCCAAGGCCGAAGGACCGGCTGAGATCAGCAGCAATGTGAAGGGCACGTTCGACGAAACCTCGGGCATCGCCGATCTGACGGCAGAGGGCGGGGTCAATATCGGCATCGCCAACCTCTTCATCACGCCCAACAAAATCGACGGCACCGCCCGGTACAACCTTTCGCTAAAGGGCAAACCGGCGCTGGAAGCCTTAAGCGGTTCGATCACGACCTCGGGCACCTCGCTGGCAATTCCGACCGCAGGGCAGACCATTACCGGCATCAGCGGCTCGGTTGATCTGGCGCAAAGCCGGGCCACGATCTCGCTGAATGGCGGTATGCGTGCCGGGGGCAATTTCACGGTCAGCGGGCCGGTGGACCTGACGCCGCCTTTTAACGCGCAGATCACGACCGCGCTCAACAATCTGGTGCTGACCGACCAACTGCTTTACGAGACCACGCTGAACGGCCAGATCGCCATGACCGGGGCGTTGGCCGGGAACAGCGCGCTTTCGGGGCAGATCAATTTTGGCGAAACCAATATCAATCTTGCCGCCGCCTCGGGCGCTGTAGGAGCGGCCCCGATCCCCGAGATCGAGCATGTGAACGAAAGCCGCGCCAGCTTTGTCACCCGCGAACGGGCGCAACTGGTGGTGTCCGAAACCGAGGCGAAAGGCGATTCCCGGATTTCGCTGGATATCAGCCTGCTGGCCCCCAAGGCCGTCTTTGTCCGCGGGCGCGGTGTGAACGCGGAACTAGGGGGGCGTTTGTTTATCGGCGGCACAACGACCGCCGTTGTGCCCTCGGGCCAGATCGAACTGATCCGGGGGAACTTCGATATCCTCGGCCGCCGTCTGGCGCTGACCAAAGGGATTGTGACGCTGCAGGGCGACTTGACGCCTTATATCGAGTTTGAGTCCTCGACCAGCACCTCGGACGGGACGGCCACGATTGAAATCGCCGGGCCGCTGGATGCGCCCGAGGTCAACGTGTTCTCGGACCCCGAACGCCCGGCTGAGGAAGCGCTTGCCATGCTGCTGTTCGGAAACCGGTTTTCCGAGCTTTCGCCGTTTGTGATCGCGCAAATGGCGGCGTCACTGGCGCAACTCAGCGGCGCGGGCGGGGATGCCACCAAGGGGCTGCGCAGATCCACCGGGCTCGACACTGTCGATATCGGCGCGACCGAGGGCGGGGCCGGTCGTCTGGGCGCGGGCGCGTATCTGAGCGACAATCTCTACACTGATTTCACCGTCAATACCGAGGGCGATACCGAGGTCAATCTGAACCTGGACGTCACCGACAATTTCACCGTGCGCGGCACCGTCGACGGGCGCGGCGAAACCGGCATTGGTCTGTTCTTCGAGCGCGACTACTGAGCGCGGCGAATGCCGATGGGCTGGCCAATCTGCGGCGCAGGCTCCAACCCCTGATGATCCTGAACCATCCGGACCAGCCGTTTGACCGCCCAATCCGGGTAGGGTGCGGACCGGCCCGTCGCATGGCTGACATTCATGAACAGAGCCTCTTGCGTGGCACATATGCCGCCGTCAGAGTCCGAGATCATCTGCCCGAAATAGTGCCCCCGCTTCTGGTCCGAATCCAACATGCGGAACTGGAAGTGAAACGGGGTATCCGCTTTCACTTCACGCAGAAAATTCAGATGCGATTGCAGCACATACGGCCCCTGCCCTGCGGCCTGAACCTGTAACTCACCCAGCCCGAGATGTTCGACCAACAGCACCTCGAACGCCATGTCGAAGGCCACGCCGTAGTAACCGACATTCATGTGACCGTTATAGTCGATCCAATCAGGCTGCACTTCGATCCCGCGCACCTCAACCGGGGCCGGGTAAGGGCCATCATGCCCGCCAAAAGGGGTGTCTGACTGCATCTGTTTACCCGCCTTCCTGATCTTCGAATATGGCAACCGCCCGGACAAACCCGGCGGACGCGCCCTTGATCTTGAACGGAAAGCACGAGATTTCGAAACCCGTCGGCGGCAGGGCTTCCAGATTGGTCAGCTTCTCGATATGGCAATAGCCGATATCCATTGAGGCCCGGTGCCCCTCCCAGATGATCGAGGGGTCTTGAGTTGCGGCATAGGCCTGCGCCGTCAGAGGAAAGGGGGCATCCCAACTCCAGGCATCGGTGCCGGTCACACGCACCCCGCGTTCGGTCAGGTACAGCGTTGCATCACGCCCCATCCCGCAGCCTTTCATCAGGTAATCGGGTTTGCCGTAATGGGTTCCGGCGGCGGTGTTGACGACTACGATATCAAGTGGCTGCAGATCGTGCTCAATGCGCTTCAGTTCGGCTTCGACGTCGGCGGCGGTGGCGACATAACCATCCTCGAAATGCCGGAAATCCAGCTTCACACCGGGGTTCATGCACCACTCCAGCGGCACCTCATCAATGGTTATGGCCCGCTCGCCTTTGTTCATGGTCGAGTGATGATGATACGGCGCATCCAGATGGGTGCCGTTATGGGTAGCGATCTGCAGGCGTTCGATGGCCCAGCCTTCACCGCCCGGCAGGTCCTGTTTCTGCAACCCCGGAAAGAAGGCCATGACCTGTTCGGCGGTCTGGTCGTGGGTCATGTACTCGATCTCGGGCAGCATGATCGGCGGGTCCGATACGATGCCGGTTTCCAGCGGAACGGACAGATCGACAAAACGGCGCGGCATGCATTCCCCCTGGGCTGACTGCCGCCACAGGGTTGGCTGCGCGCATTGTGCTGTCAAGATACGAAACAGGCGACCCCGTCAGGGCCGCCTGTCTCAGCTTGGTGAGTGGTGGTGGTTTATTCCGCCGCGATGGCGTCTTCGATCTTTTCGACGCGGATGGCCGAGAACTTGAACTCGGGGATTTTTCCATAGGGGTCGATCGCCGAGTTGGTCAGGATATTCGCCGCCGCCTCGACATAGGCGAAGGGGATGAAAACCATATCCTCGGCAATGGCCCGGTCGGCACGCACCATGATCTCGATAGATCCGCGCCGGGTGGTCAGGCGGATGGTCTCGCCCGGTTCAATGCCCATCAGCTTTAGCGTTCGAGGGTTCATTGAACAGTTCGCCTCGGGTTCGACCGCATCCAGAACCTTGGCGCGGCGGGTCATCGACCCGGTGTGCCAGTGTTCCAGTTGCCGCCCCGTCGTGGCGATCATCGGATATTCGTCATCCGGGGCCTCGTCCGGCGGGATGACGCTGGCCGGGGTGAAGCGGGCCTTGCCATCGGCGCGCGGGAAACCGTCGCCGAACACGATGGACTGGCCCGGATCGGTCTCGGAGAGGGACGGATAGGTGATGGTTTCGTTTTCCAGACGCTCCCACGTGATGTTGTCCAGCGACTCCATGGTCAGCTTCATCTCGGCAAAGACCTGAGACACATCAGTGTAGTCCCAGCTCAGACCGATCCGTTGCGCCAGTTCGACGGTGATCGCCCAATCCTCGCGCGCCTCACCTGGAGGCGTCACGGCGGGGCGGACCCGCTGTACCTGACGGTTGGTGTTCGACACGGTACCGTTCTTTTCGTAAAGCGCCGAGGCTGGCAGGATGATGTCGGCATAGTTCGCCGTTTCGGTCAGGAAGATATCCTGCACGATCATCAGGTCGAGCTTGGCCAGCGCATCGCGGGCATGGTTCACATCCGGATCGGACATAGCCGGGTTTTCACCCAGAATGTACATGCCCTTGATATTGCGCGCATAAATTTGGTCGATGATCTCGGTGACAGTCAAACCTTTCTCGTTCGAGAAATCCTCGGACCCCCAGACATTGGTGAACTGCGCGCGAATGCTGTCATCGGTGACTGTCTTATAGTCCGGCAGGAACATCGGGATCAACCCCGCATCCGAGGCCCCCTGAACGTTGTTCTGCCCCCGCAGCGGGTGCAGACCCGCGCCCGGTTTGCCGACATTGCCGGTCATCAGAGCCAGCGAGATCAGGCAGCGCGAATTGTCCGTACCGTGGATATGCTGGCTGACGCCCATACCCCAGAAGATCAGACCGGCCTTGGCCTGCGCAAAGGTCCGCGCAACGCGGCGCAGCTGGTCGGGTTCGATACCGCAGATCGGGGCCATCGCTTCGGGCGTGAACTGGCGCAGATGCTCTTTCTCGGCCTCCCAGTTCTCGGTCCAGCGGTGGATGTACTGGCTGTCATACAGCTCTTCTTCGACGATCACGTTCATGATCGCGTTCAGCATCGAGACATCGGCACCGGGACGGAACTGCAGCATTTCATCGGCAAACTTGCGCATCCCGACGCCGCGCGGGTCCATCACGATCAGCTTGCCGCCGCGCTTTGCGAACTGCTTGAAATAGGTCGCCGCAACGGGGTGGTTTTCGATCGGGTTGGCCCCGATGATAATCGCCACATCCGCATCCTTGATATCGTTGAACGCCGCCGTCACCGCGCCCGAACCCACATTCTCGATCAACGCCGCCACGGACGAGGCGTGACACAGACGGGTGCAGTGATCGACATTGTTGTGGCCAAAGCCCTGACGGATGAATTTCTGGAACAGATAGGCCTCTTCGTTGGTGCATTTGGCCGAACCGAATCCCGCCACGCTGCGCGGGTCTTCGTCGCGCAGGGCTTTCAGCCGGGTGGCGGCCAGATCCATCGCCTCGTCCCAAGTCGCCTCGCGGAAGTGGGTCGACAAGTTCGCGGGATCGACGTTCAGGCCCTTGGCGGGCGCATCGTCCCGCCGGATCAGCGGCTTGGTCAGGCGGTGCGGGTGGTGGATATAGTCGAACCCGAACCGGCCCTTGACGCACAGACGGCCTTCGTTCGCCGGGCCGTTGATGCCCTCGACATACTTGACCTTGCCGTCCTTGACCTTCAGCGAAACCTTGCAGCCCACGCCGCAGAACGGGCAGACGCTTTCGGTCTCGCTGTCGTAATCCTTGCTGTCGCCGCGCTGCTGATCATCTAGCACCGTTGCTGGCATCAGCGCCCCGGTCGGGCAGGCCTGAACGCATTCACCGCAGGCCACGCAGGTGGACTCGCCCATGGGGTCGTTCTGGTCGAACACAACCTGAGACAGATGTCCGCGGCCAGCCATGCCGATCACGTCATTCACCTGCACGTCGCGGCAGGCACGCACACAGAGATTGCAGTTGATGCAGGCGTCTAGATTGACGCGCATCGCCACGTGGCTGTCATCCAGCAGCGGGATCTTTTCGGGCTCTTTCGCCGGAAAGCGGCTGTCGCTGAGGTCATTCAGCTTGGCCATGTCCCAGAAATGGCTCGAGGTGTCATGCGCCTGCTCGGGCTGATCGGCCAGCAGCAGCTCCATAACCAGCGCGCGCGATTTCTCGGCACGTTCGGTGTCGGTCTTGACCACCATCCCGTCCACCGCCGGACGGATGCACGAGGCGACCAGAGTGCGCTCGCCTTCGACCTCGACCATACAGGCCCGGCAATTGCCGTCGGGTTTGTAGCCCGGCTGAGGCTTGTGGCACAGGTGCGGGATGGTGAACCCCTGCCCCTTGGCGGCTTCCCAGATGGTCCAGCCTTCGGGCACGGTGACATCTTCGCCGTTCAGGTTGAAGGTGACGGTCTTGTTTGGGCTTGCGTCAAGCATGGCTCTGTCTCCCCTCAGATTTCGTCAGCGAAGTGTTTCATGACAAGGCGGATCGGGTTCGGGGCCGCTTGCCCCAGACCGCAGATCGAGGCGTCGCCCATGACCTGGCACAGATCTTCCAACAGATCGGTGTCCCACTTGTCGGCCTGCATCAGCTTCACCGCCTTTTCGCAGCCTGCGCGGCAGGGCGTACACTGTCCGCAGCTTTCGTCTTCGAAAAAGCGCAGCATGTTCAGCGCCGCATCGCGGGCGGTGTCCTGATCGGACAGAACCACCACGGCGGCCGAGCCGATGAAAGTGCCATGCGGCTGCAAGGTGTCGAAATCGAGCGGAATGTCGTCCATCAATGCAGGAAGCAGGCCCGAGGACGGACCACCCGGCTGATACGCCTTGAAGGTCTGACCGTCGACCATGCCACCAGCCGCGTCGATCACATCCAGGATAGTCGAGCCCGCAGGCAGCAGGTAAACTCCCGGCTTCGCCACACGGCCCGAGACCGAATAGCTGCGCAGGCCCTTGCGGCCATTCTTTTCTGTGCTGTTGAGGCATTCCGGCCCCTCGCGGCAAACCTTGGTGACCCAATACAGCGTCTCGACATTGTGCACCAAGGTCGGGCGGTTAAAGACCCCGACCTGCGCCACAAACGGAGGACGGTGACGCGGCAGGCCCTTCTTGCCTTCGATCGACTCGATCATCGCGGATTCTTCACCGCAGATGTAGGCGCCAGCGCCCCGGCGCAGATCGATATAACCGGGCTCAACAATCCCAGCCTGTTCCAGGGCGGCAATCTCGCAGCGCAGAATCTCCAGCACCGCCGGATATTCGTCGCGCATGTAGATGAAACAGGTCTCAGCCTCGACCGCCCAGGCAGCAATCAACATGCCTTCGAGGAACACGTGCGGCGTTCGCTCAAGATAGTAGCGGTCTTTGAATGTGCCGGGCTCGCCCTCGTCCCCGTTCACGGCCAGATAACGCGGGCCTTCGTTCATGCGAACAAAGCCCCATTTCTTGCCCGAGGGGAAGCCAGCACCGCCCAAACCGCGCAGGCCCGAGGACAGGATGTCTTCCTGCACTTTCTCCCAATCGCCGCCGTCGCGCAGCTCTTTCAGCTTGGCGTAACCGCCGTTCGCTTCATAGGCAGCGAAGGCTTGGTAGTCCGGCACATGGGCATGGGTGTCATCGGCGGCAATCGCAGCCTGCACCTTTTCCGGGGACGCATGGTCGATATGGTTGTGACCGATCTCCAGCACCGGAGCTGTGTCGCAGCGGCCCATGCAGGGCGCGCGCACCACGCGGACCTCGGACGGGTCCAAACCGTCTTCCAGCGCTTTCTGCAACTGTTGGGCACCCGCCATCTCGCAGGACAGGGAATCACAGACCCGGATGGTCAGCGCGGGCGGAGGCGTCTCGCCTTCTTTCACCACATCGAAATGGGCGTAGAAGGTGGCCGTTTCGTAAATCTCGGCCTGCCCGATCCGCATCTCGACGGCCAGAGCCGCAATGTGATCGGCGCTGATATGGCCGTGTTCGTCCTGAACCAAATGCAGGAATTCGATCAGGAGGTCACGGCGGCGCGGGCGATCGCCCAGCAGACGTGCGATTTCAGCCTGCGCCTCATCCGTGAACTGACGGCCTTTGGGCGTGTGCCGCCCCTTGCCTTTACCTGACTTCCAGACGCCCTTGGGTGCGCCTGATGGCTTGGTGTCTAATGGTGCCATGATGCCCTCCGATTGAGGCTCGGTCTCTCATCAGACTAGCATATCGTCAAATCGCATATTTCAATCGCACGATAACGACAGTTTATCACCGCAAAGACGTCACCACGGCGCGCAGGGCCTCGACCGTTGGCAACTCGGGGTCCCGGGTCAGCGTGGCCAGACAGATGGGTTTGCTGACAACAGGATCGATCAGAGGCAACACCTTCGTCCCTTTCAGATCGCCCAGCGCACGGACCAGAACGCGAGGCACAACGGTCGCGGCCAACCCCTCGCGCGCCATGACCATCGAGGCGGTAAAGCCGCTGGTTTCGGCCACCACATGCGGGTGCAGGCCCTGTTCGGCGAATATCCGGTCCAGGATACGCCGGTTCTGCATCTGCGGCTCAAGCAGGCTAATCGGGAATTCGGCAACCTGCGCCCAGGGGATCGGGCCGGTTTCCTCGGTCATATGGGACGGGATCAGCAGAACATAGGTTTCTTCGTACAACGGCTGAACATGCCGCAGATCAGTGCCGATGCTGTCGCCATATGTGATGCCCGCATCCAGGCTGCCTTCGTCCAGCCGGTGTTGAATGGCGGTGGCCGACATGGTCTCAATCCGCGACAGAATGCGCGGATGAGCCTGTTGTAAACGCTTGATCAACCGCCCGGTGAAGGCAATCGCCGTCGGGATCACACCGAGGATCAGGGTTCCGGTGATCTCACCCTTCGAGGCAAGAACCTGCTGCTCCAGCGCTTTGGTATCATCAAGGATACGCCGCGCCCGTTGGACGATCATCTCGCCTTCTTCGGTAAGACCCTGAAACCGGTTAGCTCGGCGGACGATGGACACCCCCAGCCGATCTTCAAGGTTGCGGATACGCATGGAAAAGGCAGGCTGTGAGATACCGCATTCCTCGGCCGCCTTGGCGAAATGGCGATGCCGCGCAAGGGCGCTGAGCAGTTGCAGGTCGCGGATTTCGATCATCAGAACTTTCCTACGCCGCGGTCGACAGCCAAGCTAGCCGCTTTTTTGTGTCCGCGAAATGTGCACCTTTCGACCGACGCGCGCTGTCCCATTCTATGCCCGAGCCGGATTTGTATGGTTCCAAGTGGTAGAACTGAATAGCCGTTTAGCTAGGCGCAGCCGCGGGTTCTAGGTTTTTTGTCAATACGCGAAAACCGCGTAACATACGCACAATATTGCGAAATAAGTTCTAGATTCTAGGAGATCCAAATGCAGTTCATGATCCATGTGAACGTAGACCCAGAAAACCGAGATGCCAATTACAAGCGCCTTAAGGAAAAAGAAGGGGCTGTAGATGTTCCCGGGACCAAGATTCTTGGTATTTGGTTTGCAGTTAGCCAACTGGAAGGTTGGACGATCGTTGAAGCTGAAAGTGCAGCAGCTTTAGGGAAACTCCTGCACGATTGGACCGACCTGAATGTCAACACCGTCGTTCCTGTTCTATCGCTCGAAGAGTTTACTGGTGAGTTTGAGGGTACTTAACTCTCCAGTTGGCGTGGACCGACCTTCGGGCTTGCATGTCGACGCTCTTTTCACTTTGGCAAAAAACTAACGCAAAACAGGGCATGTGTGTCATCCTGATACAACGGACCTCAATTGCCGATAGGCTTTTGTCAAAAGATAGAGCGTGGAGATTGCGATGCCTTCAATAGAGATTCAGGTGCTGGAAGGGGTGTTTTCCAAAGAGGAGAAAGGAAGAATCATTCAGAACGTCACTGAAGCTTTCGGCGACGTCGCCGGCCCAACGATCAAAGCAGGAACCTCTGTCCGAATTCTGGAGGTTGGCAGTGGGTCTTGGGGATATGCGGGGAACGTGCTGACGACAGAAGACGCATTGAAGATGCGTACAAAAAGCTAAGCAGGTGTACCGTTCAAGGTGAACGCGCAGTGTGCTGACGCCCTAAGAGTAGTGAAAGAAACCGGCCGCAATCCCCAGAAACAGTTTGCCGTCTTACGTATTGAAGAGGAAATGCATCACATCGCCATCCTTGACGATGTAGCCCTTGCCCTCGGCCCGCATCTTGCCCGCCTCTTTCGCGCCCTGTTCACCATTCGCGGCGATGTAGTCGTCATAGGCGATGGTTTCGGCGCGGATGAAACCCTTTTCGAAATCGCCGTGGATCACACCGGCGGCTTGCGGTGCGGCCGTGCCAGTGCGGATGGTCCAGGCGCGGGCCTCTTTCGGGCCGACGGTGAAATAGGTTTCCAGCTTGAGCAGGTCGTATCCCGCGCGGATCAGGCGGTCTAGGCCGGGTTCTTCCAGACCCATCTCTTCGAGGAACATCTGCGCTTCTTCGTCTTCCAGCAGGCTGATCTCTTCTTCGATCTTGGCGCTGATGATGACGTGGGAATTGCCCTGCGCGGCGGCCATTTCGGCGACCTCGGCGGAATATTCGTTGCCCTCTGCGGCTTCTTCCTCGGACACATTGCAGACGTAGAGCACCGGCTTGGTGGTCAGCAGTTGCAGCATCTTCCACGCTTTGGCGTCTTCGTCCGAAACCTCGACCAGACGTGCGGGCTTGCCGCTTTCCAGCATCGCCTGTGCCTCGGCCAGAAGACGATCCTGCTGCGCAGCCTCTTTGTCGTTGCCCTTCAGCTTGCGCACCAGATTGGCGCGGCGTTTTTCGATGCTTTCCAGATCGGCCAGCATCAGCTCGGTTTCAATCGTATCAGCGTCGGCCACCGGATCGACGCGGCCATCCACGTGGGTCACATCACCGTCTTCGAAACAGCGCAGCACATGGGCAATCGCGTCGGTTTCTCGAATGTTGGCCAGAAACTGGTTGCCCAGACCTTCGCCCTTAGAGGCTCCCTTCACCAGACCGGCGATATCCACAAAGGTCATGCGCGTCGGGATAATCTGTTTGGACGCAGCAATCGCCGCCAGCTTGTCCAGCCGGTCATCAGGAACAGCCACATCGCCCACATTCGGTTCGATGGTGCAGAACGGGAAATTCGCCGCCTGTGCGGCCGCGGTTTTGGTCAGCGCATTGAACAGGGTCGACTTGCCCACATTCGGCAGACCCACGATTCCCATTTTAAAGCCCATTGCGGCCTCCTGAAGCGATACGACGGCGTCTTCTATGCAGGTCGGGGAAAATGCGCAACCCGGCCCGCAAAAATGCCCGAGTCGCATTTGCAACATCACGGTTCCGTTATGACATTTGCACTTGCGTGAGTTGTATTTGCCGCCCAATGCTTACCAAGTGACAAGTGCCGCTTAAGTAATGACAAAGAAGTCCAATGAAATCACTATTCGTTTCCGTCGCTCTTTTCCTCGCCGCAACAACCGTTCAGGCCCAGTCCGTTGTTTTCGGCGCAGGCTATGCGGATTTTTCCAACAGTAATGGCGATGACCAAGCCGTATTCTCGCTGGAATACCAGCACCGCCCCTTCTACGAGGCAAACCGTTTCGATGCGAACTGGGGCACGGCGCTGACAGTGGATACCGATGGTGACACCCATATCGGCGCGGGTTTGATCGGCATCTATTCCTTCTCGGACCGCTGGTTCGCCGAGGTCAGCGTTATGCCGGGATACTACAACGCCTCGAATGACGACAATGATCTGGGCGGCAATTTCCAGATCCGCAGTCTTCTGGGAGTCGGCTATACGTTGAACGGCGGCAACAGCGTCTCGTTGGCCGTTACCCACGTGTCCAACGCCAGCACTGAAAGCTTCAACCCCGGTGCGAACGCGTTGTTCCTGCGCTATCACTACGGGTTCTGAGGCAATCTGGCCCTGCGGGATTGATTTCCGGTCAAAGTTTCTGCACATCAGGTTCAAACCTGACTGCAAGGACATCCGATGAGCCGTATCGACGCCAAATTCGCAGCCCTGAAAGCCGAAGGCAAAAAGGCTTTCGTTGCCTATGTCATGGCCGGAGATCCCGACTATGAAACCTCGCTTGAGATTGTCAAAGGCCTGCCCGACGCGGGCGTGGATGTGATCGAACTGGGCTTGCCCTTCACCGATCCGATGGCGGATGGCCCCACTATTCAGGCCGCCGGGCAACGGGCGCTGGACGGGGGCATGACCCTGCAGCGCACCCTTGATCTGGCCCGCACCTTTCGTCAGACCGATGACACCACGCCGATTGTTCTGATGGGCTATTACAACCCGATCTACAGCCGCGGGGTAGATCAGTTTCTTGCCGATGCAAAAGCCGCCGGCATCGACGGGCTGATCGTGGTCGACCTGCCGCCCGAGGAAGACGCAGAACTCTGCCTGCCTGCCCAGGCCGCTGGTCTGAACTTCATCCGTTTGGCCACCCCAACCACAGATGACAACCGCCTGCCGCGGGTGCTGCAGAACACCTCGGGTTTTGTGTATTACGTTTCGATCACCGGCATCACCGGAGCCGCCGAGGCGCAGGCCACGAATGTCGGCCCCGAGGTCGCGCGGATCAAAGCCAAGACCGACCTGCCGGTTATCGTTGGGTTCGGCATCAATACACCCGAGAAATCGCGCGCCATCGCCAGCGTTGCGGACGGGTCGGTCGTGGGCTCGGCCATCGTCAGCCAGATCGGCGCAGGCAAGCCTGTGACCGAGGTGCTGGATTTCGTAAAAACCTTGGCCGACGGGGCACATTCGGCCTGAACTGCGGAGGCTGACAATGCCCGTCATCACCACGATTGAAGACCTCCGTCAGATATATGAACGCCGCGTGCCTCGGATGTTCTACGACTACGCGGAAAGCGGCAGTTGGACCGAGCAGACGTTCCGCGAAAACAGCTCGGATTTCGAAAAAATCCGCCTGCGCCAGCGCGTCGCCGTCGATATGTCCGGGCGGTCCACCGCGTCGCAGATGATCGGCGAAGAGGTCTCAATGCCTGTGGCGCTTGCCCCGGTCGGCCTGACTGGCATGCAGCACGCGGATGGTGAGATGAAGGCCGCAAAAGCGGCTGAGGATTTTGGCGTGCCGTTTACGCTGTCCACCATGTCGATCAACTCGATCGAGGATGTCGCAGAACACACCGACAAACCCTTCTGGTTTCAACTCTACACCATGAAGGATGCGGACTATGTCAGCCGCCTGATCCAGCGTGCCAAGGACGCGAAATGCTCGGCCCTCGTGATCACGCTGGACCTGCAAATCCTGGGCCAACGCCACAAGGACCTGAAAAACGGCCTATCCGCCCCACCCAAGCTAACGCCCAAAACCATCGCCAACCTGATGACCAAATGGGCTTGGGGCATCGAGATGCTGCGGGCCCAACGGCGGGAATTCGGGAACATCGTTGGCCATGTCGATAGCATTTCGGACGCGTCCTCTCTGGGCGCCTGGACGGCCGAACAATTCGATCCCAGCCTCGACTGGAACAAAGTCGAAAAGCTGATGGAGGAATGGGGCGGCAAGGTAGTCCTGAAGGGTATTCTTGACGCCGAGGACGCCAAAATGGCCGTAAAGCTGGGCGCGGACGCCATCGTTGTGTCAAACCACGGCGGTCGGCAACTGGACGGGGCGCTCAGCTCGATCCGCATGCTGCCCGAAATCATGGATGCGGTCGGTGGCGATATCGAAGTGCATTTGGACAGCGGAATTCGCTCGGGTCAGGACGTCCTTAAAGCTTTGGCGCTAGGAGCGAAGGGCACCTATATCGGGCGCGCCTTTGTCTATGGGCTGGGTGCGATGGGACAAAAAGGTGTGACGACGGCGCTGGAGGTCATTCAAAAAGAGTTGGATACCACTATGGCTCTGTGCGGCGAACGCTCGGTCCGCGATCTGGGGCGCCACAACTTGCTGGTGCCCGAAGACTTCGGCGGTCGCTGGCAGAATTGACCGGTCGCATTGGGGGCTTTGCCCCAGCCGCCCTTCGGGCGACTCCCCCAGGATATTTTCGGCCAGATGAAGCAGGGGATCCTTTATTCATCTGGCCCTAAATATCCCGGAGCGCGAGGCAGAGCCTCGCAAAATTCCCGCCCCGCCAAAAAGCCCTTTCCAAACCCAATGAATCAAGATAAGGACGCGGCTTCACGCGGGCATACAGCCTTGGAGGATGCCCGCCCTAACATTGGAGAATTATCATGGCTGGAGAGATTCCTGATCTCGTAGCTCTGGAACGGACGGGGACAGGCAAGGGCGCCGCTCGTCAGGCACGCCGCGATGGCATGGTTCCGGGCATTGTGTTTGGTGGCGACAAAGACCCGCTGCCGATCCAGATCCCGTTCAACGTTCTGTTCAAGCGTCTGAAAGCCGGTCGCTTCAAGTCGACCCTCTGGAACCTGAAGGTCGACGGCCACGAAGACGTCCGCGTCATCTGCCGCGACGTTCAGCGTGATGTCGTCAAGGACCTGCCGACCCACCTGGACCTGATGCGTCTGCGCCGGACCACCAAGATCGCTCTGTTCATTCCTGTTGAGTTCATCAACGAAGAAGCAGCCCCCGGCATCAAGAAGGGCGGCGTTCTGACCGTTGTCCGCCCCGAGGTCGAACTGGTCTGCACCGCCGGCGATATCCCCGAGAAGATCACCGTCGATCTGACCGGCATGGAAATCAACGACGTTGTCACCATCTCGTCGGTTGACCTGCCCGGCGGCACCAAGCCGACCATTGATCGTGACTTCGTGATCGCCAACGTTTCGGCCCCCACCGGCCTGGCGTCCAGTGACGATGAAGACGGTGAAGAGGGTGAAGTCGCTGCTGATGAAGTTGAAGTCATCGGTCAGGACGAAGCTGAAGAATAAATTCGGAACCTATCCGGGTTTTGTGACGGGGCTCCAGCGGGGCCCCGTTTTTCTTTTCGCGCTGTCGGGGTGGCGTTTTCATGCAAAACCGTGCAATCACGGCGCAACGCGACGCAGAGGCTGAACGATGAAACTGTTTGTCGGATTGGGAAATCCCGGATCGAAATACGCCCGCAACCGGCACAATATCGGCTTTATGGCCATTGACCGGATTGCCGAGGATCACGGGTTTGGCCCGTGGAAATCCAAGTTTCAGGCCGAGATTGCCGAGGGCCGTCTGGGCCGCGAAAAGGTTCTGCTGATCAAGCCGCAGACCTTCATGAACCGCTCCGGTCAGTCCGTGGGTGAGGCGATGCGCTTCTACAAGCTGGACTCCACCGACGTTACCGTGTTTCACGACGAACTGGACCTCGCCCCCGGAAAGGTGCGCGTCAAGGCCGGGGGCGGCCATGCCGGGCACAACGGCTTGCGGTCGATCCACGAGCATATCAGCCCGGCGTATGATCGCGTTCGGCTGGGCATCGGGCATCCGGGCCGCAAGGAAATGGTCTCGCCCTATGTGCTAAGCAATTTTGCCAAGGCCGATGCGGACTGGCTGGAGGATGTGCTGCGCGGTGTATCGGACGGAGCCGCCCATCTGGCCGATGGGGATGGCGGCAAGTTCATGAATGCGGTCGCCCTACGCACCGCCCCACCGAGATCGTCCAAGACGCCCGCAAAACCGGATGCCCGGGGCCCGGCACCCAAGGAACAGGCGGAGTCAGCCCCTGACAACAGGTCAGCCATGCAGAAGCTTCTGGACAAGTTTAAATAGGTTTATCCCGCCCTTCCGCAACGTTGCGATTGCGGTTCAGAGGCACCCGCGCCAATCTCTGCCAGAGAGAGGTAAAGCATGAGAACAGTGTTCAAGTGGCTGCTGCGCATCGTTCTGGCGCTGGTCTTGGCGGCAGTCGTGGTCGGTTTCTGGAAACGCGAAGAGGTTCAGCGGCTGATGGCCGTGAACTCGCTGTTTGCGCCCGACAAGATCGTCCAGAATTTCTCGCATATGGATGACGCCTTTCTGACCGTCACCCTGCCGCGCGGGGATGGCCCAACCTCGGAGCTACCCTACGGACCGGGCTTTGAATTGCCGGACGGCACTGACCTGTGGGTTGACGAAAGGGCGGTTACCTCACTGCTGGTGCTGCAGGACGGCGAGATCCGGTTCGAGGAATACTACCTCGGCACCGGCCCTGATGACCGGCGAATTTCATGGTCCGTCGCCAAAAGCTACCTATCAGCTCTGTTCGGCATTCTGATGGAGGAAGGCGCAATCGAGTCATTGGACGACCCGGTCGTCAAATATGCGCCTAAACTGACCGGCAGCGCCTACGAGGGCGCCACAATCCGCAATGTTCTGAACATGGCCAGCGGCGTTGTCTTCGACGAGGACTATCACGACCCCAAATCCGACATCAACCGGATGGGCCGGGTGGTCGCGCTGGGGGGCGAGTTGGACGATTTCTCGGCTTCTCTGCAGGACAGTTTCGCGACGCCCGGAGAGACATGGCAGTACGTCTCGATCGACACCCATGTGATCGGCATGGTGATACGTGGCGCGACAGGGCGCAGTGTGTCCGAGTTGATGACCGAGAAGATTGTGCAGCCCTTGGGTCTGGAACACGACGGATACTACATCACCGACGGGGCCGGTGTTGCCTTTGTGTTGGGGGGCCTGAATTTCACCACGCGGGATTTTGCCAGATTTGGTCAGATGATCCTGCAGAATGGCGTACATGACGGGCAACAAATGGTCCCCGCGGACTGGATTCACGAATCCACGCAACCCAGCGCCCCGACCGCTCAGGGCAAGATCGGCTATGGCTATCAGTGGTGGATTCCCCTCGGCGCGCATGAGGGTGAGTTTCTTGCGCGGGGCGTATATGGCCAATACCTGTATTTCGATCAGCCTCGCGGCGTTCTGATCGTGACGACCGGCGCGGACCGCAAGTTTCGCGACCCGGGCATCAATGACCTGAACATCGAAATGTTCCGCAAGATCGCACAAAGCCTGTAAAGTGCCCTTATGCAAAAGCAAGACAGTATAAACGTTCTGGGGGGCGTTCTGGCCCCCTGCTCGCGCGATCCGCTGACCGGGTTCTTTCGGGACGGGGCTTGCAACACCTGCCCCGAAGATCAGGGCAGCCACACCGTCTGCGCGGTCATGACGGCCGAGTTTCTGGCGTTTTCGAAATATGTCGGTAACGACCTAAGCACCCCGCGCCCCGAGTTCGACTTTCCCGGCCTGAAGCCCGGTGATAGCTGGTGCTTGTGTGCCGCGCGCTTCCTTCAGGCGCATGACGAAGGCTGCGCCCCGAAAGTGCATCTGGGGGCCACGCATCAACGGGCGCTGGAGATTGTGCCGCTAAAGCTGTTACGAAAGCACGCGGCGTAAGGCTGAGCCTGCTCGGATTAAAAGGCCATCTGCCAGGTCAGGCTGACCGAATAGCTTTCGAACCCGCTTTCGCCGATACCGTCGTAGAACAGATCAGCCGCAAGCGAACTGGTGTTTTCCAGCCGGTAGTCAAAGCCCAGGTCGACGCGCCCACGGGCGGTATCTCCGATTGGGGTGACGCCCGGTGCAGTGCCTGTGCCCGAGGTGCTGCTCCAGATCCCCGAGAGACCGCCGGTCAGCTGCATCTGCCCCCGCTTCACTGCAATCGGATGGCTGAAATCCATGCCGAGCCTTGCGGTGGTCAGGCTGAAATCCTGCTGCGGGATCAGGTTCCCGAGGCTATCCGTGTAAGCCTCCTGATCATCACTGGCGTAGCTGACATCGAGCAGCGGCATCAGCGTCAGATCGCCCCGTTGCAGCTCGCCGGTCACGCGCGACTGAACCAGCCAGCGGTCGCTGTCGAAACTGTCTTCATACGTGCCAAAGGGTGAAATATCGTTGTCCGCTTGCCCATAGAGCACCCGGCCTTCGAAGAACACCGGCTGGCTTGGAAGTTTCGCCACCACGTAAGGCCCGACCAGCCAACCCGTTCCATCCACGCTGGATGCGCCGTTGTCGGTTTCGGCATAGTCGACCTGCAACATCGCGCCGATCAGCAGGTTTTGATTGATCCGCCGATGCGCGCCCAGAACCGCAAGCGCATAGGAGGTATCGAAATCGTCCTGCGAGCTCCAGTTGCCCGTCAGGTTGAACCACACCGGGAATGAAGGATCGCTGGCAAAGTTCAGATACCCGGCGCCTTGCGTCACTGTGGAGTCGAACGCCCCAGAGCCTGAGTTCTGCAGGAACCGGGTCAGTTCGGGCTGGTTGGTCACAAGGCTGTTCGCGCGGGCGTTCTGAAAAGCCTGGATCAGTTGCTGCGTGTTCACTACCGCCTGCACCGTGCTGACCGTGTTGGACGCGAGGTTCGTGTTGCCAGCGGCGTCGGTAAAAACACCCGCCGGGACAAAGAGTTCGAGGGTGCCGTTATTCTGGGGCGTCAGCGTCGCCACATAGTTCGTTCCCGATCCGGTCAGGATGGCAGTGGCATTGGTGACCGAAAGATCGCTTGCAGTGAAATCCGTGCTGGGCTCGCTCAGGGTGATCGTCGCCTCGAATGTCCCGCTTCCGGTTAGGGTAAGCGGCCCGATTGTTGCCGTGGGCTGTGTGTTGTCCACGATGACCCGGGTGTCGATGAACTGCGTACTTGTGACCCCGGACAGCGCGAATTCATACTGGAACAGCGGGCCGCCGACGGTTTCACGTGCGGTGAACACGATCCCAAGGTAATCGTCCGCCGCATAGGTCGAATCCGCCCCGTTCTGGCTGATGATCGTCGGATCCAGATAGCCAAGGCTGGTCAGAACCGCCGGTGTGATCGCAGCACCCGGCGTGCTCGCATTGTTGAAATAGAACGACCCGCCCGGGAACGCACCGGGGGCACCCAATGATATAAACGCGGTTGAGATGCCAGCGTTGTTGCTGACCGCCGCAGGTCCGCCACCTGGCGTCGAAATAGGTGTGAACGGGATAAAGCCATCGAGGGCCGACGCCTCTTTGCCGCTGCCGATCAGACCAGCAGCAACCACACAGATCAGGTACAGAAACCTGCGGATGACGGACCAGAACATTCATACCTCCTACTGCACCGATCAGATGCGACACATCGGGGCGCTCGGGTTACACGGTCCCCGAACGGCAACAGTTTACGTTCCACAAAAATGGAAACTCCCCTGATCCAGCTGGTGAGAACAGCCGGTTAACGGAACGTTAATAAAATTCAAAAGCGCTGTATAGAAGGGGGCGCGATACAACCGATGGATGTAGATCAGACCCAGCAGTACCGGCGATGGCCAGACAGGTGCAGGCCAGCGCGATACCGCCAAGTTTTTATGGGTCAGAGGGCTAAAACGGGTGCAGACAGGCCTCTGAAGGAAGGCTGTTTGTGCTGTTCGAAACACCACGTTTCGACGGCGATTGCATACATTCCAGCAACAGTTTGCGGAAAAAGTCGTGACTAAGCGGCAAGCGGAAACCGAACCCTGACACGTAAAAAGACGGCACCCGATTCCTCGGGTTGACGCCTGCAGTGTAGTAAGTCCTGAGAACCGTTGACCCGCGTCAGTCGATCTCACGACCTTCGGTATCGGACATGTCAAAGTTCAGGTACTTTGCAACCGTCTGCACGTCCTTGTCGCCCCGCCCGCACATGTTCATGCAGATCAGGTGATCCTTCGGAAGGTCCGGCGCGATTTTCATGACATGCGCCAGCGCGTGGCAGGGTTCCAGCGCCGGGATGATGCCTTCGGTGGCGCAGCAGAGCTGGAACGCTTCCAGCGCCTCTTTGTCAGTGATCGACACATATTGGGCGCGGCCAACGTCGTTCAGCCAGGAATGCTCGGGACCAATGCCCGGATAATCCAGCCCGGCGGAAATCGAATAGCCTTCGAGAATTTGTCCGTCATCATCCTGAAGCAGATAGGTCCTGTTGCCATGCAGCACACCCGGACGGCCACCGGTCAACGAGGCGCAATGCTCCATCTTTTCGTTCACGCCTTTGCCACCGGCCTCAACACCGATGATGTTGACGGATTTGTCGTCGAGGAACGGATAGAACAGGCCCATTGCGTTCGAGCCACCGCCGATGGCAGCGATGATTGTGTCGGGCAGACGGCCCTCGGCCTTCATCATCTGCTCTTTGGCTTCCTTGCCGATGATCGACTGGAAGTCTCGGACCATCGCCGGATACGGATGCGGGCCGGCCACGGTGCCAATGCAGTAGAACGTGTCGCGCACATTGGTCACCCAATCGCGCAGCGCGTCGTTCATCGCGTCTTTCAGGGTGCCACGGCCGGAGGTCACCGGGATCACCTCAGCCCCCAGCAGCCGCATGCGGAACACGTTCGGGGCCTGACGCTGCACGTCATGCGCGCCCATGTAGACCACACACTTCAGACCGAACTTGGCGCAGACGGTGGCGGTGGCCACGCCGTGCTGTCCGGCTCCGGTTTCCGCAATGATCCGGGTCTTGCCCATGCGCCGCGCCAGAATGATCTGACCCAGCACGTTGTTGATCTTATGCGCGCCGGTATGGTTCAGCTCATCGCGTTTGAGGTAAATCTTCGCCCCGCCCAGATGCTCGGTCAGGCGCTCAGCGTAGTACAGAGGCGAAGGGCGACCCACATAGTTCGCCCACAGATCGTTCATTTCGGCCCAGAAAGTGGGATCATCCTTGGCCTTCTCATATTCCTCTTCCAGCGACAGGATCAGCGGCATCAGCGTTTCGCTGACAAAGCGCCCACCGAAGATACCGAAACGGCCCTGTTCGTCGGGGCCGGACATGAAGGAATTGAAAAGATCGTTGGCCATGGGTGTCTCCATCGTCGTACCCGTCGTTCATAGGAGGTGACGCGCGGATTTGCCATGGCAAAACGCATCACTCCGCAGCCTGAGTTTGCAGCTTCCACATATTCAGCGCCTGCTGCGTGGTCGGGATGCCAACGCAGGAAAAGTGGCAGAACCGGTTGATATGCGCCAAGCGCGACGAGGCCTGCACCACGCGCCGGTGCGGGCCGGACTGGGCAAAGGTCAGCATCGCCTCAGTGTCCTGCCAAACCGACAGGGAGAAATACAGGCCCTCATACGGAAAGACACTGGCATGAAAGCACAACGGATCGCCGCGGGCCTGCCGCAAGGCCTGCCTGGCGCGCCAGAAAAATTCCGGCGCATAGTACCAGTGTTTCAGAGAAACGCCGCCAATTGCCGCCAACATAGTCCATCCCCTTTTTCGGGGATACGCTGGGCGGACCGGATCAGATCACCCAAGCGCGCCCGCAAAGGCGCGGATCAGCGCGGCATCCTTGACGCCCGGCGCGCTTTCGACGCCCGAGGAAACATCGACCTGCCGCGCGCCGGTCATGCGCATAGCCTCGGCCACGTTCTCGGGCGTAAGCCCACCGGCCAGCATCCATGGCTTGCGCCAGTACTTCCGCCCGGCCAGCAACCGCCAGTCAAAGGCCAGACCGTTGCCGCCTGGCAGTTCGGAATTGCGGGGCGGTTTGGCGTCGATCAGCAACTGATCGGCTGTTTCCGAATAAAGATCGATGGCCGCCAGATCCTCGGCCTCAGCCACGCCGATGGCCTTCATCACCGGCAGGCCGAACCTGTCGCGTACCTCGGCCACGCGCTCGGGGGTTTCTTTGCCGTGAAGCTGCAACATGTCCAGCGGGACGACGGACAGGATGCGGTCCAGTTCCTCGTCCAAGGCATTCACGGTCAGAGCCACCTTGGCGATGCCTGCGGGCACCAGATGCGCCAGTTCCGATGCGGCTGCGATTTCCAGATGCCGGGGCGATTTCGGGAAGAATACGAAACCAACATAGCCTGCCCCTGCCTCAGCAGCAGCGCGCACATGTTCTGCGGCGGTCAGGCCGCAAATCTTGAACCTTAGATCGGACATTTGTGCGCCTTAGCTGGCTTCGTCCAGAATGGCGAGGACTTCGTCCTGACCTTCGTTCTGCTTTCTCTTGAGCTTCTTGACTTCACGCTCAAGCTTGCGAACCTCGCCCTTGTTGACGGTGGCGTCGCGGCGATGCTTGTGCTCGCGCAGCCATTCCCACAGGAAACCGATAACCAGACCGGCAACAACGCCGCCCAGAACCACCAGAAACAGCGGCAGGGTTGTGTTCAGGTTAAAGCCCAGCAACTCGGACAGGGCGTCCGGCATCAGCTTCAGCTCAACCGCTTCCAGATTGGCCAGCGAGATTGAAACAAGAACGATCCCGAGGGCCGCCATAAAAGCATATCGAATGTAACGCATCATGACGTCAGGCTTTACCGTTCAATCGGTCCCTAAGCAACTTGCCGGTCTTGAAAAACGGAACACATTTTTCTTCGACCTGCACGGTCTCGCCGGTGCGCGGATTGCGCCCGACACGGGCGTCGCGCTTTTTCACCGAAAAGGCCCCGAACCCGCGCAGTTCCACCCGGTCGCCACGGGCCATGGCATCTGTGACTTCTTCAAAAACGGTATTCACGATTCGCTCGACATCGCGCTGATAGAGATGCGGATTTTCGTCGGCGATTTTCTGAATCAGTTCTGAACGAATCATGCGTGATACCCTCCCAGGCGACCGGTGTGACTTGTCTACTGTTCTGACAGTATAGGAAAAAAGCCGGATTGGGGGAACGGAGGTTCTGGGCCGCGAGGGTTCATTTTACGGCAATCTCACGCGAATTTTTGCCTGTATCCCGGATTTCCACACTTAATGCGCGAACGACAGCGTGATTAAGCCGGGTATTTGGAACATATTGATTCGCAACAAAAACGGCCCCGCACTTGCGTGCGAGGCCGAAAATCTTGGCTTGGGTGCGCCCGGGTTTAGTCGCCCGACTTCAGCGCTGCACCCAGAATGTCGCCCAGCGATGCGCCCGAGTCGGAGGAACCGTACTGTTCCACGGCCTCTTTCTCTTCGGCGATTTCGCGTGCCTTGATCGACAGGCCCAGACGGCGGGTCTTGCTGTCGACATTGGTAACGCGGACGTCGACCTTGTCGCCAGTGTTGAACCGTTCGGGGCGCTGCTCGGCACGGTCACGGCTCAGGTCCGAACGACGGATGAACGACTTCATGCCTTCGTACTCGACCTCGATGCCGCCATCTTCGATTGCGGTCACTTCAACGGTCACGATCGAGCCACGCTTCACGCCGCCCACGGCTTCGGCGAACTTGTCACCGCCCAGGGCTTTGATCGACAGCGAGATACGCTCTTTCTCGACGTCCACTTCCGAGACAACCGCCTGAACGACGTCGCCCTTGCGGTAGTTCTGGATCGCATCTTCGCCACGCTCGTCCCAGGACAGGTCGCTGAGGTGAACCATGCCGTCGATGTCGCCGTCGAGGCCAATGAACAGACCGAATTCGGTGATGTTCTTGACTTCGCCTTCGACCTCGGTGCCCTCGGGGTGTGTTTCTGCAAACACTTCCCACGGGTTGCGCATGGTCTGTTTCAGGCCCAGAGACACGCGGCGCTTGGCGCCGTCGATTTCCAGAACCATGACGTCGACTTCCTGGCTGGTCGAAACGATTTTGCCGGGGTGGACGTTTTTCTTGGTCCAGGACATCTCGGACACGTGCACCAGACCTTCGACACCGGCTTCAAGCTCGACGAACGCGCCGTAGTCGGTGATGTTGGTGACGCGACCCTGATGGACCGAGCCCAGCGGGTACTTGGCAGCAACCAGATCCCACGGATCTTCCTGCAGCTGCTTCATGCCCAGGCTGATCCGGTGGGTCTCTTTGTTGATCTTGATGACCTGAACCTTGATGGTTTCACCGATCGTCAGGATCTCGGACGGGTGGTTCACACGACGCCATGCCATGTCGGTGACGTGCAGTAGGCCGTCAACGCCGCCCAGGTCAACAAATGCACCGTATTCGGTGATGTTTTTGACAACACCCTCGACGGTCTGACCTTCGGACAGGTTGCCGATAACTTCGGCACGCTGTTCGGCACGCGATTCTTCCAGGATTGCGCGACGCGAAACAACGATGTTGCCGCGACGACGGTCCATTTTCAGAATCTGGAACGGCTGCTTCAGACCCATCAGCGGGCCAGCGTCGCGCACGGGGCGCACGTCAACCTGCGAACCGGGCAGGAACGCAACTGCGCCACCCAGATCGACGGTGAAGCCACCTTTGACGCGGCCAAAGATTGCACCTTCGACGCGCTGGTCGTCGGCATATGCTTTTTCCAGACGGTCCCATGCTTCTTCACGACGGGCCATCTCGCGCGAGATGACGGCTTCGCCACGGGCGTTTTCTGCAGCGCGCAGGTAAACTTCGACCTCGTCGCCTACGGCGATTTCAGGGGCTTCGCCGGGATTTGCGAATTCTTTCAGATCAACGCGGCCTTCCATTTTGTAGCCTACGTCGATGATGGCTTGGCCGGCTTCAACCGCCAGAACCTTGCCTTTGACAACAGAACCCTCTTCGGGCGTGTCCATTTCGAAGCTTTCATTCAGGAGGGCTTCGAATTCCTCCATGGATGCGTTAGCCATGTGGCGTTGTTTTCCTTTACATACGTTTTTGCTGGCCGAGCGGTTGTTTCCGCCGGTCTTGTTTCATGATGTCTTAGGGCGTGACCCGGTGCGCATCCGACTACACAAACACAAAAGGCCGAGGTAACCCGGCCCTGCTCAGATACGTCATCCGGACGTTAACCGCCCTTGTTCAGACAGCGCGCGTATAGGCGGATTCCCTGACCGGTGCAAGCAGAAAGCCGGTTTTTAAAGGGGATTGGCCTTACCTGCCCCATTTCAGCGCGCTTTCGCGGCCCAAACCCGCGCATCCTTCCGCAGCATCGCGCGTTCAATTTCATCGAGCCACGAGATCGCGGCATCCGGGTTGTTGGGGCCACCCGCCCGGCTCCAGACTTTCAGGGCGGATTCCGGGCTCCACGGCAAACAGGCCGAGGCCAGCCAGATGCGCAAGTCACGAGGCAACGCATCGAAAGCCCGCATACGGGACCCGCCCCTGCGGCGGGTCTTCATTGACGTTCTCAGGTTCCGCCCGGATGTGCTGCTACGCATGGCGGCCTCGGGCCCACATGGGCTTGATGATTGTCCGCAGCCAGATAGGCGCAAGGGTTTTGGTCAGGGCCGTACATTTCATAATATGTTATTTCATAACAAATGATAGCTGGACACAAAACCCCTTTTTGAACGCACATCCACCGATGGGCCCGTCAGCTCGCAGTGTCTTTCAGTCAAAACCCGCCAACCCAGGCGCGCTTTGGAAAAATGGTGTAGGCTGCACTTCAATTGGAGGGACACGAAATGACAATTTACCAAAGCCCATTACCACCTGTTGAATTAACCTCGCAAACAATCACCCAACGTGTGTTCGATGGGATCGTGCTGGACAGGCCGGTCCTGATCGACGGCCCGACGGGACGAGAAATGACGGGCGAGGAATTTGTCTCAGCCGTCAAAAGCTTTGCGGGCGGGCTTGCCGCGCAGGGGTTTGGACCGAACTGCCGCGTGGCCCTGATGGCCCCCAACATGCCGGAATATGCGGTTGTTTTTCACGGGGTCTGCTGGGCCGGGGGCACCATCACCACGATCAATCCCACCTACACCGCGCCCGAAGTCACCCAGCAATTGTCAGATGCCGAGGCGGAACTGCTGATCACCATCGCACCGTTTTACGATCTGGCTACGGTGGCGGTACAGGGCACCAAAGTTCAGCAGATCGTCGTGATTGGCGACGCGCCCGAAGGCGCGGCGTCTCTGGCCGATTTCATGGGCCCGCCGCAGGAAGATCAGGTGCCGGTGGATATCGAAAACCACATCGCCATTCTACCCTATTCGTCGGGTACAACCGGCTTGCCCAAGGGCGTCATGCTGACCCACCGCAATCTGGTGGCGAACACGGATCAGGTGATGGGATACGCGGCGTTGGAACCGCATGAAACCACCGTCGCGTTCCTGCCGTTCTTTCACATCTTCGGGCTGCAGGTCGTTATGAACCTGTATCTGGCCGCCGGGGGCTGCGTCGTGACCCTGCCGCGCTTTGATCTGGAGATGTATCTGGACCTGTGCAGCCGCTACAAAACCCCCAAACTGTGGGTCGTGCCTCCGGTGGCTCTGGCGCTCGCCAAACATCCGCTGGTGGATCAGTTTGACCTGAGCGCGACAACGCAAATGCTCAGCGGGGCGGCACCTATGGGTGGCGACATTTCGGATGCAGTGGCAGAACGGCTGAACCTGCGCGCCGTGCAAGGCTACGGGATGACCGAGCTTGCCCCGGTCAGCCATCTGACCCCGCCCAATGCCGACAAAAGCGGGGCGTCCGGCGTCACCGCGTCCAGCACAGAATGCAGGATCGTGAACCCCGAGACGCTGGAAGACGTCGCAGTGGGGGAAGAAGGTGAATTATGGGTGCGCGGCCCGCAGACCATGAAGGGCTATCTGAACAACCCGACGGCCACGGCGGAAACCCTGCTTCCCGATGGATGGCTGCGCACCGGCGACATCGCCCGGATTGATGCGGATGGCTTCATGTTCATCACCGACCGGCTGAAAGAACTGATCAAGTATAAGGCCTTTCAGGTCGCCCCTGCCGAGTTGGAAGCCCATCTTGTGACACACCCGGCAATTACAGACGCCGCCGTGATCGGCAAACCCGACCCCGAGGCCGGAGAGTTGCCGATGGCCTTCGTCGTCCCCGCCCCGGATCAGGCCCTGCCGCCACTGGAGGACCTGCAGGCCTATCTGGCCGAGCGTCTGGCCCACTACAAACAGGTCCACGTCGTCGAGGTCGTCGATGAAATCCCCAAATCCCCGTCGGGCAAAATCCTCAGACGGTTTCTACGGGACAGGCTAGCATCGGCATAGGCGTCGGGTCTGGGTGTTTGCCACCCAGCCCAACGCGCCCGCTTCCTCGGCCCGCGCAGTCTGCAGAAAGTAAAAGAACGTCTAGAACAGCTGCAAATCCTTCTTGCCGCTTTGGATTTCGGCAAGGTTTGGCATGTTCTGAACTTCTACGGGTTCCGGCTTCGCGCCCGGCATCGCCACTGTGGGTTTCACCGCCTTCGCCATGACAAAGGCCGGTTGCTTCAATTCACCCCGGATGTCGCGCAGCAGCGTTTTGTGATCCGGCATCGCTTTGACGATTTGCGCAAGATCGGCTTTCGCGTGCTTCATACCCTGAGCCCAAACCGCTTTCTTCAGCGGCCGCAGGCGATCGCGGATGCCGGTCCCATAGCCGGTATCATAGGATTGCTTGCCCAAAAGAACCGTCTGATAAACCCGGTGGTCGAACAGTGTGACGAACTCGACATCGTGTTGCATCGGCAGGCGGTGCTGCCACAATTCCAGGTTCTCGGCCAGCCTGTCCGGAATCTTCATCTGGGTACGCGCGTCGATCCAATATGGGTCATCGGTGCGGTTGCCCAGACGATAGTGCAGACAGATGAATTCGAGCACCTCGTTGTAAAGCTTGTCCATCTGGCGGTTATATCTGGCCCGCAGCGCGGGCTCGATGTCCTGCGTGGGCAGATGTTCCGCAAACCAGCGCACCGCGTGGTCGATCATGTGGATCGCGGTACTTTCCAGCGGCTCAATAAACCCGCCGGACAGGCCGATTGCGACACAGTTTTTGACCCAGGCATTGCGCACACGCCCGACGCGCATCGGGATCACGCGCGGTGTCAGACCCTTGCCGCTGTCACCCAGCCATTCAAGATATTCATCCGCCGCCTGATCATCGGTACGATGCGCGGACGAAAACACATAGCCCGTGCCCACCCGATTGTAGAGTGGCACCCGCCAAGTCCAGCCCGCACCAAGCGCTGTGGACCGCGTAAGGCTTTCGATCTTCCTTGGATTCGGATGCTCGACCTGCAGTGCCATCGCACGATCGTTGGGCAGGTAGTCCGAGTAATCCATGAACGGCTCACCCAGAGCCTGATTGATGATCAGCCCGCGGAAACCGGTGCAATCCACCACCATCTCAATGTCATGACGACCGGCACGCTCTAGCTTCAGGTGGCTGACGTTGCCCTGTTCGTCCAGTTCAACCGCCTGCACCTCATCCCGGATATGCTCGACGCCGCGCCCGGTGCAGACCTTGGTCAGCATGCCGGCAAATTTCACCGCATCCAGATGGTAGGCGTAGCCAAAGCGCTGCTCGAACTCGGGCTGACCCAACTGCCGCGCGCCTTTGCACATACGGCCCAGATGATCATGCGGCGAGATCGACTGCGTGAAATCCCGATCCCCGTTGCCAAAGCGCAGGAAATATTCGGCGGCCTCCAGCCCCTCGATCATCTGGCCGTGGGCAAAGGGGTTCACATAGTCGATGCGCTTACCCTTGGCATCCTTGTTCCAGTTACAGAACTTCACGCCCAGTTTGAACGACGCGTTGGTTTCGCGAAAAAAGTCCCGCTCGGAAATCCCCGCCTGACGCAGCGTGACCGGCATGCGCGGCACCGTGGCCTCACCCACGCCGACGGTCGAGATATTGGGGCTTTCGATCAGGCAAATCTGCGGCCGGTCGTTCGGCCCTGACGTCCGGGAAAACACCATGTCCAGGATCAGCGCGGTCATCCAGCCAGCCGTGCCGCCACCAACGATGGTGATTTTGTTCAAACGATTACTCATGTGGTTCTGTCCCTGTTGGCTTGCGGGATTTTATAGCTGCGGTCCCCTTTTGATTTTGGGGTTTGTATCGCGGCTTTCCCTTTTTGCTTGCCGGAGACTATAACAGCTTTCCTGCGACCAGCCAGAGCTTATGACGCCCTGACGCGCACATCGTGCTTGGCATCAAAACCTATGCAAAACGGGCTGGCATCAGGTCCTTCGTCGCTTCGGGACGAGGATCAGATTTCCTCGCCCTTCTTCAAAAGGTCTTCGATTAGTTCGCGTTGAAGATCGGTGCTGTCACCCCCTCCGAATTCGGCCGCGCCACCGGAATAGAGCGTGCCGTAGGTCTTGGTGATGTTCACCGTCTGCGCCAGCCCCGAGATCAGTTGTTCTTTGTCCAGCCGGGACAGCGGGTGAATGAACGCGGCCCACAGGGTGCCGTTGGCGATAGCATAACGCGCGTCCAGGGTACTGTCGAAATTCGCCTGCATCATCCGCCGCATCTCGTCGGCGGTCAATTCCTCGGAACTGCGGATCGGTACCATTGCCCGCATACGATCCGCGTTTGCGTCGGCAATGACCAGAACGGGAACATCCGCGACCGTCATCGAAAACCCCGGACCACTTGGCTCGGCCTCGGGGTCGAGCGCGAAGATGATCTTGCCCAGACGCTCATATGTCATCGGAGGCTCAGCTTCCGGGGCCTCCTGCGCGGCCAGACTTCCGGCCAGAAAAATCAGGGAAAGGGCTAGTCGGATCATGGCGTCGCTCCTGCAGGTTGCCCGCTTACCATAGGCGTCGCGCTGCCCTCTGGCCAAACAAAGCTTGGTGAAGAGTATTCCCAGAAAAGACATCAATTTGAACGATCTGCAAGGTTTGTCGTTGCATCTGGAATGGTCCGTTCAGAACCAGCCCCCTAGCTTTGTTTCAGCGGCTGGCAATCTGCCCGCCCCAAACCTGAATACGGAAGGAAACGCAATGAAATCTCTGGTCCTGACCACCCTGATCGCAACCCTGCCCCTGATCGCCGCCCCGGCCTTTGCGGCGGATGAGATCAACGTCTCGAACGGTATCTCGGCGGGCGGTGCGCCGCTTGCCGCGCATGGCGTCGATCTGGTGGCGCTGGTTACAAGCGGCAACCCGGTTGAAGGCTTAGCCAACCACTCTGCCACCTATGATGGCGCATCCTACTATTTCACGAGCTCCGAGAACCGCGAAGCGTTCGAGGCCAACCCCGCCGCCTATCTGCCCCAGCATGGCGGGTTCTGCTCTTTCGGCGTGTCGGTTGGCAAGAAATTCGACGGCGACCCGGATCAGTACCTGATCGCGGATGGCAAGCTGTACCTGTTCCTGAACGGCGAAACCCGCGCGGCCTTCCTGAAGGATGTCACCGGCACTGCAAAAACTTCAGACGACCAGTGGGCCAACATCAAGAGCATCGCTGTCGGCGAGTTGTAATCGCTTCACCGGGTACCCGCGGCGTCACGGCGTCGCGGGTATTGCTTTTCGATGATCGAAATCGCCGTGGCCAGCGCGTCGTCAATGTTCAGGTCCGAGGTGTCCAGCAACACGGCATCCTCCGCCGGTTTCATCGGCGCGGTACTGCGTTCGGCATCACGCGCATCGCGCTCACGCACGTCGGCCAGAACCTGATCACGCGTGACATCCCCGCCTTTCGCGCTGAGTTCCAGAAACCGCCGTTCCGCCCTAACTTCGGCGCTGGCGGTGACGAATAGCTTTACCTCGGCCGCCGGGCAGATCACGGTGCCGATGTCGCGACCGTCCAGAACGGCCCCTCCTGCCCGTCGGGCAAAGCTGCGTTGAAAATCCACCAGTGCCGCGCGCACCTCGGGGACGACGGCAACCCGGGATGCCGCCTGAGCGATCTCAGCCGTGCGCAGGTCGCCTTGCTCCAATTCCTCCGCCGTCAGGGACTGCGCGGCCTCGACCGCATCAGCTCCGTTCAGCGTACGTCGCCCGACTGCCCGGTAAAGCAGCCCGGTGTCCAGATGGGCAAAGCCAAAATGCGCGGCAACGCCCTTTGAGATCGTGCCCTTGCCCGCCGCAGCCGGGCCATCGATGGCAACCGTAAAGCTCACGTGCGTTCGACCTTTGCGCCCAGTGACGCCATCAGGGGCTCGAAGATCGGGAAAGAGGTCGCAATCGGACCACCGTCATCGACCGAGACCGGGGTTTTCGCGCCCATCCCCATCACCATGAACGACATGGCAATGCGGTGGTCCAGAAAGCTTTCGCAGGTTCCACCACCGGGCACACCGCCGATACCAAGGCCATCGACCGACCACCAATCCTCGCCCTCGTCCACCGTCACGCCGTTTGCGCGCAGCCCGCGCGCCATCGCGTCGATCCGGTCGCTTTCCTTGACGCGCAGCTCTTTCACCCCGCCCATCATCGTGGTGCCGGTGGCATTGGCCGCAACGACGGACAGAACCGGATATTCGTCGATCATCGACGCGGCGCGGTCCGGCGGCACGGTGATCCCCTTCATGTTGGGCGAATACTTCGCGCGCAGATCGGCCACCGGTTCACCGCCCTCTTCGCGCTCGTTCTCATAGGTCAGGTCGGCCCCCATCTCGCGCAGCGTGGTGAACAGACCCGCACGGGTCGGGTTCAGACCGATTCCGGGCACCAGCACATCCGATCCAGGCGTGATCAGCGCCGCACAAACCGGGAAAGCCGCGCTGGACGGGTCGCGCGGAACTGCGATGACCTGCGGCTTCAACTCGGGTTGACCGGTCAGAGTGATGACGCGGCCCTCATCGGTGTCCTCAACTGTGATTTCCGCGCCGAAACCGGCCAGCATCCGTTCGGAATGATCGCGGGTTGCTTCTTTCTCAATGACAACGGTCTTGCCGGGGGCATTCAGACCGGCCAGCAGCACGGCAGATTTAACCTGCGCCGAGGGTACGGGCACCTCGTACCGCACCGGAACCGGGTCCGCCGCGCCGACGATGGTCATCGGCAACCGCCCGCCCTCGCGGCCCACCGCCTGCGCCCCGAATAGAGCAAGCGGATCGGTCACACGCGCCATCGGGCGCTTGTTCAGACTGGCATCGCCAGTAAAGGTCGCCGTGATCGGGCAAGTCGCCATCGCACCCATGATCAACCGCACGCCGGTCCCCGAGTTTCCGCAGTCGATCACTTGATCAGGCTCGGCAAAGCCACCAACGCCGACACCGTGCACCGTCCATTTTCCGCCACCATGATCGGTGACCTCGGCCCCAAAGGCGCGCATGGCCTTGGCGGTGTCCAGCACATCCTCACCTTCCAGCAGGCCCGAAATTCTCGTCTCACCCACCGCCATCGCGCCCAGAATCAGCGACCGGTGCGAGATGGACTTGTCGCCCGGCACCTCTGCCGTGCCGGTCAGCGGGCCGCAAGGATGCGAGGTCATCGGGATGGGCGTGCCGTGTCCGGACATGGGGGCTCCTGTTTTCGCTATCAGTTCAGGGCGGATTAGCGAATTGGGGCCGGTTGGTCCAGCCGCAATCAGCCGGTGCGGCGGAAGGTCAGGTAATGCGGCGTGCGCCCTTCGCGCAGGGCCTTTTGTTCGTAGCGGGTGGAAATCCAGTCATCCCACGGCTCGCGCCAGTCGGCGGGGCGCTCGGCCAGCCATTCGAAGCCAGCCTGCGGAACTTCTTCCAGCGTTTGGCGGACGTAATCGGGGATGTCGGTGGCCACCCGGAAAATCGACCCCGGTTTCAGGACCCGCGCCAGAGGTTCCAGATGTTCCCTCGTCACAAACCGACGGCGGTGGTGACGCTTTTTGGGCCATGGGTCGGGGTAGAGCAGGAAAGCGCGCGAGATGCTGGCATCGGGCAGAACATCGAACAGGTCCCGCGCATCGCCGGGATGTACGGCCAGATTCTCAACCCCCGCGCGGCGGATTTTACCCAACAGCATGGCAACGCCGTTAATGTAAGGCTCGGCCCCGATAATACCGATATCAGGGTTGCTTTCGGCCTGGTGCACCAGATGCTCGCCACCGCCAAAGCCGATTTCAAGCCACACCGGCTTGCCACCGAACAAACCATCCAAATCCAGCGGCAGGCGTTCGGGGTTGCTGTCCCAGTCCACGTCACCGGGCGACAACGCGGCGAGGTCTTCATTCAAATAGGCCCTCTGGCTGGGCTTGAGGGTCTTGCCCTTGAACCGGCCATAGAAGTTTCTGCGCGGGCGTTGTGGTGTCTCGGTGGTCATGCCGGTGCCCATACTGTGACGCTGGGCCTGTGGCAAGGGGTAGGAGGTGGGGGCCAGCCCCCACACCCCCGAGGTGTTTTTCAACAGAAGAAGAGCGCGCCCGTCAGGGCGCACCTTTGGATCACCTCTGTCAAACGGCTTTTTTCAGCGCGTTCGTCAGATCCGTTCGTTCCCAGCTAAAGCCGCCGTCCGCATCCGGTTCTCGGCCAAAATGGCCATAAGCGGCGGTGCGCTGGTAGATAGGCTTGTTCAGTTGCAGATGCTCGCGAATGCCGCGCGGGGTCAGGTCCATCACCTGCCCGACGGCCTTTTCGATGGCCGCATCCGCGACCTGACCGGTGCCATGGGTTTCAGCATAGATCGAAAGCGGCTTCGAGACACCAATCGCATAGCTCAACTGGATGGTGCAGCGTTCCGCCATGCCCGCGGCAACAACATTCTTCGCCAGATAGCGCGCAGCATAGGCCGCCGAGCGGTCCACTTTGGTCGGGTCTTTACCCGAGAACGCACCGCCGCCATGGGGCGCGGCACCGCCATAGGTGTCCACGATGATCTTGCGCCCGGTCAGACCGGCATCGCCATCCGGGCCGCCGATCACGAATTTGCCGGTCGGGTTCACGTGCCATTCGGTTTCCGCCGACAACCACCCGTCGGGCAGAGTCTCAGAGATATAGGGCTCGACAATGGCGCGGATGTCGTCTGATGTCAGCGCCTCATCCAGATGCTGGGTCGACAGAACGATCGAACTGACGCCCACCGGCTTGCCATCGCGATAGATCACCGAAAGCTGAGACTTTGCGTCCGGACCCAAAGCCGGTTCTGTTCCGTTCTTTCGGACCTCGGCCAGACGGCGCAGGATCGCGTGAGAATACTGGATCGGCGCGGGCATCAACGCGGGCGTTTCGGTGGTTGCGTAGCCGAACATGATACCCTGATCACCGGCGCCTTCGTCCTTGTCATCCGACGCATCTACACCCTGCGCGATATGGGCGGATTGCTCGTGCAGCAGGTTCGTCACCTCGACCGTCTGGTGGTGAAACTTGTCCTGCTCGTAGCCGATATCCTTGATGCAGGCGCGCGTGATCTCGTCGATGCGCCCCATGTAGTCGTGCAGCTTTTCCTGATCCGACAGACCGACCTCGCCCCCGATCACGACCCGGTCGGTCGTGGCAAAGGTTTCGCACGCCACGCGTGCTTCGGGCTCCTCGCTCAGAAACGCGTCGAGTACGGCATCGGAAATACGATCACAGACCTTATCCGGGTGGCCCTCGGAAACCGATTCCGAGGTAAAAATGTAGTTCTGTCGGGACATAAATGTGCTCCATTAAGATTTCTCTGCCACGCCAGGAAGCCGTTGTGACAGGCATAGGCCCGGATACGCGCAGAGTGGGGCAGGGTCAATCGGTAAATGCGCTACGCCCGTCGGGTGGTGCGCCAGAGCATCGCAAACAGGGCCAGTAGGACTATGAAAACCGGACTGTCCCCCGTGCGCGAATAAAGTGTCGCGGTCTGCGGCAGAGAGAGCGTGGCATCCACATAGCCCGCCTGCCCCAATGGCAATTGGGCTGTAATCCGCCCCAGCGGGTCGATCATGGCCGAAACCCCGGTATTGGCCGAGCGCATCATCGGCACGCCCTGTTCGATCGCCCGCATCTGCGCCTGTGCCAGATGCTGATACGGGCCCGACCGGGTTCCGAACCAGGCATCATTGGTGATCTGCACCAGAAAATCGGCGCGCTCGGGGGCACCGTTTACGTCCTGCGTGAACACGGCCTCGTAGCAGATCAGGGGCAAGGCCCGACCCAATTCACCTGCGTCAATCAACTCGGGCCCCGGCCCGGCGCTGAACCCGTTCCCGGTGGTCGCGGCTAGGCCGAAAACTCCGAACCGGGCCATCAGGTTGCCTAGCGGCACGTATTCGCCAAAAGGGGCCAGATGGTGCTTGTCGTACACGGCCTGCTGCTGGCCCGTCTGATCCAGATAGACCATTGAGTTATAAATGCGCGGCCCCTCGGCCCGCTGGATACCCAGCATCACCGGCGTGCCCTGCGCGGCTTCTGCAATGGCCTCGAGATATGGCTGGGCGCTTCCCAACCATGCGGGGACAGAAGTCTCGGGCCAGACGATCAGATCGGGTCTGGGCTGGGCAGCGGTGAATTCGATCTGCCGCGCAAAAAACAGCGGGGCATAATCCGGGTGCCATTTCTGGTGCTGCGGCGCGTTGGGCTGCACCAGACGGACGATATGATCACCTTCGACAACTGGCGGGCGGGATGCGGCGTAGACTAAGGCCAGAATCGCAGCGCCCAAAGAAAAAGCGATGGAGCCGATCCTGGCTTTTGCACCTGCGCTTTCGGACAAAACTGCGCCCAAAGGCAGGGTCACACCCAGGGTCAATGCGCCCAAGCCATAGGGCCCCACGAGCGACAGCAGCTGAGCGACCGGCGAGTTCACCCATACCTGCGCCAGCCCGGCCCACGGAAAGCCAGTCAGGACGTAGCCCCGGGCGAACTCGGCCAAGGACAACGTTATCGCCAAAAACGCGGCTTGAAGAACTGGCGGTGCCTTCGGCCTCCGAGCCAGCCAAAAGGCCAAACCCCAAAACAAAGCCAACCCGCCTGCCATAAAAACCAGCGCAAAAGGGGCCATCCACGCGTTCCGCTCAGCATCGACCTGAAACGGTTCGATGATCCAGCTCAGGGCGTGGGCGAAATACCCGGTCGCAAAGAACCACCCGACCCAAGCCGCCCGCGCACGCGTTTCGCTGACTAAGAACAGAGGCGCGATCAGAATCAGGGCCACCAGAGTTGCCGCCCAATACCCGAACGGGGCCAGACCAAACGCGCCGAGCGCGCCCAGCAGCGCCGCCACGACAAGCCTCAGGCCAAAAGGCCGGCCCCGGGCAGGGTTCATGCAGCGATATCCGGCAGCATGACGCGCAACCGCTTGATCCGGCGCGGGTCGGCGTCAATCACTTCAAACTCGGCCCCTTCGGGATGGCAGACAACCTCACCCCGCGCGGGAACGCGACCGGACAACATGAAGACCAGACCGCCCAGCGTGTCGATCTCTTCTTCGTCCACATCTTCGTGGCTGGTCAGAGAGCGCCCGATCTCGGCCTCGAAATCCTCAAGCGGGACACGGGCCTGAACCACGTAGCATCCCGGTTTTTCCTGCACCCAAAGCTGATCTTCATCGGCGTCGTGTTCGTCGGCAATCTCGCCCACGACTTGTTCAATCAGGTCTTCGATGGTCAGCAGACCGTCCACACCACCGTATTCGTCGATCACCAAGGCCATATGCCGACGCTCGGTCTGCATCTTGGTCAGCAGAACGCCAATCGGCATCGAGGGCGGCACGAACAGCAAGGTGCGCAGCATAGGCACCAGGTCGAACTCGGTCGATCCACCATTGAACCCATGTGTCAGAGCAAAATCCTTAAGGTGAACAAAGCCCAGAGGCGTGTCCAGCGTGCCCTCATAAACCGGAACACGCGACAGGCCGCTTTCGCGGAACAGCTGGACCAGTTCATCCTTTGCGACCGTCGACGGCACCGATACGATTTCCGCGGTCGGGATCGCGACATCCTCGACCCGCATGCGGCGCAGGTTGATCATGCCGCGCGGCTGTACGCTTATGGCATCGTGCCCATTGGTCAGCCCGGTCTGGTCGTCGTCCGAGCCCGAGAACGCATCAAAAATTCGGGAAAAGAAACCGCTTTTCTCTTCTATGTCGTCATTGCCGTCCTGTGGTTGCGCGCTGTGCGCCGCCCTAGAACTGCCGTCTGTATCGCCCATTTTCCTGTTCCAATTGATCGGGTGAGATAACCCGCTTCATAACCTATATGGGTCATCAATACCCATTTTGCCAAGTATCTTGACCTCGACCGCCTCCATCAGCGTGGCGTCGGGGTCGCGGATGTGATCATAACCCAACAGATGCAACGTTCCGTGAACGAGCAAATGGGTCACGTGATCGTCCATGTCCTTGCCCGCCTCCGCGGCCTCGCGCGCGCAGGTTTCATAGGCAATCGCGATGTCGCCCAAGGGAATTTCGCCGGTGAAATCCGGTTCCGGTAGCTCTGGCACATGTCCGGCCATTTCCGGAGCCAGGTCCTCGGCAGGCCAACTGAGCACGTTCGTCGCCGTGGCTTTGGCGCGGAAGTCGGCATTCAGGTCTGCGATGCGGGTATCGTCGCAGCCTAAAACGCTGACCTCGCACAGGTCCGGATCCAGCCCGCAATGTTGCAACACGGCGCTGATCGCCTTTTGGCACAGGGGTTCCAACCCCGCCCAGCGTGGGTCGTCGACAGTTAACTCCAAATTCATGACGCCATTCCAAAACCCCAAGTGCGGGCCCGGAAATCAACCTGTTTCGCGGCCCGAGTCGGCCTCATACGCTTCGATGATGGCGGCGACAAGCGGGTGGCGCACCACATCTTTCGAAGTGAAGTAGTTGAAACTGATGTTGGGGATGGTTTTCAGCAACCGCTCAGCATCAGCCAGCCCCGACTGAACACCACGCGGCAGATCGACCTGAGACCGGTCGCCGGTGATCACCATGCGACTGCCCTCGCCCAGGCGGGTCAGGAACATCTTCATCTGCATGGTGGTGGCATTCTGCGCTTCATCCAGCACCACAAAGGCATTGGCCAATGTCCGCCCCCGCATAAAGGCTAGCGGAGCAATTTCGATGCGTTTTTCTTCAATCAGCTTGGCGAGTTGCTTGCCCGGCAGAAAATCATTCAGCGCATCGTAGAGCGGCTGCATGTAAGGATCGACCTTGTCCTTCATGTCGCCCGGCAGATAGCCCAGCTTCTCACCAGCCTCGACCGCCGGACGGCTGAGGATGATCCGGTCCACATGCCCGCCGATGAACATCGAGACCCCAACGGCCACCGCCAGATAAGTTTTGCCGGTCCCAGCCGGGCCGATGCCAAAGGCCAGTTCGTTGTTGAACAGCGACTGCACATAGGCTTTTTGCGCATCCGTGCGGGGCTCAACAAGCTTCTTGCGGGTCTTGATCTCGACCGTGCCGCCCTTGAACATCTCAAGCTGGTCGCCGTCGCGGCTGCCAGTTCCCTTCTCGGAATCACCCATCCGAAGTTCGCGGTCGACATCCGCGGCCTCAACCTCGCGGCCGCCTTCCAGACGGGTGTAAAGGGCCTGCAGAACATCAATCGCCTGTTTCTGGGCGTGTTCTTCCCCCATCACCACCAGTTGATTGCCCCGGCGAATGATCTGAACAGAAAGCTTTTGTTCGATCTCGGCCAGATTGCGGTCGTATTCGCCGCAAAGATCAATCAACAGTCGGTTGTCGGGAAACTCTACAAATGCCTCTTGTTGCGGCATCTCGTCTTGCGGTGGGGTCAGGGCACCGATGGCCAATCCGTTCTCCTGTCTTGGCGTTTCATCTTGAGCGTAGACAACAAAACTTGGTGGGCGCAAGGCACAGTTTTAAAAAATCTGGTGTAGACGACAAATCGGACAACAGGTGCCGGAAACCTTGTCCTTTCCGGGGATTGATCAGAACGTGTAGTTCAGCCCGAAACGCAAGCCCCGATAGTTTGGCGTGGACTTGGTCGAAAAGCCTGATTCGAACTGAATTACCTCGGACTCGAATTGCACGTACTCGTATTCGCCCGTGATCGACCAGTTTTCGTTCAGCCGGTGTTCGGCCCCGATGCTGGCCGAAAATCCGTTGCGGGTGTCGGTATCGCGGAACGCCTGAAAGGTGGGACCCGACCCGAAGCTGTTGGTTGTTTCCACATCCCCGTGCACATAGCCGATGGTCGCGAAGTAAAGGATGCTCTTGCTGCGATTCGTGAAGCCGCTGCGCAACCGAAGCGACAGCACGTCCGAGACCCGAGACCCACCCTGCACTGGGATTCCGCTGACCTGAGTTGACACGTCATCCTCAAGCGATCCGAAATCATACCCGACCTCAACGCCATAAACATAATCGCGCCCGCCAAAAAACGGCAGAATTCCGCGCCAGCCGCCGCGAATGCCGCCGTAGTTCCCTGTCAGGTCCTGTTCGCCAATCGCAAAGGTTCCACCCGGTGTGGTCAGTCCAAAACGATCATCACCACCCAGGCCGTAAGCCCCGCTTACCCCAAGATAAAAGGCGCTCACGTCGCTGCCGATCCGGTTGGGGCTGACCACTTCGGGGTCCTGAATGGTGCCTTTCAGGTCTCCGGCTATGGTGGCGCTTGCAAAGAAAGTCATGACCGAGGCCGCTGGCACCGCGCGCCGGAACTTCGACAAACTGAGTCTTTCCACAATTGTCACTCGCACCCTCCATCGCTTTCACCCCAAGTCGGATCAGCGCAGACTGAAACCCCAAAGGCGTAAAACCACACCCGGAATAAGACTGGCTCCCCTCGGAACATAGTTCCAAAGGATAAATCAAGGGTAAATTTCAGAAACAAACACCAACGATGGTATCTGAAGCGCAGCTAAAGGCGGGATTAAATCAGTTCACCCGCCAAGGAGTTTGCGCCGGATTCGACAATCCGAACCTGTTTCAGGTCACCTGTTGCGATGTCCGGACCAGCAACATGGACCGAGTGCAGATATTCCGATTTTCCAACCATTTGCCCTGGCAAACGACCCGGTTTTTCAAACAGAACCTTGACAGTGCGGCCCACCATCGCGTCCTGAATTTCCCTTTGATGTCGGGTGATCAAAGCCTGCAGACGCTGCAGGCGGTCATCTGCCGCTGCGGGATCAACCTGCGCCCGCTCGGCCGCCGGGGTTCCCGGACGCGTCGAGTATTTGAAGGAGTAGGCATAGCCGTATTTGACCTGCTCGACCAAATCCAGCGTGGCCTGAAAATCTTCTTCGGTTTCCTCGGGAAAGCCGACAATGAAATCGCCCGACATGACAATGTCGGCGCGCGCCGCACGGATGCGTTCAATTAGGCGCAGATAGCTCTCCGCCGTGTGACTGCGGTTCATCCTTTTCAGGATTTTGTCCGAGCCCGACTGAACCGGCAAATGCAGGTAAGGCATCAGCTTTTCGCAAGTCCCGTGCGCCTCGATCAGATCATCGGCCATGTCGTTGGGGTGCGAGGTGGTAAAGCGGATACGTTCCAGCCCGTCCACCTTGTTCAACGCCCAGATCAGACCGGCCAGCGTCATGTCACCGTTCGGCCCTGCCCCGTGATAGGCGTTTACGTTCTGGCCCAGCAGAGTGATCTCGCGCACGCCGCGTTCGACCAGATCCTGTGCCTCGCGGATGATACGATCCGCCGGGCGGCTGACCTCGGCCCCTCGCGTATAGGGCACAACACAGAAGGCACAGAACTTGTCACACCCTTCCTGCACGGTCAGGAACGCGGTCGGGCCGCGCTTGGCCTTGGGCCGGTTCTTCAGCTTCTCGAACTTATCCTCTTCCGGGAAATCGGTATCCAGCGCCTTTTCACCCGAACGGGTCTTGGCCTCCATCTCGGGCAGGCGATGATAGCTTTGCGGCCCCACCACCAGATCGACCAGAGGCTGCCTGCGCATGATCTCTTCACCCTCGGCCTGCGCCACACAGCCCGCAACGCCGATCTTCAGATCGGGCTTTTCGGCTTTCAGACCTTTGAAACGGCCGAGTTCGGAATAGACCTTCTCCGCCGCCTTTTCCCGAATATGACAGGTGTTCAGCAGAATCATGTCCGCATCATCGGCGGATTTGGTTTCCACATAGCCCTGCCCGCCCAGCGCTTCGGCCATCCGCTCGCTGTCATAGACATTCATCTGACAGCCATAGGTCTTGATAAACAGCTTCTTCGGTTCGGACATTGGGCGGGCCTTTGCATTCGCTGGATCGGCGTCATCTATATGCAACGAACGCCGCTTGCAATGGTGGCGCAATTACCCGAATTTGGCGGCAGTTTCCAGCAAGGCGGCACCGATAACAGGCGATGCAATACGAATCCCCCGACCATTTTCTGAACGCAGGCCTTGCCGCACTGGCAAAGGGCCCCGTCGCGCTGATTTTCTCTGAGGATGAGACCGAGGTCGAAGGCACCCTGCGCCACCACCTGAAGCTCGGCTTCAAATCGGTGATCGCGTTTATGCCCGAAGAGTTTGGCCTAGACCCCGCACTTGAAGGCCAGATCCACCGCGTCACCCTGAAATGCGTGCCGCGATCAGTTGTGTTTGAGACGATCAACCGGATCATCGCCTCGGCCCCCGGCCTCTGGATGTATTACTGCTACAACGCCGAATACCTGTTCTTTCCGTTTTGCGAGACCCGCAGTATCGGCGAATTTCTGGCGTTTCATAGCGAGGAGCGGCGGAACGCAATGCTCTGCCATGTGGTCGATCTCTACGCAGACGATCTGGCCACCTTCCCGAACGGCGTGGCCCCCGATCACGCTATGCTGGACAGCACCGGATATTACGCCCACACGCGGCACGATGCCTCGGGCCAGCCGCTGGACCGGCAGCTTGATATGTCTGGCGGTCTGCGCTGGCGGTTTGAAAACCACATTCCGTATGAACGTCGCCGCATCGACAGGATCGCCGTTTTCAAAACGCAAAAGGGCCTTACCCTGCTGCCGGATCACACGTTTAATGAGCCCGAATACAACACTTATTCATGCCCGTGGCATAACAACATGACTGCGGCCATATGCTCATTCCGCGCGGCCAAGGCATTGAAACGAAACGCGGGTTCCACCTTCGACATCCCGACCTTCCGCTGGCGCAACTCGATCCCCTTCGACTGGAACTCGCGTCAGTTGCTGGATTTGGGGCTGATCGAATCCGGCCAGTGGTTCTGATCCGCACTTCATCTGTCCAAAAATATCCCTGGGGGAGTCGCGGCCTGTCGCGACGGGGGCAGCGCCCCCTAATCACCGCCGCAACAAAACCGGAAACCAATCCTCGCGCAGACGCTGGCCCGGCACCATGTCATGCCCCGGAAACGGCGGTGAGGTCCGACCTGGACGCTCAGCATAGCGCGCATCGTCCCCGACCAAACGCAGAGAAAACGCGCGCCGGCGACTGTCAGACTGGTTGCCCCGCGCGCCGTGCAGGGTGCGATAGTTGAACGCCACCGCATCACCAGGCTCCATTTCGAACTCGACAACATTCATGCCTTCCGCATCGGGGTCGGGAACAGGGATGTACTGGCCTTCATCCGGAAAGAACCCCTCCTCGGACACCCAGCGGGTCGGCAGAACCTCTTTCTCCCAGCGATGCGATCCTGCGACACATCGCAGAGTGGCCTGTTTCACCGGGTCCAGCGGGGACCAGAAGCTAATCGTTTGCTGGCCTTCGACGAAGTAATACGGCCCGTCCTGATGCCAGGGCGTGGCCATGGATGTGCCGGGTTCTTTGACCAGAACATGGTCGTGAAACATCTGCACACTCTGCGACTGCATCAGATCCGCGGCAACTTCGGCAGCGGGCGACGCCTCAATCACCTCACGAAACTGGGGGATGCGAGTCCAGTTGCAGTAGTCGTCAAAAAATCGGCCGGTTTCGCCCTGTTTCTTGTTTTCCGAAGCATACGGCCCGGGATCGGCCATATTCGCCGCTACCCCGTCACGCAACTGATCCACGTGATCCGCAAACAGACCTTTAACCAAGACGACACCGTCGGTCTGATAAGTGTCGATCATGTCCGGGGAAACGAGCGGATGTGGCATTGGGCTCTCCTTGAAGTATCCGCCTCAGTTTGCGCCGGATCATACCTTCTGTTCAAATCATATCTCGCAAAGCTATAATTAACTTCATGTTATATATTTCCCTGCGCCAGTATGAATATGTCTGCGCCATCGGGCGGTATGGCAGCCTGTCGGCGGCCTCGCACCATCTGAACGTCTCGCAGCCTGCCTTGTCGACCGCGCTGACGCGGGTCGAATCGCATCTGGGCTATCCGCTGTTTATCCGTCGGCGCGGGGCTGCGATGGCGTTGACCCCGCAAGGCCGCAGGTTCATCGAACGGGCCGAAGACGTTCTGACATCCGCCGCGCGAATCGAGGCATCGGACACGGCCGAACAGGGCTTAACGCAACTGCGGCTCGGCTGCTTCACCGATCTGGCCCCGTTTCATCTGGCCTCGGCCCTTCGGCATCTGCAGGCGTCACTGCCCAATGTGACAACCGCCTACACTGTCGGACCGTTCGAGAGCCTGCTGAGCGACCTGATCAACGGTCAGCTCGACATCGCAATCACCTATGATCTTGGAATGGATGCCGGGTTTTCCCGAACAACCCTGTTCGAGAACCGCGCAGGCGCGATCCTTTCGCCCGACCATGCGCTGGCAAAGCGCAAACAGGTCACTTTGTCGGAACTGGAAGACTACCCCCTGATCCTGTCCAACGAAGGCCTGTCGGCGCAGCATATACTGGCCCTGTTCCGCCTAAACGGGCTGAGCCCCCGCGTGGCCCACAGAGCCGCCTCACTGGAGATTCAACGCAGTCTCGCCGCGCATGGCGAAGGGGTTGGGATCAGCTACGCCAACCCGCCTGGCGACCTCAGCTATGACAACAAACCACTTGTTCGATTGCCGATCAGCAATCCTGATGCGACCGAAGCTATTGTCCTCGCCCGTCACGGCAAAGGGCCAACGGACGCAACGCTTGCCATGGCCGAGCGTGTTTTGATTGTAAACCTGACTGCAGAACGAGCTATTGCGTCCGGCGTAGACGGATGACCACATCCACCGATGCGATCTCGACCCCTTCGGGCGCGTCCGGCAGGCGTTGGATCACCAACTCCTCGGACGGAGCATCGCTCAACCGACCTTCATCTTCCCAGAAGAAATGCGGATGATCGTGGGTGTTGGTGTCAAAATAGCTTTTGGAGCCATCCACCGTGATCTCCTGCAACACACCGGCGTCGCAAAAGGCGCGCAGGGTGTTATAGACCGTGGCCAGCGAAACAGCGTCGCCGTTGGATTTGGCGGAGTCGAACAGGCTTTCTGCGGTCACGTGCCGATGGCGACCGTCACCCACCAAAAGCTCGGCCAAGGCCACCCGCTGACGCGTGGGGCGTAATCCGGCATTGACCAACCAGTCTGTCGCGATGTCCCGGCTCTGAGGTGTCATGGGTCCGATACCTGTTGCTGCTGACCATATATATAGGGGCGGCCAACAGGGAATTTCAAATGAAATTCATTCGCAAAGAATGTCGTATGCACAACATGATGTGGCGCGCTGCTCTTGCAGGCCCTTGCAAACGGGTGCTAGACGAGGCCAGATTAAACGAACGGACCCCTGGCAGGAGAGGCGGCAGAATGGCCCAATTCCCGAGCAGCTTTGACAAGGACGATCTGCTGAAATGCGCGCGCGGCGAATTATTCGGCCCCGGCAACGCGCAGTTACCCGCCCCGCCGATGCTGATGATGGATCGGATCACCCAAGTTTCCGCCGATGGCGGTGCACACGGTAAAGGCCATATTCTGGCCGAGTTCGACATCACCCCGGACCTGTGGTTTTTCGAATGCCACTTCCCCGGCAACCCGATCATGCCCGGCTGTCTGGGCCTTGATGGCCTGTGGCAGTTGACCGGCTTTAACCTGGGCTGGCGCGGCTGGCAGGGGCGCGGCATGGCCGTTGGGGTGGGCGAGGTCAAACTGACCGGCATGGTCCGCCCGGACCGCAAGATGCTGACTTATAAAATCGATTTCAAAAAGGCGATCCAGACACGCCGCCTGACTATGGGTGTGGCAGATGGTATTGTCGAAGCGGACGGTGAATTGATTTACGACGTCAAAGACATGAAAGTCGTCCTGTCTGACGCCTGAGCCAGACCGGCCCGAAACGAAGGAGCACGCATATGCGTCGAGTAGTTGTCACCGGTTTGGGGATCGTCTCCTCCATCGGGAACAATGCCCAAGAGGTTCTGGCCTCGCTCAAAGCCGGTAAGTCCGGCATTGAGGCCAACGAGCAAATGGTCGAACACGGCTTTCGCAGCCAGATCGCCGGAACGCTCAAGATTGACGTCAAAGAGCATGTGGACAAGCGCACCCTGCGCTTCATGGGCCCCGGTGCGGCCTATGCCCATATCGCGATGGATCAGGCGATCGCCGATTCCGGCTTGACCGAGGATCAGGTGGTGAACCCGCGCACCGGTCTGGTCGCGGGCTCGGGCGGGCCGTCGACCAGCGCCATGCTGACCGCGCATCAGACCGTTCTGAAAAGCGGTGCGACCAAGCGGATCGGGCCGTTTGCGGTGCCGAAATGCATGTGCTCGACGATTTCCGCCAACCTCGCGACTGCCTTCAAGATCAAGGGCATCAACTATTCGATCACCTCGGCCTGCTCGACCTCGCTGCACTGCATCGGCAACGCGGCGGAACAGATCATGCTGGGCAAACAGGACGTGATGTTCGCAGGTGGTGGAGAGGAACTGGACTGGACGCTCTCGTGCCTCTTCGACGCGATGGGCGCGATGTCGTCGAAATACAATGACACGCCCGACAAAGCGTCGCGCGCATTTGATGAAAACCGCGATGGGTTCGTGATCTCCGGCGGCGGCGGTATCGTTGTGCTGGAAGACCTCGACCACGCCTTGGCGCGCGGGGCCAAGATCTACGCCGAGGTCACCGGCTATGCCGCCACCTCGGACGGTCACGACATGGTGGCCCCGTCCGGCGAAGGCGGCGAACGCGCTATGCGTTTGGCCCTATCCACCCTGCCCGAAGGCCGCAAGGTCGGCTATATCAACGCCCACGGCACCTCGACCCCGGTTGGCGATGTGGGTGAGGTTGAAGCCGTCCGCCGCATCTTTGGCGAAGGCAACGTGCCTCCGATCTCGTCGACCAAGTCGATGACGGGCCACGCGCAGGGTGCAGCAGGCGCGCTTGAGGCGATCTTCTGTCTGCTCATGCTGGACAATGATTTCGTTACACCGTCGATCAATGTCGACACACTTGCCGAAGGCATCCTGCCCGGTGAAATTGCCACTCAGGTGGTTGAAAATGCAGGCCTGGACAGCGTGATGACCAACAGCTTCGGCTTTGGTGGCACCAACGGATCCATGATCCTGTCCAAATATAACGGGTGAACACGATGTCGGAAGTTATGAAGGGTAAGCGCGGCCTCATCATGGGCGTGGCCAACGACCGCTCGATTGCCTGGGGTATTGCCAAAGCCATGCACGAGGCGGGCGCGGAACTGGCCTTTACCTATCAGGGTGAGGCGTTTGGCAAGCGGCTGGAACCGCTGGCACAAAGCCTGGGCAGCGATTTCATGGTGGATGCGGATGTCACCGACGACGCCTCGCTGGATCGTGCGTTTGGGGAATTGGCTGAACGCTGGCCCACCATCGACTTTGTCGTACACGCGATTGCGTATTCGGATAAGTCCGAACTGACAGGCCGGTTTCTGAACACCACCCGCGCGAATTTCAAGCATTCGCTGGATGTCTCGGCCTATTCCTTCATCGAGGTGGCGCGCCGTGCCTATCCGATGATGAAGGACAATGGCGGCACGCTGCTGACGCTGACCTATGCGGGCTCGAACCGGGTTGTCCCCAACTACAACGTCATGGGCGTGGCCAAGGCGGCGCTGGAATCGGCGACCCGCTATCTGGCCAACGATCTGGGCCCAGACGGCATCCGCGTCAACGCGATCTCGCCCGGACCGATGAAGACGCTGGCCGGTGCGGCCATCGGCGGCGCGCGCCGAACCTACAAGTTCTGCGATCAGAACGCGCCGATGCGCTCGAACGCGACGCTCGAGGCCGTGGGCGGCACCGCCGTGTATCTGGCCTCGGATGCCGGAGCCTTTACGTCGGGCGAAATCATTCGCGTCGATGGCGGCTTCCATGTGCTGGGAATGCCACAGCCCGATTTCATGTGACCCCATCTTTCCCTGCCGCCGCCCAGATTTAACCATCTTTCGGCGGCAGGAATACGGGCATGAGCAAGCTAGACCAAATCATGGCCAACAGCCCCCGCGCGCCGCAAGCCCGGCGTAAACAGGGTTTCCTCAGCCACCGCGCGCGCATCCTTTTGCTGACGCTGACATCGCTGCTGCTGGTGTTTGTGTTCTACACGCAGCCGCAGGTGCGGGCCGCAATCGATACTTTACTGGGGTAAGGCGCGGGCCGTCTGCGACGACCCGGCAGATCCTCAGTTGATCGAGACCACTTCGATATCGAAAATCAAATCCTGCCCGGCCAAAGGATGGTTGGCGTCCAGCATTACTGTTGCGTCGTTCACCTCGACCACCATGACCGGCAACGTCTGACCGTCCGGAGTCTGCATCTGCAGCTGCGTACCGGGCTCGAGCGGGATGTCATCCGGGATGCCTTCGCGGGGAATCTCCTGCCGCATTCCCGGATTGATCGGACCATAAGCGTCGACACAGGCGATCTCGACCCGTTTCTTGTCGCCCGCCGCCAGACCGGGCATCGCGCTGTCGAGGCCGGGGATGATCTGGCCCGAGCCCACCACAAACTCCAGCGGGTCTCGCCCGTTGGAACTGTCAAAGACCTGCCCGTCCAACAGCGTGCCGGTGTAGTGGATGCGAACGGTGTCGCCCTGTTTGATTTCGCTCATGCTGGCCTCCGGCCTCAAAAAGAAATGAACGGCCAACCCTAAGGGGTGCCACCATTATGTAAACCCTCGGCCTTTTCATGCGCCTGTTTCTTGTGCAAACCTGCGCGCGAAAATGGGGAGACTGTAGATGGCCATCAAAACATGTGTATTCGACGCCTATGGAACGCTTTTCGACGTTGCCGCCGCCGCACGGCAGGCGGCGACCGAGCCCGGGTTCGAAGCCCTGCGGGACAAATGGCCCGAGGTCGCAGGCCATTGGCGTCTGAAACAGTTGCAATACACCTGGCTGCGCGCGGTGGCCGATGCGCATGACGATTTCTGGGACGTGACGCAGGACGGGCTGGATTGGGCGCTTGAGGCGGCAGGCCTGCAAGGCGACGCGGCCCTGCGCCAGCGATTGCTGGACCTCTACTGGGAACTGCAGGCCTACCCCGAGGTCCCCGCCATGCTGAAAGCCCTGAAAGACGGCGGGCTGCAGACGGCCATCCTGTCGAACGGGTCGCCCCCGATGCTGGACGGCGCGGTGCAATCGGCAGGCATTGGCGATGTGCTGGACGATGTTCTATCGGTTGAAAGCGTCGGCGTCTTCAAGCCGCATGCGCGTGTCTACGATCTGGTGCAGGGCAGATTCGGCGGCACAAGGGACGAGGTTCTTTTCGTCAGTTCCAACGGCTGGGACGCCGCCGGCGCCAGCGGGTATGGGTTTGTCACCACGTGGGTCAATCGGGCGGGCGAACCGATGGACCGGCTGCCCTGGACCCCCGCGCATGTCCTGTCGGACCTGACCACCATTCCCCAACTGGCAGGGCTGTAATGTCAGAGTTCACGACCTCGGACGGCATACGCCTTTACTTTGAGGCCGCCGGAGACGGACCGCCGATCCTCTGTCTTGCCGGGCTGACGCGAAATAGCCGGGATTTCGATTTCGTCGCGCCACACCTGACCGACGTGACGCTGATCCGGATGGATTACCGGGGGCGCGGGTTATCGGACTACGATCCCGACTATATGAACTACAACATCCTGCGGGAATCTCAGGACGCGGTCGAGTTGCTGGACCACCTAGGTCTTGACCGCGTGACCATTCTGGGAACCTCACGCGGAGGGCTCATCGCTATGGCGCTGGCCGCCAGCCACCCAGACCGGCTGGTAGGCGTCATTCTGAACGATGTGGGGCCTGTGATCGAACCTGCTGGCATCGCCAAGATCATGGAATATGTCGGCATCCAACCGACAGCCAAATCTTATTACGAGGCCGCACAGACCCTGAAAAAAGTGATGGAACCTCAATTCCCCGGCGTGCCTTTGGCGGTGTGGCGCACGTTTGCGGAGCACCAAAACAAAACCGATCAGGATGGCCTTCGCCTGCGGTATGACACCGCCCTGCGCACAGCATTGATCGAGCAGGCCGCCACTCAGGAAACGCCGGATTTGTGGCCGCTCTTCGACGCTTTGCAGGACATTCCGACCGGTGTGATCAGGGGGGCAAATTCTGACATCCTGAGCAAGGAAACGCTGACCCAGATGCAATCCCGCCACCCCGGCCTTATATCAGCCGAGGTGCCGGATCGTGGACATGTCCCGTTTCTGGACGAACCGCAGTCCCTGAACGTCATTCACAAGGTCCTGAACGCGACATGAGCAGCATTGAAATGATCGAGGCCGCCGCCGACCGGCTGCGGGGACATGTCAGGGAAACGCCCCTGCTGTCCTCTCCGTTTCTGGACAAGATTGCGGGCCGCCGGATTCTGGTCAAACCGGAATGCCTGCAGCACACGGGCAGTTTCAAGTTCCGCGGCGCATGGTCGGCCATTTCCGCCCTGAGCGATGCGAACCGTCAGCGCGGCGTCATCGCCTATTCCTCGGGCAACCACGCGCAGGGCGTGGCGCTGGCGGCGGCGAAACACGGCATCCCGTCGGTCATCGTCATGCCCTCGGACGCGCCTGCGCTTAAGATCGACAACACCAAGGCTTTGGGCGGCGAGGTGGTGCTGTACGACCGGGCCTCGGAAAGCCGTGAGGAGATTGGTGAGACGCTGGCAGCCAAGCGCGGCCTGACCCTGATCCGCCCCTATGATGAGCCGCAGGTGATCGCCGGACAGGGCACCACCGGGCTGGAAATCGCCCGTCAGGCATCGGAACTGGGCGTGAGCGAGGCCGACGTTCTGGTCTGTTGCGGTGGCGGCGGTCTAACCTCGGGCATCGCATTGGCGCTGGAAAAACACGCCCCCGACCTGCGCCCCCGCCCCTGCGAGCCTGACGGGTTCGACGACGTCAAACGCTCACTCGCTTCGGGCCATATCGAAAACAACAATGCGACCTCGGGCAATATCTGCGACGCTATCCTGACGCCGCAGCCGGGGAACATCACCTTTCCGATCCTGAAACGACTGTGCGGTTCGGGGCTGTCGGTTTCGGAAGAAGAAGCCCTGCGGGCGATGGCGCTGGCCTTTCTGCGCCTCAAGATCGTGCTAGAGCCGGGCGGCGCAGTGGCGCTGGCCTCGGCTCTGTTCCGCAAGAATGACATTTCGGGGGATACGGTGATCGCAGTCGCTTCGGGCGGCAATACAGACCCTGAAATCTTTGCCAAAGCGTTGGAATTCCTGACCTGACAGTCTGGAAGTACCTGTGCAATTTTCCGACGCATCAACAAGGACTTAAGTCATGAGATTCGCCGACCTCGGCAACGTGCAGCTACACTACCGAATCGACGGGACCCCAGACGGTGCCCCGGTTGTGTTCGCCAATTCTCTGGGTACCGATCTGCGGCTTTGGGATGCGGTCCTGCCACACCTGCCCACCGGTCTGCGCATCATCCGCTACGACAAACGCGGCCACGGCCTGTCATCGGCCCCGCCAGCGCCCTATTCCATGGGCACGCTGGTCAAGGATGCCGAGGCGCTGCTGAATTATCTTGGGGTACGCGACTGTGTTTTTGTCGGGCTGTCCATCGGCGGCCTGATCGCGCAAGGCCTGGCCGTCAAACGTATGGACCAGATCCGCGCCTTGGTGCTGTCGAACACCGCCGCCAAGATCGGCACCCCGCCGATCTGGCAACAGCGCATGAATGCGGTGCGCGAAGGCGGGATCGAAGCGCTGGCCGATGCCACGATGGAGCGCTGGTTCTCGCGCGATTTCCGCGCCAACCCCGACTATCTGCTGTGGCGCAACATGATGGTGCGCCAGCCGGTCGAAGGCTACTTGGGTTGCTGCGCGGCGATCTCGGGAACTGATTTCTACACCCCGACCAGCGGCCTGCGCCTGCCGACATTGGGAATTGCGGGCAGCGAGGATGGCTCGACCCCGCCTGATCTGGTACGAGAGACCATCGACCTGATCCCCGGTTCCAGATTCGAACTGATGCGTCGGGCGGGCCACCTGCCCTGCGTCGAAAAACCTGCCGAATACGCGGCGCTGCTGCAGCGCTTTCTTGTTGATATCGGACACATCTGAAGGAGCATCACGATGGCGGATTTCCTTTTGATCCACGGTTCTTGCCACGGGGCCTGGTGCTGGCGTGATCTGACTCCGGCGCTGCAAGCTCTGGGTCATACGGCGCGTGCCATTGACCTACCCAGCCACGGTGCGGACCCGACACCGATCCCTGAGGTCACGCTGGACAGTTGCCGCGATGCGATACTGGCCGCATCCACAAAAGATACGGTCATTGTCGGCCATTCCTGGGGCGGCTACCCGATCAGCGCCGCTGCCGAGGCACAGCCCAAAGCCATGCGCGGGCTGATCTACCTGAGCGCCTATGTCCCACACGATGGTCTGTCGATGGCCGACATGCGCAGGCGTGGGCCCCGGCAAACCATCGTGGACGCGGTCGAGAAATCCTCGGACGGGCTGTCCTATACCGTCCGGCCCGATTGCGTGCAGGCGCTGTTCTATCACGACTGCGCCCCCGAAATCTTACCTTTCGCCTTTGCCCGCTTGTGCCCGCAGGCGATCCGTCCGCAGGAAACACCTCTGCCCCTGACCAAGCGGTTCGGCCGCGTGCCAAAGGCTTATATCCAAACCACGGATGACCGGACCGTGCCGCCCGAATACCAGCAGGAGATGAGCAAGGACATCCCGGCAAGGCTACGCTACAGCATCGACAGTTCGCACTCGGCCTTCTTTTCGCATCCACAACGGCTGGCGGAGATTCTGACCGAGGTCGAAACTGCGCTGTGACCAGACGTCACTCGCTGCCCGCCTCAGGAAATCTTTGCCAAAACCGCCGTGATCGCTAGGGTCGGCGCATCGGTTCAATCCAGCGGTTTCCATGCGTCTGCCTTTCGCCTTTGTTCTTTGTACGGTCATGATCGACGCGATGGGCATCGGCCTGGTGATGCCGATCATGCCGCAGCTTATTGTCGAGGTTCAGGGCGGCACGCTGGCCAGCGCCGCCATCTGGGGCGGTGTCCTTAGCACCGCCTTTGCTGCCATGCAGTTTGTCTTTGGCCCCGTATTGGGCAACCTGTCCGACGCCTATGGCCGCCGCGCCGTTTTGCTGGTTTCGCTCTGTGTCATGGCGCTGGATTACGTGGTCATGGCACTCGCTGGCAGCATCTGGCTGTTGCTGATCGGACGGATCGTCGGGGGCATTACGGCGGCCACGCACTCAACTGCTGCCGCATTCATGGCGGATGTGTCAAAGCCCGAGGACAAGGCCGCGAATTTCGGCCTGTTGGGGGCCGCGTTTGGCATCGGTTTCGTCCTTGGCCCGGTCATTGGCGGCCTGCTCAGCGAATACGGAACCCGCGCCCCGTTCTGGGCTGCGGCCGCCCTGTCCGCCCTGACCTTCGCCGCCGGTCTGCTGGTCATGCCCGAAACCGTCACCGACAAAACCCGGCGTACGTTCAGCTTGCGGCGCGCCAACCCGGTCAACTCCCTGCGCGCGGTGGCCGCCCTGCCCGGCATCCGACCGCTGCTGGGGGTCTATTTCCTGTATTCCGTCTCGATCTACGTCTACCCGGCAATCTGGTCCTATTTCACGACCGAGCGCTTCGGCTGGTCGCCGCAGATGATCGGGCTGTCGCTGGGGGTCTACGGCATCGGCATGGCCGCTGTTCAGGGTGGCCTGATCCGTCCCGCCACTCGCTATCTGGGCGAACGGGTCACGATCATCTACGGCATGGTGTTCGAGGTCATCAGCTTTGCTCTGCTCGCCTTCCTGACCAACGGAACAATCGCCCTGCTCCTGATCCCCATCACCGCGCTTGGGGCGGTGATCACGCCCGCGCTGCAGGCGATGATGTCACGTGCGACCCCGGATTCTCAGCAAGGCGAGTTGCAGGGCGTTCTGACCGCGCTTCATGCGCTATCCATGGTTATCTCACCGCTTGTGATGACCAGCGTGTTTGCGTGGTTCATCCGCCCAGACACGGCGCTCTACCTGCCGGGTGCGCCGTTCCTGCTGGCTTTGGTCCTGATGCTGGCGGGTTTCGCACTGTTTCTGCGATCCCGGCCTGTCGTGGCGTAACAACGACATATGAATGGCGTTTTCCACCTTGCGAGGCGGCACTTCCCGCGCCACCGTGGGCCAAACGGGAGTTAAGACCAACATGCAAAGAATAAAAGCCGCAGTGTGCCGCGCCTTCGCCGAGCCGCTGGTTATCGAAGAGGTCCAACTGGCCGACCCCGGCACCGGAGAGGTCGAGGTGACGCTGGACGCCGTGGCCATCTGCCATTCGGATATCTCATACGCCGATGGCGCATGGGGCGGGTTTTTGCCCGCCGTCTACGGCCACGAAGCCGCCGGTGTCATTAGTGCCGTTGGCGACGCCTCCGGTGATTTCAAAGTAGGCGACGCGGTTGTGGTCACCCTGATCCGCGCCTGCGGCTCGTGTCCGTCTTGCGCGGGCGGTCAACCGACGATCTGCGAAACGCCCTATGACGCGACCAACGGGCCCCTGCGCACCGGGGACGGGGAACCGTTGGAACAGTCCATGGCCTGCGGGGCTTTTGCAGAGAAAGTCGTGGTCAGCCATCGCCAGATCGTCAAAATCCCAGACACGATGCCAAAGGATGTCGCCAGCCTGCTGTCCTGTGGCGTGATCACCGGGGTCGGGGCTGCCGTGAACGCAGCGAACCTTCGGCCCGGTCAGGACGTGGTTGTCATCGGCGCAGGCGGTGTCGGGCTGAACGCGATTCAAGGCGCGCGCATCGCGGGTGCGCGCCGGATTGTCGCCGTGGACATGACCGAAGAAAAGCTGGAGATCGCCAAAGAGTTCGGCGCGACCCACGGTGTGCTCGCCGACCAGAAAGAGCCATGGAAGGCCGCCTACAAAGCCCTCGGCGGACGCGGCGCAGACGCCGTTCTGATCACCGTCGGCGCGATTCCGGCCTACGATCAAGCCCCACGCTATCTTGGGCGCGGTGGCAAGGCCGTGATGATCGGAATGCCCCACTCGGGGGCCGAGGCCTCTTATGAACCGGTGGTCCTGGCGTTTATGGGGCAAGGCCTTGTCGGATCGAAAATGGGCGATGTGGTCATTCAGCGCGATATTCCGTGGATGATCGACCTGTATGAACAGGGGCGGCTGAAGCTGGACGAGTTGATCTCGGGCCGCTGGTCTCTGGATCAGATCAACGAGGCGATTGCGGACACCAAGACCGGATCGGCCAAACGCAACGTCATCGTTTTCGACAAGCGCTAAACCGCTTGGCAGGAGGGCATCAGATGAAACTGCAGGACCTCGACATCATCGTCACCGCCCCTCCGGCCCCCGGCTGGGGCGGGCGCTACTGGATATTGGTCAAAGTGACGACCGATACCGGCATCACCGGCTGGGGCGAGTGTTACGCGTCCTCAGTAGGACCCGACGCCATGCGCCACGTGATCCGCGATGTGTTCGAACGGCACATGCTGGGCGAAAACCCAGAAAACATCGAACTGATGTTCCGCCGCGCCTATTCCAGCGGCTTCACGCAACGCCCCGACCTGACGGTGATGGGTGCGTTTTCGGGGCTGGAAATTGCGTGCTGGGACATCCTCGGCAAAGACCGTGACCGCCCGGTCTATGCGCTGCTGGGCGGAAAGATGAATGACCGCATCCGCGCCTATACCTACCTGTACCCCCTGTCCCAGCATAACCTGACCGACTTCTGGACCTCACCGGAACAGGCGGGCGAAACCGCCGCCGAATTGGTCCGGCGCGGATATACGGCGGTCAAATTCGACCCCGCTGGCCCTTATACGATCCGGGGCGGGCATATGCCTGCGATGTCCGATATCTCGATGTCCGTAGCCTTCTGCAAAGCCATCCGCGAGGCGGTGGGCGACAGGGCCGATCTGCTGTTCGGAACCCATGGCCAGTTCAACACCGCAGGCGCGATCCGGTTGGGGCAGGCGCTGGAGCCCTACTCGCCGCTCTGGTTCGAGGAACCCACGCCGCCGGATATGATCGAAGACATGGCCCGCGTCGCGCGCAGTGTTCGCATTCCGGTCGCCACCGGCGAGCGCATGACCACCAAGGCCGAGTTTGGCGCAGTGCTGCGCGCCGGGGCGGCCGAGATCTTGCAACCGGCCCTGGGCCGCGCAGGCGGGATATGGGAGATGAAAAAGGTCGCCGCGATGGCCGAGGTATTCAACGCCCAGATGGCCCCGCACCTGTATGCCGGACCCGTGGAATGGGCGGCCAATGTCCATCTGGCGGCCTCGATCCCGAACCTGTTGCTGCTTGAGACGATTGAGACGCCGTTCCACGATCAACTTATCAAGGGCACGATCCGGGTTGAGGATGGGTTCGTAACCCCACCGTCCGCGCCCGGACTGGGTATTGATGTGGACGAGGCGCTGGCCCGCGCCCATCCCTATACCGGCGACGGGCTGCACCTGCAGATGCAGGAGGAACCCTGCGACTACGTCAACGGCAACGCGTTTCAGGGCGGTGCCCCGGCGACGGAAGAATAGAACCAGCCGAGCGGTATGCCCTGCCCGCACGACCAGCGCCGAGGCCCTAGACAATCCCCAATTCACCCTCGGTTAGTTGGACACATACCCGGCGATCACCTGCAGCAGTTTGAAAGCTGTTGCAGCATCGTTTTCGACCACGGCCAGGAATTCTTCTTCCCCGATCCGCAAACAGGACAGGTCGGTTTCGGCCACCATACTCAGCGCGCGCGGCTCTTTCCGGATCAGGCCCAACTCGCCCACCAAGGCACCGGGGCCGACCTTGATGATCAACTGATCCGGCTCGTCCGCTTGCGGCAGGTACAGACCGGCCTCGCCTTCCAGAACCACATAGGCCCCGTCCGTGGGCTGGTCGTCCTTAAGGAAAATGACTTGTCCGGCGCTGGCCTCGAACCAGCGGGCACCAAAGGCCAGCAGGCGCAACTGCCTGCGGTCGAGCCCGGAAAACAGCGGCGTCTGTTCCAGCGCCCGCAGCTTGCGCGCAAGGTCCGCCGAGGCGGCGCTGTCCTCCTCTACGTCTTTTGGCCCATCGTCCGACACCACACGACCCTGCCGGATTTCGACAAACATGTCGAATACCTCGGGGCTGTCGAAGTGATCGTTCAGATAGATCACCGTCGTCTCGGGCAGCAGTTCGCGCAGGTTTTTGTACACCGCGACCTGCGTTTGCATGTCATAGCTGGCCAGCGCGTTTTGCAGCAGCAGGATGTCGGGCTTCTTGACCGTCGCGCGGGTGAAGGCCAAAGGCTCGGCAAAAACCGCGGGCAGGTTCTGCCCGCCCAAGGCCACCGGGATGTCGTAGATCAGTTCCACTACCAGCGGGCGTGCGCCGTTTTCGGCCAGCACATCCACGATCAGCTTGCGCGCCTCATCCGACCGCGAGGCCCCGATGTCGCTGATCTTCCCAAACAGCGTGTTTTCCATCACCGTCAGGCCGGGGGCGAACCGATCCGGGTCAAGCGGTTCATAGAGGTCATGCAACCGCTCCAACAGCTTTTCCGAATGGCTCTGACGCAATTGCAGAATCCGGTCTTTCAACTCGTCCGTGAAGGCGGGGCCGATCTGTTCGGCCGAGATCGCCAAGGGCACTGCCAGCAGATTGGCAAGCTGATCATCGTCCAGCCCGGCAGCCCCTTCCTTGCGGGTCCGCTCGACCAATTCGACGGCGGTTTCATAAACCCGTGCCTCAAGCCCCAGCTTGCGGAACAGCGGATGATCGGTGCCGTCCAGTCCGAAGATCTGGCGCAGCATGTCGATCACATCACGGGTCAGCGCAATCAGGGTTTCGTCCAGCCCCAACTCGCGCAATTGCCCGAGGAAGACGGTCTGCTGGGCCAGCACCTCTTGCGTGACCGGCACGCGCGGAGTGGCGAACAGCAGGTTTTCGGCCACGGGCAATGCCGGGTTATAAACGTCGCGATCAAAGACTAGCGCCTGTTGCTCCAGCCCCGCCTTTTGAACGGCCTGCTGCACGAGGGGTCGCAAATCGACCAGTTTCTGCGCCAGATCCGGGTGTTCGACCGGGTCAAAAACCTGCTCCGCCCCGCGCTGGAACAGGGCCGCACCAGAGCCCATGCCGTCGATCAGCTGCACCCACCAGTCCCGCAGCGCCTTGGCACTGTCGAGGCCGACAAGATTGGGGTCCAGCCACTCAGTCCGATACGGGTCGGCGCTGTTCCCGGCCCGCAGAGTCTCGGGGAAGCCCGGATCATCTGTGGCGCCTTTAACTGGTTTGAACCGCATCGGCATCATGACGTTGTCGCCCAGCGAGCCCTGAAACATCACCGGTCGGGATGAGGCATATCCGATACGGGACGCCACCACTGCCTGATGCAGGCTCGCCAGATTGTGCCCACCGATTTCGACCCGGCCCGCGCTGGGTAGTATCTCGCGGGTCAGCAGTTCCGCCACCGCGCGCCTGTCTTCTTCGCTAGGCGCGGCGATGCCGATGGTCTTTCCGCTCGGGAAGGTCAGGTTCAGATCATCGAGAACCTGATTGCCGTCCATATCCCGGACCGAGACGCCGTCCAGCACGATGTCCCCATTCAAGCGGGGGCGACCCTCGGGCTCGCCTTCGAACAGGTTTTCATCCTGCATGCCCGCCGGGGCAAAACGCTCGATTACCACATCCCAGCGCAGCGACATGTCCTGCGTCTGGTTGTAGTAGGTCAGCAGTTCCTTCCACGGAGAACTCAGGTCCTTATACGCCGCTAATGCCGCCACCAGTGCCCCCAGCGAGACCGAGCCTTGCAGCACCAGCAGACCGCCGACCAGATAGAACATGAACGGTGTCAGTTGCGATATGAAGTTGTTGATAAACTTCATAAAGAACTTCTTCTGGTAAATCTCGAACCGGATACCGAACAGGCGTCCCAACTGGTCCGAGACCAGCGCCCGCCGATACCGCCAGCCGCCATTGCCCCGAAGGGTCGCAGCCCCGGCGGCGTTTTCGCCGATCTGGGCGGCCAGAACCCGCACCTCCTGAATGCGTTTCTTGTTCAGCAGGTTGATCTGCCGCTGCAGGCGCGGGATCAGCCAGGCCTGAACCGGGATCAGGGCGACGGCGGCCAGGCCGAACCAGACGCTTTGCAAAAACAGAAACGACAGGATCGTCAGCATCTGACCCGCCTGCAGCACCGGCTGGCTGATCGCATCGCCCATCAGGCCGCCCATCGGCTCGCTTTCGGCGGTGATCATCGAGACAAGTTCGCCCTGACTGACCCGTTCGAAATACGGCTGCGGAAAGCGCAGCGCGCGGCTGATCAACTGGTACCGGAAGCGGCGCAGCATCCGTTCGCTCAGCACACCTTTCATGGTGTTGATGCGCATCTTCATCAGCCCGTGGGCCAGCACCGCGCCCAGAAAGGCAAAGCACAGGATGATCAGAAACGTGGTCTGCGGCAGGCTGTAGCCCCAGACATCGACGATACTGCTGGTTGCACCGATCGCGTCGTTGATGATGCGTTTGGGCAGCTCCAGCGTCAGGTAGAGCAGAGGGAACAACGTCGACGTCACGGCCAGCAGGATCAACTGGTCGCGTTTGGAGTATTTCCAGATGAACCGAAAAATCGTGCGTTCTATGGAACCCGCCCCTGCTTCTGATCAATGGTTCGAATTTGGTGTAATGCACGCAAAGTCAACAGCCCGAAGTTACCGTAATCCAACCGAAATGCGCAAATTATTTTGAACCTGAAAGAAACTTTGCCTTGTGTGAACTAGTTCATTTGCGCGACCGTGTTTTAACGCATACTGTTTGTGCAGGACGATATCGGGAGAATGCTGTTGACGGCCAGTATTGGCGCTGTGTTTTTTATGCTCTGCCTTTTGCAGATCAAACATATGTTTGCCGACTTCTACCTACAGACACCAAAGATGCTCGCCGGGCGTGGCGAGTATTTTCACGTGGGCCGCGCGCAACACGCCGCCGTGCATGTTGTGGGGTCGGTCATCGTTTTCCTGATTTTTGGCGCGCCGCTGTCCTTCATCCTGATCATCGCGGCGCTTGAATGGATCATTCACTTCAACATCGATTTCGCCAAAGCCAGCTATTCAGACAAAAACAAGCTGCAGCCGAACCAGCCTGCTTTCTGGCGAGCCGCCGGGCTGGACCAGTTGATGCACAACCTGACCTATGTTGCCATGGTCTGGGCTTGGGTGACTTACGCGACCTGACTGCAGGCTCGCGTCAGGCCACGCGCCGCAGCGCGCTCTTCTGATATATCGACAACCACAACCGGTCCAACGCGTCGATTTTCCGGGGGTCAAACTGGTGCCCGGCCTCCCAATAACGGCCCGATGGAACGTAGTAACCGAGTTCGGCTTCCATCTTCAGCGCAGCCTCCATTCCTTGCGTGGCCACTGGCCGGGGCGCTGTTAGGTCATCGCTGCGCACCGAGGGGAAAACCAACCGGCTCTCACCCTCAGACAATCGCACCACGCGGCATCCCTGAGCGGCGCCAAACAAGCCCAGCCGCGCCGATTTCGCCTCGAGCGAGCGCAGGGTGATGTCGTCACGCAACGGGTCCGCGCGGCCTGATCCGTAGAAATGTGTCCGGCCCTTCGCCGTATAGACCATATCGCAGCCAAAGAAGGCCAGAACCGCAGGCCGCAACGCGGACAGCGCCCAATAGCCTGCGGTAAAGGCCATCGTACCGCCCGCATAGACAAAGCCGCCATATTCGTTTTGACGCGGAACATAGTCATCCGCAGTGACAATCCGCTGCCCGTTGACCAGCGTCTTGGGGCGCTTTGCTGCCGGAAAATCCTCGGGGTGGATCAGAATGTCCCAATCCGCACGGATACGCCAGGCATTGTTGATCGCGACGATATGGGTGAACGGCGCACGCGCCCAATCCCGCGCCCTGAGTGCCGAAGGCGCGCTTCCAAGGATCAGGACTTTGGTCTGCGGGTCGGTCATCACGGGTCCGGCGTTTCAGGCCCCGTGACACCTAGCGCATTTCCGGGTCTCGGCTAGCCCAGTACGGAAAAACTGCTTTCCTCATTGATGGGCCGTTTGCGCGAATAGAACCCGACGTCAATTGTCCGCTTGATATAGGGTAACTCGAATTGCAGCGGCTGGGTGTCGTGGTCCGCCCCGCCCTCGCAATAGTCGATCAGCGCTGCCATCATCTTGCCCGCAATCGGCGCGTTCTTGTACTGGTTCCCGCTGGTGCCACAGGCCATGTAGAACCCGGGCAGGCTGGATTTGTCATAGATCGGAATCCAGTCGGTCGAGGCGTCATACAGGTCCACCACCCCGCGCGTTTTGGACGGAATCCCAAGGCTGGGCACACGTTGCGCATAGCGCATCGCCTGCGTGGTCCACTGATCGGTGAAGTCGTGATTGTAGTTTACATCGTCCTCGCACCACTGATGCGGATCGCATTCCGGGTCTTCCGAGCCGACGAGGATGTGGTTGCCATGCTCGGGGCGGCAATAACAAGCGATGTCGCTGTCCGAGACGATGGTGCCGTCATTCTCAAAGTCGAACCCCTCGGGCGCAGGCACGTGAACAACTTCCTGACGCAGAGGGCGGGTTTCGATGGTCATGTCGTCCAGAACGCCTGCCATCTTGTTGATGATCGCCGATCCGGGGCCCGCGACATTCACTACCACCTTGGCGTGGATTTCCTCGCCCGAGGCCAGTTTGACCCCCGAAACTCTGCCACCTTCGGTAAGGATCTCTACCACTTCAGCCCCGGTGCGCACCTCGGCCCCGTGTTGTTTCGCGGCCTCCATCAGGTTCTGCGCTGACAGGGCCGGGTCTGTGACATAGCCCGCCTGCGGCCAGAACACGCCGCCCGCCATTTTGCGGCCGTTCGACTGGCCGAATTCCGGATCATCCATGCGTTTGGGCGGGGTGAAACTGTCCAGAGAGTAAACCGGCAGGCGTTCGGTGATCTTTTCGGGCGACCACTCCTCGAACGGGCAATCCAGTTCGGCGCTGTTGTGCATGTGCTTTTCGAGCAACCCGTTGGCCTCGGTTTTCATGACCAGACACCCGGTTTCGCGGAACTGCGCCAGATTGGCATCCTCGGGCAGGCCCAGATACTCGGCCCAGTCGCGCCAGTAATGATAGCCCTCCCACGCGAAGGCCGTGCCATCGAAGGTCGAGTAATGCATCCGGATGATCGCGCAGGACCCGGCAGTCGAGCCATGCCCGACCTGCGCGTTGCGATCCAGCGACAGGGTTTTCCATCCGGCCTTGGCCATTTCGAACGCAATGGCGGCCCCGATCACTCCGGTGCCGATGATGATGGCGTCTGGTTGGCTCATTCTGTGTCTCCTTCCCAATAGCGCTTTGAATAGGCGCTGAATTCCGCGACTTCTTTGGGTCGGGGCTCGACACCGGTGAAGACGTAAAGATAGTGCGGCACCATCGACAGCCGCGTTTCCATAGGCTCGTTCAGTTGCGCAAGATCGTATCCGATCTGCATGTAGTACAGGACGCGGGCGCGGGTTTCGGCCTCAACTTCGGGGTAGCCATAGCGCGCGAACATGGCGTGCAACGCCTGCAAGCGCCGCGCGTCGGATTGATCCAACGCACGGCGCACCTTGCCAGATTTACGCGCCCAGTCGCGGACGGCAAAGTCCAGCGCCGTGTCGAACAGATCGGTATTCACTACGCATCGGTGCACGTTGCAGACGGCAGCGGTGATCGTACCTGCCGGAGCCTCAGTCTGCGCGATCAGGGCCGCCGTATTGGTTGCCTGCCAGCGGGCCAGAAGCGCGTCCAGAAGCTCCTGCCGGGACTTGAAATACCAGTAGAAAGACGACCGAGACACGGCCATCCGCTCGGCCAGATTCAGCACTTTGATCTGGTCCACCCCGTCCGAGATCAGTACATCCATCGCCACATTCAGCCAGTCATCGCGCGTGACCTTGATGTTGCCGACCAGAGGTTCGGCCTCGGGATCGTCCCGGTGCAGGATCGGTTTGGTGTTCATTCAACTCTCCGGCGGCGCGCCGCCCTCGGCGGTCCGGCGCGCGATGAAGTCGTTCAGGGCACCCAACTGGTCACTGTCGCCGGGCGGGGCTTTGAAGTTACCAATGATATCCTTCCAGACGCCGGTGGCCCGGTGATTGGCGTCAACCGATCCGCGCTCAGTCCAGGTGCCAAAATTGGCATAGTCATGCACATGCGGCTCGTAGAATTCGGTGTTGTAACGCTCCATCGTCTGGGTGGAGGCGAAGAAGTGCCCGCTGGGCTCGACCTCGCGCAGCGCCGTATCGAACCCGATCTCGGCGGTCCCGGCCTGTGCGCCTGCGCAAAGCTCGGCCACCATGTTCAGCACCTCGGCATCGCAGACCAGCTTTTCGAATGAGACCGAAAGGCCGCCCTCAAGCCACCCGGCCGAATGGATGATCACCGTCGCGCCAGACATCAGGCAGCCCCAAAGGCCGAACTGGTTTTCATTAGCCGCCTGCACATCGTTGATATTCGCCGCCGACCCCGCCGCTGATCGCCACGGCAAACCTAGATGGCGGGCAAGTTGCCCCGCCGCCAGAGAGGCTTGGAAATGCGAGGGCGTCCCAAACGCAGGAGCACCCGATTTCATGTCCACATTGCTGGTGAAGGTCCCGTAGCACACCGGAGCGCCTAGCCCTGCCAGTTGCGTCAGGGTCAGCGCCGCCAAAGCCTCGGCATGGGACAATGTGATGGCCCCGGCCACGGTGATCGGAGCCATCGCCCCCATTAGCGTGAACGGGGTGATGATCGACATCTGGCCGTGGCGGGCAAAGTCGATCAGCCCCTGCGCCATCGGGATATCCAACGTGCGCGGGCTGTTGGTGTTGATGATCGTGTAGGAATGCGGGTTGGCGCGGAATTCATCGTCGGACAGGCCCCGCGCTACCGACAGCATCTCGAAGCAGTCCATCACCTGCGGCGTTCCGCGCGAGAAGAAGAACGGGAACTTGTCCGTCAACTCCATCTGCGCCTTGGTCGTGAAATAGTGGCGCAGATTGGTCGGCACGTCCTGCGGCTCGACCTGCGGCGAGATCATCTGGAACACGTCGAAATGATGGGTGAGTTTCAGGAACTCCAGATAGTCCTGCCCCGTCGCCGGACGCCGCCCGCGTTCCAGATCAGTGGCATTCGGGGCACCCGCGCCGGGCTGGAACACCAGACTGCCCAGTTCCAGCGTGAAATCGCGATCGCGCGCACCGGCACGGCATTCAATCGACTTAGGAGCCGAGGCGACCGCGGCCTCGACCAGATCACGCCCGATGAAGACCATCTCGCTGTCTTCCATCACCTTCGCGCCTGCCTTTTCGAACAGGCGTCGGGCTTCGGGCAGCAAAACCTTTACCCCAAGCTCTTCCAGCGTGCGCAGGGCGGTTTCGTGCATGTCCGCGATCTGATCCGCCGGAAACACCTCCATCTGCGGGAAGGGGTTCCGTAGATGGCGATAGTTCACATTGCGGCTGACGGGCGGAGCGGCCTCGCGCCCGCGTCGCCGCCGCCCGCGGTCCGGGATCTGGCTGCGCATGATCACCCTCTCATCGCCTGGCCCTGCGGGTCATAGGGCGAAGGCGCGAGAACACGCGCGGGCCGTTCAACGCCCACCACATGCACCGACAATTCAGTTCCAGGGGCGGCCTTGTCGCGGTTGACCAGCGCCATGGCCAGCGATTTTCCGGTGTAATGCCCGTACCCGCCCGAGGTCACAAACCCGACGCGTTCGCCTTCGGCCCAGATCGGCTCATAGCCGCTGGCATCGGCATCGAGCGCATCCACCTCGAGCGTCACTTGAACCTGCGCCGGTCCGTTGCCGTCACGTTCCGCCACTGCCGCCTCTTTGCCGACGAAGTCCTTGCCCCAGTCGATCCAGCGGTCCATACCGGTCATGCCCGGCGTGTAAAGCTGCGTGAATTCCGCCGACCAGATGCCAAAGCTCTTTTCCAACCGGGTCGAGAGCATTGCGTTGAACCCGCATTCCCGGATACCTTCACCAGCCCCGGCCTCCAGCAGTATTCGACGCAGCTTGATGTGATCGCCGTAGCGGCAGTTGATCTCGTATCCTTTCTCGCCCGTCACCGACATGCGGGCGACGCGGGCGCGGACCAGACCGATATCGAAATCGCCGCAGCCCATGAATTTCAGGCCCGAGATATCCTGTTCCGCCAGCTTCTCGACCACCGCTTGCGATTTCGGTCCAACCACGGCGAAGCCACAGTATTCTTCGCCCAGATCACGCACGGTCACACCGTCCATCATGTGATCGTCGAACCAGCGCATATGCCAGGCACGCAGGTAGTAGCTGCCCATGATCCACCAGGTGCCATCGCCCCAGTTCAGCACGGTCAGATCGCCCTTGAGCCGTCCGTTCTCACCCAGCATCGGAGCCAGCTTGGCCCGACCCGGCGCGGGCAGTTTCGAGGCCATAACCTTGTCGAGCCACGCTTCGGCGTTCGGACCGCTGACTTCGAACCGGGAAAAGCCGGATATATCCATCAGGCCCACGCCTTCTCGGATCACCTTGCATTCTTCGGCCACAATGTCATGCGCGTTTGACCGCTTGAGCGTCGGCGTTTCCTCAAACCCTTTCGGCGCAAAATACAGCGGCACTTCCAGATCCCAACTGACGCCCCATTTGCACCCGGCATCCGTCATCGCGTCATGCGCCGGGGCCATTTTCAGCGGACGGCCTGCGGGCAGTTGCTCGTTCGGATAGGTCATAACGAAGCGGCGCGAATAAAACTGGCCGGTTGTCTCGCGGATGTACCGCTTGTTCTGCGCGAAATCCCCATAACGGGCCACATCCATCGGCCAGGCATCGGCCTCGGGCTCGCCATGGATCATCCACTCGGCCAGCGTCTTGCCAACGCCGCCACCCTGCAGGAACCCGGCCATCACCGCACAGGCCGACCAATAGCCGCGCTTGCCCGGCACAGGACCGACCAGAGGGTTGCCATCCGGCGAGAAGGTAAATGCGCCGTTCACCCATGTCTTGATGCCGACATTCTGGATCGACGGGTAGCGTTCAAAGCCCAGCGTCAATTCGTTCTCGATCCGGTCGAGTTGCTCCTGAAACAGTTCCTCGCCATAGGTCCACGGCGCGCCGTCCATCGCCCAATGTTCGTGGTCGACCTCGTAGATACCCACCAGAACACCCTTCTGGTCCTGCCGCATATAGGTGAAGCCTTCGAGGTCCACGGTCATCGGCATCTCAAAATCCGCCTGCGCAACCTCGGGCACTGTATCGGTGATCAGATAGTGATGTTTCAACGGTGAGACCGGCAGTTCGACCCCGGCCATGCGCCCGACCTGTTTGGCCCAAAGGCCCGCGGCATTGACCACATGCTCACAGGTGATCGTGCCCTTGTCGGTTACAACCTCCCAACCGTCAGCCGTTTGCGTCAGGCTTTCGACCTTGGTTTCCTCATAGTACTCAGCGCCGCGTTTCTTGGCTGCCGTTGCATAGGCCTGCACTGTGCCAGTGGTATCGATGTATCCTTCGCGATCCGCCCACATCGCGCCCAGCACGCCGTCGGTGGACATGATCGGGCAGCGTTTCTGCGCTTCTTCGGGCGACAGCAATTCGCAATCATCAATGCCGATGGATTGGAAAATGCGATAGTTCGCCTGCAACCACTCCCACCGTTCGGGCGTTCCGGCCAGCGTCAAACCGCCGGTCATATGCAGACCGATATTCTGGCCCGACTCCTTCTCGATCTCACTCAGCAGGTCGATTGTATAGGCCTGAAGGGACGCCATGTTCGGATCGGCGTTCAGCGCATGAATACCGCCCGCCGCATGCCAAGACGATCCCGAGGCCAGCCGTCGCCGTTCCAGCATGACAACATCGGACCAGCCGAACTTGGCCAGATGATACAGAACCGAGGCACCGACAACGCCACCCCCGATGACCACAACGCGATACTGAGATTTCATCCTGCACTCCCCTGCATGACTCGCCGGGAACGCTAGACGCACTGTTCACTTCTGTCTAGACATTTCTGTCCAGTGCCGTTCGTGGAATCCCGGCACCCCTTTCGCCAGGTTTTATAGCTGTGCGCTGGGGCGAGACTTAACCTTGTCGAACCACGCCTGAGTGGCCGTATTGCCCTCGGGGATTCGCATTTTGATGACCCGGGCGAAATCGACGAACACAAAGGCCGAGATATCAGCCAGCGTAAAGGTGTCACCCGCAACAAAAGCGCTGTCCTGCAACCGGCTTTCCAGCAGGTCAAAGAACGCCTTGGTCCTCTCAAGACCGCGTTGGGCCAGATCGGGGATTTGCGCGAAGTTGATCGGCCCCGGAATCGCCCTGTCTGCGAAGGCAGGATGCGAATTGCGCAGGGCCTCGCCGATTGGCACGCCGCCCTGTTGCTCGACAATCGTGTTCCACATCAAGATCAGACCCTTTTCATCCGGGGTTCGGCCCATCAGGGGCGGCTCTGGGAAGCGCGCTTCCAGATAGGCCGTGATGCCCAGATTTTCGGTCAGAGCCGTGCCCTCATCCGTCACCAGAACCGGGATCGTGCCACGGGGGTTCACGGCCAGAAACGCCGCGCCCAACTGCTCGCCCTTGGCGATGGAGATGTCGCGGATCTCAACCTGCAGCCCTTTTTCCGCGATGAACATTCGGGCGCGGCGCGGGTTGGGGGCGGTTGAGCAGTCGTAGAAGATCATCGGCGGCCTCCTTAACGGCGATAGATGAAACAGCGCCCGTCGACTGCGCCTTCAGGCAGGGGCAGTTCGGTCAACGCGTCAAAATACATCCGGTCACTCGACACCATAAGCCCGCCTTCGGCCAAAAGCGGTTCGATCAGCGGGGACACAAACCGCGCGAACGCATCGTTCTTTTCGCGGTTATGCCCGCCCAGGTCGGCGTGGATCAGACTGGCGGTCGCCCCGAACCGATCAACCGATGCAGGCAAAGTTTCGCGCACGTCACCAAGAATGACCCGGTCCTCGGGCGGGGTGGAATCGGGGTGCGAGGCGACGGCGCGTTCGAACACAAAGACCGGGCGGTCATGGATATGCTGCATCATGTGATGATAGGTCCGGCCATTGCCCAGACCCAGTTCGAACACCGGCCCGGTCATGCGGGACGTCTGCGCAATCGCATAATCCAGACAGGCGCGCTGCGACACCATGCGGTCGATGAACAGATCCAGACGGCTTTGATTCTCGGACACGGGGAATTCTCTCCTTGATACCAATGGCCAGCATAGATCTGGCTGTCGTTGCCCTAGATGACAAAAACTCAAGACTTTGTGTAGCCGTGAAGGCTAAGGTTTCACATTCCCGCGACGTTTCAACGAAAGAACGGGTTTGACTACACAGGCAGAACCGCGCGACACTGAGCAAAAAATCACGGGGAGTTGATAGCCGATGTCACCGACCGGCCCGGCGGGTGGAAGACCCGTATGAGCGCATTGTTGTCCGTCAGAGACCTCAGCATAGGCTTTGGCGCAGGGGAACCTGTGGTCAAAGACGTGAATTTTGATGTCGATGCCGGGCAGACCCTTGCGCTTGTGGGGGAATCGGGATCGGGCAAGACCATCTCGTGCCGGGCAGCTTTGCGCATTCTGCCCCGCACGGCCCAGATTCGCAGTGGCACCATAACTCTGAACGATTCCAAGGGCCTTGCCGACCTGACACAAATCAGCGAACGGGAAATGCGCGGCATTCGCGGCAACCGGATTTCAATGATCTTTCAGGAACCGATGCGGTCGCTGTCTCCGCTGCACAAGATCGGCAATCAAGTGTCCGAAGTCTTGTGGTTGCATCGCGGCATGTCTGAGGCGCAAGCCCGCAAAGAGGTTCTGACCCAGTTCGAGCGCGTCGGTTTCCCCGACCCGCAGCGCGCCTATGACTCGTATCCGTTCGAACTGTCGGGCGGCATGCGTCAGCGCGCCATGATCGCGATGGCAATGGTGGCAAAGCCCGAATTGCTGATCGCGGACGAGCCCACGACGGCGCTGGATGTGACCACACAGGCGCAGGTTCTCGGGCTGATCAAGGACCTGCAGCGCGAGACGGGAATGGCGCTGATCCTTGTCACCCACGATCTGGGCGTTGTGGCCAACATGGCCGAGCAGGTGGTGGTCATGCACAAGGGCCGGGTGATGGAAGCGGGGCCCGCCGCGCCGATCCTGACCGCCCCGGCGCACCCCTATACCAAGCAGCTTTTCGACGCCGCGCCCGAGATTCCGGATCAGGAGGCGGTCGGCCTGCCGATGCCCGACGAAGACCTGATCCTGCAGATGAAGGGCGTGTCCAAGACCTATACGATGCGGTCCAGCAAGGGCTGGCAGTCCGACAAGGAAATCCACGCCTGTCGCGGTGTTGACCTGAACCTTGCGCGCGGCAAGACGCTGGCAATTGTCGGCGAAAGCGGCTCGGGCAAGACCACCGCCGCCCGCATCGCGCTGGGTGCCGAACTGCCCGATCCGGGCGGAGAGATTCTGTTTCGGACCGAGCCCGGCGCGGACCCGATCCCCGTCCACAGCATGAGCCGCGAGCAGCGCACCGCCTTTCAGCGCAAGGCGCAGATGGTGTTTCAGGACCCCTACAGTTCCCTGAGCCCACGCATGCGCATTCAGGACGCCATGACCGAGCCGCTGGAGATTCACCGCATCGGCTCCCCCGCAGATCAACGGGACAAGGCGGCCGAGATGCTTCAGCGCGTCGGTCTGAACGCCGACATGCTGAAACGTTATCCGCACGCGTTTTCCGGCGGGCAGCGCCAGCGCCTGTCGATCGCGCGGGCAATGATGCTGGACCCGCAGTTGATTGTCTGTGACGAACCGACCTCGGCCTTGGATGTCTCGGTTCAGGAACAGATCCTGACGCTGCTGGAAAACCTGCAGGACAGCCTGAACCTGTCGTATTTCTTCATCTCGCACGACCTTGCGGTCGTTGCCCGCATCGCTGACGAAGTCGCGGTGATGCGCCGGGGTCTTGTCGTAGAACAGGCCCCACCCGAAACACTTTTCTACAATCCGCGCCACCCCTACACCAAGGCGCTGATTGCCGCTCAACCAGAACCCGACATCAACCGCCCAATCGACCTCAAGATGGTCTCGTTGGGCGCCGGTTCGCCGGACAGTTGGGAAGAAGCCTTTCGTTTCTCTGACACCGTGCTACCCTCACTGGTGGAATTGGAACCGGGCCATAAGGTACGTTGCCATGTTTAAGACCACTCACCCCCTGATCCTTGCCGCTGCGCTGACGGCAGCATGGATGCTGCCCGCCACGGCAGAGCTACCGACCCCGCAGGAAAACGCCTTTTGGGCGTCTGAAGTACAGGCCAAGCATCTGCCCCCTGTGGAAGAGCGCCTGCCGAAAGAGCCCCTGGTCGTCGATCTAGCCGCAAAAGGGCGCGAGTTCGGAACGCCCGGCGGGACGCTGCGCACGATGGTTACGCGGTCCAAGGATATTCGTCAGATGGTCGTTTACGGCTATGCACGGCTGGTTGGCTTCGACGAAAACTATGAAATCGTCCCCGACCTGCTGGAGTCGTTCGAAAACGAAGACAACCGGAAATTCACCCTGAACCTGCGCGAAGGGCATAAATGGTCCGACGGGTCACCCTTTACCTCGGAAGATTTCCGGTACTGGTGGGAGGATGTGGCGAACAACGAAATGCTCAGCCCCTCCGGCCCGCCTGACTTCCTTGTTGTCGAGGGCAAAGCGCCGACCGTGTCTTTCCCTGATGAGACCACAGTGATCTTTGAATGGGCCGACCCCAACCCCGATTTCCTGCAGTCTTTGGCACAGGCGCGTCCGCCTTTCATCTACCGCCCGGCTGCCTTCCTGAAACAGTATCATGAGAAATTCGCCGACCCCGAAGAAATCGCCTTTCTGGTCGAGGATGCCCGCGTCAAAAGCTGGGCCGCGCTGCACAACAAGCTGGACAACCTGTATAAGTTCGACAACCACGAACTGCCCACGTTGCAGCCTTGGGTGAACGCAAGCTCGGGCAAGAAAATCCGCCACAACTTCGTGCGCAACCCCTACTACCACCGCATCGACACCAACGGGGTGCAACTGCCCTATATCGACGTTGTCGAGATGGAGATCGTCGCCCCCGGTCTGGTCGCTGCAAAGACCAATGCAGGGGAAAGCGATCTGCAGGGCCGTGGGCTAGCGTTCCGCGATGCCTCGATCCTGAAAAAGGGCGAGGCGCAGGGCAACTACAAGACGTTGCTGTGGAAAACCGGCGTAGCCTCGCAGATCGCGATTTATCCCAACCTGAACTTCTCGGATGAAGGCTGGCGGGATGTGCTGCGGGACGTGCGCGTGCGCCGTGCGCTGTCGCTGGCCATTGACCGTCAGACGATCAATCAGGCACTGTATTTCAAACTGGCCAAGCCGGGCGCGATGTCGGTCCTGCCCGCCTCACCCTTCTACAGCGAAGAAAACGCACAGGCCTGGGCGGAGTTCGATGTTGAACAGGCCAACGCTCTGCTGGATGAAGCAGGGCTGGATCAGCGCGACAAGAATGGCATCCGGTTGCTGGCCGATGGCCGCCCGATGGAGTTGGTGATCGAAACCGCAGGCGAACGGCAAGAGGTCGAAAACGCCCTGCAGATCGTCACGGATAACTGGCGGGATGTCGGCGTTAAACTGGTGATGCGCCCGCTGGACCGCGATATTCTGCGCAACCGTGTGTTTGCCGGTAATACGATGGCCTCGGTCTGGTTCGGCTGGGATGATGGCATCCCGCAGGCGCATACCTCACCCGCCTATCTGGCGCCGACCGATCAGGTGTTTCTGGCCTGGCCCAAATGGGGTCAGTATTACCAGACCGGCGGCGAGGTTGGCGAAGCCCCCGATATGCCCGAGGCCGAACGCCTGATGACCCTGGCCCACGACTGGGAAATCGCCACGACCGATGATGAGCGTACCGCCGCCTGGACCGAGATGTTGAACATCCACGCCGATCAGCTTTACGCCATCGGCATCCTGAACGGCGCACCACAGCCCATTGTCATCTCCAACCGCCTGCGCAACGTGCCGGAAGAGGCCATGTGGGCCTGGGACCCCGGCGCGCATTTCGGCATACACCGACCGGACGAGTTCTTCTTCGCCGACTGACAGGAGCAGCAAAATGATAATGCTGCGCTATGCGGTGTACCGCTTTTTCACGATGCTGCTGACGTTGCTGGTGGTGTCGGTGCTGGTCTTCGTGATCATCAACCTGCCGCCCGGCGACTACTTGAGCAACCAGATCGCCGAACTGCAGGCCTCGGGCCAGTCCGCCGGTGTGGCCAAAGCCGAGTTTCTGCGCACCGAATATGCGCTGGATCGCCCAATGTGGGAACAATACCTGATCTGGATTGGCTTCTGGCCCGGCCCCCACGGTTTTGCCGGATTGCTGCAGGGCAACTACGGCTGGTCTTTTGAGTTCGACCGCCCGGTCTCGGAAATCGTCGGCGACACGCTTTGGCTGACCGTGGTCGTCAATCTGGCGGCAATCCTGTTTGTCTATGCCGTTGCCTTGCCGCTGGGGGTTCTGGCCGCGGCGCGGTCGCGAACCTGGATCGATTACACCTCGGCCTTTGTGGGTTATCTGGGTCTGGCGACGCCGAACTTTCTGCTGGCGCTGATCCTGTTCTACTACGGACATCAGTATTTCAACCTGCCCATCGGCGGCCTGATGGACCCCCGGTTCGAAGGCCAACCGATGAGTTGGGACAAGCTCAAATCCATCCTCATCCACCTGATCGTGCCGACCTTTGTGATCGGCACCTCAGGCGCGTCGGCCATGATGCAGCGCCTGCGCGCCAATATGCTGGATGAGCTTGGTAAACCTTACGTGGAAACCGCCATCGCCAAGGGCATGGCCCCGTCGCGGATGCTGACCAAATACCCTCTGCGTGTGGCCTTTAACCCGTTCGTGGCTGATATCGGCAACCTGCTGCCCTCGATGGTGTCTGGCTCAGTTCTGGTCTCGGTCGTTCTGGGGCTGCAGACCATCGGCCCGACCCTGCTGACAGCGCTCAAGACACAGGACCAGTTCCTGTCCGCGTTCATCCTGATGTTCGTCGCCCTGCTGACGCTGATCGGCACGATGATCTCCGACATCCTGCTGGTCATGCTTGACCCGCGCATCCGGTACGAGGGGCGCGAAGCATGACCGACCGCCCCGACGATCGCTATGTCGATGACGCCCCGTTTGACCCGGAGGCATCCGTTCAGCAACTGGAACGCGCCGATCTGGACGCCCCGAACTGGGTACTGGTCTGGCGTAAATTCAAAACGCACAAGCTGGGCCTGATCTCGGGCATCTTCCTGCTACTCTGCTACCTGATGCTGCCCTTCGCAGGCTTCATCGCCCCCTACGGCCCCAATGACCGGAACGGAGAGCACCTCTATGCCCCGCCCCAATCGGTGAACTGGTTTCATGAGGGTGAGTTCGTCGGACCGTATGTCTATCCCATCATAGCCGAGGCCGATCTGGAGACCTTCCAGTGGAAATTCGTCCCCGACACGGACAACCCTCAGCGCATCCGGTTCTTCTGTGCAAGCTCGGAATACAAGCTGGCGGGCCTGATCAAGACGGACAAGCATCTGTTCTGCGCACCCGAAGGGTCCACGCTGTTCCTTTGGGGGTCTGACCGTCTGGGCCGCGATATCTTCAGCCGCATCCTCTATGGCGCGCAATTGTCGCTGACCGTGGGCCTGATCGGCATTTCGGTGTCCTTCTTCCTCGGCATCCTGTTTGGCTCGATGGCCGGGTATTTCGGCGGGCGCATCGACTGGGTCATCAACCGGGTCATCGAAATCCTGCGCTCGCTGCCCGAACTGCCGCTCTGGCTGGCGCTGTCCGCCGCTGTGCCGTCAAACTGGAGCCCCGTCGCTGTATTCTTCATCATCTCGATCATCCTCGGCATCCTCGACTGGCCCGGACTGGCGCGATCCGTGCGTGCCAAGTTCCTGTCGCTGCGTGAAGAGGAATACGTGCGTGCGGCCGAGATGATGGGCGCAAGTTCCGGACGGGTGATCCGGAAGCACCTGCTGCCGAACTTCATGTCTCACCTGATCGCCTCGGCCACCCTATCGATTCCGGCGATGATCCTTGGGGAAACGGCGCTCAGCTTCCTTGGCCTTGGTCTGCGGGCCCCGGCGGTCAGTTGGGGCGTGATGCTGAACGATGCACAGAACCTCGCATCGATCGAGATCTACCCGTGGACGGCCATCCCGATGCTGCCGATCATCGTGGTGGTGCTGGCGTTCAACTTCCTTGGCGACGGTCTGCGCGACAGTCTGGACCCCTATCAGCAATGAGCCTGCTTGCGTCCCTTCCCGCCACGGACAGCTACAAGACCACCGGCTCGGGTGCCCTGCCCAGCGCCTTTGCCGTTTCGGAACTGGCAACCGCCAGCTTCGCGGCGGTCGGTCTGGAACTGGCCCGTCTGATGAAAGCCCTGAACTTGACGGGCGCAGAGGCCGAGGTTTCTGTCGATCACCGTCTGGCCTCGCTGTGGTACGGGTTTTCGTTCCGCCCCGATGGGTGGGATATGCCCAGCTTGTGGGATGCGATTGCCGGAGACTATCGGGCTTCGGATGGCTGGATCAGATTGCACACCAACCTGCCGCATCATCGCGCGGCGGCTCTGAAAGTTCTGTCCACACAGGCGGATCGCGACGCGGTGACGCAAGCCGTCCGGTCTTGGAAGATCACCGATCTGGAAAACGCAGTCGTGGCGCAGGGTGGCGTTGCTGCCGCCATGCGCAGCCGGACCGAGTGGTTGGAGCATCCGCAGGGCCGTGCGGTATCCCGCGATCCGCTGATCAGTTGGCAGGGGCCGCGCCCGGTTGCGCTGCGGGACCGGCCTGGGGTCACGGCAGCACGCCCCTTGGCCGGGTTACGTGTGCTCGACCTGACCCGCGTGCTGGCCGGGCCCGTTTCGACCCGCACGCTGGCCGGGTTCGGCGCGGATGTGCTGCGGGTTGATCCCCCGGATTGGGACGAGCCCGGCGTGATCCCCGATATCTCTCTGGGCAAGCGCTGCACCTATCTGGACCTCAAATCACCAAAGGGGCTTGAGCGGCTGCAGGACCTGCTGGCACAGGCGGACGTGTTTGTGCACGGATACCGCCCCGGTGCACTGGACGCGCTCGGGCTGACCAAGACCAAACGCGACGAGCTTGCCCCCAACCGGATCGAGGTGACGCTGGACGCCTATGGCTGGCAGGGCCCGTGGTCAACCCGGCGCGGCTTTGACAGTCTGGTCCAGATGAGCGCCGGAATAGCCCATGCAGGGATGGAGTGGGCCCAGGCCGACAAGCCAACGCCCCTGCCCGTTCAGGCGCTGGATCACGCGACCGGCTACCTGATGGCCGCCGCCGTCCTGTCGGCTCTGGCCGAGGCCGCGTCGGGCAATTCGGTCATGTACGCCCATCTTTCGCTGGCCCGCACTGCGGAACTTCTGGCCCGGCTCAGCAAGTCCGGCGGCAGCGATGAGATCGGCGCGGCCGAACCCACCGACTTCGCCCCCGCCTCCGAGGCATCGGGCTGGGGCCCCGGCCAGCGCCTGAAACCCGCCCTTACCGTGGGTGAAACAAAAATGCGATGGGAGTTGCCCGCCCAGAAACTCGGAGCTTCTAAACCGGAGTGGCCCTAGCCCTCCTGACGCACCCGCCGCGCGGCACGCGCGGCGCGGCCCAACGCTTTGGATTGCGTCTCGTCAGAGACGCACCTCAAAGGGGCGGGAGGGGCCCCTAGCGGTCGTCGCCTCCGGGGCCGATATCGTCCAGATAATCCTCGTCAATCGCAGCCTGAACCGCGCCGGTCACCGCCTCGCGCTGTTTCGGCGACAGGTCTTCGGGGTCCTTGTCATCGGCCAGCCGCACCGTCACTTCACGGTGGGCAAAGCGGATGCCTTCACGTGCAAACAGCTCACGAATTTCCTGATAGACCTTCTTGCGCACCAGCCATTGATCGCCGGGTTTGGTCATGAACTTGACCCGGATGATCATCGCCGAATCCTGCATCTCGATCACGCCCTGCGATTTCAGCGGCTGGATAAAGTTCTCGCCGATTACCGGGTCGGTCAGCAATTGCTGACCCAGTTTCTTGATCAGCTTCCGCACCTTCTCGACATCTGTGTCATAAGTCACCCGCAGGGGCAGTTTCATGATCACCCAGTCGCGGGAATAGTTGGTCAGCACCTTGATCTCGCCAAAGGGAATAGTATTGAGCGCACCCAGATGGTGCCGCAACTGGAAGGACCGGACCGAGATCTTTTCGACCGTCCCCTTAACGTCCCCGATATCGATATACTCCCCCTTCCGAAACGCATCATCCAACAGGAAGAACGCGCCCGAGAAGATGTCACGCACCAACGTTTGCGAGCCAAACCCGACGGCGAGACCAACGACACCGGCACCGGCAAACAGCGGGCTAACGTTGATGCCGATCTCCATCAACACGATCAGAACAATGGTCACGACAACAACCGCCAGAATCGCCCCTCGGAACAAGGGCAGCAGGGTCGCCAACCGGCTCTGCCCGCCTTCGCCGCCTTCGTCACCCAGTTCGGCATCGGTTCCGTCATCCACCTCTTCGGCGATCTTGCTGTCGATCCAGATGCGGAAGAAATGGAACAGGATGTAGCCGATGAACAGGATCACCATCACGTCCAGCGCACGCTCGACGGGTAAATCCTCGCTCCAGCTTGCGTTCGGGTTCCAGATCACCACCACCGCATAAAGCCCGACGACAAAGGCCAAAATGCCCGCCACGCGCCGTGCCAGATCCTCGTATGTCAGGATCGCGTGCTTTCGCTTCTCGGCTTCCGGGGTTTCCGTCTCAACGGGTTCATCCCCGTCGGGCTCAGCCTCGGCATTGATCTCTTCCATCTGCCGGTTGCGGTCAAAATACCGCTCGAGCAGGTAGTTCATCGCCCCATAGGCCACGACGACGGACATGAAGATCGCATAGCTGCTGGCCACGATCGGGATCGAGTTCTCGTTCTCCAGAACCAGATCGACCGCCAGCTTGAACCAGCTGAAAACGATGTAGACGATCAAAACCGGTGCCCAGGCGTAGGAGATGAGGCGCGAAATCCAGGACACCTGATCCGGGGCCCGCCCTCCGCGGATGGCGTTGGAAATGGCGCGGGCATTGAACAGGATCATCAGGACGTTCCCCAACGCGCCAAACATGGTCAGACCACCATAGACCATGGCGTAGACATTGTAGTTCAGCCCGAAATCCGCCACCCAGGTCGAGAACATCACCACCGAGATGTCATAGGTCGCCAGAGCCGAGGCCCAGATATACAGCCGTTTAGCGTTTCGGTCGGAAAAGGGCGGCAAGCGATATTGGCTCAGATAGGGCGACAGCACCATCCTCCACAGGTCCGACACCGTGCGCGACAGGAAAAAGGCGGTGAAGATCGCCGTCACCGTGAACTGGATCGAGATATCCTCGGCCTCGCCAAAGAACACATATCCCACGATTAGCGCCATCAACATCGCAAAGATCGTCCCGCCGATCCCCATCAGGAAGCGGAACACAAGAAACGGCATCTTCTCGCGATAGCCCTGCGGATTTTCCTTGCTGCGGGCCACGACCCAGCGCTTTGCAAACCGTTTTCCGTAGATTTCGGTGGACAGCCACCGCCCCAGCAGCAGGAACAGGACGTTCCAGCCCAACACCTCGACATAGGTCTGGATGCGGCCATCCGGGCTGGTCTGGCGCAGGACATACTGCACCTCGAACACCGAATACGGCAGGGCCTCCATCCGAGAGGCCATTGATTCCCGGAACTTCGTGAACCTCTCCTGCGCCTTCATCAGTTGCGAGCCACCGCCCATCGGGTTGTCGGATGCCTCGTCTTCCGACTGGGCACCGCCCTGGGTGTTCGCGGACACCACCTGCCCCCCGCTGTCGATCACGATAACGCTGGCACCGGCCTCGCTTGCCGCGCGGATCGCCGCTGCCAGATCGCTGTCGGTCGATGTTTCGGCGTCGGTGCTTGACCCGGTAGTGTACCCCGGAATCAACGACGTCTGCGCCATCACCCCAGCCGGATACGCCAGCAAAAGGGTCCAGAACGTCAGAAGTAACCCGGCCAGATGTTTAAATTTCATAAGGTCTTGCATCCATTTCCTGTCACCGAAGACAGTACAGAACAGGCACGGGCTGTTCAAATTTTCCCGCACGACGGTTTCTATATCGTGTAAAGGCGTGTTTTCAACGCACAGTCCTTTGCTGGTATTTTCAATCCGACAAAAATTGAATATGAACGGACCGGCATTCGGGTACAGCCCCGGATCGCTGGGTTTTCGGTCATTCCGGCACCAACACCAAACACTGACGCGATATGCCGAAGAACCCGTAAATTCCTGTTGCCAAATCGCCATGCATGGCACATTTGCGGCAGGTAACTCCGCCTTTGGCAAGCAAAGCCGGACAATATACGATAACTGGTGCAAACGCGCGGGAATTGCACCAAGACCACTAAAACGGGCAACAATATGAGCCTAGGCAAACAGACCACAAAATCCGGCCGCGCGCCGCGTCTCCTGTTTTACAGCCACGACACGTTTGGGCTGGGCCACCTGCGCCGGTCGCGCGCTTTGGCCGCTGCGATGACCGAGGCTGACCCGCAAGCCTCGGCCCTGATCCTGACGGGCTCACCAGTGGCGGGTCGTTTTACCTTTCCCCGCCGTGTTGACCATGTGCGCCTGCCCGGCGTGACCAAGCGCGAAGATGGCTCTTACGCCGCCCGCACCATCGGGATGGGCATTGATGAGGTGACCGAGTTGCGCTCGGGCCTGATCCAGACCGCAGTCCAGCAGTTCGACCCGGACGTTTTGATTGTTGACAAGGAACCGACAGGTTTCCGAGGGGAGCTTTTGCCAACGCTGGAACAGTTGCAGTTTTCCGGCGACACAAAGCTGATCCTTGGCCTGCGTGATGTTCTGGACGAGCCCGAGGTTCTAGCCGCCGAATGGGCCCGGAAAGAGGCCATCGCCGCCACCGAACGCTTCTATCACGAAATCTGGGTTTATGGGCTGCGGTCAATCTATGACCCGACCAAAGGCCTGCCGCTCAGCCCCGCCGCGCAGTCGCGCATCCACTGGACCGGCTATCTGCGTCGCGATCTTGGGCCCGTGGGAGAGCCGCCGGAGCAGCCTTACATCCTGATCACGCCGGGCGGCGGTGGCGATGGCAAGGCGATGGTGAACCTTGTGCTGTCGGCCTACGAAAAGGACCCCAACCTGTCTCCGCGTGCGGTGCTGGTTTACGGGCCGTTCCTATCCGGTGAGTTGCGGGACGAGTTTGAAACCCGCGTCGCCGCGCTGAACGGGCGGGTCACTGCGGTCGGCTTTGAATCCCAGATCGAAACCCTGTTCGCTGGCGCCGCCGGAGTGGTCTGCATGGGCGGTTACAACACGTTTTGCGAGGTTCTGTCCTTCGACAAACGCGCCGTCATCGTGCCGCGCACCACGCCCCGGTTGGAACAGTGGATCCGGGCATCGCGCGCCGAAAACCTCGGGCTGGTGCGCATGCTGGATGAACAGCGCGACGGGCTGACCGCTGACGCAATGATCCGCGCCATTCGTGACCTGCCCAATCAACCGCTGCCCTCGCAGGCCATTCGGGGCGGGTTGCTGGACGGGCTGGACTATGTGACGGACCGTGTCGATGCGCTGCTGAGCCGGGAACAGGAACTGGCAACCGGATGAGCGCCCCCGATCCTAAACTGGCGGTGCTGGTCAAAGGATGGCCGCGCCTGTCGGAAACGTTCATCGCGCAAGAGCTTGTGGCCCTGCAAGACGCCGGGCACCGCTTTGACATCTGGTCCCTGCGCCATCCCACCGACACCAAGCGCCACCCGCTGCACGACCGGTTCGCTGGCCATGTGCATTACCTGCCCGAATACCTGTACGAAGAACCCCAACGGGTCTGGACAGCGCGGACCATAGCCCAACGCTTGCCCGGATATGCCGAGGCCTACCGGGTCTGGCGCGCCGATCTGCGCCGCGACCCCACCCATAACCGCATTCGGCGCTTTGGGCAGGCCTGCGTTCTGGCTGCCGAATTGCCCGACGCGACCCGGGCGCTTTATGCCCATTTCATGCACACGCCTTCGTCGGTGGCGCGCTACGCCGCCATCATGTGCGGTATCCCGTGGAGCTTTTCGGCCCACGCCAAGGACATCTGGACCTCGCCGGACTGGGAAAAGCGCGAAAAGCTGCAGGCTGGCATTTACGGCGCGGCCTTTGGGGCCACATGCACCGCCATCGGGGCCGAGCATCTGCGCGGGCTGGCGGATGATCCGGCGCGGGTGGACCTGATCTATCACGGGCTGGATTTAGACCGTTTTCCTTCTCCGCCCGAGCGCGAGCCACGCGCGGTGGACGGGCCGTTTCACATGCTGTCGGTCGGGCGGCTGGTCGAGAAAAAAGGGTTCGACCGCCTGATTGATGCCTTCGCCCTGCTGCCTAAATCGCTGGACTGGCAGTGGAGCCATATCGGCGGCGGCACGCTCGGCGACGCGCTGCGCTGTCGGGCCCAGGCTGCCGGTATCGCGGACCGGATCATGTGGAAAGGCGCTTGCGACCAACCCGAAGTGATCGAGGCCATGCGCGGCGCGGACCTGTTCGTCCTGCCCAGTCGTATCGCAGCGGATGGCGACCGCGACGGTTTGCCCAATGTGCTGATGGAGGCCGCCTCGCAACACCTGCCGATCCTGTCGACCCCGGTCTCGGCAATCCCGGAATTCATCGAAACTGGGACCCATGGGGTGTTGTCCGAGGACGATCCGGCCTCATTGGCAGCGGCGATTGTCGGGATGGCGTCTGCCCCCGACAAAACCGCCGACATGGCCATCGCCGCCTATGACCGCCTGATTGCCGAATTCCGGATGGACCCCGGCATCGCCCGCCTTTCCGCCCGGCTGAGCGCCTTGTGTTCGGATACCGCGTGATGGCCCGCGTCGCCTTTTACGCCCCGATGAAATCGCCTGACAGCCCAACGCCCTCGGGCGACCGGGAAATGGCCCGCAACCTGATGCGCGCGATTGCCGCCGAAGGAGATCAGGTCGATCTGGCGTCACGCCTTCGTATCTACGACAAAACCGGCGATCCCGCGTTGCAGCAAGCCCTGCGTGACAAGGCACAGGCCGAGGCGGACCGACTGATCGCGGATTTGCCGCCCGACACTGCGCTCTGGGTGACCTATCACAACTACTACAAGGCCCCCGATCTGCTGGGGCCGCAAGTCTGTGCCGCGCGTGGCCTGCCTTACGTGCAGCTTGAAAGCACCCGCGCTTCAAGCCGCCTGAACGGTCCATGGGCCGGGTTTGCGCAATCCGCGCACGACGCCTGCGATGCGGCGAAGGTGATCTTCTATCACACCGCGAATGACTTGATCACGCTGAAGCGCGACCGCTTCGCCGATCAGCAATTGGTCGAACTGCCGCCCTTTCTGCCGCAAACCGACCTGCCACCGCAAAGTTTGGGCCAAGGGCCGATGCTTACGGTCGGAATGATGCGGTATGGCGACAAGCTGGCCTCGTACGACATTCTTGCACTTGCGCTGGCGCATCTTTCGGGCGACTGGCATCTGCGCATCGCAGGCGACGGCCCCGCCCGCGCCGAGGTCGAGGCAAAGATGGCCCGGTTCGGCGGAAGGGTCTCGTTTCTGGGTCAGTTGGACCGAGATGCCCTGCGAGCAGTCTATGAAAGCTCTTCGTTGCTGGTCTGGCCCGGTGTGAATGAGGCTTATGGCATGATTTACCTCGAAGCGCAGGCGACCGGCCTTCCCGTGGTCGCACAGGACCGCCCCGGGGTGCGCGATGTGCTCGCACCGGCAAACTACCCCCCGGTTGAAGCCGGGGCCAAAGGGTTGGCCGACCAAATTCAACAGCTTCTGAGCAATGACCCAGAACGTCTTGCTCTAGGCGCAAAAGCCCGTGCCCATGTAGCGCAACGGCATCTGATGCCGAAAGCAACCGAACGGTTCTGGACCGCGATCCGCCCGATATTGGAGGCATCATGACCCGGCTCGCTCTGCTGCGCCACGGACACACCCACTGGAACCGCGCCGGGCGGATTCAGGGCCGCAGCGACATCCCGCTGGACGATGAAGCGCGCGCAGAACTGGCCGGGTACGCCCTGCCGTCGGATTGGCAAGCCGCCGATATCTGGTCCAGCCCCCTGCTGCGGGCTAGCGAAACGGCGCGGTTGGTCTCGGGCCGTGATCCACAAACGTCGGATGCGCTTACCGAGATGAACTGGGGCGATTGGGAGGGTCTGCGCGGGGTCGACCTGATCGCGGATGACACCAGCGGCTACCGCCATATCGAGGACTGGGGGTGGGACTACCGCCCGCCAAACGGCGAAACCCCGTCCGAGGTCTGGACCCGGCTGCATCCATGGCTGATCAGCCTGCAGAACGACACCGTTGCGGTCTGCCATATCGGCATCATGCGCGCCATTCTGGCCCGCGCCTGGGGATGGAATTTCGATGGCCCGGCCTCCTTCAAGATCAAACGCAATCGCCTTTATATCGTTGATGTGCACATCCTGAGCCCCGACCCCAATCCCGTTCGCCTGATCCCGCGAGAGGCAGCCCGATGAAAGTCATGATCATCGTCACCCATTTGCTGGGCACCGGACATCTCAGCCGTGCGCTGACGCTGGGTCGCGCCTTTGCCGGGGACGGGCATGAGGTTTTGGTGGTCTCGGGCGGAATGCCAGCGCCGCAGTTGGACAGCACCGGCCTGACCCTGCTGGGACTGCCACCGCTGCGGTCGGACGGCACGAACTTCACCCGCCTGCTGACCGACAGCGGAGAGGTCGCGGATGACACCTACCGCGCGGCGCGGATCACCGCGCTGACCAAAGCAGTTCAAAGTTTCCAGCCGCAGGTTCTGATCACCGAGCTTTTTCCGTTTGGCCGCCGCTCTCTGACCGATGAGTTCGAGGCCACCCTGATCGCCGCCCGAAATCTGCCCCACCGCCCCCTTATTCTGGGGTCGATCCGGGACATTTTGGCCCCGCCGTCCAAACCGTCGAAGGCCGAGCGCACAGATCAAATCGTGGCGAATTACTACGATGGTATTCTGGTACACTCGACCGAAAGGGTCATTCCCCTATCCGTTAGCTGGCCGGTCTCGGCAGAACTGGCGCAGCGCCTGCACTACACCGGTTTCGTAGCACCCAAAGCGCCGCAGCCGCATCCTGATGCGGTGGGGCGGGACGAGGTTCTTGTCAGTGCCGGAGGTGGCTCCGTCGGCCAGCCGATCTTTCGCGCAGCCATCGAGGCTGCCCGAAAGATGACCAACAGGCGCTGGCGCCTGCTGGTCGGCGGGCAGGATGCGCGAGCGCGGATTGCCGAACTGTCACAGCTGGCCAAGGGCGCGCCCGTGATCATCGAACCGGTGCGCCCGGATTTTCGCCAGATGCTGCCGCATGCCGCTGCCTCGGTCAGTATGTGCGGCTATAACACCGCGCTGGACATCCTCCAGAGCGGGACGCCCGCCGTGTTCATTCCGTTCGATGACGGAAAAGAGGTCGAACAGGGTTTGCGCGGACAAAGCCTATCGCAGATGCCTGCAATTGAAGTGCTGGTCAGTGGAAACCTGAATGGTTTCACGTTGGCCGAGGCCATAGACCGCGTGCTTTCCGACGGGCCGCGCGAGGCGCAGGATCTTGGGTTTGACGGGGCGCAACAGTCGGTGGAGATCGCCAAAGAACTTTGGGAAAACCGTCAATGAGCGTTGACTGGGCCCCTCTTGAAACGGAATTGGGTCGCTGGCGCGATCAGGGTTTGACGCTGCCCTTGTGGTGGCGCGACGACGATGCCATTGCGCCCACGCCTCAGCTGGACATGTTGTCGGACCTGTCCGCGCGGTTGAACCTGCCGGTTCATCTGGCGGTAATCCCGAAAGACGCCAGTCTGGAACTGGCGGAATACATGAGCAAGCGGGAGACGTTGATCCCGGTTGTCCACGGTTGGGCGCATCAGAACCACGCGCCAGCGAGTGAGAAGAAGTCGGAGTTCCGTCTGCATCGCCTCTTGGGTGCGATAGTCGCCGATGCGCAGGCCGGGCTTGCCAAGCTCCGCACGCTGTTCGGCGATGATCTGCGCCCCATGTTTGTGCCCCCCTGGAACCGTATCGCGCCCGAGGCCGTGGCCCAACTGCCCAAAATCGGGTTTCGCATCCTCTCAACCGCGACCCCCCGCAAATCCGCGATGGCCGCCCCAGGCCTTGAGCAGATCAACACCCACCTGGATCCCATCGACTGGAGGGGAACGCGCGGGCTGATGTCGCCGGATGCATTAATCGCGCAAACCGTCCATCTGTTGCAGGATCGCCGCGAAGGACAAGCCGACAATACCGAACCCTTCGGCGTTCTGACCCATCACCTCGTCCATGATCAGGACATCTGGACGTTCACCGAAGAGTTGCTAGGTACACTCCTGAACGGGCCAGCCGTTCCGTGGACCGCGCCCAAAACCCAAAGGACCAAGACCCTATGAGCCGACTGGATTCAATGCTGCGCCGCCTGACCGCCCAGCGCGACGGGCTGAACTGGGCCGCCGCGCAGATCGACGGCAGGGTGGGGGACGTTCTGGACATGGGGCTGGGCAATGGCCGCACCTACGACCATTTGCGAGAGATCCTGCCCGACCGCCGCATCTGGGTGATGGACCGGGTTCTGCAATGCCACCCCAGCAGCACCCCTCCGCCCGAAGATTTCTTGCAGGGCGAAGCCGAGCCCATGTTGCAGAAACTCGCCGAACGTGGCCGCACGATTGCTCTGGCGCATTACGATTTCGGCAGAGGCATCAAAGAGGAAGACGTGGCCGAGGCCGCGCGCCTCAGCCCTCTGATCGCCAAAGTCATGCAGCCCGGCGGCCTGCTGATATCCGGCCAACCGCTTGTGGGGTTCAATCAGATCGTAGGGCCCGACACCATCGCGCCGGACCGCTACCTGTTCTACACCGCCTGATCAGGCGACCCGACGGCCCCGCGACCAGACCGCATTCAGCGCCGGGGCACCCGCACGCATCCGGAACCGGATCAGATCGGCCCGCGCACCGACCCGCAACGCGCCCCGATCATCCAGCCCGGCGGCCAATGCCGGGGTTTGCGTCACCGTCCTGATCCCGCGGGCCATATCGCCCCACATCTCACCAAGCATCACCGCCGACAGCAGCAGTGCCGAGGGCACGTAATCCGACGACACGATGTCCAGATGGTCCAGCTCGGCCAGTTCTCGGGCCGAGACGTTGCCCGAATGCGACCCGCCCCGGATCACGTTGGGCGCACCCATCATCACCTTGATGCCGTGATCGTGGCAGGCGCGCGCAGCCTCGACCGTGGTGGGAAATTCGGCCAGACGGATCCCGTGATCGGCGGATACGCGCACCTGCTCAGCCGTCGTATCGTCATGGCTGGCCAGCACAGCGCCAAAGCGGCTGGCGGCCTTGACCGTTTCAAGCTCGTGCCGGTCGCCGTTTCGGTCGCGCAGGCCTTTCAATTGCGCCACATGCTGCAGGAACGTGTCATCGTCCATCGCGTATTTGACCTTCAGATAGGTCTCAAGCTTCGACAAATCCCGAAACTGCCGCTGCCCCGGCGTGTGATCCATGATCGACACCAACCCGACGCGGTCTTCGGGGCCGAACTCATCCAGTTCCTCGACCAGCGTTTCCGAGCACACCTCGGCTCGCAAATGCAGGAAATGGCTGATCTTGAGCGCGTCCTGTTCGCGCAATTCCCACAACTCGCGTGACAACCCGCGCGCATATTTCAGATATCGCGCCGCGCCGGTAGGAATCGAACCGATGCGCATGGCGTCGAACACAGTGGTGATGCCGGTGCTGGCCAGTTCCGCGTCATGGGCGATGATGGCAGCGGCATGAGGCCAGTCGACCTGAGGGCGCGGCTGGATGTGCCGTTCCAGATTGTCGGTGTGCAGCTCAACCAGACCGGGGCTGACATAGTCGCCCTCGCAATCCACGGCACCTGCGGGAACGCCCGCACCGGTGTCGATACCGGCGATGGTCTCGCCCGCGATCCGGACACTGCCGGTAACAGTCTCATCCGGCAGAACAAGCGTGGCATTGGCAAGGATCAGTTCTTCTGTCATCTGACCTTCACGCAGTTTGAGTTAGGGAACGGCCAGGTAGGAGGCCAATGTGACGTTCAAGCGATACGCGATCTATTTTGCGCCGCCTGCCGGAGCGGAATGGGCGAGGTTCGGTACAGACTGGCTGGGCTGGGACATGGAGACCGGCCAGTCTGCCGCGCATCCCGTTGTGGAGGGCGTGGATGTCTCTGCCGTCACCGAGGTTCCGCGCAAGTATGGCCTGCATGCCACGCTGAAGCCGCCTTTTCGTTTGGCAGAGGGCCAAACGCTCGCCGCGTTGCAGGACGCCTGTGCCCGACTGGCCACGCAGCAGCAGCCGGTGGTGCTGGACGGCCTGGAAATCGCCCGGCTGGGCCGCTTTCTCGCGTTGCGCCCACTGGGCGACACAGGCGCGCTTAACGCGCTGGCCGCCGCCTGTGTCCGCGATCTGGACCCTTTCCGCGCGCCCGCGTCCCAAGCCGAACTGGCCCGCCGCCGTGCTGCCGGTCTGACGCCGGTGCAAGAGGCCAACCTGACCCAATGGGGCTATCCATATGTCATGGATACTTTCCGGTTTCACATCACGCTCAGCGGCAGGCTGGACAAACCGACACTGGCGCGAGTGCAAAAGGCGCTTGGAACCCACCTCGGACCGCTGCTGCCTGCACCATTCCACATCGCCGATCTGGCGCTGGTGGGTGAGGCCGAAGATGGGCGGTTTCATCTGCTCCATCGCTACGCTCTCTCTGGTTGAAGGCGAGTCAGGATTTCGTCGACCGTGGCCTCTGGCGGCCCGGAATTGTCGACCTCAATCACGCGCCGTAGCCCCTCGGGGAACAGCGCTTCTGCCCGCTCCAAGCGCCGCGCCTGCTCACCTACGCTTTCCCGCCCGCGATCCGACAAACGCCCGGCCAGAACCCCAGCATCGGCGGTCAGAGAGACCACGATCAGGTCACCAAACACCGCCTGCGCATGCAGCAGCACCCCCCGCGAAAGGTTGACCAGAACCGCATCGGCCTGTCCGCGCTGCGCCGAAATCCCGGCGGGCACGCCATACATCATCCCATGCGCGGACCAGTGCAAAACGAACGCTCCCGCCCGCACCATCTGATAGAACTCAGCCTCGGACACCCGGTCGAAATCCTCACCCCCTTCACCCTCGGGCCGGGTAATGACACGGCGCACGGGCTGAATGCCCGGCATGCGGGCTGCTAGCGCCTTGATCACGCTGTCCTTGCCAACCCCTGATGGGCCAACGACCGCTATGACCGGAGCAAGGCTCATGCCGCCCGCCCCGGCGTGAACTCCGAGACATCGACCGCCCGGTCACAGACCCGCGCGCGCGCCTCGACATCGTGGAAAATGCCGACAATCGCCGCGCCGCGCGCTTTGGCCTCTTCGATCAGCGACAGCACCGTCTCGCGGTTGCGTACATCCAGACTGGCCGTGGGTTCATCCAGCAGCATCGCGGGGTAATCATGCGCAAAACCGCGCGCGATGTTCACGCGCTGCTGCTCGCCCCCTGAAAAGGTCGTGGGGCTGAGCGTCCACAGATGTTTCGGGATGTTCAGCCGCGCCAATAGTCCGGCAGCCGTGTCCAGCGCCGCCCGCTTGTCACAACCCACAGCCAACAGTGGCTCGGCGACAACTTCAAGCGTCGGCACCCGAGGGACAACCCGCAGGAACTGGCTGACATAGCCCAGCGTTTCGCGTCGCAGCTTCAGTACCTCGCGCGGCTCGGCCCTCGCCACGTCCAGACCACCCACCAGCACCTGCCCCGAGGCGGCCAGATAGTTGCCGTAGATCACCCGCATCAGTGTCGACTTGCCCACACCCGAGGCCCCGGTCAGCGCCACACATTCGCCGGGCAACACCCTCAACGAAGCGCCCTCCATCACCGCAATCACCGCGCCGCCCTGATTATGCAGAGTAAAGCGCTTGCTGACATCCTTGAGTTCAATCATCGCTTCTTCTCGTCCCAAATACGGAATCAAACCTGCAGAACGCTGGCCACCAGCAACTGTGTATAGGCATGTTGCGGATCGTCCAGAACCTGATCGGTCAACCCGGCCTCGACCACGCGGCCATCCTTCATCACCATCAACCGGTCCGCCAGCAGGCGCACCACAGCCAGATCATGGGTGACGATAATGGCGCTCAGCCCCATCTCACGTACCAACCCGCGCAGCAGATCCAGCAGCCGCGCCTGAACCGAGACATCCAGCCCTCCGGTCGGCTCGTCCATGAACACCAGCCGGGGGCCTGTGACCAGATTTCGAGCGATCTGCAACCGCTGCTGCATACCGCCTGAAAACGTGGTCGGGTGGTCGTCGACGCGGGTCTCGTTGATCTCGACCCGGCCCAGCCAGTCAATCGCCCGGTCGCGGATCGCACCGTAATGGCGGTCGCCCACAGCCATCAGCCGCTCGCCGATGTTGCCGCCCGCGCTGACCGACATGCGCAGCCCGTCGCGGGCGTGCTGATGGACAAAGGCCCAGTCGGTACGGCCCAGCATCCGACGTTCAGGCTCGGACATGGTCACCGTGTCCACTGGACCATCCGCGCGCGTGTCAAAGACGACCTGCCCCGCATCCGGTTCCAGATGCGCCGCGAGACAGTTCAGCAAAGTCGACTTGCCCGAGCCGCTTTCGCCAACGATCCCCATCACCTCGCCGGGGTAGAGATCAAAGCTGACATCCGCACATCCGATGCGCGGCCCATAGGTCTTTTTGAGGCCCTGAACACTCAGCAGCGGGGTCATGTCTCTACCTCGGATCATAGGAAAATTCGATCCGGTTGCCGCCGGGTTCGCGAATCATGAAGTGGACCTTGGGCCCTCCGCCCGAGGGTTCGGGGCTGAATTCGACCTCGACGCCGGGCCAGGTGCTGACCGTTTCGAACACCTTGTCCAGCGACTCGGCCGACGGGATTTTGAACGCGACATGATGCAGGCCCACATTGGCGTGTCGGTCAAAGGCGTGCTGATCCTCGCCCTTCTGCTGCCACAGGGTCAACACCGCCGACCCGTTGCTGATAAAGACCGAAGGGTATTCGGGCCGTCCGCCGACCACCTCCCATCCCAGCGCATCGACAAAGAAATCTTTGGTCAGGTCAAGATCGGCGACCGTCAGGCCCAGATGATCAATTCCCAGTACGTGTTCACGCATCATAAAGCATCCTCCTTGCTTAAACGCCCTTCATGCCCCACCGCGCGGCGGGATCGGCAGTAGTCGGTGTCCGAGCAAACGAACATCCGGTTGCCCGCGTCGTCCATGATCACCTCGTCCAGATAGCTGTCCTCGGCCCCGCACAGATCGCAGGGATGGTCAGCCTTGGTGGCCTCGAACGGGTAATCTTCGAAATCCAGAGACACGACTTTCGTGTGCGGCGGCACCGCGTAGATCCGCTGTTCGCGCCCAGCGCCGAACAGTTGGATCGCGTCCATTTCCAGCTTCGGGTTGTCGAATTTCGGGATCGGAGACGGGTCCATCACGTAGCGGTCCGCGACCCTCACCGGATAGGCGTAAGAGGTCGAGATCGCGCCGTGCTGGCTGATGTCCTCATACAGTTTCACATGCATCAGCCCGTATTCCTCAAGGCTGTGCATCTTGCGGGTCTCGGTCTCGCGCGGTTCCAGAAAGCGCAGGGGTTCCGGGATTGGCACCTGATAGACGATGATCTGATCGTCGCGCAGCTTCGCCTCGGGGATACGGTGGCGGGTCTGGATCACTGTCGCCTTTTCCGTCTCTTCCGTGGTTTCAACACCCGCAGTGTTTTCAAAGAATTTACGGATCGAGACCGCATTGGTCGTATCATCCGCCCCCTGATCAATCACCTTCAATGTATCTTCAGGCGTCAAAGTCGCCGCCGAGACCTGAACCCCGCCCGTGCCCCAACCATAAGGCATCGGCATTTCGCGGCTCGCGAAGGGCACCTGATAGCCGGGCACGGCGAGGCCCTTAAGAATTGCCCGCCGGATCATCCGCTTAGTCTGTTCATCCAGATAGGCGAAGTTATACTCGCTCATGACGTTTTGTTCCTTGTGACAAATCGAACGGAGAACAGGTTTTGAACGGCATTACATTTTTTGAAGTCGCGCTTATCGTCGGCGTATTGGTATTCATCATCTACATTTGGCGACTGCCCACACGGAACCGGCACCGTCGGCGGGGTCACGGTGTCGATAGCGGCTCGGGCGGCTCCTGGTATGGCGGCGGCAGTGATTTCGGAGGAAGCGATTGCGGCGGCGGAGGAGGCGACTAAGTCAGAACTGGCGAAGCTGCGGCACTGGCTCATAGCAGGCCCCTTTCCGTCAACGCGGCTTCCAACGCCAAAGGTGAGGTAAAGTGGATGCCATCCATTCCCACAGCGCGCGCGCCTTCGACATTGTGGAACCCGTCATCGATGAACACGCAATCCGTCGCAGCAACACCTGCCCGCTCGCACAACAGTTGGAAGATCCGTGCATCAGGTTTCATCACACCCTCCTGCCCCGAAACCACAAGTGTTTCAAAAACCTCACCCAGACGCGGATGAACCTTCAGACCCTCGGGCCATGTCTCGGCTGACCAATTGGTGATGGCATGGACAGGTGTTCCTTTTGCCTTGAGACGGTCCAGCACCTCCCATGTGCCATGAATCGCGTTTTCAACGGTTCTGGTGTAGAGGCCAACATATGCGGCAAACAGGTGTTGGTCCGCAGGGTCGTCCAACTCTCGCGCCATGTCAGCAAACAGTTCCCCACTATCACCCCGCGCATTACGTTCGCGAAAACCTGTACGCTCGATGAAGGCGTGTGCGGCCTCTTCCGAGCCCAACGCCTCGACCCAGGCCAGATGCGGCTGCCAGTCGACCAGCACGCCACCGATGTCAAAAACAACAGCTTTCATTCTGCTGCCTCCTTTGGCGTGATCCGTTCTTCGGCCTCGCGCCGCAGTTTGCGCACCAGTTCCAGTTCGGACTGGAAGTCGACGTAATGGGGCAGCTTGATATGTTCGAGGAAACCGGTCGCCTGAATGTTATCCGCATGGCTCAGGACAAACTCTTCATCCTGCGCAGGTGCGCCCAGATTATCCTCGCCCAGCTCCGCCCACCGCAGGGCGCGATCCACCAGCGCCATGGCGATAGCTTTGCGTTCGGACTGACCGAAGACCAGCCCATAGCCGCGCGTGAATTGCGGCGGTTCGGTCTTGGACCCTTTGAACTGGTTCACGGTTTCGCATTCGGTCAACTCGACCTCACCGATGTCGATGGCAAATCCAAGCTCGGGGATGTCCATCTCGACCGCAACTTTGCCGATCCGCAACTCGCCGACAAAGGCGTGGTTGCGGGCGTATCCGCGCTGGGTCGAATAGGCCATGCCAAGCACAAACCCCTCATCCCCGCGGGTCAGGGATTGCAGGCGCAGCGGGCGAGTGGCCGGAAACTCCAGCGGCTCGCGCGTCAGGTCGCCGGGCGTGGCGTCGCTGGTGGGTTCGTCCTGAATGATGCCCTCATCGTGCAGGAATTCGGTGATATGGGGCGTGGCCTCCTGCCGCGCGGTACCGTCGGGCGCTTTGGGAACTTCGCCATCGGCGGCCAGTTTGAAATCTAGCAGTCGGTGCGTGTAGTCGAAGGTCGGCCCCAGAACCTGCCCCCCCGGCGCGTCCTTGAACGTGGCCGAGATGCGGCGGTCGCAGGTCATATCCCCCGTCTCGACCGGGTTCGAATAGCCAAAGCGCGGCAGCGTTGTGCGATAGGCGCGGATCAGAAAGATCGCCTCGATCAGATCGCCCCGTGCCTGTTTGATGGCAAGCGCGGCGAGGTCGGGGTCGAACAGGGACCCCTCGGCCATGACCCGGTTCACCGCGAGGCTCAGTTGCTCCCGGATTTGGGCCAGGCTGAGTTCTGCCACGTCTGTCGATCCGCGCCGTTCTTCGGCCAGCCACGCGTGGGCGTTCTCAATGGCCTTTTCGCCGCCTTTGACAGCTACATACATCGCCTAACCCTCCGCCCCGATCTGCGTGCTGCGCGGCAGGGCCGCGACCTTGTCACCGCAGGTCAGAAAGAAATCGCATCCCAACGGGTAGAGCGCCGCGTTGGCCCGCATCGCCGGGGCATCCGGCAGCGACAGATGGGACACGTCTTTGATACCCGGCCCGCTTAACGCCGCGCCGCTTTGCTGCAGATCGCCGCATTCCACGATCAGCGTCGCCGAGCGATCCGGGTATTCCGGCGTCCCGACCCGGTAAATGCTAAGCGACCCCAACGCCTCCCACGTGCCGACGGCAAAATCCGCGTCCGAGGCTGAGACAAGCGGCGCGCCGGTGTGGAAGGTCAGCCATTTGCGCACCGCCTCAGTATCGACCGAGCCCGCCAGATAGACCTTGGTTTCGGGGTCGCACAGGGTCAGCAGCAAGGTGCCCGCCGCCACGGACAACGGCGCGGGCGGTTCGCTGCCCGACAAGATGCGGATTTCACCGGGGCGGGCCATAACCGTCATGGCGGCGCGAAAGGCGTGGGCGGCGTCGATCGGGGGATTCTGAAATCCGCCTGAATACTGGGTTTGAGCGGTCATCAGTCCTCTCCCCGCGCAACCGTGAAAAACTCAACCTTCGTGGCCGCCGCTTTTGCAACGCGCGCTGTTTTCTCAGCCTGCATCTGGCGCTTTAGCGGATCGACAATCTTGCGGCGCAATGTGTCCGCCGCCGGGGTCTGCATCAGCGCATCAATCAGCGCCGCCGCCTCGGCCTTGGGTTTGGATCGCCCCTGCACATAACCATGGCCAACGGTGCCGTCCTCCAGCACCACCGAGCAGCGCGTGACGGTCATTTCGCCCAGATTGAACGGCGCGCCGGTTGCCCCGGTGCGCCCCCGCACCATCACGCCGCCAACCTCGGGCGCGCGCAGCCAGTTGAAGCTTGGCCGGGCGTCAACGCTGCCCCAAAGGGTCATCACCGCATCCTCGGGCGCGCGGGCCAGCAGGCCCATCCATTCCTTCCGCGCAGCGGTGGTAGTTTCTGTCTGATCGGTCATCAAAGCCTCTTGGCCGGGTTGTCTATATGAACTATACAACTAGACAAATATTAACCTGCGGAGCCTCACCCCGCAATCTCAAACTCTGTGAAGAATTGGTAACATGCGCAAAACGCCCATCTGGAAGAGCATCGCGCTGGGGCTGACCTCGGACATCGCCGAAGGGCGTTATCAGACCGGAGACCGCCTCCCGACCGAGGCGCAGTTGGCGGCGACCCACGGCGTCAATCGCCACACGGTTCGGCGGGCGCTGTCCGAGATGGCCGAACAGGGGCTTGTTCACGCGCGGCGCGGAGCCGGGGTGTTCGTCGCGGCGCGGCCCACTGATTATCCCATCGGCAAGCGCGTGCGCTATCACAAGAGCGTCTCGGCCAGCGGCAAAATCCCCGGCAAGAAGATCCTGGCGCTGACCACCCGCGCCGCCGACGCCGCCGAGGCCGATGCGCTAAACCTGACCACCGGCGACCCGGTCCATGTGTATGACGGCCTGTCGCTTGCTGATGGTCAACCTATCGCCCTGTTCCAAAGCATCTTTCCCGCCCGGCGCTTTCCCGACCTGCTGATCGCACTGACCGAAACGCAATCGGTCACAAAAGCCCTGCAAAGCTGCGGCATCGCGGATTACACCCGCATCTCGACCCGCCTGACGGCACGCGCAGCGACTGCAACGCAGGCCCTGCATCTGCGTCTGCCCGAAGGGGCACCCATCCTGTTTTCCAACGGCGTCAACGCGGATCCCGACGGAATCCCGGTTGAATATGGCAGGACCGCTTTCGCCGGAGAACGCGTGACCCTGACGCTGAACGGGGACTAGAAGTCCGCTCCGAACCGGAGGCAAAGGCAAAACACCAGCGCAAAAGTTTCAGGGACTACCCTTCGACGCGTCGCACCGCTATACGCTTCCCCAAACTTCACCTGACACGAGGCCACAATGAGCTTTGACCGCACGATCAAGATCGCCCCGTCGATCCTGTCCGCCGATTTCGCCAATTTCGGGCAAGAGATTCAGGCTATCGAGGCGCAAGGCGCGGACTGGGTCCATGTCGATGTGATGGATGGCCATTTCGTCCCGAACCTGACCTTCGGCCCGCCCGCCGTCAAAGCCTTCCGTCCGCATGTGAAAACGGTGATGGATGTGCATCTGATGATCACTCCGGTTGATCCCTATATTCAGGCCTATGCCGACGCAGGTGCGGACATCCTGACCGCCCATGTCGAGGCCGGCCCTCACACCCATCGCACCCTGCAGGCCATCCGCGCCGCTGGCATGAAAGCGGGCGTCGCCCTGAACCCCGGCACCCCGGCTGAGGCAGTCGAGCACCTGCTGGACCTGACCGATCTGGTCTGTGTAATGACGGTGAACCCCGGCTTTGGCGGCCAGAAATTCATCGATATGACCAGCAAGGTCCGCAAACTGCGCCAGATGATCGGCGACCGCCCCGTGCATATCGAAATCGATGGAGGCGTCGACCCCCAAACCGCCCCGCTGGTTGCGGCAGCCGGGGCAGATGTTCTGGTAGCCGGGTCGGCGGTGTTCAAGGGCGGGTCGGTTTCAGCGCCGGAGGTCTATGGTGAGAATATCCGGGCGGTTCGGGCGGCGGCCGAGGGTGGGCTGTCCTGAACGCCGCATTTCGGTCGGCGGCTCTGATGCCTCCCTCAACACCAGAACCTTTGACATAACGTCTTTCAGCGCAAGTTTGCGTTGAAGAAGTCGATTGTCCGCGACCAGGCCAGTTCAGCAGCTTCTTCGTCATAGCGCGGCGTTGAATCGTTGTGGAACCCGTGATTCACACCCGGATAGATATGCGCGGTGAAGTTTTTGCCATGCTCTTTCAGAGCCGCTTCATAGTCCGGCCACCCGGCATTCACACGCTCGTCAAGCTCGGCATATTGAAGAAGCAGAGGAGCTTGTATCTTCGGCACATCTGCAGCGCTGGCCTGACGCCCATAAAACGGCACCGAGGCCGCCAGTTCGGGGTAAGCCACCGCCATCGCGTTGCAAACACCTCCGCCATAGCAGAACCCTACGCAACCGACACGGCCCGTTGTGTCCGGATTGTCAGCAAGAAATTCGTATGCGGCAAAGAAATCGTTCATCAGCTTTTCACGGTCAACCGTGCGCTGAAGCTCCCTGCCGTCCGCATCGTTACCCGGATACCCCCCGACCGAGGTCAACCCGTCCGGTGCAAGGGCAATGAAACCCGCCTTGGCCACACGCCGCGCCACATCTTCGATATAAGGGTTCAGGCCCCGATTTTCGTGCACAACCACGACGGCTGGCACTGCTCCTTCTGTATTTGCGGGCCGAACCAGATAGCCACGCACCTCGCCATGTCCGTTTGGCGAGGGATAGGTGATGTATTCAGGCATGATGTCGGGGTCGGTGAAACTGACCTGCTGAGCGAGCGCATAGTTGGGTGACAACGCCTGCAAAAGCGCAACCGCCGTCAGCCCGCCCACCGCGAACTTTGCGGCACCGTCCAGAAACTCGCGCTTGGTAATCCGTCCATGCGCGTAATAGTCGTAGAGGTCCAAAAGCTCCTGATCGAAATCGGCGGCAGTCATACGGCGAGATGGGCTCTGATCGTTCATAGTGCTCTCCCTGTTCAAACATGCGGTGTCCGTTTGCTCAGGAACCGTAACACAAATCCAGCGATCTAGATCTGCGAAAGGATATGAGCGTTCAAATCTGCGGGAACCTTGCAAAGCGTGCGCAGGGGCTGAGAAACGAAAAGGCCGCCCCATGTGGGGCGGCCTTCTTTAGTTCATCCGAGTTGCTCCCGGCAGATTTTCCTGTTGAAAATCGCCTGCCGCAACCAGGCGCGACTAGCGCGCCTTACTCGATGATCTTCGACACAACTCCCGCACCAACGGTACGGCCGCCTTCGCGGATGGCGAAGCGCAGGCCGTTTTCCATCGCGATGGGTGCGATCAGCTCAACGCCGAACGACACGTTGTCGCCGGGCATGACCATCTCGGTGCCTTCCGCCAGGGTCACGGTGCCGGTCACGTCAGTTGTACGGAAGTAGAACTGAGGACGGTAGTTCGCGAAGAACGGAGTGTGACGACCGCCTTCTTCCTTGGTCAGGATATAGGCTTCCGCTTCGAACTTGGTGTGCGGTGTAACCGAACCGGGCTTACACAGAACCTGGCCACGCTCAACGCCGTCACGGTCGACACCACGCAGCAGGGCGCCGATGTTGTCGCCTGCTTCACCGCGGTCCAGCAGCTTGCGGAACATCTCAACACCGGTGCAGGTGGTTTTCGAAGTGTCGCGGATGCCGACGATTTCGATCTCGTCACCAACGT